>NZ_JBISEQ010000002.1:0-1025628 GCF_044383785.1 Terribacillus sp. JSM ZJ617 | reverse complement strand
TGAGGTAGATAGGTTCGAGGTGGAAGCGTGGTGACACGTGCAGCTGACGAATACTAATCGATCGAGGACTTAACTAAAACGAAAAGCGGAGGGAACCGCTTAGAAACGCAGGTATAAGTGAGAGGCCGGAAAGGGTGGTTTTACCCTTGCAGGGCTATCGCTTAGGCTGGAGTTTCTGGTTCCCGGAGCTGGATCTGACGAGTAAGTCAACGCCAAAGTCCAAGCACTCCGGTGCTTGGCCGCATGAAATGTCTGGCAGGACATGTTTCTTATCTAGTTTTGAGGGTTCATTCAATTGAATTCTTGCATTGTCTGGTGGTAATAGTGAAGAGGTCACACCTGTTCCCATGCCGAACACAGCAGTTAAGCTCTTCAGCGCCGATGGTAGTTGGGTTCGCCCTGTGAGAGTAGGACACTGCCAGGCAAGATGAAATCCCTGATCCTTATTGATTAGGGATTTTTTGCTGTAGAAAAGGGGATGGAGGGATGAGAGATGATTCAAAGAGATATTACCATCCGGGAAGCAGAGTTAAAAGATGCCGAAGCTTTAGCCTGGCTGAGAGTGAGAACAGATGGTGAAACAGAATATATGGATAGGGAAGAAGGAGAGGGCTATCTATATCCAGAAGATTTTGAAGAATTGATCTTGAAGGATCGAAAGGAAATGACCAATTTATGTCTTGTTGCTTGTGACAAAGAAAAAGTAATCGGTTATTGCAGATGTGAAGGAAATAGTTTGAAACGGCTATCACATCAAGTTACATTCGGAATTGCTATATTGAAAGAGTATTGGGGATGCGGTCTAGGCAGACAAATGCTTGAGAGGCTTATTGCGTGGTCGGAAAATCAAGGAATACATAAAATCAATTTATCAGTTCTTGCATCAAATGATAGAGCCATTCGTTTGTACGAAAAATACGGTTTTAAGACCGAAGGCTGCTTGAAAGATGATAAAAAATTAAGTGACGGCAAATATCATGATACTATACTCATGGCCAGGTTATCGAACAAGTAAATATATCAATAGCAAAAACCCTCCACCGAAAGATGGAGGGTTTTATTTTAATTTGTAACAGAAGCAGCTTCCCAAGCTGCATGCATACCAGCTACTCTGCCAGTCACCATGGCAGAGGTTATGTTATAACCTCCGGTATATCCATGAATATCCAGGATTTCTCCGCAGAAATATAATCCATGCATAAACTTAGATTGCATCGTTGTCGGTACAACTTCCTTTACAGAAACGCCTCCTCCAGTAACGAAGGCCTTTTCTATAGGCTGTGAACCATTTACAGGGAAAGTAAAGCCTTTGATCAAGCTGACGAACTGTTGCACATTTTCCCGGGAAATATTTGCTGCTTTCGTATCCGGAACTATTGCAGCTTGTTCTAATAGAAAATCCAGATACCGCTCGGGTACGATACCTTTCACTAGATTGCGGAAAGCCTTTTTAGGCTGATCCTCCAACAATTTAGTAATATCTTCCGTCAGCATATGTGCTTTCTTATCAGGAATTGCGTCAATATGAATATGGACTTCGTTCCTGCCTTTCATCAGCTCTTTTACAACATACTGCGAGCAGCGCAAAACAGCTGGACCCGAAATACCAAAGTGCGTAAAAAGCATGTCCATCTGATGTGTGATAATTGCTTTTCCCTTCTCGTTCAGTACACTGACCGCTACATCCCGCAGAGCAAGACCTTGCAGCTGTTTTTGCTTAATGAAGGCTGCTGAGGAAAGCAGAGGCACTTCAGTTGGATACAGAGTTGTAATAGTATGTCCTGCTTTCTTAGCCCATGCATAACCGTCTCCTGTACTTCCTGTATGTGGTACTGCTTTTCCGCCGACAGCAACAATAACAGCACCTGTGCTGATTTTTTCACCGTCTTTTAAGATTATCTCATGCCCATGGTCACCATAATGAATCGCTTTTACAGGTGTTTCTGTCCGGACACGGACGTGAAGTGTATCTAATCGATTGAGCAAGGCTTGTACAACAGACTTAGCTGAATTACTTACCGGAAACATGCGTCCATGGTCTTCTTCCTTCAATTTCACTCCAAGATTCTCGAAAAAATCAATGATATCGTAATTGTCAAAGATAGAAAATGCACTATACAAGAATTTTCCGTTACCAGGAATGTGCTTAATTACTTCATCTTGTGGCAGTCTATTCGTAACGTTGCATCTTCCGCCTCCAGAGATCGCAAGTTTGTTGCCAAGTTTCTTTCCTTTATCAATCAAAAGTGTGGCAGCTCCATGCTCGGCTGCCGAAATGGCCGCCATTAGTCCGGATGGACCTCCGCCGATCACTACTACATCGTAATTCATACTTGTTCTTCCTTTCTGCTGATGGGATCCAAAGGAATTCTTCCATCAGGTCTACTTTATGATAAAATAGATTCATTGGATTTTAAAGAGGAGTTAGGTGAAATAATGGCTTTGTCGACAATGATTCGCGGGACATTGCTGCTGACAGCAGCTACATTCCTGTCGAAGTTACTCGGGATCATCTATGTTATCCCGTTCAATGCACTGGTAGGTGCGTCTGGGGGAGCTTTATTCAATTTTGCATATACCCCTTATAATATATTGATTAGTATCTCCACAATAGGTATTCCGTTGGGTGTATCGAAATTCGTTTCTAAGTATAATGGCCTCGGCGATTATAGGACAAGCCAGCGAGTCTTCAAGACGGGTTTCACCATTATGGGTGTGACAGGTGTCGTGGCATTCCTCATCATGTACTTTGGTGCAGATTGGATTGCGCAGTGGAGTGTAGGTGATGGAAAGTCTGGTTTTACGACAGAAACGGTTGCTTATGTTATTAAGCTAGTCAGCTTCGCCAATCTCATCATACCTGCAATGAGTATCGTCAGAGGGTTCTTCCAAGGGAATCAATCCATGGGTCCTTCTGCGATTTCCACTGTTGTGGAGCAAATTGCTCGTATTGTATTCCTATTGCTTAGTGTCTATCTTGCCCTGCATGTCTTCAATGAAAACATCGCAGTAGCAGTTGGATATGCTACATTCGCGGCATTTGTTGGAGCACTGGCTTCCTGCGCAGTGCTCTACGTCTATTGGCGTGCCCGCAAACCGCATCTCGAACTGATGATGAGACAGCAAACAGTTCGTCCAGCACCTATGTCGGATAGGACAATCATCAAAGAATTGCTTAGCTATGCAGGACCATTCGTCGTAACAGGGATTGCAACATCGCTGTATCAGTTCATCGATCAGTTTACGGTGCCGCGTGCATTGGAAGCTATCGGACAGGGTGATGTGGCTGTTGATATTTTCGGGGTAATCAACTTTTATGGTCAAAAGATCATCACTATTCCGATGACATTGTCGATCGGGTTGTCTTTGGCAGCCGTACCAGCCATTACGCGTGCATTTTTCGCCGATGATCGCAAATTATATTTACAGCAAATCAACCAGTCATTACAAATTGTTCTTTTCTTGATTTTGCCTGCGAGCATCGGAATTGCATTACTGGGCAGCGAAGCTTATACAGCATTCTACGGTACAGAAGCAGTCCTAAATCCAGATATAGACGCAGGAACACTCATGGTCTGGTACGCACCAGTAGCGCTGTTATTTGCTTTATTCACGACAACGTCATCCATTTTGCAGGGTATAAATGAACAGCGATTTTCCGTCATCAGTTTGACAGCAGGATTATTAGTGAAGATATTCTTCAATATTCCGCTTGTGCATGCGTTCGGAGCAAAAGGTGCCATCATTGGAACGGCTTTGGCAGTTGGTATTGCGACGGTATTGAATTTCCTTAAAATGAAGCATGTACTAAAATTTCCAATTCGTCAGCTTACCAAACGTACAATCCTGATTGTGATTTTTACAGCTATCATGGCGGTTGTCGTACTGCTCACTAAGTATTTGCTGGGATTCGCGATTTCGTTCCGGGATGGACAAATTGCGTCAGCTGTTATCATTCTTGTTTGTGCATTGGCTGGAGGAGCGGTTTATATGATTCTTTCGTATAAGTCTACGTTGCTCGAACGTGTACTCGGTAATCGGATTGGGTTCTTGGATCGTCTAATGAGAAGGAAGAAGGGTTAAATGATGAGAATGGATAAGCTGCTTGCCAATATGGGATATGGCAGCAGAAAAGAAGTGAAGACACTCCTTAAACAAGGAGCAATTACAGTGAATGGCTCCCCAGTCAAATCACCATCTATCCACGTGGATGTAAAAAAAGACATTGTACAAGTGAATGGGGAAACCGTCGAATACAGAGAATTCATCTATCTGATGATGCATAAGCCGCCAGGTCTGGTTTCGGCTACAGAAGATAAAAGAGATGAAACAGTTGTTGATATCCTGCAGCAGGAGGATCGGATATTCGAACCGTTTCCGGTCGGCAGATTGGATAAGGATACAGAAGGCCTGCTGCTATTGACGAATGATGGAACGCTTGCCCACCAGCTTTTATCTCCGAAGAAACATGTACCGAAACTTTACTATGCACGAATCGAAGGAGAGGTCACAGAGGAAACGATCAAGCAATTCCATCAAGGCGTGACACTTGATGACGGGTATGTGACGAAGCCTGCTATTCTGCAAATACTGGAGGCTGGTCCGATTTCAGAAATCGAAGTTACCATAACGGAAGGAAAGTTTCATCAGATCAAGCGCATGTTTGAGTCTGTGGGGATGGAGGTTGTCTATTTGAAGCGTCTGCGCATGGGCAGCCTTGCACTGGATGAAGATCTGGAGCTAGGTGAATACAGGGAACTTTCTGATGAAGAGCTAAGCAATCTGATACAGGATACAAAAAAAAGCTGATCTGCGTACAGATCAGCTTGCCTTAAGATAGGTAGGTATTACATAGGTTGTACGATTTGAATCAAGAGATTTTGACTTTTTTTGAGGTTGTTGACCAAACCCCCCGATGAGGACTTTGTACTAAACCGTTATACTCCAGCACGTTTAAATCGCGCTGTACCGTACGGTCCGTAATACCAAATTCTTCAGCCAATTCAGTAGTAGAAACTGTGTCCCTTTCCTTAATGTAAAGATAGACAGCTTTTACACGGTTTAGCATTCGGGATGTTGATTGATTCAAAAAACCACTCCTTAGTTTTACATAAGAATCGGTGGTGCTCTAAATCTCTTTCTACCCGTATTTTACAATAATTAAGCAAAGATGGCTAGGAGATAGGTTTAATTTTCTGTTAATTCTATTCTTAACAAGTAAATAAAATTATTGATAAGAAAATAGGAGGAGAAGGAAATGGAAAAAATCAATTGGTATGAGAAGGCATCTGCTTATAAGGATGACTATGTAGAAGTGCTGAAAGGTCTTGTATCTATTCCGAGTGTATATGATGAATCGACAAAAACGGACAAGCAGCCTTTTGGCGGAAAGATCGACGAAGCACTCCAGTATATATTGCAAGTAGGAAAGAACAATGGATTCCTTACTAAATATGTCGATGGCTATGCAGGTCATATCGAGTATGGGCAAGGAAAGGGCTTAGTAGGCGTACTTGGTCATTTGGATGTGGTTCCTGCTGATGGGGAATGGACACATGGAGCATTCAACCCGACGCTGGCTGAAGATCATCTATTCGGCAGAGGAACATTGGATGATAAGGGGCCCGTTGTAGCAGCTTATTTTGCGATTAAATTGCTGAAAGATTCAGGTTACGAGCCGAAGAAGCGTATCCGTCTGATTCTGGGAACCGATGAAGAGCGCGATTGGCAATGCATGACGTATTACTTCCAGCATGAAGAAATGCCGGATACCGGCTTTACACCAGATGCCGACTTTCCACTTATCTACGCAGAAAAAGGTATCATCGATGGCTATATCTCGCTTCCTCCTGCAGCAGCACAAAGTGACATGCTTCGACTTGACCGTTTTGAGGGAGGAAAAGCTCTGAATATGGTTCCAGGACTTGCGGAGGCGCTTCTTTCCGGAGAAAGCTTGGAAAAGGTTGAAGAAGCTTTCAAGGCCTTCCTTGCTGCAGAAGGGTACAGTGGTAAAGCTGAAGCCAAAGAAAATGCTATTCTACTAAGCCTAACCGGCAAAGCAGCTCATGGCTCTACACCTGAAAAAGGTATCAATGCAGTAGTGGCCTTGGCCAAATTCTTAGTGACCCTTCCATTCCACGGTAATATGACAGACAAGCTAAGCTGGCTTATAGAAAAATTCGGAGATTATAATGGCAATGGCATTGATTTGGGACTGGCAGATGATGTATCAGGTCCGTTGACACTCAATCTTGGGGAATTCAGCATGAAAGATGCGGAGGCGTGGAAAATTGGCGTCAACATCCGTTATCCAGTTACATCTGAATATGATACGGTCACTTCTAAATTGTTTGAACAGCTTGCAGAAGCAGGTGCCGGATTCCAGGAAACTTCTCACTTGGCTTCATTATATGTGGAAAAGGATGATCCGCTAGTTGAGACATTGCTCGATGTATATCGTCGCCAAACAGGTGATCAAACCGATATCTTGGCAATCGGCGGCGGCACCTATGCACGAGCAATGAAAAAAGGTGTGGCATTCGGTCCACTGTTCCCAGGCGGATCAGACAGCGCCCATCAGCAGGATGAGCACATCTTAGTTGAAGATATGCTTCGTTCCATCGCCATTTATGCAGAAGCACTATATTTGCTGACAAAGGATGAGAGCGAGTAATGCAAGCAACGACTAAACAGACCTACAGATCTTTTCAGTACTTTTATTTAGCAGCTTTTCTTTCCAATGGATCATTGTTTCCGCTGCTTGCTGTTTTTCTCCAGGAAGAAAAACAATTGGATCCTGTGCTTGTTGGTCTGATAGTAGCGGCAATTCCATTGGTTAATACGGTAATGGAGCCTGTCTGGGGGCTGCTTAGCGATTATACCCAGAAACCATTGCGTCTCTTGGCGGCAGCATTAGCTGCTGCAGCGGCGCTGGCAATCATTTATTTATTTTATGATCATTATGCATTGCTGCTGATCGGAATGCTGGCTATTGCCGTATTCCAAGCAGCTGTTATTCCTTTGTCCGACAGTATGGCGTTGAGCTTTGTTGAGCAGCACAAGCTTGTTTACGGGAACATCCGTCTATGGGGAGCTATAGGATTCGCGGTTGCTTCCTTCCTGTTAGGATACATAGCAGATTTCGCAGGTACAGTGGATGTCATTTTCATAGCATACGGTTTGTTTCTGCTTCTTGCACTGCCAGCATTGCGTAAATTTCCGCGGCAAGGTTATGACATAGCCAGAGTGTCAATGAAAGAAGGATTACGTACACTAAGGAAAAATAAACCATTCATGTTGTTCCTTGCATCTAATTTCCTTATATTCGGCCCAATTCTCGCAAATAATTTCTATTTTGGGACATTCATTTTAGCGGCTGGAGGAACACTAAGCGCTGTCGGCATCGCTTTCTTCCTGGGAGCAGGCAGTGAAGCGCCGTTCATGAAACTGGCTCATCGGATAATTCGGAAGATGAGCATTCTGCATGTTGTCATATTAAGTGCAGCTGTATCAGGTGCAAGATGGATTTTGTATATGTTCGACCCATCTCTTACTGTTATCTTCATTACAACCATTGTCCAGGGATTGTCGATCGGACTCTATGTGCCAGCTGCCTTGCTTTACATCAGAAGTACTGCGCCATCATCTGTACAAGCTACTGCCATTGCGCTTTATTCCGCAGTCGGTACAGGATTGGGTAATGCGCTGTTCAACCTGATGGGCGGGATGATACTGGAGATAGCAACTGTTTACCACATGTATGCATTGTTTGCTGCAACGACTTTCATTGGTGTGGGTATTTTGTTTACCGTGAAGAGAATGATGGGTACTGCTAAAGGGAAAAGAGGAGTAGCATGAGTGCACATTATTTCATTGGTATAGGTTCTGATGAATCTATTCAGGCAGCATTGGCTGAATGGCAAGAAGAGTTGAAAGCGTATGTTCCAATGAAGCTATGGCCAAGGCCGGAGGAATTGCATATTACACTTCAATTCCTGGGGCCTACAACAGATGAACAGCTGGATAAGATAAAGTCAGCTTGGCAGAAGCAGGATTTTGGTAAAGCTTTTTCCTTGGAAGTAGCCGGTGTGGACACATTCGGCAGTCCAAAGCAGCCTCGTGTTGTATGGGCTGGGGTAAAACCATTTGATCCGCTCCAAGCACTGTATCAGCAAGTGACTGCAAGTACAATGACAGCTGGATTCCAGCGTGAGAACCGACCGTATCGGCCGCATATAACACTCGGGAAGAAATGGGGATCGGGCAAGGTGGAGGGTCCGCTTCCGCTTCTGGATAAACATTTGACCGTACCATTCTTTGTGGATAAGGTAACACTTTACCGTATCGAACCGGGTAAACGACCGAAATACGTTCCAGTACTGGTCAAAGATTTGGAAAAGGAGTGAACCTATGTGGCGCAATTGATCAAGCTGCATGAATATATATCCCGTTATGAACAGCATCCTTACCGATATCCTGGACAATTCATCAAATTGAAAAAAGAGAATTGGGAGAAAATGCACAGGGAATGGGAGCAGCAGCAAGCTGCTCCTGCTTCCTTTATTACAGACGAAGCAAAGGAAGAAGAACAAAAGAAATCGTGGTATCATGTATTCCGTAAAAAAGAGGAAGATGTGGAACAGCCGAACCCTGCTCCCGCATACGTGGCTCCCACAGAAAAGATCCTCAAGCAGGATTTCTTGGAAGAGCTGTTTGATTTTCAGCTAAAGTGGGCTACAAGCACGCTTGGGGAATTTTCTTTCTTTGATCAAAAATTTAAAAAAGATCCGGTTCTCAGATACTTTCTGAAGCGATTTCCTGACACTTTCTTTGTAATGTATAAGCCTGTTTTTGAAGTAAAGCAGACCACAATGGAGGCAGAAACGATTTTAATCCATCCTTTGGGCATAGAGATCATTTCCGTTCTGGAGGACAAGCCGGATGTATTGTTTTGGGCTAGTGAGGAACGAACATGGAAGCGGGAATCCAAGGGGCAGTTTTCTACTTTCCTCAATCCAATGCTATCGTTGAATAGAACAGAAAAGCTGGTACAAGGTATCCTCAGAAAATATGATATCGATCTTCCTGTTCAAAAGGTAGTCTTGAGCAGGGAAAATCAAATTCGATTTGCAAGCGAGCCAAGAAACACACAGTTTATCGGCAGTCAAAAGCATACAGCTTGGCTGATGGCCAAGCGGGAGGAGCAGTTAGCTCTTAAACATGTGCAGCTTCGTGCCAGTGAAGTGCTGCTGGACCACGCATATACGAAGGCTGTAGCCCGTCCGGAATGGGAAGAGGAAGAAAAGGAAGAATTTTTTAGTTAAATAAACGGTTTTATAGTCCTATCGTATTGATAAAACCATAGAAAATGTTGTAATCTTAAGTATGTCTGTCGAATTTGTTCGGGAATGTACTTGCCTTGTGTCACGCTGGGCTTGTTTACAGCTAGTAATGCAAAGCGATTGCACTAGGAAAGTAGGAATGAACGGTGAATTGGTTAGAACACATACTGGGAAATGAGTGGAAGATTGCTCCTGCCGGCGGTGTAACCGGAGAAGCATATTATGCAAAAAGCGGAGAGAGGCAGCTGTTTCTAAAGCGCAATTCTTCTCCTTTTTTGGCTGTACTTTCAGCAGAAGGGATTGTGCCGAAGCTGGTATGGACAAAAAGGATGGAAAACGGGGATGTCATTACGGCTCAGGAATGGCTGATGGGACGCGGTCTGACCTTCTCGGAAATGAGCGATCCTCGAGTGGCAAAGCTACTTAGCAAAATCCATCATTCCTCCGAGATGCTGAACTTGCTGATGCGTATGGGTAAGAAGCCGCTTCAGCCAGAGACGAAAATGGAAGAGCTGCGGGAGAAAGCAGCTGGCTTCCAAAATCGGCTGCCTGCTTTAAAACAGGTGCTTGCAAGTATGGAGCAATTCTTACCTGAGATGCCAGATCAGCTATTGGCAGTCTGTCATTTTGATATTGATCATAATAATTGGATGATAAGCCAGCATAATGAGCTGTATCTCGTAGACTGGGACAGTGCTCTCATTGCGGACCCGGCAGCTGACATTGGAATGCTGCTTAGGAAGTACGTTCCATATCCTGACTGGGAAGAATGGATGAAAGCATACGGCAAGCCGCTGAATGATGCACTTTTAAAACGTATTTATTGGTATGAAGCTGCCCGTATCATCATGTCGCTCCGCGATGACAACATGGAACGCAAAAGTATAGAATTAGGACAGCTGCTTACGGAAGTGCATCAGCTGTCCTGCTAGCCTTGAAAGCTGTTGATGGTCTCTACCCAATCCTCGAGCTGTTCTCTGTTCGATGTGATGTGCGCATTGATATCTGCAGCTTTTTCACCGGCAGAACTGTACGAATGGATACCGGGAAGCAAAGCAAGAAGCTCTTGCTGATCGGTTGATTTATTAGATAAAATAGAACGTGCCAGGCGGGATATTTGCTCGTATTCGGATTTGCTGCCGCAGCAGGATTCGCAATGTTCGCTAAGTATATCCCGAAGAAGGCTAAGTTGGTTTTCAACGGAAAGTGACATCGATTTTCCCCTCCTTCCTGAGCATAGCGTGTGCGTTTTGGCATCAAACTATGCAGGCGGGCTGGACAGAAATAGGAGTGAGACATATGCGTGTGCGCCATAAACCCTGGGCAGACGATTATTTAAAAGAAAACGATCATATCGTGGTACAAGAACCGAAAAATTATAAAGGCAAATGGAGAGAGCTATTCGGTAACGATAAGCCGCTGCATGTTGAGATTGGATCTGGCAAAGGGCAGTTCATCACTGGCATGGCAGCCCAGCATCCGGAATACAATTTCATCGGAATTGAACTAGCGAAAAGCATTATTGTGACAGCTGTAGAAAAAGCAGCTGAAGCAGATCTTCCGAATGTAAGACTATTGAATGAAAATGCAGCTGATTTCCGTGAGTTATTTGAAGTGAATGAAGTGGATAGCATTTATCTGAATTTCTCTGATCCTTGGCCGAAGAATAAGCATGAAAAGCGTCGCTTAACATATAGAAGCTTTTTGGAGCAATATGAATCAGTATTAAAAAATGACGGAGAAGTGGTCTTCAAGACGGATAATCAGAAGCTATTTGAGTATAGTTTGTCTAGTTTCTCCCGATACGGCATGATTCTGCAGGAAGTGAAGCTTGATTTGCATGCAGAGAACGATCCGTTAAATGTGAAAACAGAATATGAGGAGAAATTCTCTTCACGCGGCTACCGCATCTATCGCAGTGTCGCTACATTCAAATAAAAAACTTGGCTTTATTTAAGTAGGGTGTAGAAAATAAGTTACTATATATTGCCAGTTGGCTGGCTTGAGGACGGTCTATTACCGAACTCAAGCCAGCTTTTTAAATTGTGAATAACATAATTAAGCTGCAATAAGGATTAGGTCGATTGTTTGAAATCATAACCATATACCAATAAAAATATCCCGGAAGTTTGGTTCAGACTTCCGGGATATTTTTATGTAGTGTAATGCTCTTTGCTCATATTTTTTTGCTCCCAGGCAAAGATGTCGCTGCGTACCTTTATGCTAATATTCTCCAGCGACCGATTCAAAAGTTAGACTGTTTACTTATGTGATGGGTGGAATGAATTCAGGTTCGGCTATGTATGTATATATGATGATTCAATTTGTAGTCAAGGGTTGTATACGACTGTCTTGGAAAGTAACAATCCGAATCCCACATTAGGTAAGGGAAGAAATTAATTATACAAAGGTCATCATATAAGAAGGGAGTGGAGAGAGTGGGCTTGCGTTTATCGGAGCTGGCAGCAATGGCTTCACGCTTACATTATTACGGGATATTTTAGCTGGATCTGCTTTTAAAGACATCGAAATTACTTTTACAGATATTGATGCAAATAATTTGAGTATGTTGACAGATCTATGTCAGCGGGACATCAATGAAAACGGATTATCGATTAAGATTCAGTCAACTCTTAATCGCAGAGAAGCCTTGAAAGAAGCACGTTATATTATTTCTTTTTTTCGTATTGGCGGGTTAGAGGGATTTGAACAGGAGGATATTAACATTCCTTTGCGTTATGGGGTCGATCAATGTGTGGGGTAAGGGTCAGAAAAGCCTATTTTCATTCAAAAAGTTCACAAAAAAAACCCCAAACGTTAAGTTACTAACTTTTGGGGTGCGGCTTTTTATTAGGATGCTGATTCGACAGCGTCGATAACAGATCCAGTTTCTGCATCTACGAAGAATTCGTATTGAGCAGGTTTTCCGTCAATCGTACGGGAGATACCGCCACGGTAAACAGTATACGTGAGGCCGTGCTTCACTTTTTCTTCCGGTTTCATATAGATCCAAGATCCACTGATCGGACCCTCTTTCTTGAACGCTTCTTTAGCGAATTTCAATGCTTTTTCCGGAGTCACTTTCTGTTGTTTCGCAATCTGCTTCTGGATCAAGTATCCAGCCGCAAGGCCAGCACCTACGATTGCTACTGTTTTCTTTACGCCCATTTTGGTCACCTCTTCAACTTAAGTTATGTTCTATTATATCTTATTACCTTAGAAATATAAAACGAAACAACCTTTATGGCATGTTGAGGAGCAATAGTTTACAATAGATATACAATAGTCTGACAAAAAGGGAGTACATATGCATGAACCAAAAAACATTGGATTTATTTAAACAATTGACAGAGCTGCAGGCAGCGCCAGGTAACGAACAGCTGATGCGTGCTTTTATGAAGGAAAGGCTGAAGCCTTATGCGGATGAGATCATCCAGGATAAGCTTGGCGGTATTTTTGGTGTAAAGAAAGGCAGTGGACCTAAGGTAATGGCTGCCGGACATATGGATGAGGTCGGTTTCATGGTCACAGGTATTACACCCAATGGTCTGCTTCGTTTTCAGACCTTAGGCGGCTGGTGGAGTCAAGTTTTGCTTGCACAGCGCGTGCAGGTAATGACGGACGAAGGACCGATTCCGGGTGTCATCAGCTCTACACCTCCCCATTTGTTAACGCCTGAGCAGCGTAGTAAGCCTGCCAGCATCGACAGTATGCTGATTGATATCGGCGCAGATGATGAGCGTGATGCATATGAGCTTGGTGTGAAGCTGGGACAGCAAATTCTGCCGTACATGCCGTTTACACCAATGGCAAATGAGAAGAAGATTTTGGCCAAGGCTTGGGATAATCGTTATGGCTGTGGATTGGCGCTGGAATTAATGGAAGAAGTGGCTGGGGAAACATTGCCGAACCAGTTGTATGCTGGTGCGACGGTTCAGGAAGAAGTCGGTCTTCGCGGTGCCCAAGTAGCTGCAAATATGATCAAGCCTGATATTTTCTATGCGATGGATGCTTCACCTGCTAATGATGTCAGCGGAGACAAGCAAGCCTTCGGTCATTTGGGGCAGGGAGCCTTGCTTCGTATTTTTGACGGCACCATGATCATGAATCGTAATATGCGTGAATTCATTCTTGATACTGCTGAATCCAATAATATCAACTACCAATACTATGTTGGCAAAGGCGGAACGGATGCCGGACGTGTCCATTTAGCACACGAAGGTGTTCCATCAGCTGTAATCGGGATAGTTTCCCGCTATGTCCACACAAGTGCAAGCATCATTCATGTTGATGATTATGCAGCTGCAAAAGAGCTTCTGATCAAGCTTGTACGGGCGACGGATCAGTCGACAGTGGATCTTATTACTTCGAACGATTGATCTCGTCGGAAAGGAAGCGCAACTGATGAAAATGATAGTCGGATCTAAAAATCCCGCCAAAGTTCAGGCCGTTTCAGCAGTTTTCGGAGCTCGGTGGGAGCTTGAAAGTGCAGAGGTTGAATCCGGCGTGAGCGAACAGCCGATGAGCGATGAAGAGACACGCCAAGGAGCAATCCAACGTGCGATAGCATGCAGCAAGCTGGAAGGAGCAGCTGCTGGTATCGGTTTGGAGGGCGGCGTCACAAAGATGGATGACGGTCTGTATATATGTAACTGGGGTGCTTTAGCAGTCGGGGACAAGGTATGGAGCGCGAGCGGTGCAAAACTGCTTTTGCCTGACTTCATCGCCGAACCAGTGCTTGCAGGCGGAGAACTGGGACCAGTTATGCGGACATTCACAAGCAGGCAGGATATCTCGACAACAGAAGGAGCGGTCGGCGTCTTTACCAATGGGCATATGTCCCGCTCTGCTATGTTTGAGCATATTTGTATGCTCTTGAAAGGGCAATATAGCTTTTATGAGATAAATAAAAAGAAGGAAGTGGAATTTTAATATCCGCTTCCTTCTTTTTTATGACGTCTTTTTATATTCGGGCGAATCATCTTTATCATCACCGATGACAGGGGAATCCTGCTGATCTGCTTCGAAAAGCTCGTCAGCAATGCCTTCTGTTTCGGTGGCATCTGTTACAGTGGATTCGGATGTATTTGAATCTGCTACTCCGCTGGATTCAGCTGGATTATCCGAAGCATAGGCGAATTCGAATTGAGCTACCTCGACAGCCAATTCCTTTGCCAGCTGCTGCAGCTGGGCGGCTGCGTTTGTCAGGATATCAATCGATGCGGCCTGCGTATCACTTGAGGAAGCTACTTCCTGAGCTGTTGCGGCTGCTTCATCGGCAATCTGGTTGATATGGCCAAGCATGCTCGCAACAGTATCATTACTTGCAGCGACTTCTGAAACAGAAGCAGAAATGTCCTTCATTTTCGAATTACCTTGCTGAAGCTGTTTATGAATTCGATCAAATGCATTCGTCGTTTGTTCAACACTTGATGCTTGGACTTGCTGATAAGCATCAAAGGCTTTAGCTTCTTCTGCCAAATTGGTCATCTGCTGATTCATTGTGCCAACAAGCCTGTGGATCTGCTGTGCTTCTTGTTTGGAGCGTTCTGCCAGCTTCTTCACTTCATCTGCTACTACAGCAAATCCTCGGCCATGCTCACCTGCACGAGCGGATTCGATAGCAGCATTCAGCGCGAGCAGGTTTGTGCTTTCTGAAATCTCTTCAATTGTTTGGACGATGGAGCGAATTTGGTTTGCCTGCTGTACAGCACTTTGGATTTCTTCTGTCAGTTTTTGAGCGAGCGTCAAGAAGCTATCAGAGGTTTCATGCAGTTTTTGCATCTGATTGATACCATTGCTTCCTTCCCGCTCTGCTTGTTTCATCGCCTGACTGACCAGTGCTGTTTCATCCTTCATCATTGTAATAGCCTGGCGTACCTTGTCCAGCATCATATTACTTTCCTCGAGTTGGGCAGCCTGCGCCTGCGCGCCGCCAGCCACCTGACCGATAGCTTGGTTCACTTCTTCATATTGAGCTGCTGTCTGCTGGGAAGCTGCAGCCAGATACGAAGAGGAGTCATCCAATACTTCGGATGCTTCTTTCACTTTAATCATGGATTGCTCCATTTTTCCTGCCATCTGATTAAATGTATCACCCAAATCTGCCATCTCGTCCTTTGTGGTAATTGGTACACGGTAAGCCAGATTACCATTTCCGATAATTTCGGTAGCTTCTTTTAGCTGACGTATTGATTTTGCGATGGCGCGGATTAACGGCCAGCCGATACAAAGTACGAGCAGGAAACTAAGAATGATGACAGCAAGCAGGACAATGCCAAGAATGGTAGAAGTCCTTTCGTTTGACTGTTTCAAATTGTCAGTTTGTTCGATAGCTGTTTCGCCCACACTGTCCACAGTCGTTGTGACTTCCAAAGCTGCTGTTTCGAAATTCGCTGCCAGCTCAGTTGCCTGGGTGCGTGTGTTCGAAAGGGTGGACATGGCTGATGTGTATTTCAAAAGACTGGAGTTTATCTCACTAACCGCGTCACTATCCAAATCGGATTCGGAAATCGCTGTCTTGAATGCATCTACTGCTCCATCGAATGCATCTTTATCTGGAGCAGCACCATTTGAAGGCTGGATGATACCTTGCTCGCTCCGCGTAACGTTCTCCAAAGCAGCAGAGACATCATTTCCTGCATTTTCGGCAAGGCTGCGAAAATTCTTCGAGGCATCACTTATGATCTTTCG
This sequence comes from Terribacillus sp. JSM ZJ617, assembly GCF_044383785.1. Classification (NCBI taxonomy): domain Bacteria; kingdom Bacillati; phylum Bacillota; class Bacilli; order Caryophanales; family Bacillaceae; genus Terribacillus; species Terribacillus sp. JSM ZJ617. The sequence goes on along the minus strand of NZ_JBISEQ010000002.1, from coordinate 1,009,594 downwards.
CAGTCCTTCATCGGAAGTGTAGCCGATTGTTTCATTCATACTCGCGACTTTTTCGAGTTCCTTTTCATAGGAAGCTGCACCTTCCTTGATTTGCGTGAAGTACGCTTGCAAATCTTTTTCATCCTGGTATTTTTCTTCATATGTAGAAGCTTGTTTTTCAATGCCGGCTATAGCGCCTAGTACAGCTTCGGCGTTGGATACAGAAGGCTGGGCAAAGTATGTCTGTTGCTTCTCCAGAGTATCGAGCATATCATCCTTGATATACTGACTGGACACATAGGCTTCTTGGTATCGCTGCGTTTCCTCTGACATTTGATTCTGTTGGTAGAAATAATAAAAACTGAATGCTCCAAGTGCCAGAATACTTGCCAGTGAAGAGAACATAATCAAGCGGATTCTCTGTCGAATGGTGTGCATATATTTCCCCCTCATGCTTTTGTGTGCTCCTTTTCATTATAGGTATAACATCCCATTTTTACAATAAATTAATAAAAGTTTGATAATTTAACTGATTGATTCGACCCATATTTGCTGCCAGACCCTAACATTCCTATGTATAAATGGAAAGCAGCTTGATAAATGACAGCTGCTGCGCAGTATATTCGCTTTTGGTTCAGTGCTTTGATAAAATGGAGAAAAGATTAATGGGGGCATTTAAAATTGAAAAATCTAGAATCAGAAGCACAACTAAAAGAAGTACTTCAAAACGGCAAAACAATCTTGATGTTTTCTGCTGACTGGTGTCCAGACTGCCGAATCATCGAGCCGGAACTGCCGGAAATCGAAGCAAAATACAGCGAATTCGAATTCATTCATGTAGACCGTGACCAGTTCATCGATGTTTGTCAGCAATATGACGTATTCGGTATTCCGAGTTTCGTTGCCTTCAACCAGGATGAAGAAATCGGACGATTCGTATCGAAGGATCGTAAGTCTAAAGAGGAAATCGAGTCTTTCATCGAATCCTTACCGCAATAATTGCAAGGAGCATAGCTTATGAAAATGACGGCTTTGAAAATGAAGAAAAAACTGGAGGAGCGTTTGCAGGATCCTTCCTGGCGCACTTCGTATGATCGGGATAAAAGTAAATTCCGAGTAGAATGGCAGGATACGAACGAAGGCGTGACGCTGGCGCTTCCTAATATTATTGCAAAATATGAGACACGAGGCGAAAAAGCGCTGGATGAACTCGAACAGCATGTCAAAGAAGCTTTGCGTGTCATGCATGAAGAGCAGCATTTGGAAGGGAATGAACAGCATGTCTTTCCAGTGATACGAGCCACTTCATTCCCTTCGGAAACGAAAGCCGGACTGAAGATGGCATATTCGGAGCATACGGCTGAAACGAGAATCTATTACGCACTTGACCTTGGTAAATCGTACCGCCTCATTGACGAACAAATGATGGAAGAGCAAGGCTGGACCATCGAACGTCTTCGGGAAATTGCAGCATTTAACGCTAGAAGTCTTTCCACAGAATTGAAAGAAGACAGGGTTGCGGGGAATTCCTTTTACTTTATTGCGACGCAGGATGGCTACGATGCCAGCCGCATACTGAACGAGTCTCTGCTGGAAGGATTCCGTGCCAATGCAAAGGGAGATGTCCTTGTTGCTGTTCCTCACCAGGATGTGCTGATTTTGGCGGATATTGAAAATAAGACTGGTTATGATATATTAGCACAGGTAACCATGAAATATTTCGCAGAAGGCCGCGTACCAATTACATCTTTACCATTCATTTATGAAGAAAAGAAATTAGAGCCAGTTTTCATTATGGCTCGCAATAGACCGGAGTCTGCCAAGGGAGAGGAAAAGTAAGATGCAAGCATTCTATAACAAGCAAGGAATCGGTGACGTATTGCTGCTCGCCATTAAGCAAGGAGACCGTCATTCCATTAAAGAAGAGAGATTCGGAGATGTTGTCCGTATTACAGATAAGGATGAGCTAGTCGGTTATAATATCTTCCGCGCTTCCGAATACTTGAAAATCACAACAGCTGGCAAGGTGCAGGTGGATGAGGATTTCGCGGGCAAGATTCGTGATATTTTCAGTCAGAACAACTTGGAAGATACGTTTGAGGTAGATCTCACACCTAAATTCGTTGTCGGCTTTGTTAAGGAAAAAGAAAAGCATAGCAACGCTGATAAATTAAGTGTCTGCCAAGTCGACCTTGGTGATGAAACAGTACAAATCGTTTGTGGTGCACCAAATGTAGATGCAGGCCAAAAAGTGGTCGTTGCGAAAGTGGGCGCAATCATGCCAAGCGGTTTGGAAATCAAAGCCGGCAATTTACGAGGTGAAGATAGTTTTGGTATGATCTGCTCCCAAAAAGAGCTAGGTCTGCCGAATGCACCGGAAGAAAAAGGAATTTATGTGCTGGATGATTCCTATAAAGTTGGCCAGGTATTTGAGTTTTAATAGGGAAATGAACACCGGATACAAACGTATCCGGTGTTTTTTTAGGTAAATGGAACGGAAATGGCGAGTAACCGCCATATTTTTTAAGTTTTGATGGAATGTTTTTAGGGTAAAGCTATTCACGGTTTGTGAAAACCTGCTAAAATGAAGATATTATACTGAAAAAGGAAGATTTACTATGTGGGAGCGTCTTAAGCAAGCTCTAAGCAACTTTTTTATGACCGAAGTAGTAGTGGAAGAAGAACCAGAGCTGAAATCACGGAACGCTTCTGAACAGAAAGTACAGAAACAGTATCAGACAAATCAGCAGCCACAAGCAAAAATGGCTTATACATACCCTAAGGAACGCGCTTTCCGGTTTCCAATGATACCGGACGAGTCTGGAAGTGCAAAACCGCCAGCCTCAAATGTGCGTCCAGTACGTCATCGAGCCCAACCAGATACAAAGATACCAGAAAAGCGGCAGCCTCGTCAGCCTGAAAAACCGAAAATGCAAGAACGGCCTTCCAGTGCAAACTGGCAGCGCCATCCAGAAATAAAGAATCCGGTACCAAAGGAAGAAAAGAAACCCTTCCAGCCGACAGAAGTCCCATCCCCTGTATACGGTTTCCGCAAGCGGAAAGAAGAGGTCGCTGATATTGTAACATTGGCTTCTATTCAAGACCGAGCAGATTGGAAAAGAATCGCAGCATCTGCTAATACGGTCAATCCTGAAGTACAGGAAGAAAAAAAGTTCGATATTCATGTTGAACAGGCTCCAGTGGAAGATATAACGCTTGAAAAGCCTGTAATAGAACGTAAAGAAAAAACGGACATTGCGGCAGCAGAATTAACTAAAGAATCATTTATAGAAGATGCAGATACGAGCGTTGCAGAGGAAGAGATGATCGAGGAGATATCTGTTCCTGAAACAACGGAAAACCATCAAGCTGAACCTATTCAGCTTGATGAGTCAGCTAGCATAGAAGAGACTGGTTTGGACCGATCGGCCGTTATAGAGGAAACTGCTTCGAATGAAGCAGAAGATGACTTAACAGAAAAGGTTGATCCGGATCAATCGATTAATAGGATAGAAGAGACTCGTGTGCCGGACTTAGCAGAGGATAGCACAGATATGCACACTGCGAATGATCCGACAGCAGAAGAAGCTGTTCCGGACGAAGTAGCATCTATTGCAGCAGAAAATAATACGTCTAGCCATGATTCTGAAATGATCAGCGAGTCTATTGCGCAGCCTGATACTTTTGATGTTGAAACAGTACAATCATCAAAACAAACAGATGAAAAAGAAGTGGTGCAAGCGGAGGAGAGCACGGAAACAACAAATTCCCAAATTCGCGAAACTGGCAGTACAGTGAGAAAATCAGTACCTTTCAACGTGTTCATGACACCAAGAGATAAACGAAATCATCAGCAGGTGCCCACTCGCAAGGAGCCGGAGAAAACGGAGCCTGTTGTACAGGATATCCCGCAGCAGACAGAACCGAGCTTTGCCAAACCTCCGATGCATCTTCTGAATGATCCTGTCGAACAGACGATCGAAAATGATGCTTGGGTCGACCAGCAAAGTCAGCTTTTAGAGACTACTTTGGAACATTTCAACGTAAATGCTCACGTAGTCAATGCAATGCAAGGCCCATCAGTCACACGTTTTGAGGTTCAGCCTGATCTTGGAGTCAAGGTTAGTAAAATCAAGAGCCTGACAGATGATATCAAGCTGAACATGGCAGCCAAGGACATCCGGATGGAAGCACCGATTCCAGGGAAGAATGCCATCGGAATTGAAGTGCCGAATGCCGTATCGAAGCAAGTCGGCTTACAGGAAATACTGGAGACCGAGGATTTTCAGGGAAACAGCTCGCCGCTTTCAGTCGGCTTAGGCTTGAATATTTCCGGCAATCCGATTGTGACGAACCTGCAGAAGATGCCGCACGGTCTAATAGCTGGAGCAACAGGTTCCGGAAAAAGTGTATGTATCAATACTATTCTGCTAAGTCTATTGTATAAGGCGAATCATAAGCAGGTGAAATTCCTGCTGATTGATCCGAAGATGGTGGAGCTTGCTCCTTACAATGACCTGCCTCATCTAGTCTCACCAGTTATTACCGACACTAAAGCAGCTACTGCAGCCTTGAAATGGGCGGTAAATGAAATGGAAGAACGCTACATGAAGTTCGTCGGCGAAGGAGTCCGCGATATCGGTCGTTACAATGAGAAACTCGATAAGCAAGGACGTTATGCTGATAAGATGCCATATTTGGTCATCGTCATCGACGAACTGGCTGATCTGATGATGGTAGCTCCCCAGGATGTTGAAGATTCCATCTGCCGGATTGCCCAAAAAGCGCGGGCAGCCGGAATCCATCTGCTGCTGGCGACACAGCGTCCGTCCGTGGATGTTATTACAGGCTTGATCAAAGCCAATATCCCGACACGAATTGCTTTCAGTGTTTCTTCTGCAATCGATTCCCGGACAATCATCGACAATAATGGTGCAGAGAAATTGCTTGGTAAAGGTGATATGCTCTTCATCGAAAATGGAGCACGGCAAGCTCAGCGTATCCAAGGTGCGTTTGTTTCTGATGAAGAGATCGAACGGGTTGTGCAGTATGTGAAACAGACAGCACCGCCTGAGTATCTTTTCCAGCATGAGGATCTGCTTGAGCGACGAGAGTCCGAGGAGGACGAAGACGAGTTGTATCGGGATGCAGTCGAGTTTGTTATCGAGCACAATAGTGCGAGTGCAAGCTTACTGCAGCGCCGTTTCAAGATCGGTTACAATCGTGCTGCCAGATTGATTGATCATATGGAGATGAGAGGTGTCATCTCCGAACAGAAAGGGAGCAAGCCGCGTGACGTACTCGTCTCGCTGGCTCAGCTTCAAGCGGAATGAATGACAGCCTGGATGTTGTCCTATGGACCGTCCAGGCTGTATTGTTATCCGAGACACCAATAAAGGGTGCTATGTATATACTGTAAAAAGCGTAACAGGAGAGATTCTGCATTTATAAAATACCGACAAAATGCTATACTGTTGCTAGTATGCTTTTTTTCATGTATATGTGACACACAACGCTTTACATACTTATACTAACACCATACAAAAGCGATATATTACTATGTGGAGGTTCCTATTATGACAACTTACCATTTCGTTGGTATTAAAGGATCTGGTATGAGTGCATTGGCGCAGATCCTGCATGATGCAGGTGAGAAAGTCCAAGGCTCCGATGTGGAGAAAGTTTTCTTCACGGATCAGGCTCTGAAAGATAAAAACATTACAATCTTGCCATTTACTAAAGATAATATCAAACCTAATCTGACGATTATTGCAGGGAATGCGTTCTCTGATGAACACGAGGAAATCGTGGAAGCCAAACGACTTGGTCTTCCGATCTACCGCTACCATGATTTCCTAGGTGCATATGCTGATAAATTTCGCAGTATAGCAGTTACCGGAGCACATGGTAAAACATCTACTACAGGTCTCCTGGCGTATACACTGAAACAGTCTCACCCTATTTCCTATTTGATCGGAGATGGAACTGGAAGCGGACAGCCGAAGAGTGACTACTTTGTTTTTGAGGCATGTGAATATCGCCGCCACTTCCTGGCTTACAAGCCGGATTATGCAGTAATGCTGAATATCGATTTCGATCATCCTGATTATTTCCAGAATATCGAGGACGTTTTCCAGGCTTTTCAGCAATTAGCTGATCAAGTGAAGCACGGTATCATTGCTTGCGGTGATGATCCATATTTGCGTGACCTTCAAGCAAATGTCCCAGTTCATTATTATGGATTTGATGCTTCTAATACGTACCAAGCCAAGAATGTACATGAAGAGCCGAATGGCACGACATTCGACGTATATATAGAAGGCAGCTTCTACCATACGTTTACTATTCCTGGATACGGGAACCACCAAGTTCTTAATGCACTGGCAGTGACAGCAGTATGTCATCAGGAAGGTATGACACCTGATCAAATCAAGGAAATGTATGGTTTCACAGGTGTGAAACGACGCTTCTCTGAGAAGAAAGCCGGCAGCCAAGTATTGGTGGATGACTATGCTCATCATCCGAAGGAGATCGAAGTAACAATCGAATCTGCTCAAAAGAAATACCCAGATAAGCAGATTGTTGCGGTATTCCAGCCTCATACCTTCTCAAGGACAAAGACTTTCCTGCAAGAGTTTGCAGATAGTCTGAAAAATGCAGATGTCGTTTATCTTTGTGATATTTTTGGCTCTGCACGGGAAGCAAAAGGAAATTTGACTATCCAGGACCTCCAGGAGCTTATACCAGGCTGTGAGGTGCTGCAGCTTGAAGATGTAAACGTACTTAAGCAGTATGAAGACAGTGTCCTGCTTTTCATGGGAGCCGGTGACATACAGAAATTCCAGGCTCGCTATGAAGAGTCGTTGCAAGCTGTCCAATAATCCATTACACTTAAAAAAGGGAGTAATACTCCCTTTTTTTATTTATACTTTTATGTTTAACGACGTACACCAGGGGAATAACGTAGTTAGACGAAGGAGTATAAAGCATGAGATGTGCTTCAACTACTCATACTACATACCAAGAAGGAGCTGACTAATCATTATGGAAATTCTAGGGTACATCGCTGCATTGATTGCAGCAATCGCATTCGCAGTCTTAGTAATCTACCTCGCAAAAACATTGAAAGCTGCTTCACGCACACTAAATGATGTAGCAAGCACATTGGAAGGTGTCGAAAAGCAAATGCAGGGTATTACGAGCGAAACAGCAGAACTGCTCAGCAAGACAAATCACCTTGCAGAAGACATCGGAGAGAAAGCGCAGAAGCTTAACACTCTTGTTGACGGAATTGAAGGCATCGGTGATACAGTACACAGCCTCAACAATTCTATTCGCAATGTGTCCAACAAAGTGGCTCTATCAGCAGAACAGCATACAGAACAAACTGGCCAAGTACTAAAATGGGGCTCAGTTATACTTGACTTATGGAAGAAAAAGAAGCAGAATGAAGCAAATGAGGTCGCCTCTGTACCTGCAGTGCAGCCAACAGAGCAGCCGCTACCAGTAAAAGAAACATCCCATTAAACCAAGCGACGCGATAGGAGGCAATGCAGTATGTCAACGAAAAAGACGAACGGAAGAGATTTTCTGATTGGTTCGATCATCGGCAGCGTAGTAGGAGCTGTGACAGCTCTAGTTCTTGCACCTAAATCCGGTAAAGAACTACGCAGTGATATTACGGAACAAGCTAGCTCCCTGAAAGGGCGCGCGGGCGAAATGAAAACACAGTACAGTGAAAAAGGTGCACAATGGAAAGATGTTGTCACTGAGAAATCCCGTGTAGTAGCTGATAAGGTGAAAGAATCCTCTCAGACTGTACAGGACAAAGTCAAGAATCTAACATCCAAAGACCAAGCAGATGACACAGCTTCAAACGATAAGGAAGCAGAAGATGCAGCGGAAGAAGTAGCACGCGCAATCGAGGAAGCTGCAAGGGAATTGGAAATGGAACAGCAAAAATCCACGATTGAACGTAATAAGGATCTTTAATTATATGACTCCTAAGCATCTTGCTTAGGAGTCTGTTTATTTCCGAAGGGAGTTTTGACAAAATGGAAGCAAAAGTAATTCAAAGCCAAGAGGAATTTCAGGATGTATTGAACAGGGATGCATCATTTTACGTGCTCAAGCATAGTCTGACTTGCCCGATCAGTGCAAGGGCAAAGCAGGAATATGACCGATACAGTCTTGATACTCAGATACCGATGTACACGTTATATGTCCAAGAAGCACGGGATTTATCCAACACGATTGCAGACCGCTATGAGGTGAGACACGAATCTCCGCAGGCATTGCTTTTTGCAAATAATCAAGTTATCTGGCATACATCACACCATGACATTACAGAGACCGTTTTACGGGAACAGGAAAAAAGATTCAATCAATAGGTGGGTTATACATGAAACATGAACACAAATCGGGTAAAAATGAAGAAGTTCTCCGAGTGGGTGAATATGGTATCTTTTTCAAGCGTCCATATCAGATTCTGTACATGCTGAATGATTTTCTTATCGGTATAATTTTTCTTGTAGGCAGTTTTTTCTTTTTATATGAATCTCTCAAGACGGCAGGCTGCTGGCTTTTTGCAGCAGGCAGTTTGCTTCTCTTGATTCGTCCGGCGATCCGTCTTGTCCACGATATTCACTATAAACGTTATAGTAAAAATCACTAAAAAGCTGTACGCTATTGCGTACAGCTTTTTTTAAGTAGTCAGCTCGATTTTATCGTGTGGAGACAAAGCATCATGGAAGGAGGCTTTGTCTCCATTTTTTAATAATTGGAAGTTCCCGCTGATCTTTGTCAAATCTATATCAACAAAGCGAAAAATGTCCTGGATGATGAATTGATCTGTAGCTACACGCATTTGAAGTCGAGTACCACTTGGAATCCGCTCTTCCTGTTCCACCGGCTTATCTCCAATATATAGCTGTGCAGCTGGAGGTGTAAGCTTAAGTGTTTTTCCGTTGAATTCAACTGTCAAGGTCGCTTGGTTTTCCGTTTGCAGATGAGAAAGCAGCTCAGAGGCAGTAGGCAATCTGCGTTCACGGATGCGGATGCTATCTCCATCTTTCACCTGATCACGTAATCGGGCTGGAATTTCATTAATGGTAAACACCTGACTGAACGAGTCAATGGATACAAGCTTATCATTTATGTAGACGTCATATTCCGTGTCATCCGGCAAAGCTGGCAAAGGAAGCTGCTGTTCATGCAAGAAGCGTTCTACAGTTGTTGTTCGCTGTATGTTTACTTCATCCCTGTCTTTGAGGTGATGCGCAGGATGGACGGGCTGGCCATTTACAAGCAGCTGCTGTTTCACCTGATAAGCTTTTCCATTATAAAAGACTGTAATCGGGTCTAAATCTCCCGTAATATCACTTACAGTCACTTGCGGCGGCGAGCCATCTACTCCAGCTTCTACATCCAGCTTGTCTCCATCCTGGATCGGTGAATCAAGATTTGCAGGCTGTTGGTTGAGCCTTATATCTGGCGCTTGTCCTAGTGTGCCAGAAAGGGTTAGCGGCTTTCCTTGGAAAGTGATCATACTGGCACCCCCCGGTTTCCCATAAAGACGCGCTACTTGAATCCCGGCTGCCAGCAATGCATCACCTATTGTCAGTTTTTTCATGTCAAATAGACGTATGACGCGTCCGTTAACCTGTATGCTTACATAATGGACAGGATTTTGTTTTGCAGCTAAGGCAATGCCAATCGGAGTAATGAACGCAGGACCTGATGGTACATTATCTGTTTTCGCAAGCTGCTGTATTGCTTCTGTTCCTCGAATAGCGACTCTATTCTCTGGTAATTCAAGCTGTCTTGCCAAGTGTGCAGCCAGTCCTGGTGTCTGGCTTCCGCCACCGACGAGCATGACGGCTTTTGGTGCGACTGCATTCAACTGAATGATCGATCCTGCAATTGCTTCTGCAAGCTGATCCACCGCATGCCCTACGTCCTGTTTGACTTGTTCTGCTTCCAGCTGCTGTTCGAAGCCGAGTATATCCATTGTTGTGATAGTGCCTTTTTCAGCCCAATCACGTTTTGCAGCTTCGGCTACATGGAAATCAAGCAAATAATGATCACTTATTGCTTCTGTGATTTCATCACCTGCTTTTGGAACCATACCATAAGCAGTAATTGTTCCTTCATTCGTAATGGCAATGTCGCTCGTACCAGCGCCGATATCAATTAATGCCACATTCAAACGACGCATAGATGGTGGGATTAAGACGCTGATTGCAGCTATTGGCTCCAATGTAAGAGCATCCATCTCCAAATCACTGCGTTTCAAAGCTGATATCAAAGATTCCACAACGACCTTCGGCAGGAAGGTGGCAATAATCTCTACACTTGCTTCATTGCCTTGCTGATCTATGAGCGATCCAATTTCCTGCTCATCGAGCTGATAATACAGAACAGAGTAACCGACACAATAATAATCGGTACTCTTATCTTTTGATTGGGCGATTTCATATTGTGCCTGCTGTACAGCACTCAGCTCCAGATGCTGCACTTGCTCTTTATCCAAAACTCCTCGTTCCGCTATCGAATGCTGTATCTTGGTGCGTTTTGTCTGCAGCGAACGACCTGCAGCTGCGACACATACTTTATGCAGATGCCCATGTTTTTCCTCAAGTTTATGTTTCACTTCCGAGATAACTTGTGCGACAGCTACAACATCATGGATCTGGCCATCAAGCATGGAACGCTCATCATGTTCAACCAGCTCGTAATCTATCAATGTATAAACACCAGCATCTTCTTCTAGAAGCATGCCGACAACGGATCTAGTTCCAATATCCAAAGCGAAAATTCTTTCCTTCAAAACGATATTCCTTTCTGCATTGAACTCTTAGCTTCACTGAACGCGAAGCCTGATGACACTCCTACGTATTATTCTACACTATTTGTGGATGACAGCGCGTAAACTTTTAGCTATAATGATTGCTAATTACCTGAGCTGGATATACTAGATAGAGAGTGGGAGAGAGCGATGAATATGGATGAATTAACGGTATTGCGACAGAAATTGGATGAAGTGAACCTTGAGCTGCTTGCTTTGATAAACGAACGAGGCAAACTTGTTCAGGAAATTGGCGAAGTGAAGAAAAAACAAGGCACGAAGCGCTTTGATCCGGTACGGGAAAGAGATATGCTGAATGTCATTTCCGATAACAATAAAGGGCCATTCCAGGATGCTACACTTCAGCATTTGTTCAAGGAAATTTTCAAAGCAAGCCTTGAACTGCAGGAGGATGAGATGCATAAGGCACTGCTTGTATCACGGCGCCGCAAACCAGAAAACACCGTTATTACCATCAAAGGCACGAAAATCGGGGATGGAGAGCCGCAGTTCGTTTTCGGGCCATGTTCTGTGGAGAGCTATCAGCAAACAGCCAAAGTTGCCGAATCGTTGCAGGAGAAGGGCCTGAAGCTTCTGCGTGGCGGGGCTTTCAAGCCGCGTACGTCACCTTATGATTTTCAAGGATTGGGTGAAGAAGGACTTCGGATATTGAAAAAGATTGCCGATACTTATGATTTGGCTGTCATCAGTGAGATTGTAGCACCCGAGGATATCGAAAAAGCAGCCGAGTATTTGGATGTCATCCAGATTGGCGCCCGGAATATGCAGAACTTCGAGCTCCTGAAAGCAGCTGGGGATATAAAGAAACCGATTCTCTTAAAACGCGGCATGAGTTCTACCATTTCTGAGTTCATACATGCAGCAGAATATATCAGCTCCCGCGGAAATAATGACATTATCCTTTGTGAACGAGGTATCCGCACGTATGAGACTGCAACAAGGAACACGTTGGACATTACTGCTGTACCGATTCTGAAACAAGAAACGCATCTTCCGGTAATGGTTGACGTCACGCATTCCACTGGCCGGCGTGATTTGCTGCTTCCGGCAGCAAAAGCAGCTCTAGCAATCGGAGCTGACGGTATCATGGCAGAGGTTCATCCAGATCCGGCGGTTGCCCTTTCTGATGCAGCCCAGCAAATGGATTTACCGCGCTTTGATGCATTTTATCGTGATCTTATTGCCCATAGCAGCTATGCCAGTCGTGTCCCTTCCGGAAATTGACAGCTGGTATCATAGCAATCCTATAGTATCAAGGGTTTTTTGAATCTCTTTCTACTGAAATGTTCTAAACTCTGGTATAATGGGTAAAGAATATGTGAATAAACATACAAATTGTTATTATCATCTTTAGGTGATTGGAATCGTGTAAGGTATATAGGAGGAAATGACACAATGAATGTAACCATATACGACGTTGCCCGCGAAGCGAACGTATCGATGGCAACTGTCTCCCGTGTGGTAAACGGCAACCCGAACGTAAAACCTGCAACTCGGAAAAAGGTACTTAGCACAATTGAACAGCTAGGTTATCGTCCGAATGCAGTAGCTAGGGGGCTTGCAAGCAAACGAACTACAACAGTCGGAGCAATTATACCGGATATCTCCAGTATTTTCTTCTCCGAGCTTGCGCGCGGGATCGAAGATATTGCAACCATGTATAAATACAATATGATCCTGAGCAATTCCGATCAAAACCCGGACAAAGAATTGACACTCTTCAACAGCATGCTGGAGAAACAAGTGGACGGTATCGTCTTTATGGGCGGTAAGATCAGCGATGAGCTGCTGCAGCAGTTCGATAAATCCCCTGTACCAATCGTCATTGCAGCAACTGGGCAAGGAACAGGCGAAATACCAACTGTCGCTATCGACTATGAACAAGCAGCTTATGAAGCCACTAAATTGCTTGTCGATCACAATCATAAGCATCCTGCATTCGTTGCAGGAACGGCAGAAGCTGAAACGAATAACCAAAAATACAAAGGTTATCTTCGCGCTGTAACGGAAAATAATGGCGAAGTGAAACAGGAGTACATCGTAAAAGCTAACAATACGTACAATTCCGGTCTTGAAGCTGCGAAACAGCTGGCAGACTTGGCAGATCGTCCTTCTGCTGTATTCGTATCTTCTGATGAAATGGCGCTTGGTGTCATCCATGGCTTCCAGGATAATGGTTTGCGTGTACCAGAGGATATTGAAGTGGTAGGGTATGACAATACAAGACTTGCAACGATGGTCCGTCCGACACTTTCCACCGTTGTGCAGCCTACTTACGATATCGGTGCGGTAGCAATGCGTCTATTGACCAAACTTATGAATAAAGAGGAAGTATCAGAAAAAAACGTTATCCTTCCTCATCGCATCATCGAACGAAATTCCACAAAATAAAAACTAGCGTATCCAATCGGATACGCTAGTTTTTTTATAGGGTAATTGTTTCGGATTCTTTGTCGTCCTTGCCAACAGCTTTGATTTGATAAGTGGAATCAGTGTCAGGAAGATTAAACGAGGATTGATCGCTGAACCCGATCTGCTTGAAATCATTTCCCTGCTTTTGCAGAATGCGATATCCTTTCACGTCATCAGTCTTTGACTGCGTCCACGTTAGCTTGTTCTCTGCTTTTGAGACATTTGTTGGCGGAAGCGGTGCACCGGAACTGGTCTTCACAGTGCCATTTGCATCATCCGATTTTTTTGCAGTGCTGCCGCTTGCAGCAGTTCCAATGAGTTTTTGGACTTTCTCATTGTTAGGGAAGAGCTGTTCGATGCTTACTCCCTGTAATTCGTTCTCTTTTACAAAATCAGGGTTGAGAACGATTTTACCGTTTTGTTTAATCAAGCTGTCATCTGCTTTAGCTGGTACATGATTTTTATCGAACAGATCGGTTTTAACCATTCCGGCTTGCTTACAAAGATCAGTTGGTTTCCCGCCGCCAATTGCGCAATAAGACGCCTTCGTCAATCCATCTGGCTGCTTGAATGATTGGCTTGGAGCCATCAGTTCGGGATCGATTTTGGTTGCACTGTTCACTAACTGTGTCCAAAGCAGCTGATTTCGCTGGCTGTATCCCATTCCTGATGTTTGAATGGAATCTTGTTTATCATAACCCATCCATACACCGACAGTAACATTCGGATTGGTAGCAACGAACCAGGAATCATGATAATCCTGGGATGTACCAGTTTTACCTGCCCAGTCGACATTCTTATTGGAGAGCTGTGATTTAGCATAGGTTGCTGTTCCGCTATCAAGAACGCCGCGCATCATATCCAGCATTAAATAATTCGTCTGCGGGCTGAATACTTTATTCGACTTGGACTCATGCTTGTATACTTCCTTGCCGTCCTTTGTCGTGATAGATTCAATCATATAAGCATCTGTGAATTCTCCGTTGTTACCAAATGTTGCATAGGCGTTTACGTTTTCCTCGACTGTTGTACCATAGTCCAAGCCGCCCAAGGAAGCAGCAAGTTGAGAGTGATCTCCTTCGGTCAAAGTTGTGATTCCCATGTTCTCTAAGTACTTGCTGGCAGGATCCAGGTTGACTATCGATTTATAGGCTTTAGCTGCAGGTACATTATAAGATTCCTCCAATGCTTTTCGTGCAGTCACAAGTCCATGGTATACACCACCGTAGTTTCCAGGATTCCATGTTTTTGACTGGCCTGGTACAGTGAATTTCTTACTTAAGTCACCCATTACACTCCCCGGCTGCAAAGTACCTTCTTCCATTGCTGGAGCATATACAAGCAGCGGTTTCATCGTACTGCCGTTTGAGCGCTTCGTATCAGTTGCATGATTGACTTGGTTTTTCTCATAATCACGTCCGCCGACAAAACTTAGTATTTTACCAGTGTTATTTTCAATCATGATGGATCCAGCTTCAATAGGCTCGGAAACAGTTTCTGTTTTCCCGTCACTATTCGTCCGTTCCACCCAGTGATCAGGCTGATAATACGCATAGTCTTTCGCTATTTTCTGCTGCGCCACATACATATCTTTATTGATTGTCGTATGGATTTGGTAACCTTTTTGGCGAATATCTCGTTCTGCTTTTTCAAGATAATCGTTTTTCAGGTCATTATCTTTGTTCAAGTCTTCTTCGGAATGGCCATCCTGTTCAGCGAGCTGAATCGCAATAATATCTGCGGCACGCTGCTCGACCTCGGTAGTCAAATAGCCATAGTCGTCGTCGGATGCAGGCTTCGCTTCTGCAAAATCTTTCGTTATATCATAATCAATTGCTTCGTCATATTCGTTCTGGTTGATATAGCCTTCATCCAGCATCCGGTTAAGCACTTGCTTCATCCTGTTCAAACCCGGCTGAAGGGCAGTTTCTTCCTTTATCTCTCCGCTGTTCGTAAACGGTGAATAAGCCGTCGGACTTTGCGGCAATCCTGCTAAGAAAGCAGCTTGAGGCAAGGAGAGGTCTTTTGCATCCACACCGAAGATACCTTGAGCGGCTGTCTGTACGCCGGCAATATTATGCCCGGAAAGATTCCTTCCGAACGGAACGATATTCATGTAAGCTTCCAGAATCTCATCCTTATTCATCACTTTTTCCAGGCGCATCGCCAGAATGATTTCCTTCGCTTTCCGTTCAAAGGATACTTCGTTGGTCAGTATCTGATTTTTGACAAGCTGCTGTGTCAGCGTACTGCCACCGGTTTTTGTTTCTGAATTCGTCGCTTCCTGCATCAGTGCACGGAGAATGGATTTCGGCACAACACCATCATGCGTTTCAAAATTATCATCCTCCGTTGCGATTATTCCATTGATGACATATGGAGAAATGTCATCCAGCTTCACATCTTCACGATAAAGGTCAGTTTTGATATTGCCGAGGAAAACATTATCAGCAAAGAAGATGGAAGAGGTCTCCTCGTAATTGTAGATATCTTCTTTCATAGAGTCATAGGAACGAACAGGCTCATTTTTCACAAGTGATGCAAAATAACCTGCACCGGCCCCAGCAGCAAAGAAAATTCCGACGCCAGCTATAAGCAGGAAAAAGAGGAATAAGTTCCAGATGACGTCATATGTGATACGAGAATTCCGCTGAATTCGGCCTGCTTTCCAAGCTTCCGCAATTCTTTTGCTAATTCTCGTCCATATTGCTTTGATTTGCATATTTCACCCCCGAATTGGTTTGTCTATTATACCATAATAGTCAATTTTCGTAGTGAGTCCAAAATCCGTGTTGCATTTTAATCAAGCATATGGTAATAATGTAGGAACAGTCATTATAAAATATTGCGTTGAAGGTTATAGTAGCGGAACGATTCCCTGTTGCAGAGAGCTGACGGCCGGTGCGAGTCAGTATACAGTTGTTTTGCCAATTACAAGCTGGAGCTTCTCCTGTTCAAGCAGGGGACGGATGTATATCCGTTAGCAAACCGAGTGGCAGTTTACACTGCAACAAGGGTGGTACCGCGAGTTATTCCTCGTCCCTTTTTTTAGGGATGGGGTTTTTTTTATTCTCAAATGTGAGTGAGGAGTGGTCAATATGTCTATTTTACAGGATTTGAAAGACAGAGGTCTGGTTCAGCAGACGAGTGATGATGCAGGATTGGAGAAGCATCTATCCAGCCAGCAGGTAAGTTTGTACTGTGGGTTTGACCCAACAGCCGACAGCTTGCATATCGGACATCTTGTTCCTATGCTTATGCTGAAACGATTCCAGCAAGCAGGTCACCGTCCGATAGCGCTAATCGGCGGAGGCACAGGAATGATCGGGGATCCAAGCGGACGTTCTGATGAACGCAACTTAAATGATGCTGCAACAGTAGAAAGCTTCAGCCAAGGTATCCAGAAACAGCTTGCCAGCATTTTGAACTTTGATGAAGGGGAAAATGCTGCCAAAGCAGTGAATAATGCAGACTGGCTCGGTGCTATGAGCATCATTGATTTCCTTCGCGATATCGGGAAACATTTTGGAGTCAATTATATGCTGGCGAAAGATTCAGTCGAGTCCAGATTGGCAAATGGTATTTCCTTTACCGAATTCACGTATATGATCTTACAATCCTTGGATTACCTGCGCTTGTACGAAAAAGAAAATGTGACGCTGCAAATTGGCGGAAGTGATCAATGGGGGAATATAACAGCTGGAATGGAATTGATCCGCCGGACTCACGCTGGCAATAATGAAGAAGAGCAGGATAAGGCATTTGCCCTAACTGTTCCGCTTATTACGAAAGCTGACGGGACAAAGTTCGGTAAAACAGCTGGGGGAGCTGTGTGGCTAAGCCCAGAACGTACAACTCCTTATGAATTCTACCAATTCTGGTTCAACACAGATGATCGCGATGTAATCAAGTTCATGAAATATTTCACTTTCATGTCCCTTGAGGAAATAGCAACGTATGAACAAAGCGTGGAAAATGAGCCGGAAAAACGTCTTGCTCAAACGAAGCTGGCGGAAGAGATGACAACGCTTGTACATGGTAAAGAAGCATTGGAGCAGGCAATCAAGATTTCACAGGCTTTATTCAGCGGAGATATTGCTTCCCTGAATGGTGCTGAAATCGAACAAGGTTTCAAGGATGTCCCGTCTCATACGGCAGCCGACGAAGACAAACCGCTTGTTGATATGTTAGTGGAAGCAGGAATCTCCTCTTCAAAACGCCAGGCAAGGGAAGATATCTCTAATGGTGCAATCCGAATCAACGGAGAAAAAGAAGAAGACGTATCCCGTGTTCTTACAAAATCGGATCGAATCGACGAACGATTCATCATCATCCGCCGCGGAAAGAAAAAGTATACATTATTGAAGTTTGCTTAATATGAAGAGCACTGTTCCAGCCGGGCAGTGCTTTTTATGTTTCATTAGAAGAGGAGCGGGAATGTAATAACCATCTAGTGCTTTCGTATTTACCAGAACGTAAATTAAATAGGAGGCAAAAATAATGGTTAATACAAATACAATCGAAACATTCATCAATGAGAGCGATGCAATTGTACGAGTAAATGAATTGATCTCTGCTGGCGTACCGGAAGAGGATATCACGGTCATTGTAGATAGAAAACCTGATAATAGTATTCTAGGAAATAAGAGAGATGTTCATTATAAGGAAGCAAATGGTTCCTTTGGCACAAAATTCGCGTCCTTCTTTTCCAGTGAAGATCCAGAAGAGAAAGTCCTGAAGAACCTGAGTCTTTCAGAAACGGAGAAAGACCGTTATGCTGATGAACTAAAAGCAGGGAAAGTATTGCTGTATGCAGAAAATAAACCTGTAAACCCTACTGCTGCTGCCAGCACAGCAACTCCAAAAGATCGAAGTGACCATGCAACAGAAGGAGAAAAAGGCTTGACGGCAGATGGTCTATATGCAACCGACAAACCAAATGACGGTTTGCATGCAGAACCAAATACAAACGATCAGAACGCAAATGAACTGAATAGAACGAGAAGATAGTATCATTTAAAGGCTTCATCAGTGCTTAGGTGCTGATGAAGCCTTTTTATGTGCAATCAAATCATATAAAGATGGGGTTCCGTCTCATGCTGTACATTCATTCTCCCATTGATGATAATGAAAGCGCATACACAAATGTGGGACGCATGCTAAGCTATTTATAGAAAGGAGGATTTGATGAATCTTAATGAACGTAACGCAGCTATCCTGGATGCTTTACTCAGTAATCCAAGTGTATCGAGTAACTTAATTGAAAAAAGATTCGACCTTTCAAAAAGACAGTTAGGCTACACCATTAATAAGATCAATAGCTGGCTCAAACAAATGGGCTTGCCGTTGATCGAGAGAACTTCACAAGGCTATTTCCTTATCGACGAAAAAGTATTTACAACGCTAAACCTTGTGAAGGAGTCTGTTGAGCAAAGTCATTCTTCCATATTGTCTGTCCGTCAACGTATGCATCTGCTTCTTTGTATGCTGGTAAGTAAGGACGACCTTTCACTGGATTATTTTTCTATTTCGTTGGATATCAGCAGAAATACAATTCTTCGAGATTTAAGAAGCCTGCAGAAGCAGCTTGAACCCTTCCAATTACAAATTCGATATTCACGAAAGCAAGGCTACCATATAGAGGGCAATGAAATGCAGATTCGGAAGGCTTTGATGTCCACTCTGATGGAACTGATCGGGACGGACGGTGGACTTTCCATTTTGATGGATGTTTTAGAATTGGAAGAAAATTGCTTGTATGACTTCCGCAGTAGAATTGAACAGGTAGAGCAAAAACTATCTATCAAATTCACAGATGAGAAAATGAAGACGATGCCAATTACATTATTCTTGATTCTAGAGCGGATTCGAAAAGGTAAGTGCTTAACTGATTCTCCTATTAGTAATAAGGAATTGGCAGGTACGAAAGAATATCAAGCTGCGGAGGAATTATTATTTGATCAGGAAGGGTTGCCAGAAGCAGAGAGACTTTTTATCACACTCCATCTGTTGTCTGCCAATGTGATAACAACTCATATGGAAGCGGCGGATACATTTCCAGACCTATATCCAGCTGTGGATAGTATGCTCAGTCTTTTTGAGAAAGTAGCTTGTATCCGTGTTCAGGAAAGGAAACAGTTGCTTCATAAATTGATGCAGCATATAAAGCCAGCCTATTACCGAATCAAATATCATCTTACAGACACTACGCCTGTTCCAGGTGTATTGAGTGGAGAGTTTCGAGCTTTGCATCAACTGGTTAAACGGTCTCTTGAACCATTGGAGCTCTTTATCCATAGTGAAATACCAGAGAATGAGCAATTATATATTACATTACTTATCGGGGGGTGGATTAGGCAGCAGGGAGAAAGCATCGGTGAAAAGGTGAAAGCAATAGTCGTGTGTCCGCATGGTGTTTCTGTATCCAAGCTGATGTTCCATGAATTGAGTGGCTTATTCCCAGAATTCATATTCCTGGATAGCATGTCTGTTCGCGAATTCACTATATACGATCTCGAATATGATCTTGTTTTTTCTCCGGTATTACTGGAAACTTCACGAAAGCTGTTCATTACGAAAACAATGATGGATGCTCATGAGAAAAGACTTCTCCGGAAACAGGTTCTTTCCTATATCCACGGCTTTATTTCGAAAGAAGTGAGATCAAGTGACATTATGCAAATCATTAAAAATCATTCAATAGTGAAAGACGAGCAAGCATTGGAAGAGGAACTTCACGCATATCTCAGCCAAGTGGATCAGCATGTGGTTCCAACAACACCCGAAGAAACGCAGCCTCTGCAGCTCAGTGACTTTCTTACAGATAGGCATTTGAAAATGACATATCAATTAGGATCGTGGGAAGATGCTGTTCGATCTTGTGCCAATATCTTGCTTGATAAAGGAATTATCGAAGAAAGATATATAGATGCCATGATTAAGGGCTGTGAAGAAGATCCGTATATCGTGATCGGACCTGGCATAGCTATCCCGCATGCTTCACCAGATGATGGTGTCGTCCGTACTGGAATGAGCCTGTTGAAGATCAAAAATGGCGTCCAGTATTTGAATCATCGTATCCATATTATCGTAGTCATCGCGGCTAAGGATAAGAAGGAGCATATTCATGCACTAATGCAGCTGATGAAGCTATCAAAGTCCGAAGCTGATATGAAAGCTTTGATAAATGGTACCACCATACCGGAGATGAAGCGGATCATTCAACAATATTCCGATGACATAGTAAAGGAGAAGGAGTTCCATTATGGCTGATTTTTATCTGGATGAGAATTTAGTATTCCTGCAAGCAGCAGGTACGCGAGAAGAGATATTACGAGAAATGGCAGAAAACCTTGTTAAAGAGGAACTCGTCAAAACTAGCTTTGTGACTGGAGTTATTGAGAGGGAGAAGGAATTTCCAACAGGGCTGCCGACTTCATCCTCTCTATCAGTAGCTATTCCGCATACGGACATTGAGCATGTAAAAAAGGATGCAATTAGCATCGCCCTATTGAAGGAACCTGTTG
This sequence comes from Terribacillus sp. JSM ZJ617, assembly GCF_044383785.1. Lineage (NCBI taxonomy): Bacteria > Bacillati > Bacillota > Bacilli > Caryophanales > Bacillaceae > Terribacillus > Terribacillus sp. JSM ZJ617. The sequence goes on along the minus strand of NZ_JBISEQ010000002.1, from coordinate 988,810 downwards.
CCTTCCGAGTGATGGGGGAAGCTTCCATGGATACACCTGTGAGCATCATTTTCATGCTGGCGATGAAGCAGTCGCATGCACAGCTGACATTATTAAGAGATTTGATGGACTTTCTCCAAAATGAAACGACGCTGCAAGCATTGTTTGATTCCAAAACAAAAGAAGATGTAGTCAATCTGATAGATAGGAAGCTTAGCTTGTCTGCCAGTAAAGGAGGTGACAGATAATGGCCAAAAAACAAGTATTGGTTGCCTGTGGTGCTGGTATTGCCACTTCAACTGTCGTGAATAGTGCGATTGAAGAGATGGCGAAAGAGAATAAGATTGATGTTAACCTGATCCAAATTAAAATTGCCGAAGTGAATACTTATGTGGATACGGCAGATTTACTAGTAACCACTGCCATGGTAAAAACAGCTTATCCATTCCCAGTGATCAATGCACGCTCATTCTTGACAGGAATCGGTTTGGAAGAAACGAAGGAAGAGATCTTAAAAGAACTGAAAAAATGAAAAGTGGGAGTCGGTTCCAATCTAACTGGGATCGACCTCATTTTCAAGAAGTGGGGCTGAATGATGGATACATTTGTGAATTTTTTACAAGGATTTCTTGATTTGGGTGCTACCGTAATACTGCCGGTAGCAATCTTTCTTCTGGGACTTTTATTCGGTCAGAAGCCAGGGAAGGCATTCCGTTCTGGGCTTACAATCGGAGTCGCTTTTGTCGGTATATTCCTCGTCGTCGACTTGCTGACGCTGAACCTAGGACCTGCTGCACAGCAGATGGTTGATCGTTTGGGAGTGGATCTTAATGTAATCGATGTTGGATGGCCAGCCACTTCTTCCATAGCCTGGGCATCTGTCGTGGCCGCATTTATTATACCGCTTGGCCTTGTTGTCAATGTCATCATGCTCGTAACGAAGACGACAAAAACCATGAACGTGGATATTTGGAATTATTGGCACTATACATTTATGGCCGCAGTTGTATATACCGTTTCTGGAAGTGTAGTGCAAGGGCTTATCGCAGCTGTCATTTTTCAGATTGTCTGTTTGAAAGTGGCTGATTGGACGCAGCCAATGGTAGAGGAGTTCTATGAGATGCCAGGCGTGACTGTTGCGACAGGCAGTACGATTTCTTATGCTCCGGGGATACTCATTGTTAAGCTGATAGAGAAGATACCAGGCTTGAATAAGATACATGCCGATCCTGAAACGATTCAAAAGAGATTCGGTATTTTCGGGGACTCGATGGTAATTGGATTATTATTAGGCGCTGCTATAGGTGCGTTAGCGGGTTATGGAGTTGGAGATATTATTGAAATCGGAATGGCAATGGCTGCTGTCATGGTTTTGATGCCCCGAATGGTGAAAATTCTTATGGAAGGGCTGATGCCAGTATCAGAGTCTGCCAGGAACTGGCTAAGTAAGCGATTCGGTAACAGTGAAATTAATATTGGGCTGGATGCAGCAGTATTATTGGGGCATCCAGCAGTCATCTCGACCGCTCTGATCTTAACGCCAATTACCGTTCTGCTGGCGGTTATCCTGCCTGGAAATGCCGTTTTGCCTTTTGCGGATTTGGCCACTATACCATTTATCGTTGCTTTCATCGTTGGAGCAGCCAAAGGAAACATTATCCATTCTGTAATAACTGGTACAATCATGATTGCCTTATCTCTGTATATGGCCACAGATATAGCTCCTATTTTCACAGACATGACAACTGCTGCCAATATTGAAATGCCAGAAGGCTCGGCGATGGTATCTAGCATTGATCAGGGAGGCAACTTAGTCAACTGGATTATATGGAAGGTTTTCGCAATATTCAATTAATGAATTAGGAGGATCTCTACATGCATGCTTTAGTGAAAAAGGAGTTAGGCTTTGGCAACCTTATCATTGAAAATAAACCAGAGCCTTACCCAGAAGATGATCAAGTGAAAATAAAAGTAACTTATGCTGGTATATGCGGATCTGATATCCACACGTATGAAGGAAGCTACCGAGTAGCTGCTCCTGTCACATTAGGACATGAATTTGCTGGCGTCGTAGTCGATGTTGGGAGTAATGTCAGCCATCTGAAGCCAGGAGATCGGGTTACTTCCGAGACGACTTTCTATATATGCGGGCAATGCAGCTATTGCCAGCAGAAGGATTATAACTTATGCAAGTATCGAAAAGGACTTGGAACACAGCAGGATGGCGGCTTTGCAACCTATGTAATTGCAAGGGCTGAAAGCATCCACCATATTCCGGATAATGTTGATGATCAGTCAGCGGCAATGACAGAAGCGCTCGCGTGCACGCATCATGCAGTAGCTAAAACAACGATTAGACCAAATGACATTGTAGTCGTTATAGGACCAGGGCCTATTGGTCTTTTGACCGCGCAAGTTGCTAAAAGCAAAGGGGCTACGGTACTTATCACCGGCTTGTCATCTGATACAGTTCGGTTGGAAAAAGCAAAGGAGCTTGGAATTGACTATGTGATCAACGTACAGGAAGAATCGCTGGAAGAGATTATTTCAGGACTTACAGATGGATATGGAGCGGATGTCGTTTTTGAATGTTCAGGTGCGATTCCAGCTGCGCGTCAGGGGTTGTCACTTCTTCGAAAAAAGGGACAATACGCTCAAGTAGGTTTGTTTGCCGAGGCAGCCATTCCGTTTGATATGGAGCAGGTTATTCAAAAGGAATTGAAGATAATTGGCAGCAGGAGCCAGAAGCCCGCTGACTGGGAACCTTCGCTGCATCTGATGGAGAGCGGTGCCGTGGATGCAGCTGCGCTTGTCACCCACATTTTCGATATAACAGAATGGGAGAAGGCTTATCAATTAATCAAATCGGGAGAAGCAATTAAAGTCCTTCTGACACCAACGAAAGAAAGGTGAAAAATGGATGGAAAAAGAAAAGCTGATTGAGTTGATCGATTACACACTGCTGTCTCCAGTTGCCAGTAAAGAGATTATAAAAACATTTTGTCTAGAAGCGATAACTCATGGATTCCGGACAGTCTTTGTAAATCCATGGTATGTCCCCTATGCTTATACAATCCTGTCACCCCATGGAATTAAAGTAGGAGCACCAATTGGCTTTTCGCTAGGCGGTGCCACTACAAGAGTTAAAGTAGAAGAAACGAAAGCGGCTATTGAAGATGGAGCTTCGGAAATCGATATGCTTGTGAACCTGGGAGCGGTGAAGTCCAGGGAATTCAATGCTGTTTATCAGGATATCGATGCTGTGGTAAGAGCTGCGGGAGGATTGACAACGAAGGTCATCCTCGAGACCTCTTTGTTAAACCTAGCTGAGAAACGAGAGGTGACGGAAATTGTCATGGCAGCAGGAGCGGATTTTGTTAAAACGGCGACCGGATTCAACGGTGGAGGTGCGACAGTAGAGGATATTGAACTTTTATCCAACACCTCACAAGGTAAGATAGGTGTAAAGGCTGCGGGAGGTATTAGAACCTATGAAGAAGCAGTCAAAATGATTGAGGCAGGTGCAACGCGGATCGGTGCAAGCGGGGCTGTAGCAATAATACAGAACAGAAAATCAAAAGCCGACTACTAATTTGGAGGTGTAAAGATGGTAGATATGATGCTTGATTTTATGCTCGGATCCTTGAGGGAAGTAAGTGCCTTCTATTTTGCACATCAGTTGATTTTTAATGGCCTAATTATAGGTGGCGTATGCCTGAAACTGTTCACAAAGAAGAGAATGAAGCAGACATAAAAGGATGGGACATGAATGAAGACGCTGAATCTGTATGGAGTTGAAGATATACGGTTTGAACAATCTCCGCGCCCAACGATTGAAGCGGAAAACGATGTAATCATAAAAATCACTGCTGCAGGTATTTGCGGTTCCGATCTGTCGCGTTATAAAAAGCTTGGTCCCTATAGAGCTGGTATGACATTCGGTCACGAATTCTCAGGGGTGGTGGAGGAAACGGGAGCGGCTGTCACTAATGTAAAAAGAGGAGATAGAGTGGCTGCCTGTCCGACACATGCATGTGGAAACTGCTGCTATTGCAAGAGCGGTCAACCTTCGCGATGTGAGGATTTAATGGTCATCGGATCCAAGGTACCTGGTGCTTTTGCAGAGTATGTGAAGTTACCAGCTGTGCATGTCATACCACTTCCTACTGAAGTGAATGATGAGACGGCAGCACTTATTGAGCCTGCTGCTGTTGTAGCTCATGGTTTCTATCGGACACAAATCAAACCTGGAGCAACTGTTGCTGTAATGGGAGCGGGAAGTATCGGGCTGCTTGCGATACAATGGGCTAGAATCTTTGGAGCGAAGACAGTCATTGCCATCGATATCGATAAAAGAAAATTGGATATTGCTTTAGAAATTGGTGCCGATTATGTGATTGATGGGTCGGCAGCTGAACCTCATGAAGCGATACTGGCATACACAGATGGAACTGGAGTTGACCTGGCAATCGAATCAGCCGGTTCACCAGTGACATCTGCACAAGTATTATCACTTCCTAAAAAAGGCGGAGAGATTGTCTATTTGGGTATCCCATACGCTGATATACGAATTGAGAGATTTTATTTTGAGAAAATCGTCAGAAATGAGCTTACCATTCATGGCTCTTGGAATGCTTTATCTGCTCCATTTCCAGGTCAAGAGTGGACAAATGCTATTCATTACATGAAAACTGGCCAAATAAATGGAGAGAAAATGATAAGTCATCACATACCTTTAAGTGAAGGTCCTGCAATTTTTAAGCAGCTTACCGATCGAAGTATTGATGCCGTGAAGGTGCTATTTCATCCGTAATATAACTAAGAAGATGTATGAGAATACATCTTCTTTTTTGTACAATGAGGTCTGATAATTAGGGGGCATGTTTATAAAATGCTATGCCGGGAATACAAAAAACATGAAACACTTCAAAACAATTTAGGAGGCATACAACATGTTAGCACAAAATAAAATCGAAACCTTCCAAAATGAAAATGATGTGATCGTAAGAGTGAACGAATTGAAATCCAAAGGTATTCAAGAAAACAAAGTAACAGTAATAACAGACAAGAAACCTGAATCCTCTATTCTGGCTGACAGATTGAGCGTGAACTATAAGGAGGCTAAAGGTTCCTTTGGCGATAAGGTATCTGCTTTGTTTTCCGGAGATGATCCAGAGGAGAAGGCATTAGAGGATCTTAACTTGAACCAAAAAGAAACTGACCGTTATGTGGATGAATTGAAGAGCGGGAAAATCCTGTTGTTTGTTCATCCCTCAGCACAACAAAAATTGCAGGGAGATGCCTCAGCAACAAATAGTGACACATTAAGAGCACAAGAAAAAAATACAACACCTGGAAATAACACAACACAAACTGGCAATACTGCTTTTGCGGATTTGAATAGCGGTAAAACAGGACAACCTAATGCATCCCAGACAGAACAAATGGAATTGCATGAAGAGGTAGTCGATGTTGATACGAATACAGTGAAATCCGGTGAGGTTAATATTGATAAACGTACGGTGACGGATCAAGAAGAATTTGAGGTTCCTGTAACAAAACAGGAAGTGAGTATCGAACGCCGCCCAGTCAATAAAGTAAGTGAGCGAGGGAAAACAGCTGGAGCTTACACAGAAAAAGATGAAATTCATGTGCCGGTATTCGAAGAAAAAGTAGATGTGGATAAGAAAGACGTCATTAAAGAAGAGATTGTCGTCAATAAGAAAGACGTCAAAGATAATGTCCATGTACGTGAAAACGTAAGACGTGAAGAAGCAGAGATTAAAGATACTACAAATAAAAATAATGGTCTAAAATAATCAAAAAGCTCACCAGTATATGCTGGTGAGCTTTTTTGTCTTATCGATTCAAGTCACTTATTCCGGTGCTATGCTCATTTGGAAGTTCCGGCAATTCAGGTACAGGGAAGCCAGCTGGCGGTTGGGAAACTGAGAATTCCCCGCCATTTCTGCTAGGTACGGTTCCCTGGATAATTTCTGCAATACGGGTTTGATCAAGACGGAAATTGAATTGTGTATTATGGAAGCCCATATCTACGAATTTTTTACATTCAGGATATTTGTTGATGTCATAATTCGGCACCGGTAAGATTCTGCCCCAATCCACACCTAGTGTTTCCAATGCTTTTGCAAAAGCGTTCTGGTGTGCATTATCCCGAACGATAAGGAAAGCTAAAGTTTCCCGGAACGTTGCATTGGAACTCATTTCATATATACGTGTCTTCTGCAAAACGCCAGTTGATTCCAGCACGACGTTATTCAGCAGGTCAGCAATCAAGTTGCCATGGTTGTAAACCCATGAGCCATTCCATGGATTACCTGCCGCATCAAATGGAATAGAAGACTGTGCACCGATAATATAGTGATGCGGGTTTACGTTAGGCGTCTGTTCGATTGGACCATCAAGTGGAGCTCCATCGGGCGCAGTGTTTCCTGCTCCGCCTTCACCAGACTCGTCCAGCAAGGCATTGATTGTATTTTGCACCAGCTCAACGTGAGCTATTTCTTCCAGGAAGATACCGCGCAGAAGATCACGGAACTGTTTCTGTTTTCCTCGGAAGTTCGAGCTTTGGAAGAAGAATTGCATCATAGTGCGCATTTCTCCATAATGACCGCCTAGGATTTCCTGCAATACTTTCGCAGCAGCGGGATCTGGCTTATCCGGTTTGATGATATTGATTAATTCCTCTTTGTAATAATACATTGAAGAGCACCTCAACTTCCTGTCGATTTAATCTTATTGTCCTCTGTCATGTTTCCCATTATTCATCTCAACTTAGGAAAATGGTATTATTTTTCCTTTATATCATCTGTTCTGTATAGATTTACATCAAAAAAAGATGCTATAGTAAAATGTGTTTAGATTACTTAGAAATAAGGGGCAGAGAAATGCTATATCAACAGGAGTTACATCAGCACTATCTGGAAAATATAGATCACATAGTAGAGAAGTGGTACGCTGCAGCTGACAAATCGAGCGGCGTATATTCGGTAACAGATCCGGACGCAATTGCACAGCTGAAAGCACAGAATAGAGGATTTCACGAGCAATTTTGTGAAGTTTTGAATCAGGATTCCAATGTTTCGTGTGATGCATTTGAGGATTGGATCGTTTCTATTGCCAAGGATGATCGGCACTTGGATACACCGATTGAAGCAATCATTAATGAATTTTATCGCAATCAGGCATTGTATCTTGAGGTTCTTCGGGAATTCTGCAAGGAGAAGAAAGTAGATGCACAGACAGCTTTGGATTATTATCAGAAAATAACCGATTCGTTTAATCAGGTGATCGTCTGGTTCATCAGTGAAAATGCAAAGCAATCTGAGTTCAAATTACAGGCTCAGCAGGATATGATACTGGAGCTTAGCACACCTGTCATTTCATTGACACCTACTGTGGCGCTATTGCCGCTTGTAGGAGAAATCGATACGAATCGAGCTCAGTATATGATGGATAACGTACTGCATAGCTGCTCGAAGCTGGGAGTCGATCATCTATTCATTGATATGTCGGGTGTCGTCGTTATCGACACAATGGTGGCCCAGCGGATTTTCTCTATTATCGAATCGTTGAAGCTGCTCGGAGTAGAGACTATCATTTCCGGTATGCGTCCTGAAATCGCCCAAACTTCCACCCAGCTAGGCATTCCGTTCAACCAGCTGAAGACGACGCATTCCTTGAAGAATGCAGTAGAGAAGATTATGCTGCAGAAAATAAAGTGATTGAAAAAAGAGCACTTCTAAAGTGCTCTTATTTTTTCGACAAAAGTCGACTTTCTTCATAATTTCAGGAGAAAGTAGTACAATAGTATTTGTATAGTTCAAACTATCTACTATCGGAGGGGTTACATATGAGTAAAGTAGCAATCATTACAGGGGCAGGCAGCGGTTTAGGCCAAGCTACGGCTGTACGACTTGCGGAAGAAGGCGTGAATATTGCCGTGGTTGACGTAAGTGAAAAAGGTGCTGGCGAGACTGTTGAATTAGTGAAACAAGCTGGAGCAGAAGCAATTTTCATCCAAGCAGATGTTTCCAAAGAAGCAGATGTTAAGAATTATGTAGATAAAACTGTCGAGCATTTCGGTTCTATCGATTACTTCTTCAATAATGCCGGGATTTCAGGAAGCGGTAAATATTTCTTGGATTCTGATGTTGCAGAAATTGAACGCATCGTTGCGATCAATTTGCTAGGTGCACTTTATGGTGTCCGTTATGTAGCAGAAGTAATGGTGAAAAATGGCGGAGGATCAATCGTTAATACATCATCCAGTGCTGGTGTAATCGGTCAGGACTCTGTTGTGACGTATGCAGCGACAAAACATGCGATTGTCGGCATGACCAAAAGCTTGGTTGCGGAATATGCGAAGGATGGTTTGCGTGTAAACGCAATAGCGCCAGGTCCTACAGAAACGAAGATGGTGGCAGAGTTTTATGCTGCCAATCCGAAAATGAAAGAAAATGCGACTGGCGGTATCCCGCAGAAACGTCTTGGAACACCGGAAGAAGTAGCAGAACTTGTTACATTCCTTCTTACTTCTAAAGCACAGTACATCAATGGGGAAGTTATCCGTATTGATGGCGGTTTTACGAATACGAAATAATTTTGTTAAAGAGGAGACGTCTTGCTTATAGTAAGGCGTCTTTTTTATACATAAAAAAACTCCGGAGATGCCTAAAGGCAATCCGGAGTCTTTCAAGCAATTAACGGGAGTAGAACTCTACGATAAGTGCTTCGTTGATTTCAGCTGGAAGCTCAGAACGCTCTGGGTAACGAGAGTAAGTTCCTTGCAAGCTGTTTGCATCGAATGTCAAGTAATCTGGTACGAAGTTATTCGCTTCAACAGAACTAGCAATGATATCAAGTTTAAGTGATTTCTCACGAACACCGATAACTTGACCAGGTTTTACGCGGTAAGATGGGATATCTACGCGTTTGCCGTCTACAGTGATGTGGCCGTGGCCAACGATCTGACGAGCTTGTCTGCGAGTACGAGCCAAGCCTAGACGGAATACAAGGTTATCAAGACGAGACTCAAGAAGTGTCATGAAGTTCTCACCATGGATACCTTTCATTTTACCAGCTTCCTCGAATGCACGACGGAATTGGCGCTCGTTCATGTTGTACATGTAACGAAGTTTTTGTTTCTCAGCTTGCTGCAAACCGTATTCGGATTGCTTTCTGCGTTGGTTTGGACCGTGTTGTCCTGGTGGGTAAGGGCGTTTGTCAAGCTCTTTACCTGTTCCGCTTAGGGAGATACCAAGACGACGGGATTTTTTCCATAATGGACCTGTATAACGTGCCATGGATAAATTCCACCTTTATTATTTTATTTGCATAAAATAAAAACAGAGTGTGCTCGAATCACCTGTTGATTATGTTTTCATGTACCATCGCTCCGACAGCAGAGAGTTACACGATACACCTTCTGAAACAAGGAGAAACGAAGATTCGTCTCTTAGTACACCTTGCCAAGAAAGGAACAAAATCAGACAAATGGGAGTTCACATAGGCCGCCATTTATTTTACACAAAGAGTATTATAAGCTTTCTGTCTGGTTAAAGTCAAGGCAATTAGACAAAGGAGATATTATGAATATGATTGTAAGTAAAAAGAACTAGGATATCAATTGAGAATTGAGTCTATTATCTTATATAATAGAATAAAACTACCAAAATGTAGGGGAGATGCAAATGGAGCGGCTAACTGACAGCAATCTTGAACAAGCAAAGCTTTATTTCTACCAGCTCCTCGTATCGGGAGAAAGCTATAGTTACAGAGAGATACTTGCGCTTATGACCGAAAATATGAAGAATCTCCTGCAGGCAGACAGTGTGGCGCTATATTTATATGATGAATGGCAGCAGCAATTGGACCGAATAAGCTATGCCGGGCCGAGGCAGAGCGGATTCCGTCTATCTATTGGCTATATTCGCCAGGGTGTTTGCATACCTGATATGTTAAGGGAATTCCCGCATGTATTGGATAGAGTCTTACCCCTACATCGTCCGAATGAGGAAGTCATCGGATTTCTGTATATCGGGGGAGGCGGAGAAAAGATTCCTGATTGCAGGGAACTTGCCTGGGAAATCGGGAGTTATGTTACGCACCTTATCCGTACGTTTCAAGCGAAAGAAGATGAAAAGCATACTGTACAATTATATGAAGCAACCACAAATCTGCATGCTTCTATTGATATGCATGATGTGCTGAGAGTGTTGATCACGACTTTGCAGCGCACTTATCCGCAATTTGTTTATGCACTTTTACTCGCCCAAGATTATCATGGTGATACAGATTTGCCAATCAAAAATTTGGTTTATGATTATTCTGTCCATGAAGCCAGTACGCGGGCATATATGACAGGTGAAGTGCAAATGGAAGCGAGTGCAAATGGAGAAGTGGTCAATCGGTATGTGCCTTTGAACGGCAAGCAGGGTATATATGGTGTATTGCATATCTCGGTTCCCGCAGCTATTGCATATACAAAAGCGGATCATAGTTTTATTACGAAGCTAGCTGATTCGGCAGGGAATGCACTTGAGAATGCCAGATTGTATCAACACTCCAAGAAACTGATAAGTGATCTGCAGCTAATTAATGAAACATCGAAGAAAATGAATGCCAACTTGCGTCTATCAGATACAATCAGTTTAATGCATCAGCAAATTCGAGATACGTTCGGCGGGGAAGAAATTGGATTCATTCTATATAGAGGAGATCAAGACGCAGGTGACATTTTGAATGGCAGTACAGGTTTTTTCTTTGAAAAAAATTCCCGGGTTTTCCTGGAATGGATTGCACAGCATTGTCGGAATGGACAAGGGGAAGCGATGTTTTTCAGCAACTTCCAGGAACGATATCCGAATGTGCCGCTTCCTTATCGGTCTTTACTGGCGATTCCGATGGTAAGATCGGAACAGCTGCAAGGTGTAGTGCTTGTACTTCATCGCAACCCTAGCTTTTTCACTTTTGAATCATTCCGTTTGATCGAATCACTTGTGCAGCATTCTTCGTTGTCGATAGTCAATTCCATGCTTCGTGAGAGACTTGAGAATTTGGTCATTACAGACTATCTTACGAATCTATTTTCAAGAAGTTATCTGGATGAACGGATGCGTGAGCATATACAGGAAGATGCGCAAGGCGGCTTTATCCTGATTGATGTGGATGACTTCAAAAAAGTGAATGATACGTATGGGCATAATACGGGTGATTATCTCCTGATCCAAGTGGCCAATCTTATCAAGGATTTGCTCGGCCCGTCAGATGTGGCAGCAAGATGGGGCGGAGAAGAGCTGGCAATCTACCTGCCGCATGCGTCTTTTGATCAGACAATAAAGAAGGCAGAAAGAATCGTTCAAAGTATTGCGGGCTCGACACGTCCTGCAGTTACGGTTTCCTGCGGGGTATCTACATGGACAGATGAAGATCGTCCAGCCGTACATAACCTGTTCTCCAGAGCGGACCGTAAGCTTTATGATGCAAAAAGGCTCGGAAAAAACAGATATTGCATCTAAATGAAAAAAACAGCTTCCTTTAGCGGAAGCTGTTTTTTATTCAGTCAAATGCTTGACGAGAACTTCGATGAATTTTTCTAAGTATTTCTGATCTGTTTCGTCGAATCGATTTTTGGACGGACTATCGATATCAAGCACTCCGTAAGATTTGCCATTTACAACGATAGGAACAACGATTTCGGACTGGCTTGCTGCGTCACATGCGATGTGACCAGGGAATTGATGTACATCGGCTACTAGCTGTGTTTTATTTTCTGCTACAGCTGTTCCGCATACACCTTTACCAATTTTAATTCGTACACACGCCGGAAGGCCTTGGAATGGACCTAGAATCAATTCTTCTCCTTTATGAAGATAAAAACCGACCCAGTTCACATCATCCAAAAACTGATTCAAAAGAGCAGAGGCGTTTGCCAGATGAGCGATTTCGTCTTCTTCGCCAGTAAGCAACGCATCAAGCTGTTTGACGAGCAATTCATAGTCCTTTTCACGGGAACCGCTATAAGCCTTTGTTTCGAACATATTCATTTCCCCCATATTATTAATTTCTGTAATTCGACAGAAGGCGCGAGATTTGGCGAGCGAAAGTTGCAGGTATGCCTCTTTCGCTGTCGTATACAACAGATAAAGGAGCTGAGAAGATTGAAAAAAAATGACACGAAACAAAAAGTGATGGACGCCGCTTGTCAATTGTTCTACACAAAAGGCTACCATGGGACATCCGTCCGCGATATTGCGGGAAAAGCTTCGGTCAATGTCTCCTTGATCAACTATTATTATAAGAGCAAGCAAGGACTTCTGGAAGCATCCGTCGTGCTGTATTACGAAGAATATCTTGCTGTGCTGGAGAAAATAGCCCAAAAACGCGGGCAGGACTCTTCCAGTACCTATCTGAAACAATTAATTGAAGCAATTATACATTATAAGCTCTCGCGGAATCAATTCACGGGTTTCATCCAAAGGGAGCTCATGCTGGATTCTGTCTTTGTCAGGGAAATGGCGGTGACGTATCTTGCGAAGGAGAATCATACGCTGAAGCAAGCCTTCCGTGATTACTTGGAAGCCAGTGGGATACGTGAAAGGGAAGGAGTATATCTTTACATGCAGCTTTCCGGTATGCTGTCTGCGCCATTTACGATGAACAAAGAAATGAAAGGAATGCTGCTGACAGAGGAGTCACGCCGCTATTTTTGCAGCATGTACACGTCAAGTATCCATCATTGGATCGATACGTTGACAACGGTTTCTTCCGCTGCGCTCCGTGCAGTATCCGCCAATTGATGCATTACCAGGGGAAAAACATGGAAAATACCAGAGAAATTTGAAAAAATTTAGCCATATTTGCGGTTTACATGGTATCATATTAGTATTAAAAATAGATAACGATTATTAGGGTATTACTCCTTTTTCCCGAGTATTGGTTAGGAGGCTGGACATTGCCGTACATCATCGGAGGTATTATTTTAATCATCGCCCTGATCATCTTGGGCTTGATTATGAGAAAGCGAGTTTATGATGAAGTGGACCGGCTTGAGAGCTGGAAAATGGATATATCGAACCGCAACGTATCGGAAGAATTAGCGAAAGTGAAAGCGTTGAACCTGTCTGGAGAAACACAGGAAAAATTCGAATCGTGGAAGGAACGCTGGGATCATATCGTAACCAAAGAGCTTCCAGATACAGAAGAGGCTCTTTTTGATGCGGAGGAAGGTGCTGACCGCTATCGTTTCAAAAAAGCGAAACAGCATCTGCAGCAAGTGGAAGTGACACTTTCCCGAGTGGAGGATAAGATTGAAGCTATGTTCCGTGAGCTGGACGAGCTGCTTGCATCGGAAGAAGAAGCTCGCAAGCAGGCAGAGGCTTTACAGCCTGTACTGCAGACGCTGAAGCGTACGATTTCGCAGCATCGCCACCAATTCGGAAAAGCAGATGTGCGTTTTGAGACAGCGATTGCTGAGCAAATCACACAGCTGGCTACCTATCATTCACTCATCGAATCTGGTAACTACTTCGAAGCTAACCAACTCATTACAGATGTGAAAATGAAAACAGAGTCCCTGGAAGCTGAGATTGAGGCATTTCCTCAAGTGTACAAGCAGGTGAAGCAAGACCTGCCGGCGCAAGTCACGGATTTGCTGGGCGGTATCCGCGAGATGAAGCAAGATGGCTACCGGATCCATCATCTAGGTTTCGAAGACGAGCTGAAGGCTGAGAAGGAACGTTTGGATCTTCTGATCAAACAGCTGGAAGCGGGCGATGCAGAAGAGACGAATTTGGTTATACCTGCTTTGGAAAACCGCATTAAAGAGATGTATCAACTGCTGGAGAACGAGGCTGTTGCCAAGAATTATGTCGATTCCAAATTCGAGCAATACGTCAATGCTGTCGAGAAGAAAACAGAGTCCTATATCAAGACAAAAGAAGAAGTTGACCTGCTTCGGGAATCTTATTTCTTTACTGACAATGATGTCGAATTCCATCTGAAGCTCGAAACAAAGATCTCCAGACTCGTCAAACAGCTTGAGACGCTGCAGCAAGAGGTCGATGATGAGCTCGTATCACATGCGAAGCTGAAGGAAGAGCTGGAAGCGGGCTTCCGTGAACTGAGTGCCATAGAAGAGGAACACGAGGCAATCCGTGAAAAGATCAAGACATTGCGTAAAGATGAATTGGAAGCTAAAGAGAAAATTGCTGACATGCGGCAGAAGCTGTACGATGTGAATCGGAAATTGCAAAAGAGCAATATTCCTGGTGTACCGCAGGATGTTTGGCAGATGGTCGAAGAGAGTCAGGAGAAAACCTCCCGCACAATGGAAGTTCTCGAAGCACATCCGTTAGATATGGCTGAGGTCCGTACACATCTGCAGCAGGCAGAGGAAGTCACCAATAAGACTATTGAACAAATTGAGCATTTACTTGAACAAGCTTATTTGGCAGAAGTAGTGATTCAGTATTCCAATCGTTACCGCAGCCAATATCCGATGCTTGCTGCCGAAATGGCAGAATCAGAGAAGCTTTTCCGTGAATATCAATACGAACAAGCCTTGGAACGGGCTGCACGTGCATTACAAGATATAGAGCCAAAAGCGCTGGAACGCTTGGAAAAACATATCAAGGTTCCCAGCTGATACATAAAGCAATCCCTTGCCACATGCGAGGGATTGCTTTATTTTAGTAAAAGACAGTTTTTGAACAGAGGGGAGACGGATATATGATTTACTTTGATAACAGTGCAACAACGAAGCCGCACCCTGACGTGCTTGTCAGTTACACAGAGGCAGCACAAGCGTATTTCGCCAATCCTTCTTCTCTGCACCGATTGGGCGGCAGTGCAGAACAGCTGTTGACTGCATGCCGGAAACAAGCTGCACAGCTTTTACATGTCGGGGAAAATGAGGTTTTTTTCACATCAGGCGGAACGGAAGGAAATAACCTGGCAATTAAAGGAACGGCATTTCAGAAAAAACGTATAGGGAATCATATTATTACGACGACCGTGGAACATCCTTCTGTCTTGGAGACTTGTGCGGAATTGGAGAACCAGGGCTTTAAGGTAACGTACATTGATGTGGATAAGTACGGTTATGTGACAGCTGAGAAGATAAAAGCGGCCATAACAGATCAGACCATCCTTGTAAGTGTGATGCATGTGAATAATGAACTTGGCACCATCCAGCCAATTAAGACAATTGGCCAGATGCTGACCGAATTTCCTGCTATCACTTTCCACGTCGACCATGTCCAAGGAGCCGGGAAAGTATCACTCAATCTCAAAGAGAGTCATATTCATCTTTGTACGCTATCAGCTCATAAATTTCATGGAGTGAAAGGCAGCGGTATACTGTATAAAGCTGCTGATACACGTATAGCTGCTCAGATGTCCGGGGGAGGACAGGAACAGGCACTTCGCTCCGGAACCGAAAATGTACCTGGAATAACGGCTATGGTTAAAGCACTGCGGTTGGCGATGGAAGAGCTGCAGACCCATCCTGCTAAACTTTTTGAATTGAGGGAGCGACTTTGGGCTGGACTGGAAAGAATGGAGGGCGTTGTACTTCATTCTCCTCCTGCTGGTGCTCCGCATATCATGAACTTTTCTGTTCCCGGATTGAAGCCGGAAGTATTGGTGCATGCTCTTGGTGAAAAGGATATTTATGTATCGACAAAATCAGCGTGCTCTTCCAAAAACAGCGACGCGAGTGCGGTGCTGCTCGCTTGCGGGGTGCCGGATGCGCAGGCGGAATCTGCTATCCGTGTGAGTTTTTCTTATGATAATACACAGCAAGAAGTCGACTATTTCTTGGAGATACTTGAAAAGACATTAACACAATTAAAGAAAGTGATGAGGTAAGCTTATGCAGTATGATCATATATTGATACGTTATGGAGAAATGGCACTAAAAGGAAAGAATCGTAAGCATTTCACCAAACAACTGGAATATAATGTGAAGGACCAAATCAGATCTTACCCGAAAGCGAAAGTAGAACGTACTCGCGACCGGATGTATATTCATCTTCATGGGGAAGATCATGAACCGATCGTAGAAGCATGCCGGCATATATTCGGCATCCATAGCTTCAGTTTGGCTATCCGGACGGAAAATGAAGAGCAGGCAATCAAACAAGCTGCATTGCAGCTACTGCTCGATAATCCAGCAGGAACGACATTCAAAATCTCTTGCCGACGAACAAACAAACGATTCCCGATTGATTCACAGGAGATGAATCAGCGTATCGGTGCGTACGTTCTTCAGAACAGTGAGGGCTATCCTGTTGATGTAAGGAAACCTGGTGTGGACATCATGGTGGAGATTCGCGAGCGAGCAACTTATGTAACTGGCCAAAAAATCAAGGGGCCGGGCGGCTTGCCAGCAGGCAGTTCAGGCAAAACTCTATTAATGCTATCAGGCGGTATCGACAGTCCTGTCGCAGGATATCTGGCTATGAAGCGCGGTGTCGAAATCGAAGCAATCCATTTCCATTCACCGCCTTATACAAATGAACGTGCAAAACAGAAAGTGATCGACTTAGCACAAACATTATCGAAATTCGGTGCTAAAGTGAAGATTCATGTTGTTCCATTCACAGATTTACAGGTGAAGGTGCATCAAGAAATACCCTTTGGCTATAGCATGACAGTCATGCGTCGGATGATGCTGCGTATCAGTGAACGAATTGCGGAAAAAAACGGTATCATGTCGCTTACTTCCGGAGAAAGCCTTGGTCAAGTCGCGAGTCAGACGATGGAAAGTATGTTTGCAATCAACGAAGTGACGAATTATCCGATACTTCGTCCATTGATAACAATGGACAAGTCTGACATCATCGATATTGCAAAACAAATCGATACCTATGAAATTTCAACTCGCCCATATGATGACTGCTGTACAGTATTTGTACCAGAGGCACCAAAAACAAAGCCTCGCCGTGAAAAGGTCCATCTGTATGAAGGCACAATCGACTTCTCGGCTGAATTCGAACGAGCTATCGAAGGAACAGAGATTATCACTGCATTGCCAGAAGAAGATAAAGCGCCTTTCGCTGATTTATTGTAAGAACTTCCCATATAAAAAATCCGTATGTTAATCTCCTTGTCAGCGCATGCTACTTGTACAAGGAGGTGACACAAAATGGCTAACAACAACTCAAGCAACCAGCTAGTAGTACCTCAAGCGCAACAAGCACTAGATCAAATGAAATATGAAATCGCACAAGAATTCGGTGTACAGCTTGGCGGAAGCGAAACTTCTCGTGCCAACGGATCTGTTGGAGGAGAAATCACTAAACGTCTTGTACGCACAGCACAAGAGCAATTAAGCAGATAATTTCATAAGTATGGCATAAAGGGGCAGCGTTCGCTGCTCCTTTTCTGTGTAAAAATAAAGAGAATTGCTCATCCTATGCTGTGAGAGGGGCTGGAGAATATGTGGATAGCCATATTTGCGGTTTGTTTGCTGCTATTGATCACAATGGCTCTGGCAGCTAAAGTGACGATACATATTCGTTATGATAAGAATCATTGGCATATTCAAATTCTGGTTTTCGGTATACGTGTGCATAAGCGTCAAATTAAACAGCAATCATCTATTGAACACACGTCCACCGATGATATGAAGCAGCAGCTGAACAATTTCATTACAGATCTGCAAAGAATTTGGAAGTCCTTTCCCTATTTGCGGCAGATTACGAAAAGTGCAGAGCTGCAGAAATTCCGCTGGCATACGACGATCGGTATGTCTGATGCAGCTGCTACAGGCACAATTGTTGGTTTGGTGTGGGCTTTAAAAGGAATAGCCAATCAGATAATCCGATCGAATTTCCAAACCAAACAACCTTTCGACATCCAAGTGCAGCCGATTTTTCAAGCTTCCTTCTTTGATACGAGCTTTCAATGCATAGTGTCTATTCGTACCGGGAAAGCTATGCAGGCTATTATATCCAATGCCAGAGGAAGATAGGAGGAGCAATATGGCAGATCATCCGATTCAAGGCTTAATGAAAACCGCTATGGAAAACCTGAAAGAAATGATCGATGTCAATACGATTGTCGGCGATCCGGTGGAAACACCGGATGGAAGCATCATCTTGACTGTATCTCGTGTTGGTTTTGGTTTTGCAGCAGGAGGAAGCGAGTTTGACGCTGCTTCCGAAGGTAAGAGTGATCAAAAGGAATTGCCTTTTGGTGGGGGAAGCGGCGGCGGTGTTTCCATCACCCCGATAGCCTTTCTCATCGTAGGTCATAAAGGTGTCAAGATGATTCATCTGGATGAACAGACACATTTATATGAAAAGCTGATTGAAGCAGCACCGGCTGCAGTGGAGAAAATCCAAGAAATGCTCAAGCAGAATCCGAAGCAGAAAAAGCAGCAAAAATCGCAACGATTCGATGACGAGACGATATATTGACTAAAAGGCCGCCTGTTGGTGGTTTTTTTAGTTTATAATCCGGCATTATTCCGCTATAATTTAAAGATACTGAGCTTGAAACGGGAAAGCGAAAAGAGAGAAGGTTATACTTGAAACAGAAGATAAATCTGCGGACGCAGATGACTGCACTGGTATTCATAGTCGTAATTCTGGCTGTGACGACGACATTCGTCATGATTGGAATTGAGACGAGTAATAATATCAAATCCCAGGAACGGGAACGTGTACTGCAAACAGCTAAGCTGATAGCGGTGGATCCAGTCGTCGTAAAAGCAGCAGATGAGCAAGATTCTGAGACGCTGCAGAAGTTTACCACGCAGGCCATGGGAATTACAGATGCAGATTTTGTCGTAGTGATGAATATGGATAGCATTCGGCTGAGTCACCCGGATCCGGATGAGATCGGAAAACGATTTGCCGGCGGAGATGAAACTCCGGCTATACAAGGGAAAGAATTTGTCTCGAAAGCAAAAGGGACGCTTGGGCTAAGTTTGCGGGCATTTGCCCCAATTTACAATGAACAAGGACAGCAAGTCGGAGTTGTTGCTGTCGGAATAACGATGAATGAGCTGAATGAGATCATTCGTAACAACCGTTTGCCATTATATTTGGCTACGATACTTAGTTTAGTTATTGGTCTGATCGGAGCTGTCCTGCTGGCACGGAAAATAAAGCAGATCATGCATGGGATGGAACCTGACGAGATTGCTGCTCTTTTGAGTGAGCGGATTGCAATGCTGGAATCGATCAAAGACGGGATGTTGGCTGTCGATACAAATGGGAAAATTCAAATGGTCAACAAAGAAGGAAAAAGATTGCTGGAAGAGATGGGGATCAAAGGAGAGCTGAAGAATCGTCACGTCGATGATGTGCTTCCAGTTACGAAGCTTCATCATGTCATAGCATGGAATAAACCGTTGATTGGCCGTCAGGTCGAGCATAATGGATTGACGCTGGTGATGAATGAAATCCCAATTCAAATCAAAGGAAAAACCGAAGGGGCGATTGCGACTTTTCTCGATCGTACTGAATATAACCATTTAAACGAGAAGCTGACGGATACAATGCTGTACGCGGACGCTTTAAGAGCGCAGACACATGATTTCATGAACAAGCTGCATGTGATTCTTGGTTTATTGGAATTGGAAGATTACGATCAGCTGGAGCGCTATGTGAAAAACGTCGCCGGTAAAGAGAGATCTGCTACGATTGCCATGATTCATCATCTTAAGAATCCTATCCTGGCCGGTTTTCTGCTTGGGAAGAAAAGCTATATGGCGGAAAATGGTGTCCAGCTGGAAGTGGATTGCAGAGATACAATACCGAATACATCTGAAAAGATGAATCAGATGCTCATTACCATTCTAGGTAATTTAATGAACAATGCAGTGGATGCTGTCGATCAGCAGCCAGAGAAGCGCGTCCAGCTTTCCATGAAGTATAGCGATGGACAGCTTTTCTTAGAGCTGACAGACACAGGAAAAGGTATCAGTAAAGAGCAGCAGGAGAAAATATTCACACAAGGCTATTCCACAAAAGGAAACGACCGCGGTTTTGGCCTATATCAAGTGGAAGACTATGTGCAGAAGCTGGGCGGCTATCTTGTCTTGACAAGCGAGCCAGGCGAAGGAACCACCTTCAGCGTCCAGCTGCCGTATGATACACAGGAGGATGTAACAAATG
The DNA here is from genome assembly GCF_044383785.1 of Terribacillus sp. JSM ZJ617. NCBI lineage: Bacteria > Bacillati > Bacillota > Bacilli > Caryophanales > Bacillaceae > Terribacillus > Terribacillus sp. JSM ZJ617. The sequence goes on along the minus strand of NZ_JBISEQ010000002.1, from coordinate 968,681 downwards.
ATTAAAGTACTGATCGTGGAAGACGATCCGATGGTTAGCGAATTGAACAAACGCTATGTTAAACAAATGAGCGGATTTGCAGCAGTCGGAGCGGCTCAGAATTATAAAGAAGCACTTGATTTCATTCAACAGAATGAAGTCGACCTTCTTCTTTTGGATGTATATATGAAAGGTAAGAACGGAATAGAATTACTTAAAGAGATTCGTAAACGCGACCAGAAAGTGGATGCTATCATCATCTCTGCAGCAAGCGAGAAACCGATGATTCGCGAAGCGCTGCAATATGGGGCTGTCGATTACTTAATTAAGCCTTTCGAATTCGACCGCTTCCAGAATGCTTTAAGCGGCTATCGAAAACGTCAGCTTATCTTCAGCAACAAAGAAGAGATGACGCAGCAGGAATTAGACAGCCAGCTTCTGCAGCTGCCTGAACAGGAGCAAATGATGCAGCTGCCGAAAGGTCTGACAAGAAGTACCCTTAAGGTCGTTTGGAACAGTATCCTGACTTTCCGTTATAATTTCTTCACGACGGAGGATATCGCAAAAGAAACGGAAATGTCGCAAGTATCCGTACGGAAATATTTGAAGTTCCTGGAGGATGTGCAGCTGCTCGAAGTGGAAATGCATTACGGCAGCATTGGACGACCAGTCTTTAAATATCGTGTTAACGCAAATACCTCCCATCATATCAGTCAATATATCTGACAAAAAAAGAAGCCTTTTTATAGGCTTCTTTTTAATTAGGAATTGTGATGATAACCTTACCGTATGCGTGGTGCTGATCGAGATAAGTGAAGGCCTCTTTACATTCTTGGAATGGATATACTCGATCCACTAAGGGACGGACTTTATCTTCTTCTATTAGATTTGTCAGCTCTGCCAAGTCCTCTGTATTATGTTTTTTTAGGAAGTTACCCAGCTTTTTACTGCTTGCCAACGTGAAGATGGGGCCAAGCAGCATCGCTTCGAACATTTGGGCAACAGATCCACCAACCATCACGTACACGCCATTCTTGTTAAGTAATTTCTTATAGGTAGCAAGCGGCTGATAGCCATTTACCGCCACAATTGCGTCAAAGGAGCCGTAATACATGGTTAAATCGGTTTTTTCATACTCCAATATATAATGAGCACCTAATAGCTTCATATTCTCCTTATGCTTCTTACTGCAAACGGCAGTGACGGTTGCTCCAAAAGCTTTGGCGATTTGGACGGCAAAAGTTCCGACACCTCCTGATGAGCCATAAATCATGATGCGATGCCCTGGCTGTAATCGGACTGCATCCCGTAAAGCTTGTAATGCGGTCAAGGAAGCAAGAGGAACAGCTGCTGCTTGAAGATGGGAAAGTTTGGCCGGTTTCAAGGCCAGTGCCTCCTCTGGAACAGAAGCATATTCAGCCAGCGTGCCGAATCCATAATTGGACAAATCAGCATATACTTCATCGCCTGGTTTAAAGCGTTTTACTTGTTTGCCGACAGCTTTCACGACACCTGAAATATCGCTGCCAGGTATGATATGCTTCGGTTTCCATAACCCATATGCAAAACGAGCGAGAAAGGGTTTGCCCTTCAGCAGTACTAAATTAGCTTGGTTGAGTGAGACGGCATGTACTTTAATAAGCAGTTCATCGTCTTTGGGTACTGGATCAGGGACTTCTTCAGATTGGAGTACAGCAGGAGAACCGTAACGCCGCGTCGTTATTGCCTTCATTATCAGCAACTCCTTTGTTTATCACGCTATTGTATTCCGGTATTGCAGCTTACATGCCAGAAAAACTGGTTAGAAAAGGTATGTATCCGCCATGTCTCAACTAGGAATGCTAAGAAAACTTGCATGTCGTTTTTTAATTACAAAAGTTATATTATATTTAGTTTAGTTAAAAAATAACACAGTTAATTTTGGTTAAATTAGAATAGTCGTATCTACTTAGGGGGTGCATTACTATGGAAATGAAATCGCATACAAGCGATCCTCAATCCAACAACCAAAAGCCATCAGGCTTTAACAAAATTATGGAATGGAAAGTCGGTGTTATGCCGCTTCCGGTGTATATCGTATTAGCAATTATCGTTCTTATTGCAGCATACACCAACCAATTGCCTACTGACATGATCGGCGGCTTCGCAGTCATCATGGTGCTAGGTGTGCTGCTAGGGGATATCGGTCAGCGCATACCTTACTTCAACAGCATCGGAGGACCAGCAATTCTATCCTTGTTCGTCCCATCCATGCTTGTATTCTTTGGTACATTGAGTTCTTCAACTTTGGAAGCAGTCGATCAGCTGATGACATCAGACGGATCCAACTTCCTTTACTTCTACATCGCGTGTTTGGTTGTAGGTAGTATTCTTGGTATGAACCGGACAGTCCTTATCCAAGGCTTCATCCGTATGTTCATCCCATTGGTAACTGGTACGATTGCGGCAGTAACAGTTGGTACTTTAGTGGGTATGCTGTTTGGTTACAGCATGCATCATACTTTCTTCTATATTGTTGTACCAATTATCGCTGGTGGTATCGGTGAAGGTATCCTTCCATTGTCTGCTGGTTATGCAGGTGTTCTTGGCGGAGATGCTTCAACTTATATCTCTCAATTGGTTCCAGCTGCTATCATCGGTAACGTTTGTGCCATCATCATCGCTGGACTAATGAAGAAACTCGGTGAAAAACGCCCAGAGCTTGCAGGACATGATAAACTAGTTCGCTCCAACAAGGGCGATAAAGTATTGGAAGCTGCAAAAGAAAGCTCAACTAAAGCAATCGACTTCAGTTTGATGGGAGCGGGTCTCCTTGTTGCAATGAGTTTGTTCGTTCTTGGACGAGTTGTCGAGCATTGGATTCATGTAGTGGCTGGCTTCACACTTTCCGGCGCAATCATCATGATCATTGCTGCAACAATCATCAAGTCTGGTAACTTGTTGCCTGCGAAGCTTCAAACTGGTGCACAGCAATTGTACAAATTCGTATCTACTGCGTTTACTTGGCCTTTAATGGTTGGTTTGGGTATTGTCTTCATTCCGCTTGAAGATGTAGCAAGTGTCTTCACGATCGGATTCGCAGTAACATGTGCATCCGTTGTAATCGCAATGGCTGCTACTGGTTACTTTGTAGGTAAATTGATGAATATGTATCCTGTTGAAGCTTGTATCGTTACAGCTTGCCACAGCGGTCTTGGCGGTACTGGGGACGTTGCGATCCTTTCTGCATCCGGCCGTATGGCGTTGATGCCGTTCGCGCAGATCTCCACTCGTCTTGGTGGTGCTGCTACGGTTATCGGTGCAACAGCATTGATGCATTTCTTCGGCTAAAAAGCAAAGCTCAGCTTCGGCTGGGCTTTTTGCTTGCAGCAGAGCCTGTTCTCGCTTCTGTCCGCTGCTTTTGATACAATAAGGCAGATGCAGAGAAATGGAGGAAAAGATACGTGGAACAACAGAATGTCGAAAAGGTTTACCAAGCACTTGACCAAATGGCCGAGGCATTGGAAACACGTGAAAACATACCTTATCTTGATGCACTTGGTGCAGCAATGGAATATATATTGGATCGCGATACAGAAATTACGGAACAGCCATTATTAAAACAGCAGCTGGAGAAGCACGCGGCTGTTTTCGATGGCCAAAGCTATAAAAAAGAGGAGATCCGTAAAGGTATCCAGCTGTCTATCCTAAAAGGTATGAAAGGTGCAACCCAGCAGCAGCACATGCTGACACCTGATACTGTTGCGATGCTAATCGGTTACTTGACGAATAAACTTGTTGGGGAAAATGAAGATTTCCGTATATTCGATCCAGCTGTAGGTACAGGTAATCTGCTTACGGCAGTTTTGAATCAAGTAGAGAGGGAAGGGCATGCTTACGGCAGTGATGTGGATCCGACATTGATTCAGCTTGCTGTCATGAATGCCAATATGCAGCAAAGGCAAATTGAATTTTTCCATCAAGACAGCCTGCGGCCATTCCTTCTCGAGCCAGTCGATTTGGTTGTGAGTGATTTGCCAGTCGGTTATTACCCTGATGATATGCAAGCGGCACAATTTGAACTAAAAGCGGAAGAGGGGCATTCTTACTCCCACCATCTGTTCATTGAACAGAGCCTTCATTATACGAAGGAAGGCGGTTATCTGCTATTTGTTGTGCCGAACTTCTTGTTTGAAAGTGATCAAGCTCGTTCGCTGCATACATTCCTGCAGCAGCATGCACATATCGTCGGATTACTCCAATTTCCTGAGAGCATGTTCAAAAATGAATCCCAAGCGAAAAGTGTTTTGATTCTGCAGAAAAAGGGGACGCTAACTAAAGCGCCGAAGCAAGCATTGCTCGTACAGCTTCCGTCCTTCAAGAATCCAAATGCGATGGCAAATGTCCTGAAACAGATCAACGATTGGTTCGATAATGAGCTATCTGGTTTAAAAAACTAAAAAAATTAATGAAAACTAAAACAAGTCCTCGACATATCTTGCAATGAGCTTGTCGAGACAGGTAAAATAGGGAAGTACGTAAAAGTTTACAAGGGGCTGAACATGTTGAGTAATATTTTAGCAATCAACGCTGGTAGTTCTTCACTAAAATTCCAGCTAATCCACATGCCTGAGGAAGATGTAAAGGCAGTGGGTCTCGTAGAACGTATCGGACTGAATGATTCCATCTTCACTATCAAATTCAATGGTGAAAAAGATGAAACAACTAAAGATATTGAAAATCATGAAGAAGCAGTAAAAATGTTGCTTGAAAAGCTGACTTCCACTGGCGTCATTTCTTCCTTGGATGAAATCGACGGTGTTGGCCACCGTGTTGTACACGGCGGAGAGAAATTCAGTGACTCTGTTCTTATCACAGACCAAGTGATGGAAGAGATTGCAGAAGTATCTGAGCTAGCACCATTACACAACCCAGCAAACTTAACAGGAATCCGTGCATTCAAGGAAATTCTGCCGAACATTCCGGCTGTTGCCGTTTTCGATACAGCTTTCCATCAAACAATGCCACCTGAGTCTTATCTATACAGTCTTCCATATGACTATTATGAAAAATACGGCATCCGTAAATATGGTTTCCACGGAACAAGCCATAAATACGTATCCCAGCGTGCTGCTGAATTGATGGACCGACCAGTTGAACAGCTTCGTTTGATCTCTTGCCACCTTGGTAACGGAGCAAGTATTGCTGCTATCGAAGGCGGAAAATCAGTTGATACATCCATGGGCTTCACACCACTAGCTGGTGTAACGATGGGTACACGCTCTGGTAATATCGACCCTGCACTTATTCCATTCATCATGCGTAAAACAGGCAAAACAGCTGATGAAGTATTGCATGTATTGAACAAAGAGAGCGGAATGCTTGCGCTATCTGGTTTCTCCAGTGACTTGCGTGACATTGAAAGCAAATCTGAAGCAGGCGATGAGCGTGCAGAGCTTGCACTTGATGTCTTTGCAGAAAGAATCCACAAATACCTTGGTTCTTATGCTGCGCGTATGAGCGGAGTAGACGCAATCATCTTCACTGCTGGTGTAGGTGAAAATAGTACGACTGTTCGTGAACGTGTCCTTAAAGGACTGGAATTCATGGGTGTCTATTATGATCCATCCTTGAATAATGTACGCGGGAAAGAACAATTCCTAACTTATCCGCACTCTCCAGTGAAGGTAATTGTTATCCCAACAAACGAAGAAGTTATGATTGCAAGAGACACAGTCCGCCTTTCTGAAACTGTAACAAAATAATTTAGCAGAAAAGCTAGTCCCAGACCTAATGGGACTGGCTTTTTTTGCGTTTTCATAAGCGGAAACAATGGTATACTTGGGACGAAAGCTAAGTCTTGTTACATATGAAATGGAGGCAAGCAGAATGAAGATTGGCGTACCGAAGGAAATTAAGAATAACGAAAACCGAGTTGCTATGGCACCATCTGGCGTGACACTGTTGCATGAAGCAGGACATGACGTGTACATCGAGACAGGTGCAGGGCTCGGATCAGGCTTTACAGATGAACAATATGAGCAAGCTGGTGCTGTTATTGTCCCGACTGCGGCGGATGTCTGGAGTAAGGAAATGGTTATGAAAGTTAAGGAGCCGCTTCCGGAAGAATACGGTTATTTCTATGAAGGTCTCATTCTTTTCACATATTTGCACCTCGCAGCAGAAGGGTCGTTGACGAATGCTTTGATCGAGAAGAAGGTCGTCGCTATCGCTTATGAAACAGTTCAGCTGGAGGATCGCTCCCTGCCGCTTCTTACACCGATGAGTGAAGTCGCTGGCCGCATGGCATCCCAAATCGGTGCGCAATTCCTGGAAAAGCCGTATGGCGGCAGCGGTATCTTAATGTCTGGAATACCAGGAGTCAAGCGAGGTAAAGTCACGATTATTGGCGGCGGTGTTGTTGGAACCAATGCAGCAAAAATCGCCGTGGGTCTTGGTGCGGATGTCACGATTGTCGATTTGAGTCCGCAGCGTCTGCGTGAGCTTGACGATTTGTTCGGCAGCTCAATCAATACGGTTGTTTCCAATCCGCTTAATATCGCGGAGGCCGTAAAAGAATCGGATTTAGTTATTGGAGCTGTTCTCATACCGGGTGCCAAAGCGCCGAAGCTGGTGACTGAAGAGATGATTGCCAGCATGAAGCCAGGATCTGTTGTCGTCGATGTCGCAATTGACCAGGGAGGTATTTTTGCGACATCTGATAAAATTACGACACATGATAACCCTACGTACACCAAGCATGATGTGCTGCATTACGCAGTTGCCAATATGCCGGGTGCAGTTCCGCGTACCTCAACGATCGGGCTGACAAATGTAACCGTTCCTTATGCATTACAGCTTGCGAATAAAGGATATCAGCAAGCTTGTCTGAACAATCCATCGCTAGCAAAAGGAATCAACACATTGGATGGTTTTGTGACGTATCAGGCAGTAGCGGAAGCCCATGATCTAACGTTTGAAGCAGCTGACAAACTGCTGCAGAGATAAAAAAGAGCATCTGCCCTAAAGCAGATGCTCTTTTTTTAGTCGATAATTTGAAGATCGCGTGGATAAGCTGTAAGCACATCCGGACCGTTCTTTGTAAGGAAAATATCATCCTCGATACGTACGCCGCCGACCCCAGGTAAATAAATACCAGGCTCGATGGTATAGCACATGCCTTCCTGTAATGCTTGTGTATTGTTACTGGACAATGATGGAAATTCATGTACGCCGATTCCCAATCCGTGTCCGACACGGTGCGTAAAATACTCGCCATAGCCAGCCTGTTCGATATGGCCGCGGGCAGCTCTATCAATTTCTGAGATGGCAGTTCCTGCACGTGATGCTGCTGTCGCTTTTTCGAGCGCGATTCGCACAGTATCATGGATATGCTGCTGATCAGCTGTTACCTGCTTATAAGCAACAGTCCGGGTAATATCTGAGCAGTAGCCTTCGAAGATGACGCCTAAATCGAATAAAACGAGATCTCCTGGTGCAATCTGTTTGCCGTCCGGAGTTCCGTGCGGAGAGGCGGTCTTCGCACCGGACAAAACGGTTGTCGCAAATGACATGCTCGTTACTCCTTCTTGCTTCAATGCGTATTCAAGCTCCGCTGTAATCTGCAATTCACTCTTTCCGGCTGCGATTGCCTCGATGCCTTTCTTGACGCCGAAATCAGCAAGGACCGCTGCTTGTTTCAACAATGTGTATTCTTTTTTGTCTTTGATGTTGCGTTGATTATGCAGGAGTTCCGTTGCATTCGTAAATGCCGTATCTGGCAGAATATGCTGCAGCATCTCTAAACGCATTACGGACATATGATCCTTTTCAATTCCCATGGAAGCTGGAATACGGCCTCGTTCTTTCAAGTAATCCTTGAACAGCTGCCAGACATCCTCATGGTCGTGGTATGTAAGCATTTCTTCTTTCCAGCCGGCTTGTAGGGCGTCTTCTTTTTCCATTGCCGGAAGGATCAGCAGTGGTGCATCCTTTTGATCTGCAAAAACAGCAACGAGTCGTTCATGCGGATCTGTATAATAATTGCTCACATAATACACGTTCTCCATGGAGGTGATGAACACGCTGTCTGCCTGGTCACCTTTTAGCTGGTTTAATAATGTATCGATTCTGTGTTGCATGGTAAAACCTCCTTTCCCACAGTATAGCAAAAAACGTATTGCGTTTCTTCCGTATATAACTGTGGTAAACTAAATGCGAAAAAATGAAAAGGGGCTGTAAACGTGAAAATCTCATTCCACGGACAAGCTGTAGTACAGATTGTTACCGAAAAGCATACGATATTAATCGACCCGTTCATCACTGGAAATGCTACATGTGATTTGAATGCAGACGATGTGCAGCCAGATGTGATTCTGCTGACACACGGCCACAATGACCATGTCGGAGATACAATCTCGATAGCTAAAAGAACCGGTGCGCTAGTGGTAGCGCCGAACGAATTGGCAGTCTACTTGGAAGGCAAAGGATTGAACACACATCCAATGGGAATCGGCGGTGCACATGAATTTGAATTTGGACGTGTAAAGCTGACTCAAGCATTTCACAGCAGTGCTATTACAGATGAAGATGGCACCCACTACATGGGAATGCCTACAGGGATTCTGTTCACTGCTGAAGGAAAGACAATCTATCACGCAGGTGATACAGGTTTGTTCTCGGATATGAAACTTATTGGAGATACGAACTCCATTGACGTTGCTTTGCTACCTATTGGAGATAATTTCACAATGGGTCCAGAGGATGCGCTGATTGCTGCTGAGTGGGTAAAGGCCAAACAAGTCGTTCCGATTCATTACAATACATTCCCATTGATTGAACAGGATGGCGCGGCATTTGCTGAAAAAGTGAAACCTGGTCAAGGTGTCCACCTTGAGCCTGGTCAATCCATTACAATCTAAAGAAAACAGCATCCTGTGATAGGATGCTGTTTTTATCTGTTATAGTGATTTGAATGATTTTAGAATGTTATTTTCTAAGATAAACAGCAATTTATCTTCTTAAATTGAAACCTTCACCTAAAAACTGTACAATAACAATAGATAAAAAAAGACTAGTACAGATAAGGACACGGTGAACGAATGTCGACAAAACACGATCAGATTATTAAATATATTGAGAACCTTCCGGTTGGCGGGAAGATATCCGTACGTGCAATTGCCAAGGAATTGAATGTAAGTGAAGGAACCGCTTACCGTGCTATCAAAGAGGCGGAGAATAAAGGGCTGGTCAGTACAATCGAGCGTGTCGGTACTGTAAGGATCGAAACAAAGATCAAGGATAATTTCGATCGCTTATCTTTTGCGGAAATTATTGGGATCGTGGATGGGCAAGTGCTTGGAGGCAGGGATGGCTTGCATAAAACGCTTAATAAATTCGTTATCGGTGCGATGGAACTTGATGCTATGATGCGCTATACCCAAAAGGATGCTCTGCTCATCGTCGGTAACCGTATTGAAGCGCATGAACTGGCAATCAAGGAAGGGGCGGCTGTGCTCATAACCGGTGGATTTGACACGGATGACCGTATTAAGCGTTTGGCAGATGAGAAGGAGCTTCCTGTCATCTCGACGAGCTATGATACATTTACGGTTGCAGAACTGATTAACCGAGCGATTTATGATCAGATGATCAAGAAAGAGATCATTGTAGTAGAGGATATTTACACACCAATGCAGCATACATATCATTTGCAGGAAACGGATACGCTTGAAAGATGGTATACGTTCAATGCGGAAACGACTCATACACGTTATCCAGTAACTAATGCTGCCCAAAAGGTAACAGGAATGGTCACCTCAAAGGATATCATCAATAAAGACAGACAGCTGTCGGTTGTAAAGGCAATGACAAAGAATCCGCTTACCGTTCAGAAGCATACGACCCTCGCATATGCTGCTCATATGATGGTTTGGGAAGGTATCGAGATTATTCCGGTTGTCGATCAGCAGCATAAACTGCAGGGTTTGATTTCCAGGCAGGATGTTTTAAAAGCGCTTCAGCAGATCCAGCTGCAGCCGCAAATCGGTGAAACAATTGAGGATTTGGTAACGAGAGAGATAGATTTGCTGGAAGATGAGGCGCCAGACATCGTATTCCAAGGGAAAGTGACTCCGCAGATGACAAATCAGCTTGGCAGTCTTTCTACCGGGGTTCTGACAACGTTTGTCACGGAAGCAAGCCGACGTTTTGTCCGGAAGATGAAGAAGGGGGATATGGTAGTCGATAATATATCCGTCTATTTCCTGCGTCCCATTCAGCTGGACAGCACGATCCTCATCAAGCCGCGAATACTGGAAGTTGGTCGGAAGCTGGCGAAAATGGATGTGGAAGTGTATAGTAACAAGAAAACATTAGTTGCAAAAGCACTGCTTATGGCACAGTTATTGGATCGCTGAGGCAGATACATAGAGGGGGATATGATGCACGATAAAATCCTGGAAAGAATTAAAGAATATGAAACAATCATCATTCAGCGCCATGTCCGGCCGGATCCGGATGCGTATGGCTCACAGGTCGGATTGAGTGAAATCATAAAGGCATCATTTCCAAATAAACAGGTATGGGTTGTAGGTGATGCTGATCCATCACTGACATTCCTGGCAGAGATGGATACAATAGCTGACAGCGTATTCGAGCAAGCGCTTGTCATTATTTGCGATGCTGCTAATCAGCCGCGTATTTCTGACCAGCGGTATAAGCTAGCCAAAGAAATCATCAAGATAGATCATCATCCGGAAGTGGATCGATATGGAGATATTCAGTGGGTTGTTCCTACAGCCAGTTCAACAAGTGAAATGATTTACGAATTGTATACAGCGCATCCAGAGCTTCAGCTGACGACTCGGGGCGCAATGTTATTATATGCTGGTATTGTCGGTGACACGGGACGTTTCCTATTCCCCTCAACAAGCGAGAAGACATTCCACTATGCTGGTGAATTGATTAAGCATCCCTTTGACCGGACGGTGCTTTATGAAAAACTGTATGCTTCGAGGCTTGGTGTCGCCAGACTTCAGGGATATATCCTCCAGCAACTGGAATTGCATGAAACCGGTGTTTGTGCAATCCGTATTACAAAGGATATTCTTGCATCCTACGGAGTGACTTCTTTGGAAACAAGTCAGCTTGTCGGCACAATAGCCAGTATAGAAGGCGTCAAAGCATGGCTGTTTTTCGTTGAAGAAGAAGAACAGATTCGAGTGCGGATCCGGTCGAAAGGGCCTGTGATCAATGGGTTGGCCGGGAAATACAATGGCGGCGGTCATGCGTTTGCTTCTGGTGCTACGGTGTACAGCTGGGATGAAGCTGCCAGACTCGAGCGGGATTTGCAAGATATTTGCCGTCAGTTTGAATCAAACTAACTGTCTGTCTCCACTGTCACTGTCAAGTAGAGGATCTCGGAAATGATCAGCTGCTTGACAGCGACTTTATACCGAAATCCATCCAGTTCATAAACCTTATTTTCAATCGCGCCTAGCAATAGAGGGGTGCTTTGGACAGCTCCATTAACACTGCGGCCGATCATATGGCGTGCTTCTTCCTTAATCGCTTCCTTTAGTTCATGCTCAATCAATTTGTCCAGCTCCAGGCTGTCATCTGGTTCAATAGCAACCGTGATTTCATCAATAAGAAGACCTTCCTGCTGCAGTTCATTCATTTCTTCATTGTTGTCCTTCAGTACTTCGATATCCCGTTCCAAGTCGTGTATCGTGCCTTCCATTTCTACTTTTTCCTTCACCCAGTCTTCAAATAATGTGCCATACATGAACAGATAGACAAAATAGGAAATGATTCCCCCAAGGAAAAATCCGACCAAAAAGCGCTGCCACCCAGTCTGCTTATAAATCGGCGGTATGTGCATTAGGAGACATCCTCCTGGATGAACCAGCCGATGATCAAGAGTGCGGTTTTTACTCCTCCCATCGCAGCGATGATGATAAGAATTTGTTTGATGACATCAAAAGTCGCCCCTTGATAGATACCTTTTTCGAAATTAGTAATGGCATCGAATGTTCCGCCGATTGCCGCAATGATAGCCCAGATCCGAATACCGCTGGAAATACGCTTGATGGCGGTGAGTGGTGGTTCTCCAGTAGCAAAAGCACCAATACTGCCGATGAAACAGCCCCCGATCATAACGCCGAGGGCAATGAAATAACAATGCATCATTGAAATGATAACTCGTTCTTCCATGCTGAAACTCCTTTTCAAAGTCTTTTTCTACCCTATGGCAGCGCGGGACAAGTTATGTTAGTCATTTCAATGTCTGCAAGATTTCGTATATAATGGAGAGAGTGTAAAAAAGGACGGTAATGATGTATGGAGTTCTCGCATCTGCAAATCAGAAGCAGTTATAGCTTCTATCAGAGTACAATTAAAATTCCTCAATTAGTGAAGAAAGCCAAGGAAGCAGGTTTTGAAGCTTTGGCCCTGACGGATGACGTGGTAATGTACGGTGTTGTGCCGTTTTATCAGGCTTGTTTAGAGGCAGGCATAAAACCGATTATCGGAATCCATGTTCCAGTCGAGGCAGAAGGGCAAGTGATGAAAGTTCTCTTGCTTGCAGAAAATGATACTGGATATCAGCAGCTAGTAGAATTAAGCACATACTTGCAAACGAATGAAACAAATCATTTGCCAATTGCATCATTGGAAGCATATGCGAATGGAGTCATTGCGATTATTCCGACGCACACATTGATACAGCTTCAGATCGATCCATGGCGATCCATATTTGGTGAACGGCTGTATGCTGGTATCAGTCCGGAAGAAGTGCGTTACCTGGATGACCAGACCTTGACCAATTGGCAGCAGCAATACAATCTTCGATTCGCGGCAACTGGAGACGTGCGCTATGTGCAGGAAGATGATATCGATGCATATCATTGTTTGCTTGCAATTGAAGAAGGAGCAACCTGGGAGCCGCTGGTGCATGATGTACAACCGATGCATCATTTGCGTACGGGGGCAGAGATGGAACGGCTTTCCGATAGTGAATTATGGCGGGAAGCGTTGACTGAGGCCGGCTCCATCGCTGAGCGATGCACGATTCAGCTGCAGCTTGGCGGTCGCCATTTACCTGCATACCCAGTCCCTCAAGAAGAACAAGCTGATACATATTTGAGCCAACTATGCAGTATTCGGCTTCAGGAGCTGTATGGGGATAGGAAGGATGCAAGAGATCGGCTGACATATGAGCTGAACGTAATAAAGGAAATGGGCTTTAGTGATTATTTCCTTATTGTTTGGGATTTCGTCCGATATGCAAAGGAACACGGCATCCGTGTCGGTCCCGGCCGCGGATCAGCCGCCGGTTCGCTCGTTGCCTATGTACTGGGCATTACAGCGGTGGATCCATTAGCTTATGGTCTTTTATTCGAACGTTTCCTCAATCCGGAACGAATCTCGATGCCGGATATTGATATTGACTTCTCTGACTACCGCAGGGATGAGGTCATCCGCTATGTACGGGATAAATATGGAGCAGACCATGTAGCACAAATCATAACATTCGGTACCTTTGCAGCCCGCTCCCTTTTGAGAGAGCTCATTAAAACGATGGAGATACCGCAGGCAGATGCTGCTTACTTACTTAAGATGATTCCGAATAACGCAGCATCATTGTCTGCTGGTTTAAAGGCTTCGGAAGAACTTACTGCCTATGTAAAAGAATCCGAGCAGCTGAAGCGGTTATTCCGAATCGGCGTCAAGCTCGAGGGATTGCCGCGGCATGCATCGACGCATGCCGCTGGTGTCGTCATCAGTGCCGACCCGCTCGTGAAAACAGTTCCACTCGCTTCAGGGCATGACGAGGTGGCATTGACACAATTTTCCATGAAGGAGCTGGAGCAGCTTGGTCTTTTGAAAATGGATTTCCTTGGATTGCGAAACCTGACTCTGATGGATTATGTTCTAAACAGCTTGCCGAAACAACCAGATATAGAATCGATTCCGCTGGATGACGAAATGACTTTCCGTTTATTCCGGGAAGGACGCACAAATGGTGTGTTCCAATTTGAATCAAGCGGTATGAAGCAAGTGCTGCGTCAGCTGAAGCCGTCATCATTTGAAGACATTGTCGCTGTCAATGCGTTGTACCGACCAGGTCCGATGAGTTATATCCCCGTCTTTGTCCGTCGTAAACACGGGGAAGAAGCTGTCGGCTATCCGCATGAAAGGCTTGCGCCGATTCTGGAGAAGACATATGGTGTTCTTGTATATCAGGAACAAATCATGCAAATAGCAGCCTCCATGGCTGGCTATAAGCTAGGGGAAGCGGATTTACTGCGCAGAGCTGTTAGCAAAAAAGATGCTGAGGTACTGGAAAAAGAAGAAAGCCGCTTTCTTACAGGCTGTATAGAAAATGGATACACTACCGATACTGCCAAGGAAGTATTTTCCTGGATCGTGAAGTTCGCCAACTACGGATTCAACCGCAGTCATGCAGTCGCATACAGCTACCTGGCCTATCAGCTGGCTTACTTAAAAGCGCATTTTCCTGCTAACTTTTTTGCTGAATTGATGAGTGGCGCAGCGAATCAGCCAGATAAGATTCGGCAGTATATCCGCGAAGCATCCGAGAGCGGAATAAAGGTCTTAGCTCCTTCCATCAATAAAAGCTTTGGCAGGTATACAGTGGAAAACAGAAATATTAGAATGGGCTTGCTGACAATCAAAGGTATCGGTGCCCAAGTGGTACGCCAGATTATTGATGCCAGGAAAGATGGACCATTCAAGCATCTTTTCGATTTCTGCATTCGAGTGTCCATCAGTAAGTCTGCACTGGAGCAGCTCATATTAGCCGGGGCTTTCGATACTATGCATAATAACAGAGCTGCAGTATTAGCCACGATTGATAAAGCAATCGAGCAGGCAGAATTGTTCAGGGAATTATACGATCAGCCATCGCTGCTTGGAGAAGTCGAATTTGAGGCCACCTATGAGAAGCAGGAGCCTTTTTCATCAATGACCACTCTAAAGCATGAAAAAGAAGTGCTTGGTTTGTATATTTCCAGTCATCCGCTCGCAAGCTATCGGGGGGATCTCCGCAGCAGCGGTTATATCGCAGTTCAGCAGCTCGAAGCACTGCCGGCTAAGAAGAAGGTACGATTGGCCGCTGTTGTGCTCCAGCAGCGGACGATCCGGACAAAAAAAGGACAGCCCATGGCATTCCTGACACTTGGAGATGAGACTGGTGAGGTCGAAGCCGTCGTATTTCCTGATTTGCATCGGCAAATCGGTCGTTTTCTGGAAGAGGAGAAACTGCTCGATCTAGTAGGGAAGATCGAGGAAAGAAATGGCGAAAGACAGCTTATCCTGCAAGATGGCCAGCTCTTCCAGGAAGACAAGCTCGAGACTGGTAAGGAACGGCTATTCATCCGCTACGATACTATCGCTGAAGAAGAAGTTCTCGATATTGTCCGCGATTGTGCCGCGCAATATCCCGGAAATGTACCTGTCATCGTTGTACACAAGGATACTCGGAAAAGCTATCAGCTGTCTGGTTCGTATCACCTCGAGCTAAGCCAGAAAAGCCTGGGTATCTTAAGGAAACATTTCGGAAAAGAAAACGTTGCCGTGTCAGGGCAGTGATGATCTGATTAACTTTCTTTACACCATGGTGGGATATGCCTATAATGTATAGTCGTCTGTACCGATCAAGTTATAAATTACACAAAGGATGATAAAATATGTCCAATTTAAGAGAAGATGCTCTGAAAATACACCGAGAAAATAAAGGGAAACTGACGATGAAGTCGAAGATTCCTGTCCGTAATGCAACGGATTTGAGCCTTGCTTATTCCCCTGGTGTAGCTGAACCTTGTAAAGAAATCCACCAAAACAAGGATGACGTATACGAATACACAATGAAAGGCAACATGGTTGCAGTTGTCAGTGACGGCTCTGCCGTGCTTGGCCTTGGAAACATCGGTCCAGAAGCATCTCTTCCGGTAATGGAAGGAAAATCTGTCCTATTCCAAAGCTTCGCAGGTGTTGACAGCTTCCCGATCGTGCTTGACACAAATGACGTGGACGAAATCGTTCGCACCGTGAAGTTGATGGCACCAACATTCGGCGGCGTGAACCTAGAGGACATCTCCGCTCCTCGCTGCTTCGAAATCGAAGAGCGCTTGAAAGCGGAAACGGATATTCCAGTATTCCATGATGATCAGCATGGTACTGCAATCGTAACGGTTGCTGGTTTGCTGAACGCATTGAAATTGGTTGGCAAAAGCTTCGATAACATCAAAGTGGTAGCTAACGGTGCTGGCGCTGCAGGTATCGCAATCATCGAATTGCTGCACAGCCTTGGTGTAAACAACGTCATCATGTGTGATTCCAAAGGAATGATCTACGAAGGTCGTCCAGAAGGCATGAACAAAATGAAAGACCGTGTAGCGAAAATCACGAACCGTGATCGTCAGGAAGGCAGCCTGTCTGATGCGATCAAGGATGCTGACGTGTTCATCGGTGTATCTTTGGCAAACCTATTATCCAAAGATGACGTTCGCACAATGGCAAAAGATCCAATCATCTTCGCAATGGCGAACCCAGATCCGGAAATCCTGCCAGCTGATGCAAAAGAAGCAGGTGCCCGCGTTATCGGTACCGGCCGCTCTGACTTCCCGAACCAGGTGAACAACGTCCTTGCTTTTCCTGGTATCTTCCGTGGTGCCCTTGACGTTCGCGCAACTGGCATCAACGAAGAGATGAAGATTGCAGCTGCGAAAGCGATCGCTGAATTGATCGACGAAAGCGATTTGAACGAAGATTACGTTATCCCAGCTCCATTCGATCCGCGCGTTGCTCCAGCTGTTGCGAAAGCAGTAGCAAAAGCAGCGATGGATACTGGCGTCAACCGCATTACAGTTGATCCAGAAGAAGTAGCTGAGAAGACGCGTCAGCTTACACTCATCGACGAAGACTGACATGCAACCTGCACAGGCAGACGTTTCCATTGTTGGAAAATGTCTGCCTGGCGCGGGTTTTGTGTATTTACATAGATGAATTTAACGCGCACTCACATGGAAATGATGGTACAATAAATAGTTAGATGCGTTTGTTCAAAAGGAGGAATTACCTTGCTTAAAGATTTTTTTAGCAAGAAGAAACATGCTTCTAAGCCGAGTGAAGAGGCGAAGCAGGATATTCCTGAAGGACTCATGCTCAAATGCTCGGATTGTGGAAAGATCTACTACCGGGAAGAGATGAGAAAGCAATTGAATGTGTGTCCGAACTGCGGCCACCATCATCAATTGCCTTCTGACGAGCGAATTAACAACTTGTTCGACGAAGGTTCATTTATGGAATATGATACAGACTTAAAAACAGGCAATCCGCTTGGATTCCCAAGCTATACGCAGAAGTTGGAGAAAGACCAGCTGAAGACAGGCTTAAAGGAAGCAGTCGTAACTGGTGAAGGTACGATAAACGGTTTCCGTACGGCCTTTGCTGTCATGGACTCTCGCTTCCGAATGGCAAGCATGGGTTCTGTCGCCGGGGAAAAGATTGCTCGTGCAATTGAAAATGCACGTAAAGCGAACATTCCGTTCATCATTTTCACAGCATCTGGCGGCGCCAGAATGCAGGAGGGCGCTTTAAGCCTTATGCAGATGGCCAAGACATCTGCTGCTGTCCAGCGTTTCCGTGATGCTGGCGGACTGATGATTTCTGTCATGACGAATCCTACATATGGAGGAGTTTCTGCAAGTTTTGCGTCGCTCGGGGATTATAACTTTGCCGAGCCTGGAGCACTAATCGGCTTTGCAGGAAGACGCGTTGTAGAAGAAACAATTCGTGAAAAGCTTCCAGAGGACTTCCAGACCGCGGAATTCCTATTGGCTCATGGGCAGCTGGACGATGTTATCAATCGCCATGATATGAAAAAATACCTGACCACGATCCTCGATATTCATCAAGCAGGAGGAAACGTATCATGAAACAAGTATTGGAATTCGAGAAGCCAGTCATCGCTCTGCGTGAAAAGATTGCAGAACTGAAGACATTCACGAAGGAGAGCGACCTGGATTTAACGGAAGAAATCGTTAAGCTGGAGACGCGGCTTGAAAAGCTGGAAAATGATATTTATACGAATCTGAAGCCTTGGGATCGTGTGCAAATGGCACGACATGCTGAGCGTCCGACGACACTTGATTATGTGGAGCAGCTTTTCACTGATTTCCTGGAGTTCCATGGAGATCGTTACTATGGAGATGATGCTGCAATAGTTGCAGGTATCGCCAAGTACAAAGGTCGCCCAGTAACCATCGTAGGACATCAGCGCGGTAAAACGACGAAAGAAAACATCCGCCGTAATTTCGGAATGCCGCATCCGGAAGGTTTCCGGAAAGCAGCCCGTCATATGCAGCAGGCTGCTAAATTTGGCCGTCCGATCATTTGCTTCATCGATACAAAGGGTGCATTCCCGGGTCGAGCAGCAGAAGAACGCGGACAAAGTGAAGCAATTGCCCGTAACCTTATGGAAATGTCCGGCTTTGAAGTACCGATCATATGCATCGTTATCGGAGAAGGCGGAAGCGGCGGCGCATTGGCTCTTGGTGTCGGTGATCGTCTGCTTATGCTGGAGAATTCCACGTTCTCTGTTATTTCACCAGAAGGTGCAGCGTCCATCCTGTGGAAAGACGGCGGGAAAGCGAAGGAAGCAGCAGAAAAACTCAAGATTACAGCACCTGACTTGAAAGAACTCGGTGTTATCGATGACATTATTCCGGAAATCCGCGGCGGTGCACATCGGGATCTCCCGGCGCAAGCAGAGCTTGTGGATCAGGCAATTGCCGAGCATCTTTCTCAATTGGAAAAATTGGACAAGCAAGTATTACTGGAACAAAGATGGGAAAAATATAGTAATATTGGTTCGTTTGCTGAATAAGCACTCGTACAACTGACTTCATCTTCCGCTTCTGTAAACGATTTACATAGGCTTTTTTGCGGAATTCTTTCTCTTACTTTTTTTAATAAGAAAATTATATGTTTTTATTTGATAATAAGCTGGATAAGGATTATCTTTGAGAGGGTATAAAAGTTCTATAATCGAAATTGCTTAGAGGTGAGCGCATGAAAAAGATAGGTGTTCTAACAAGCGGAGGAGATTCTCCAGGCATGAACGCGGCAATCCGTTCTGTAGTAAGAAAGGCTATTTATCATGATTTGGAAGTGTATGGTATATATAACGGCTATCAGGGTTTGATTGATGGAAATATCAAACAACTGGATCTTGGATCAGTCGGCGATATCATTCAGCGCGGCGGTACGGTGCTCCATACGGCACGCTGTGAAGCATTCAAGACAGATGAAGGACAGAATAAAGGTATCGAGCAGCTGAAGCGTTTTGGCATCGAGGGACTTGTTGTCATTGGCGGTGACGGTTCATTCCGTGGAGCAGAGAAGCTGACGCAAAAAGGTTATCCATGCATTGGTGTACCAGGAACGATCGATAACGATATTCCAGGTACAGACTTTACCATTGGTTTTGATACAGCACTAAACACAGTTATCGAAGCAATTGATAAAGTGCGCGATACTGCTACGAGCCACGAGCGCACGTACGTAGTCGAGGTAATGGGGCGTCATGCAGGCGATATTGCCCTGTGGGCAGGTCTTGCTGATGGAGCTGAAAGTATTCTCATTCCAGAACAGCCAACAGACTTCAATGACGTAATCGAGCGTCTGAAGCGCGGTCAGGAACGCGGAAAGAAACATAGTATCATCATCGTTGCAGAAGGAGTCGGCAGTGGTTTTGAGTTCGGCAAACGCATCGAGGAAGCAACGAATATGGATACACGAGTAACTATTTTGGGCCATGTGCAAAGGGGCGGATCGCCTACAGCGAATGATCGCGTGCTTGCAAGCCGTCTAGGCGCACACGCTGTTGATCTTCTGCTTGAAGGCAAATCCGGACGCATGGTAGGAATTCAAAATAATAAACTTGTAGATCATGACATTCTGGAAATTTTAGACCAGAGACACGAAATCGATCTGGATATGTATAAGCTATCCCAGGAATTATCGATTTAATAGATGTTGCACTACTGAAGGAGGATTCTCATAATGAGAAAAACAAAAATCGTATGTACAATTGGACCAGCTTCTGAGTCCGTAGAAACACTAGTTCAGCTAATCGAAGAAGGCATGAATGTTGCACGCCTTAACTTCTCTCACGGAGATTTCGAGGAGCATGGCGCCCGTATCAAGAATATCCGCGAAGCATCAAAACGCACTGGCAAAACAGTAGCTATCCTTTTGGATACAAAGGGACCTGAAATTCGTACTGGTGTTCTGCAAGGCGGCGAAGCGAACATCGAAAAAGGCGACGAAATCTTTGTCAGCATGACTGAGCTGGAAGGTACTAAAGAGAGATTCTCCGTAACGTATCCGGGCTTGATCAATGATGTTCATGTCGGCTCGAAGTTTCTATTGGATGACGGCTTGATCGAATTGGAAGTACTGGACATCGATAAAGCGAATAATGAAATCAAAACAAAAGCATTGAACTCCGGATTGCTTAAAAACAAAAAAGGTGTCAATGTGCCAGGTGTCAGCGTGAATCTTCCGGGTATTACAGACAAAGATGCAAGCGACATCCAGTTCGGTATCGAACAAGGCATTGATTTCATCGCTGCTTCCTTCGTAAGACGCCCATCTGATGTATTGGAGATCCGCGAATTGCTTGAGAAGCATGAAGCTGGTCATATCCAAATCATCCCGAAAATCGAAAACCAGGAAGGCTTTGACAACCTGGATTCCATTTTGCAGGTGAGTGACGGCCTAATGGTTGCACGTGGTGACCTTGGCGTTGAAATCCCGGCAGAAGATGTACCATTGGCACAAAAAGAGATGATCAAGCAATGTAACATCGCTGGTAAACCAGTTATCACTGCAACACAGATGCTGGACAGCATGCAGCGCAATCCGCGTCCGACACGTGCAGAGGCATCTGACGTTGCGAATGCGATTTTTGATGGCACAGATGCAATCATGCTTTCTGGTGAAACAGCTGCTGGTAACTACCCTGTCGAGGCTGTTCGCACGATGAACAATATCGCTCGCAAAGCAGAGACTGCACTTGACCATAAAGCGATTCTCGATGATCGTTCCAAAGCAAGTGATATGACAATTACAGATGCAATCAGCCAATCTGTTGGCCATACTGCCATCAACTTGAGTGTCAGCGCAATCGTTACAGCTACTTCAAGCGGTTATACTGCTAAGATGATATCCAAGTATCGTCCAAAAGCTCCTATCGTAGCAGTTACATTCGATGAAGCGACAAACCGCAGACTGGCACTTGTATGGGGTGTACAAGCAGTTACAGGTGAACGTGTGGAATCCACGGATGATATGCTTGATCTTGCAGTGGATACAGGATTATCTACTGAATTGTTCAAGCGTGGAGACCGTATCATCATCGCTGCAGGTGTACCTGTGGGAGAAACTGGTACAACCAACTTGATGAAAGTACATGTTATCGGTGATATCCTTGCAAAAGGTCAAGGAATCGGAAAAGGCAGTGTCTACGGCAAAGCTATCGTTGCAAAGGATGCAGAAGAAGCGCAGCGTCTTCTTCTGCCAGGAGATATTCTCGTAACGTACGGAACAGACAAAGACATGATGCCAGCCATTGAGAAAGCTGGCGGTCTTATTGTAGAAGAAGGCGGTTTGACATCCCACGCAGCGGTTGTCGGCTTGAGCCTAGGTATCCCGGTCGTAGTTGGTGTAGCGGAAGCAACAACAAAAATCTCCAATGGCGCACTTGTAACAGTTGATGCAGCCAAAGGTGATATTTACGACGGTCATGCAAGTGTTCTTTAAGATATAAGTGAGACTAGGAGAGGGGATGAGACCCTCTCCTTTTTTCATTTTAAAAGGCTGTGGTACACTTGAATCATTCTAAGTTAATGGAGCGTTGTCTATGAAAAAAGCGTTACTTTTCCTTTTCATCTTGTTCCCGGCCATTGAAATAACATTTTTCATCTGGGCAGGTATGGAAATCGGTTTTCTATGGCTTTTCCTTCTTATCGTGGCAACAGGTCTGCTTGGAGTAGCTTTGGCACGCCGCGAAGGAATCCAAACATATAGGAGGGCAAGGGAGCAAATGCAAAAAGGCCAGCCGCCGACAGATGAAGTTCTTAACGGTATTTGCATTCTGATTGGTGGATTCCTTTTACTGCTTCCCGGCTTTTTCAGTGATTTTATAGGTATTTTATTTTTATTGCCATTTACCCGAAAAAGACTTCGGTACTGGGTGCAGGCGCTGCTCATGCGACTTATAGCGAAAAATACGATTCGTGTTTATCGCCGTTAAGTCTGGTTGCCAGATTTTATATATTGCCAGAGGACACGCAGAACACCAGTATGATAAAGCGTATGGAGGATGACTAACAGTACCGGGCCCGCAAGCAGGCCGATAAAGCCCAACAGCTGGAATCCGGCAAAGACAGCAATCAATGTAGCGAGTGGATTGAGCCCGATCTGGACCGATAATAGATTGGGTTCCATCAGCTGCCGCTGCAGCACAATTACAAGATAAAGCACAGCCAGTCCGATCGTCAAAGAGAAATTGCCGCTCAAAAAGCTGTACAGAATCCAAGGTACGAAGACAATTCCTGTTCCAAGGTAAGGCACAATATCAACCAGTGAAATGAAAAAAGCCGTAGCAATCGGATGCTCAATGCGAAGTACAGCAAAACCGATACACATGATCACGAATGTTAAACTCAAGAGCAAAGCCTGTGCTTTCAGGAATCCGAAGCATGCTTTTTTAAGTCCTTTGCCTACTTGTTTGGCGGAAGAGAGCAATAGTGAAGGTAGAAATCTATTTAAAAATGCAGAGATTTTTTCCCAGTCCTTACAGATGAAAAAGGTGCCTAGCAAGGCAAAAATACAAACACTTATATAGAGAGGTGCCTTGCCGAGCAACATAGGAACAGCCTCCAGTGCAACCTGAATGCCTTCTCCAAGTGTTGCAGACAGATGCTGAATGACTGCTTGCAGATTCTCATCAAGTGCCTTTTGCTGATCAGGATTCAATTCCTGTTGAAAAGACATCAATCGCTCATAATATGGCACAATATAAAGCTCCGCCAGTTTTTGTACATAACCTATAAAATCAGTGAAATGCACGGGTACAGTCTTAGCCAGATAAGCTGCACCTTGGGCAATTTCATTTACTGCCAACGCAAGGCCAGCAAGGCAGAAACCTAAAAATATCAATAGAATAAGTGCAACTGCCGCTGTCCTGTTCAAGGCTGTCTTCCGTTCGATCAGACGTACTGCCGGGTTCATCAGAATAGCAAGGATGACGGAAATGATAAATGGATATACATAAGGAGCGGCCAGCAGAATGAGAGCGATACTGCCCGCTATCGATCCAAGGACGATACATAATCGCAGCAACTGGTGAAGTGTTGTCATTTGCATGAGCTCACATCCTTTCATTTTCGAGTGAAATAAGTTTGGAGGAAAAATTTTGTTAAACACATCATCATTATTTTTAGTAATCATTCTTATATTAGGAATCATCGGAAAAAATCAATCCATCACGATTGCCGCATATGTCCTGCTCGGCATTAAGATACTGCAGCTGGATGACAAGGTGTTCCCTTTTTTAGCTTCCAAAGGGTTAAGTATCGGAATCACCGTCCTTACAATTGCAGTACTTGTCCCAATTGCAAGCGGAGAAATTGGGTTCAAAGATTTATATGCAAGTGTGAAATCATATTATGCCTGGGTAGCATTGGCAGCTGGGATTCTTGTTGCGGTTTTAGGTAAATACGGCGTCAACCTCATGTCTTCAGATCCGCAGGTGACAGTGGCGCTTGTAATCGGCACAATCCTTGCTGTTGTGCTATTAAACGGTGTCGCGGTAGGTCCGCTGATAGGTGCGGGAATCGCTTATATGGTATTTCAGATTGTCGGACTATTTACTAAATAACGAAAAATTGATATTATTCCAATAATAAAGAAAACAAAAAAATTAAAACGTTTTCATTTCACAAATAGTTATATTATGTTTATAATGAAAGTGCTTCACTCAAATATCTAGCAACTTGAAGTTTTTATTACACATGTTATGGATTTGACTTTTACTAAAGGGGAGAGATTAACATGGCAGTAGTTAAGGGGCTTGAAGGTGTTGTAGCGGCAGAATCAAAGATCAGCTCGATTATCGACGATCAACTGACTTATGCTGGCTATAGCATCGATGATCTTGCTAGTAATTCCAGTTTCGAGGAAGTAATTTATTTATTATGGCATGATGAGCTGCCGACTGAGGAGCAGCTTGCACAGCTAAAAGGGGAATTGGCTGCGCAAGCTAAGCTTCCAGAACCGGTTATCGATCACTTGAAATCCTGTGATTTGAAAGCGGTTCATCCAATGGCTGCACTTCGCACTGCTGTTTCACTGCTTGGTTTGTACGATGAGGATGCAGAAGTGAATACACCAGAAGCGAACGCTAAGAAGGCAATCCGTCTTCAGGCACAGATTGCAACATTAGTTGCTACTTTTTCCCGTATCCGTTCCGGTCAGGAACCAGTAACACCGCGGGAAGATTACAGCTATGCTGCGAATTTCCTGTATATGTTCAACGGGAAGGAACCAAGTGCCATTGAGATTGAAGCGATGAATAAGGCACTTGTGCTTCACGCTGACCATGAATTGAATGCATCTACATTTACTGCACGTGTATGTGTCGGTACATTGTCTGATATGTATTCAGGTCTTACAGCAGCAATTGGTGCATTGAAAGGCCCGCTTCATGGAGGAGCAAACGAGGCAGTTATGGAGATGTTGTTCGACATTGGTGAAATTGACAATGTAGAACCGTATCTTGAAAAGAAATTTGCAAACAAAGAGAAGATCATGGGTATGGGGCACCGTGTCTATAAATCTGGTGATCCGCGTGCAAAATTCCTGAAAGAAATGTCCCGTGAACTGACAGAGATATCCGGTCAGACAAAATGGTATGAAATGAGCGTAAAAGTAGAAGACATCGTCAAGCGGGAGAAAAACCTTCCGGCAAACGTTGATTTCTATTCTGCTACATGCTATTACAGCTTGGGAATCGATCATGATCTTTATACACCGATCTTCACAGTGAGCCGTTTCTCAGGATGGATCGCACATATCCTCGAACAGTATGCAGACAACCGTCTGATCCGTCCGCGGGCAGAATATGTCGGGGAAACACATCGTACGTATACACCATTAGAAGAAAGAGTCTAATATTTTTACAACCATAGAGGAAAATATTTGCTAAACTGATAGAGTATCAGATTTTATTTAGGAGGAATCGAACATGGCTGAAGCAAACAAAATCACAGTAACAAACGGAGCGCTGCAAGTACCAGACCGTCCGGTCATCCCTTTCATCGAAGGAGATGGAACAGGTCCTGATATTTGGGCTGCCGCAAGCCGTGTACTCGAGGCTGCTGTAGATAAGGCTTACAAAGGCGAGAAGTCCATTGAGTGGAAAGAAGTTTATGCAGGTCAGAAAGCATTCGATAAGACAGGCGAATGGCTCCCGGAAGAAACACTTGATGTAATCCGCGAATATAAGATTGCCATCAAGGGTCCATTGACAACGCCGGTTGGCGGCGGTATCCGTTCATTGAACGTAGCGCTAAGACAAGAGCTTGATTTGTTTACTTGCTTACGTCCGGTCCGCTACTTTAAAGGTGTTCCTTCACCAGTGAAGAGGCCTGAGGATACGGATATGGTCATTTTCCGCGAGAATACGGAAGATATCTATGCTGGTATCGAATGGCAGAAGGGTTCACCGGAAGTGAAAAAAGTCATCGATTTCCTTGAGAATGAAATGGGAGTACATAATATTCGCTTCCCTGAAACATCTGGTATCGGCATTAAGCCTGTATCGGAAGAAGGAACGCAGCGACTGGTGCGCGCAGCAATTGACTACGCAATCCAAGAAAACAGAAAAAGTGTGACACTGGTTCATAAAGGCAACATCATGAAATTCACCGAAGGAGCCTTCAAGAACTGGGGTTATGAACTTGCTGAAGCTGAATACGGCGACAAAGTATTCACATGGCAGCAGTATGATAAGATTGCCGAAGACCAAGGCCGTGAAGCTGCCGACAAAGCACAGCAGGAAGCAGAAGCAGCTGGTAAGATTGTTATCAAAGATGCGATTGCAGATATCTTCCTTCAGCAGATCCTGACTCGCCCTGCGGAATTTGATGTAGTAGCGACGATGAACCTGAATGGAGATTACATTTCTGATGCTCTTGCTGCACAAGTTGGCGGTATCGGTATCGCTCCAGGAGCGAATATCAACTACGAAACAGGTCACGCCATCTTTGAAGCGACTCATGGTACAGCACCGAAGTACGCTGGCCTGGATAAAGTGAACCCATCTTCTGTCATCCTTTCCGGAGTGCTATTGCTTGAGCACCTTGGCTGGAGAGAAGCAGCTGATTTAATCACAAAAGCTATGGACAAGACGATTGCTTCCAAAGTTGTCACATATGATTTCGCACGCTTGATGGATGGGGCAACAGAAGTGAAGACGTCCGAGTTCGGTGATGAATTGATCAAAAATATGGACTAATGTGTCGAAGGAGGAAACATCATGGCAATCAAACGCAGAAAAGTATCCGTAATCGGTAGTGGTTTTACAGGAGCTACAACAGCATTCCTGATCGCACAGAAAGAGCTTGCGGATGTCGTACTAGTCGACATTCCGGACATGGAGGATCCAACCAAGGGTAAAGCCTTGGATATGCTGGAGGCATCTCCGGTGCAGGGCTTCGATGCACACGTGAAAGGCACTTCAGACTATGCTGACACGAAGGATTCCGATGTGGTTGTCATCACTGCGGGTATCGCTCGTAAGCCTGGAATGAGCCGCGATGATCTTGTGAACACAAACAGCAAGATCATGAAATCTGTTACTGAACAAGTTGTGAAGTATTCTCCGGAAAGCATCATTGTCGTATTGACCAACCCGGTTGATGCAATGACATACACAGTATACAAAACATCCGGTTTCCCGCGTAATCGTGTAATCGGGCAGTCCGGTGTCCTTGATACAGCTCGTTTCCGTACATTTGTAGCGGAAGAGCTTAACCTTTCCATCAAGGATATCACTGGCTTTGTTCTTGGCGGACATGGAGACGACATGGTCCCGCTTATCCGTTATTCCTATGCTGGCGGAATTCCGCTTGAGACATTGATTCCGGAAGATCGCCTCAATGCGATTGTGGAACGTACACGAAAAGGCGGCGGTGAAATCGTCAATCTGCTCGGTAACGGCAGTGCGTATTACGCACCGGCGGCATCCCTGCTCGTGATGGTAGAAGCTATCCTGAAAGATCAGCGCCGTGTTATTCCTTCCATTGCTTATCTGGAAGGTGAATATGGCTACAACGATCTATTCCTTGGCGTTCCGACAATCATCGGCGGCAATGGCTTGGAGGACATCATCCAGCTGGAGCTGACAGATGACGAAAAATCACAGCTTGATAAATCCGTTGAATCTGTACGTAAAGTCATGACTGTGTTGCAATAAATTTAGAAAACCTATCCTACTTTTAGGATAGGTTTTTTTATATTTACAAACTCTTAACAGAGAAAGCGAATTGGCATGGTTCACTTTACAGTTGGAAAACGGTATGATGTTGCATAGAGGGGGCTAGTATCCATGGCACAAAAAGTACTTATTGTTGATGATGAAGAATCCATCGTAACTTTATTGCAATTCAATATAGAAAGAGCTGGGTTCGAAACGGAAACAGCCTTCGATGGCTTAACAGGACTGCAGAAGGCGCTGCAGAATACATATGATATGATCGTGCTCGATCTGATGCTTCCGGAGCTGGATGGAACAGAAGTGTGCAAGCAGCTGCGGCAGAAGCAGATTGATACGCCGATTCTTATGCTGACTGCTCGGGATGAGGAGTTGGACAAGGTTCTTGGTCTTGAGCTAGGCGCGGATGATTATCTGACAAAGCCTTTCAGCCCGAAAGAGGTAGTTGCACGGATCAAAGCTATTTTACGACGCACGAATAAAAGTGATAATTATATGGAAAGCGGCGAAATCAAGATTGCAGGCTTGTCCATTTTCCCAGATCAATACGAAGCGTCCATAAATGGAGAATCCTTGAGCTTCACCCGCAAGGAATTTGAACTTTTACTCTATCTTTCAAAAAATAAGGGGCGTGTCATGTCACGAGATCAGCTGCTGAGCTCTGTCTGGAATTATGACTTCGTCGGAGATACGCGTATCGTGGATGTACATATCAGTCATTTGCGCGAAAAAATTGAACCTGATTCCAAACATCCTGTCTATATCAAGACGATTCGCGGCTTGGGCTATAAGATGGAGGAGCCGCAATAATGCGTCGCAGTTCTTATGGGATTGCCGTTTATGGATCGCTCATCCTGCTGATCTTTGCGGCAATCGGTTTTATCCTTATGCAAATCACTTCTGAGTGGTTTATTCTTTGGAGCGCCCTGCTGATCGGTGCAGCATTGATCATTTCGGTGCTATATCGACTGCAGGAACGCTATATCAAGCCTGTTTCTATGACTGCTGAGGTGGCAGAGGAGCTGGTGAAAGGAAATTATAAGGCAAGGAATTACGAGAATTTCTATGGAGATGCCGGACGCTTGATTCGCTCCGTGAACCAGATTGCGCGCAATCTGCATGAGCTCGAGCTCTTGGAGAAGATGCAGGAAGATCAGCTTGAAACGGTGATCGATAACATGGAAAGCGGTCTGATGCTAGTCGATGAACGCGGATATGTGCATCTGGTCAACAGGAAGTTCCTTTCCGTATTCGGAGGCAAGGACAAGGATTATATCGGTCACGTATATCATGACACCATATCCCAAACCAATATCCATCATGTTGTTTCGGAGGCCTTTCTTTATGAAGAGAAGGTTCGTGATGCTTTCACACTGCAGCGCGAAAAGGAAAAGCGCTTCTTCGAGATTGTCGCTGCACCTATATTCAATGACTCCTACGATCTGAAGGGCGCTGTACTCGTTTTTTACGAGATTACAGATTTGAAGCGTGTGGAGGAGATGCGGAAGGATTTCGTGGCCAATGTGTCGCATGAACTGAAAACGCCGCTCACATCCATCCGTGGTTTTTCCGAAACATTGCTTGAAGAAGGGGCTTTGGATGATAAGGAGCTCACAGAGCGCTTTATTACGATTATCAACAATGAAAGTCAGCGCCTTCAGGCATTGGTGAAGGATTTACTAGAGCTTTCCCGTCTGGAGAAAGAAGAACTGCAGATGCGGATGGAGAGGCTCGACTTTAGCAGTATGGTTGATACCATCATGCCTATGATAGATCAGCATGCAGCCAATAAGAATATCGAAGTGGAACTGGAGCTTCCTGGCAGTGTTATCATGCGCGGAGACGAAGACCGCCTGAAGCAGCTTGTCATCAATTTACTGAATAATGCTGTGAACTATACACCGTCAAATGGCAAGGTGAAGCTGAAGGTAACACAATCGAATGATGCTGTGTTTGCCGAGATAACAGATACTGGTATTGGAATTCCGGAAGATTCACTAGATCGAGTTTTCGAGCGTTTTTACCGCGTCGATAAAGCTCGCAGCCGAAATACTGGCGGAACCGGACTAGGTCTCGCAATCGTCAAGCATGTTGTCGAGGCGCATGGCGGAACGATAACAGTAAGCAGTGAAGTGAATAAAGGAACTACTTTTTCTATTCGATTACCAAAGGCTCTTGGTTAAGATCGTCCACTGGACGATCTTTTTTGTTTCAGCAAGGAAACATGGTAAACTAATGAAAAGAGACAGGAACGATGATAAAGGAGTTTGATGTATGACGAATAAATTGGTATTGATCGATGGAAACAGCATCGCTTATCGTGCGTTTTTTGCACTGCCGCTGTTGAATAATGATAAAGGTATCCATACAAATGCTATCTATGGATTCACTACAATGCTTTTCCGTATTTTAGAGAATGAAAAACCGACGCATTTGCTAGTAGCCTTTGATGCTGGGAAGACGACTTTCCGTCATGAAACGTATAAAGAATACAAAGGCGGCCGTCAGAAGACACCATCTGAATTATCGGAGCAATTCCCGCTGCTGCGTGAATTGCTGGATGCATTCTCTATTAAGCATTATCAGCTGAATCAATATGAGGCGGATGATATCATCGGTACATTGACTAAGCAAGCAGAAGCGGAAGATTACGAGATTAAAGTCATTTCCGGGGACAAGGATTTATTGCAGCTTGTCAGTGATAAGACGACTATTCAGCTTACAAGAAAAGGTATCAGTGAAATTGATTCCTATACACCGGACTTTTTATTGGAAAACATGGAGGTCACACCTGATCAGATTATCGATATGAAAGCGCTCATGGGAGATAGCTCCGACAATATACCAGGAGTTCCCGGTGTTGGTCAAAAGACTGCTGTCAAATTGCTGAAGCAGTTCCAAACGCTCGATCGTATTTACGAACAGCTGGATGATGTATCAGGTAAAAGCATCAAGCAGAAGCTGACGGATAATAAAGAATCGGCATTCATGAGCCGGGAGCTCGCAACTATTGAAACGAAAGCGCCAATTGAAGTGAGTCTTGAAGAAATTAATTATGATGGATTTCAGCCTGCAGCAGTAAGTACGATATTTAAAGATCTCGGCTTCCAGTCGCTGCTTGGGAGACTCGGTGAAGAAGGTGCACCAGAGGAAGTATCGCAAGAGCTGGCGCCGTTGGATGTAACAATCGTGGATAACATCACGGAGGACCTGTTCACTGGAGAAGATGCACTCGTCGTCGAGATGCTGACTGATAATTATCATACAGCTCAAATCGAAGGCTTTGGTCTTGCTAATGCAAATGGAGCTTATTTCATTCCTTCAGATGTTGCGTACGAATCGGATGTGTTCAAAGCGTGGGCGGAGGACAGTACAAAAGCAAAATGGGTTTTTGATGTCAAACGCTCTGTCGTAGCATTGCTGCATCATGGTATTACGATGGAAAATGCTGATTTTGACTTGTTATTGGCGTCTTACTTGATCAATCCATCTGAAAATCATCACGACATTCCAGCAATCGGGCATCGTTTAGGTAAAAAAGATGTCTTATATGATGAAGAAGTATACGGAAAAGGCGCGAAGATGAAGGTCCCGAACTTGGAAGCCTTTAGTGAGCATCTTGCCAGAAAAGCGATGGTCATATACCAGCTTAAGCCAGAGGCAGAAGCAAAGCTGTCGGAGAACGAGCAGCTTGAATTATTCCGTAACTTAGAACTGCCGCTTGCCACCATCCTCGGAGAAATGGAATACCTAGGTGTGCAGGTCGATGTAGAGCGTATCAAAGAAATGAAAGAAGAACTAGGCGGCAGATTATCGGAAATCGAACAAAAAGTGTACGAGCTTGCTGGCGAAGAATTCAATCTCAATTCACCGAAACAGCTGGGACCGATTCTTTTTGAAAAGCTAGGCTTACCGGTTATCAAGAAAACAAAGACAGGATATTCCACATCTGCAGATGTACTGGAACAGCTTGCGGATCAGCATGAGATCATTCAGCAGCTGCTTTTGTACCGCCAATTAGGAAAGCTTCAGTCTACGTACATTGAAGGGCTTTTGAAAGTAGTGGATAAAGACACGAACAAGATCCATACTCGTTTCAATCAAGCCTTGACGCAGACAGGCCGCTTGAGCTCAACGGAGCCGAACCTGCAGAACATACCGATCCGTCTGGAGGAAGGCCGTAAGATCAGACAGGCCTTTGTTCCGTCCAAGGAGAATTCCGTTATCTTTGCAGCAGACTATTCTCAGATTGAGCTCCGGGTTTTAGCGCATATCGCCCAAGATGAAAAATTGATCGAGGCATTCAATGAAGATATGGATATCCACAGCAGGACAGCAATGGACGTTTTCCATGTCGAAGAGAAAGATATTACCAGCAACATGCGCCGGCAAGCAAAGGCAGTCAATTTTGGTATCGTCTATGGAATCAGTGATTACGGGTTATCCCAAAGTCTCGGTATTACACGTAAGGAAGCGCAGCAGTTCATCGACCGCTATCTCAAGAGCTTCCCTGGTGTAAAAACGTATATGGAAGATATCGTCCAGGATGCCAAACAGAAAGGCTTTGTAACGACGCTCATGAATCGCAGGCGCTATCTGCCGGATCTGACCAGCCGGAACTTCAATGTGCGGAGCTTTGCTGAACGGACAGCGATGAATACTCCGATCCAGGGCAGTGCAGCTGATATCATCAAGAAGGCGATGATTGATTTGGCAGAACGCCTCGAAG
Organism: Terribacillus sp. JSM ZJ617; assembly: GCF_044383785.1. Classification (NCBI taxonomy): domain Bacteria; kingdom Bacillati; phylum Bacillota; class Bacilli; order Caryophanales; family Bacillaceae; genus Terribacillus; species Terribacillus sp. JSM ZJ617. The sequence continues at coordinate 936,405 of NZ_JBISEQ010000002.1, read as the reverse complement.
CGGAACAGATGGAAGCGAAGCTTTTGCTTTCGGTGCACGATGAGCTGATTCTGGAAGCACCAGAATCGGAACTAGAGAAATTAAAAGAAGTTGTACCTGATGTCATGGAACACGCTGTGGAGCTGGATGTACCGCTGAAAGTGGAATACGCATACGGCAAAACATGGTACGACGCGAAATAAGCACGGAAAGAAGGACAAGGAATGCCGGAATTACCAGAGGTAGAAACAGCAAGAAGGACATTGGAACAGCTCGTCGTCGGCAAGACGATTAAAGATATCACGGTCCGCTGGCATAAAATCATTAAATTCGATGAAGGCGTGGAAGCCTTCATCGAGCGGCTGAAAGGGCAGACGTTTCGTTCAATAGGACGAAAAGGAAAGTTTCTCCTGTTTTACTTGGATGGGGATGTACTTGTGTCCCATTTGCGGATGGAAGGAAAGTTCTCTGTCAAGCCCGAAGAAGAGCCTTCCGACAAGCATACCCACGTTATCTTCCAGCTGACGAATGGCGAACAGCTGCGTTATAACGATGTCCGCAAATTCGGTACGATGCACCTGTTCACTGAGGGGCAGGAAAATGATACGCCTCCGCTTACCTTGGTTGGACCAGAGCCTTTTGATGAAAGCTTCACATTGGATTATTTCAAGGAAAAGGTACAGCGAAGCAGCAGGATGATCAAGAATATTTTGCTGGATCAGACGGTAGTTGCTGGTCTGGGTAATATTTATGTTGATGAGACATTGTTTAAAGCAGGAGTACACCCAGAGCGACGAGGCAGTTCAATGCAAGACATGGAATTGGTTCGTATTCAGCAAGCAGCCGCTGAGACATTGCTGGAAGCAGTCGAAAAAGGCGGCAGCACTATCCGCAGCTATGTGAACAGCCAAGGGAAGATCGGGACGTTCCAGCAGCAGCTGCTCGTATATGGCCAGAACGGCACACCATGCCCGAATTGCGGAAGGGAAATCATCAAGATTAAAGTAGGCGGAAGAGGCACACATATCTGCACTTCCTGTCAGAAGTGAAGGAGGGCTTGATCTTGGGTACTGTGATTGGACTGACTGGCGGTATAGCATCTGGAAAAAGTACTGTGAGCGACTTGTTCAAGGAATATAATATCCCGGTAGTTGATGCGGATATAGTCGCTCGTGAAGTAGTTGAGCCTGGTGAGCCTGCTTTGGCTAGTATCGTTGAAGCATTCGGCAATGATATCCTGCTTGCTGACGGATCACTTGACCGGCAGAAGCTAGGCGGAATCATCTTTCAGGATCAGAAGAAGCGCGAGATTCTCAATGGTATCGTACATCCTGTTGTCAGGGAAAGGATGACAGCTGAGCGAGATCGTCTTAAAGTCGATCATCCAGCCGTTGTCCTTGATATACCATTATTATTTGAAGGCAATCAATTGCATTTAGTTGAAAAGATAGTTGTTGTGCATGTAGATCCGCAAACACAGCTGCAAAGACTGATACAGCGAAATGATTTAACTGAGCAAGCAGCAATGGATCGGATCAACAGTCAAATGTCTTTGGCAGACAAAGCAGCCAGAGCGGATGCAATCATTGATAATAATGGCAGCAGGGAAGAAACGAGAGCGCAGCTGGAGCAGCTTTTAGTATCTTGGAACATTAAGGAAGGAGCCTGACAGAAAGGGCTCCTTTTTTATTCGCATTTATCCTTTAATATGTTATACTAATATCAATAAATCAATATATAGTGTGACACATTAGAGGAGGCAGTATAATGACAACACGTATCGCGATTAATGGATTTGGCAGAATTGGCAGATTGGTTTGCAGACGAGCAATGGAAATGCCTGATTTGGAAATTGTGGCAGTGAATGCTTCTTATCCGGCAGAAACACTGGCCCATCTTCTCCGCTATGACAGTGTGCACGGTAATTTGGATGCTGACATTTCCGCAGAAGCAGGTTCAATTGTTTATGAAGGAAAAACGATACGCGTCATAGGGGAACGGAATCCAGCACAGCTCCCATGGAAAGAACTTGAGGTTGATGTCGTCATCGAAGCAACGGGGAAGTTCTGTTCACAGGAATCAGCATCTCTGCACTTGGATGCAGGTGCGAAAAAGGTTGTCATTACAGCTCCAGGAAAAAATGTGGATGCAACGATCGTGATGGGTGTAAATGATCGGATATATGAAAGTGAATTGCACGATGTCGTTTCCAATGCTTCCTGTACGACGAACTGCCTGGCACCTGTTGTTAAAGTCCTGGATGAACGGTTCACGATTAAAAACGGTCTGATGACGACGGTTCATAGCTTCACGAATGATCAGAAGAATATCGACAATCCACACAAAGATTTGCGCAGAGCCAGAGGCTGTACACAATCGATCATTCCAACGACAACAGGAGCTGCTAAAGCACTCGCGGAAGTACTGCCGCATCTGAAGGGGAAGCTCCACGGCATGGCATTGCGTGTTCCGACTCCAAATGTCTCGCTTGTTGATCTTGTGGTGGATGTGGAAGAATCCGTAACTGCAGAACAAGTCAATGATGCGTTCCGAACAGCGGCAGAAACCGACATGAGAGGTATTATCTCTTATAATGAAGAGCCATTGGTCAGTATCGATTATACGACGACAGCGCAATCGGCTACAATTGATGGTTTATCTACGATCGTTATGGAAGAAAAGAAAATAAAAGTTATTGCTTGGTACGATAATGAATGGGGTTATTCCTGCCGCGTCGTCGATTTGGCACAGCTTGTCGGCAGCAGTCTTCTAAAGGCAGATGGAGCAGAAGTCATCTAAGTAAAACTCCCGCTTTGAATTATTTTGGACGTATGCTTGCCAAACAAGTACAAACACTATATACTACTTTTTGCATGCATTCTTTACTGCATACAAGCATGATGTCAAAACTGTTTTCCTAAAGAATCTATGCAGCAAGTGACTGCTTAAAGGGTTAGGACCTCTTTGGACTAACTTTCCCCCGTGGCAATTCACGCATTTATTTTTTAGGTAAATATTCAAAGGGGGAAACACATTGGATACAATGGGAAGACATGTTATAGCGGAACTATGGGATTGTAATACAGAAAAACTGAACGACATGCAGCTGATCGAGCAGATCTTCGTAGATGCAGCATTGAAATCAGGAGCTGAAGTACGTGAGGTAGCCTTCCACAAATTTGCGCCGCATGGCGTAAGCGGAGTGGTCATCATCTCTGAATCGCATCTGACAATTCACAGTTTTCCGGAACATGGCTATGCCAGCATTGATGTTTACACTTGCGGTAACATCATTGACCCGAACGTAGCGACTGATTATATCATTAACGCGCTTGAAGCTAAAACTTGTGAAAAAGCAGAGCTTCCGCGGGGCATGGGTCCTGTGGCAGTACAGCCTAAATCACATTAATACCAAGATAACCAACCCTGTTCCTTTTAGGAGCAGGGTTTTTTTAATGTTGTATCTCAAGTCGGTAAAATGGCAAGCCTACATAAGGGAAACATAGCTTATGGTCGCATTTTAGTTTCACTTCCGATATAATAGCAGGTACTAATAGTTACTGCTAGAAAGAAGGTATGTTTTTGAATAGACGTGTCGTAGTTACAGGATATGGTGCTGTTACACCGCTTGGCTCGGATGTAGAGACATTCTGGAATAATATTAAAGCTGGGGAATCCGGTATCAAAAAGCTGGATCCGGAGAAATTTGCTGGAATAGCTTCACAAATCGGCGGAACTGCCAGCGGATTTGATCCGGAGCAGTATTTGGACAAAAAAGAAATTGAACGCTATGACTTGTATAGTCAGTTTGCTTACGGTGCTGCTGTACAGGCGATGGAGCAAGCCAATCTGTCAGCGGAGACCGTAAATCCTGAACGTGTCGGTATTTACATCGGTTCTGGTATTGGCGGCGTTAACACAATATTGAACAATCATGCAACGATGCTTGAAAAAGGTCCCAGACGTGTTTCACCATTCATGGTGCCGATGATGATCAGCAACATGGCTGCAGGAATTGTTTCGATCAAGACGGGCTTCAGTGGCCCTAGCTTTGCACCTGTATCTGCTTGTGCAACTGGGAATCATGCAATCGGGGAAGCATTCCTGAATATTAAGCATGGTTATGCGGATGCCATTCTTGCTGGAGGAGCAGAAGCATCTATTACGCCTTTCGCTTATGCCGGATTTACGAAAATGCGGGCAATGAGTACGCAAAATGATACACCTCTAACTGCAAGCTCGCCATTCGATGCAAACCGCGATGGGTTCGTCATGTCAGAAGGTGCGGGTATTCTTGTACTGGAAGAGCTGGAACATGCACAAAAGCGTGGCGCAGTCATCCTTGGCGAAATAGTTGGATACGGGTCGACTACGGATGCGCATCACATTACATCGCCTAACTATCTTGGTCCTGCACGCGCAATGAAGCTGGCGATGCAAATGGCTGACTTAGAGCTTGGGGACGTGGATTACATAAATGCGCACGCCACAAGCACTCCTGAGGGAGATAAAACAGAAACGAAAGCAATCAAGGAAGTATTTGGAGATAACGCAAGTGACTTGCTGATCAGTTCGACAAAATCAATGACTGGGCATCTGTTTGGTGCTGCGGGAGCTGTAGAAGCGATCATCACCTTGAAAGCCCTGCAAGATGGCATTGTACCTCCAACGATTAATTATCGGGATGCTGATCCTGATTGCGATTTGTCTTATGTTCCGAACGAAGCAGTTGAAAAGGAATTGGCAGTTGCTCTGTCGAATGGTTTCGGTTTCGGCGGACATAATGCGGTGCTTGCACTGCAAAAATGGAAAGGGTAGCCCTCGGCTGCCTTTTTTTGTTGGGTCCAAGAACGCTTCGATTTTTCTCTTGAATCATGGTAGAATAGGAAAAAGACGATGCAAAAGTGTCGCAAATGCGCGAAGCCTGTCGAGGTTCGCGAAAGTAATGGGGTGGATCGGCATGAGATGTCCAAACTGCCAATATAAAAGCACAAAAGTACTAGACTCCCGTCCCATCGAGGAAGGGCGTTCCATCCGGCGACGCAGGGAATGCGAAGACTGCGCTTTTCGCTTCACAACGTTCGAACGTATTGAAGCAACACCATTGATTGTTGTTAAAAAAGAAGGAACGCGGGAAGAATTCAGTAAAGAGAAGCTTTTGCGCGGGTTGATCAAGGCGTGTGAAAAACGTCCGGTTGCGCTGGAGCAGATTGAACATATTGTAGCAGAAGTTGAGAAGGAACTGCGTAACAGCGGAACATCTGAAGTACAAAGCAAAGACATAGGCGAGATGGTCATGGAACGTCTGTCTGAAGTGGATGAAGTGGCGTATGTACGTTTCGCATCTGTTTACCGGCAATTCAAGGATATCAGTGTCTTCCTGGAAGAACTGAAGGACTTGATCAAAACCGATAAGAAAGAGTAATAGTTTGCAAGAAGGAAAGGACAGATAGTATGAACAGTCAGCATATCGGGAAACTTCTGCCAGCTGATGGTTATCAGCTCCGGATGAGAGCAGTACTTCCGGAAACATATTCAGCAGCCCTGACGCATCTGTATCAGCCGCTGCTCGGGATACGGGCAGTGACCTTATATCAGACACTGGTCAATGATTATCTCCTGCATCATGGCACATGTGAACCGCAGACCCATCATATGCTTATGACGCTGCTGGACATGCCGATGGATCAATTATATGAAGCAAGACTGCAGCTGGAAGCAATCGGGCTCATCCGGACGTATCAACATCCTGGGGAACAGAATCTGTATACATACGATTTGTATGCACCGTTTACACCAGATGCATTTTTCCAAGATGACATGCTATCCCAGCTGCTGTATCACCAATTAGGAGAAAGCAGATTCCAGCAAATGAAAGCTCTCTTTATTAAAGAAGAAGATTTGCCTGAGACGATGGAGGAAGTTACGGCATCGTTTGAAGCTGTTTTTTCAGCGAAGAATTTGACTAAGCATGCTGTTCAGCCAAGAAAGACAGCCGCAAGGCCGGTTGCGGATGCAAAGCGAGGACCTTCCATTGAAACAGAAGTAGTCGATTTTGACTGGCTTCGCCAATCATTGAAGCAGCGTATGCTAGATCCGGAAGCGATTCTTACTCCTCGAAACCAAAAGCTGCTCGAATCGATGGCTGTCTTGTACAGCCTCACCTCACCGGAACTTGACAAGGCATTGCTTTGGGCTGTCTCGGATGAGCATGAGCTGAATCCGGCAGAATTCAAATCTGCTTGTCACGATTTATTTTTAGCACGTCCAAAAACTAACGACACAAAGGTTATGGAACTTCTGCAAAAGGAATCCAAACAGGAAACGGACAAACAGGCTACCACCAAGCAGGAGCAGCTCATTCAGATACTTGAGACCATATCACCGAAACAGCTATTAGAGGATATATCAGGAAACGGGACAGCAGCTGCTTCAGACTTGAAGGTGATCCGTGACGTCATGTCTGAACAGGGAATGTCACCTGGCATCATGAATGTGCTGGTGTACTATGTGCTGCTCAAATCTGATATGAAGCTGTCGAAAGCATATATGGAGAAGATTGCAGCCCATTGGGCTCGTAAAAAAGTAAGTACAGTAAGAGAAGCGATGGAGCTAGCCAAAAGCAGCAATCAGCCATGGAATACGACAAACAGCACGAACCAGTCGGGGGCAAGAAGGAAAACTTCTGGCCGTGCAGAAGTTGTACCGGAATGGTTCGATCAAAAGGGCAAGGCAGAAGCTCCCAGCGCTGCAGCTGTGCCTGATGCGGATGTAGCGCAATTGCTCAAACAGTTCAATGAAAATAAGCGGCATGTTTGACTGATAGCAGGAAGGGGGTGCACGTATGGAACCCATTCAAGCATCTTTACGGAAATGGATGCAGGAAAACAGTAATTTTAAAGAAAACTTCGAGCGCATGCAGCAGCAGGTAAGACAGGATCCGGAAGTCAAAGCGGTGTTGGAAGCAAATCCGCAGCTGACAGAGCAGGATATCCAGCGGAATCTGATGCGTCTTTACGAATATACAACACAATCAAAGCAATGCCAGGACTGTCCTTCACTTGGGGAATGCCGGAATATCCTTAATGGCTATACGCCGTCGCTTGAGGTGGATGGAAATGTCATCCGTCTGGCATATGATAAATGCCATACCCGCCTTCAGCAGGAGGAACGGGAGAAGCAGCAGTCACGGATCAACAGCTTGTACATGCCAAAGGATATACTGGAAGCGTCGACAGAAATGCTTGATCATGGCGATGCAGAACGTCAGCAGGCAATTTTGAAGACATTGCAGTTCCTGCAGCAGACAGGCGATAGCATTCCTGAAAAAGGCTTGTATTTCTATGGGCCGTTCGGCGTAGGAAAGACCTATTTCCTCGGTGCCATTGCTAACTATCTGGCCGAAAGGAATATTTCCAGTATGCTTATCTATATGCCTGAGTTTGTAAGGGAAATGAAAGCTTCCCTGAAAGATGATTCGGTGAATGAGAAAGTCGAGCTGTTCAAGAAGACCCCAGTGCTCATGCTGGACGATATAGGCGCCGAATCCCAATCTGCCTGGTTCAGGGACGAGATACTCGGTTCCATCCTTCATTACCGTATGATGGAAAGGCTGCCAGTCTTCTTTACGTCCAACTATTCCATTGCCCAGCTGGAGCAGCAGATTGCCACGACTAATCGGGGTGATGTGGAACGAGTGAAAGCGGGAAGAATCATGGAGCGTATTAAGCGTGTTGCCACCGAAGTACCGTTGTTCGGCAAAAATAGAAGAAACGATTGATCAGAAAGACAAGCCTGAGAACGGCTTGTCTTTTTTTCAACTCATATTTCCATTCTCCGCCCATATAATGTAACAGTTGATAGTGGCGAGGGTGGTTGATATTGCGTAAAGTGTTTATCAAATCAAAAAAAGAAATGGATACATTCTGTTCGTGCCTGGCTATGCTGGAGGGAACGAAACAGGTGTACGTGGATGAAGATGACCGTTGGGGCTATGAAGCGACAATTCATGATGGCTATCACCGGCGGATTGCAATCGCCTTAGTAGAAACGTTTCTTCATCATCGAGAGACAGAATGGATCGAGCAAATTGTGAAAGAAGTCTATTATTATAAGGACGAAGAAGCGATAAAACGTATAGCAGAATTAACACATACGATTCTCGTAGGAGACATGTATGAAGAAGCAAAAGAGCCGAGTTTGCCTCGACAGCAAATCACTCAGAGTTTCCAAGAAATTGCTGCCAAGCACATCAGGATTTTCTATGACGCTGTCATCCAATTCCGCAGCACTGCATACAGAGAAGCATTGATGGACGTAGTCGGTGAAGCGATAGATGAGTACAAGCGTGAAGAAGAATATCAGCTATACGTGGAATCTCTGCGGGAATATGTTGGCAAAAAGCCAATAGGAATGGAAGCGGTCCATGTCATACAAGGACGTGATTTCTCCTTCTACAAGGAAGACGGAACCTGCTATTCTGCTGAGGAAATCCATTCGCTTGCTGAGGAAGAACCGCTGTTCCTGGCTGGTATCGGCAAACCAGAAAAAAATTTGACACCGTTGATTGCCATGTCACCACGGCGAATTTACTTGTATGGTGACTACCCATCTGAACCGAAGACACTGACTGTCATCAATATTTTCCAGGAAAGAGCCACATACCTTCCTTTACATCAATTTCCTTTCTCCATGTTTTAGCATGTCCTTGCATTTTCCCGATTCAGCGCTTATACTTACCTTATATGAAAAAGCGACAATAAAGGACATGATAGTAAAATCCGTTTGCACTGAAGAGAGGGGAGCCTAGGCTGGAAGCTTCCTGCATACGCTTTGCTGTTACCACCTTTTACAGCTCTGTCGGGGGACGAAAGAAAACCGGCAGCGTCTTATCTGCGTTACAGATTCTTGAGCCGGTATTATTACCGGGAATTAGGGTGGAACCACGAGACAAACGCTCGTCCCTTTGCACAAACTTTGTGCAAAGGGGCGGGCTTTTTTATAATTTAGGAGGAAAGAACAATGGCAGATGTATTAGAAATCATTTTCCCGGATGGAGCAAAGAAAGAGTTCCCTGCTGGAACAACTGGCGAAGATATCGCAGGTTCCATTTCATCAGGTTTGAAGAAGCAGGCTATCGCAGTCAATGTTGACGGCGTTGCATATGATCTGCGTACACCGCTTCCTAATGGCGGTGCAATCGAAATCGTAACACTTAAGCAGGAGCAAGGTGTGGAAATTATGCGCCACTCTGCTGCGCATTTGCTTGCACAGGCAGTAAAACGCTTGTACGGCAAAGTGCAATTCGGTGTAGGTCCCGTAATTGAAAATGGCTTCTATTATGATATGGAGCTGGAGGCTAGCATCACACCGGAGGATCTTCCGAAGATTGAAAAAGAGATGCAGCGAATCGTTGATGCCAACCTTCCGATCATCCGCAAAGTTGTCAGCCGTGATGAAGCGAAAGCGATGTTCTCTGAAATTGGCGATGAGTTGAAATTGGAATTGATCGATGCCATTCCAGAGGATCAGGATGTAACAATCTACGAGCAAGGCGAATTCTTCGATCTTTGCCGAGGTATCCACGTACCATCTACAGGTAAAATCAAAGTGTTCAAGCTGCTTAGCATTTCAGGGGCCTACTGGAGAGGTAACAGTGACAACCAAATGCTGCAGCGTATTTATGGTACTGCTTTTGAAAAGAAAAATGAATTGGATCATCATTTGAAAATGCTTGAGGAAGCAAAAGAACGTGACCATCGTAAACTAGGAAAAGAATTGGAATTGTTCACAGTATCCCAGAAAGTCGGACAAGGTCTGCCGCTTTGGCTGCCAAAAGGTGCGACAATCCGCCGTACGATTGAACGCTACATCGTCGACTTGGAAGAAAAACTTGGCTATGATCATGTGTATACTCCAGTCCTGGGCAGTGTAGAGCTTTATAAAACCAGCGGACACTGGGACCATTACAAAGATGATATGTTCCCGCCGATGGAAATGGATAATGAAGACCTTGTACTTCGTCCGATGAACTGCCCGCACCATATGATGGTATATAAAAATGAATTGCACAGCTACCGCAGCCTGCCGATCCGTATCGCAGAGCTCGGAACAATGCATCGCCATGAAATGTCTGGTGCTCTTGCTGGCTTGCAGCGTGTTCGTGCGATGACATTGAATGATGCACATATTTTCGCGCGTCCGGATCAATTGAAAGATGAGTTCATCCGCGTTGTGAAACTTGTACAAGCTGTGTACAAAGACTTCGGTATCGATGATTATTCCTTCCGTCTTTCTTATCGTGATCCTGAAGACAAAGAAAAATATGTTGACAATGATGCAATGTGGGATAAAGCACAAGCGATGCTGAAAGAAACAATGGAAGATCTTGAACTTGACTATGTGGAAGCAGAAGGCGAAGCGGCATTCTATGGTCCGAAGCTGGACGTCCAGGTGAAGACTGCGCTTGGTAAAGATGAAACATTGTCTACTGTTCAATTGGACTTCCACTTGCCAGAGCGTTTTGATTTGACTTATATCGGTGAAGATGGTAAAGAACATCGTCCAGTCGTTATCCACCGTGGTGTTGTATCGACTATGGAACGTTTCGTTGCTTTCTTGATCGAAGAGTACAAAGGTGCCTTCCCAACATGGCTTGCACCAGTCCAAGCGAAAATCATCCCGGTTTCTCCTGAAGCACACTTGGCATACGCACGCCAAGTAGAGGATGCTTTGCGTATGGAAGGTATCCGTGTACAAGTGGATGAGCGTGACGAAAAGATGGGTTATAAGATCCGCGAAGCACAAGTACAGAAGATTCCGTTCCAGATTGTCGTCGGTGACCAGGAAGTGAGCGATCAAGCCGTAAACATCCGCCGTTATGGAGAGAAACAATCTGAAACGAAAGATCTGAAAGCTTTCGTTGCGGATATAAAAGAAGAAGTAGCTCAGCGCATACTGCGTAAATAACAGAAAAAATCCTTTCATCACTAAATTGGTGGAAGGATTTTTTTGTTTGCTAAGGTATATGAAGCGACTAAATAGACATAGAGGATTCGGCCATGACACTTTCCTGATATGTTTGATAGAGTTCACTTTATTTTACGCTGCTTCAACATACCCTCTACGATAGGATATAAAGCAGCGAGCAAGATGATGATCAATATCCAGGCGTGACCTTCATCAATCCAGCCTAAAGCGATCATACTGAATTCCAATTCAATGAAGCAAAAGACCAGTACACAAATATTCTTCACCTTATTGAGCATTTTTCGGCTAAGCTGATAAAATGCTGCAGCGTTATCTTCATTCAGTCGTTTCGGGTAATTGTGTATATGAGGATACTTCCCCAATTGGTGTAAAAGGGTGAACATAATGATACTGAGTGCCGGGAGGAGAAGCAGGCTTTCTTTTGCCGCCCAGTCGTCAACGTGACCAGTCAGACCCATGTGGAGAGGCACTTGTTCAGGGAGCTGCCTCCAGATTATGATCAAGAAAAGGACGGTAGCAATATATCCGCTGATTCCGATGATATCCCAGACTTTTTCGCCGCGGGTTTTCGGTATGTTGAGCTGTTTTTGCATATATTTATCACCCCTTAGTTTATGTACGGAACAGTGGGGGAATAAGTTCCAGCTATATTATTTTAAAAGGGGAGGTTGTCAGCATCTGAAGAATATGTTACATTAGTTGAGCAGGATTACTGGGCTTCAATATGATTGACAGCATTCATCAGCTATGATAAGATTGTAAAAGTGAAATAAATATTGATCTGAGACAAGCAGAAGTACCCACTTCTCACCTGATTGACGCCGCTTGGCAGTTGGCAGGTACGAAAACAGTGTTCTAGGACAAATGTGGGTGCCGTATGCGTACCGGCATTTTTTTTATGCTTTTTTACAACCATGTTTAACTGATAAGCGGCGGATATCTTGTCCCCGATCATAAGTTTCCCAAAATATCCTGGAGGTGGATGATTATTAGCAAAGATACGAATATCAATGAGAAAATTCGCGCACGTGAGGTTCGACTCATTGATTCAAACGGTGACCAGCTTGGCGTAAAATCCCGTCAAGAAGCATTAGAAATCGCACAAACAAGAAATCTTGATTTGGTGCTTGTGGCTGCAAACGCAAAACCACCCGTGTGCCGGATTATGGATTATGGTAAATTCCGCTTCGAGCAACAGAAGAAAGAAAAAGAAGCGCGTAAAAACCAGAAAATAATCAACGTAAAAGAAGTTCGTTTGAGCCCTGGTATTGAGGATCATGACTTCAACACGAAGCTTCGCAACGCGCGCAAGTTTCTTGAAAAAGGCGATAAAGTAAAGGCTTCTGTTCGTTTCCGCGGACGTGCCATTACGCATAAAGAATTAGGCCAAGAAGTTCTCGAAAAGCTAGCTGGAGAGTGCAAGGATGTTGCAACGGTTGAAATGAAACCGAAAATGGAAGGCCGCAGCATGTTCCTAATGCTTGCTCCTATAGCTGAGAAACAGTAAGCCGAAGGATATAAGGAGGAAATACGATGCCAAAAATGAAAACCCACAAAGGGTCCGCTAAACGTTTCAAGAAAACAGGTACTGGAAAAGTAGTTCGTAACCACGGTTACACAAGCCACTTGGCTGCTAATAAATCTACTAAACAGAAACGTAAACTTCGTAAAGATGCACTTGTTTCTGCTGGTGACTTCAAACGTATCAAACAAATGCTACCTAAATAATAAAATTAAAGATTTTTTTGTCCTATAGGAGGGAATACTATGCCACGTGTAAAAGGTGGAACAGTAACGCGTCAGCGTCGTAAACGCGTTCTTAAGCTAGCTAAAGGTTATTATGGTGCGAAACACGCACTATTCAAAACTGCAAAACAACAAGTAATCAAATCCGGTCAGTACGCATACCGTGACCGCAGACAGAAAAAACGTGACTTCCGTAAACTTTGGATCGCACGTATCAATGCTGCTGCACGTATGAACGAACTTTCTTACAGCCGTTTGATGCACGGTCTTAAACTTGCTGGTATCGAAGTAAACCGTAAAATGCTTTCAGAGCTTGCAATCTCTGACGAAAAAGCATTTGCGCAACTTGCTACTAAAGCAAAAGACGCATTGAAATAAGTCAAAAAGCCGCTATCCTTTGATAGCGGCTTTTTGTATAGAAAGGGGTAGGAATATGTGGCTGGTCATTAGTCTCTATCTGCTGGTTATCAATATCCTGCTTTTCAGCTGGATGGGAATAGATAAACAAAGAGCAAAGAAGCACGAGTGGCGCATAAGTGAAAGAAGGCTGTGGATCACAGCAATCATCGGGGGCGCCCTAGGCGGCTGGCTCGGGATGCAAGCATTTCGACATAAAACGAAGCATACCGCGTTCGTTATCGGCTTTCCTTGCCTTGTCGCCATGCATGTCCTGCTTATTCTTTATTTGCTGTAAGATAAATGCTGTGTGCTTGTCATAAAGGCTCGTCTCCTGTCATATATATTAGAGACATCTGAGAGGGAGTGAGCAGCAATGGACCAGGTTGGCGTAAGTCTCTTGACGGTCGTCGCGACAGGCGGCTTGTTTGCACCGCTTTTGTTCATCCTCCTGTACCTGCTTCGACCTGCTTTATTTCTGCCTGTCGTTTTCCTATGTATCTCTGGAGGGATCCTGTTTGGTGCTGTTGCCGGTACAATATTGTCTATTATCGGCATTACCGCATCCAGTATGCTGTTTTATGGTGTAGCCCAGCGTTTCCCACGGTCTGCAAACAGGATTCTCATGCTGAAACAAAAGCTGATTGGCAGGCACACGAGCTTTACAACGGGTCAAGTCGCCTTAATGCGGCTAGTGCCATTTATTCACTTCCACATCTTAAGCGTCTGCTTGATGGAAACCAACCGCAGTTGGAGGTCATATGGGAAAGCCTCGTTTCTATCAAGTATCCCGCTTGCCGCTGCCTATTCTTTTGCTGGGACATGGCTGCGCTACTTGCCGCCAGCAGCGATAGCTGGAGTCTTGGTCGTCCTTCTGGTATGTATTTATCTGATGCGGAAAAAGGAATTTACAATCAAATGGGAAGAATTTTTCAAGGAAAGTGCATAAAACACTGGCGCTTCTATAAGCTCCAGTGCTTTATCATATTTCTGTCAGGACGAGCTCCTTTATCGGATGCTTCCATTCAATTGAAGCATAAGGAAAATGGCTCAGGATGCATTCTTCCATCTTATATAAATCATTTCGGGAAAATCCGGTCAATCGATCCGGCTGTACAGCATTCATCACGACCTTGGTCACTTCAATGCTGTCTTCCCTTGGCTGGAGATACTTCTTACCAATCATCCGATAGCCGCGATAGCTTAATGAGAAATAATGATCATACTGTTCGCGGTATTCCACTTCCTCTGCATTGAGGTGTGAGGCATCATTGACTTGGTTTTTCCTTGCTTTCATGACGGTGTAGAACAAAAGAATTGCTGCACCTGCCAGCAACAGGAGAAAAAGAATCTTCATAGCGAGCAGGCCTCCTTTACTTTTTGTATAGATACGATTACGCTAAAGAAGAAGTTTCATCCGTTTTACTATACCCCCACTACATAGGAATAACGCAAGAAGGAGTCTTATATATGGATTACGAATATCTATTCAATAAACAGCGGGAGCTGGATGCTTACATCGAAGACAAGCTGGAATCAACCGATCGTGACGATCTTTTCCGCAAGAAAATAGTAGCGCTTCAGGTTGAAATCGGGGAATTGGCCAATGAAACCCGCTGCTTCAAATTCTGGAGCAGAAAAGGTCCAAGCGAGCAAAGTGTCATCTTAGAGGAATATGTGGATGGTCTGCATTTCATTTTGTCACTTGGACTTGATAAAGGTCTTACATATGCCGCTGGTCCGTTAGCTGCAACCGAAATGGATCAAACCGATGCATTTTTGGAATTGTACCGTAGCATCGGTGCCTTTTACAGCGAACCAGTACAGGGAATGTATGAAAAGCTTTTCCAAAGCTTCCTGCAGCTAGGCAGGCAGCTAGGATTCACGGAAGCTTCGATACTGGAGGCTTACCAGCAAAAAAACGAAGTGAATCATACAAGACAGGACGAAGGCTATTAAACGGAGGAGGACTGCATTATGAATGACAAATTGAATATGCTGAAAAGTTTGACTGATGCACCAGGTGTTTCTGGAGATGAGGCAGGTATCCGCAAGGTAATGCGTGAATATATATCCCCATTTGCCGATGAGGTAACAACAGATAATCTCGGCAGTTTGATTGCCATGCAAAAAGGCAGTAAGGCAGATGGTCCGAAAGTGATGGTTGCCGGTCATCTCGATGAGATCGGCTTTATGGTGACACGTATTGATGCAAATGGTTATCTGTACTTCCAGACGCTCGGCGGCTGGTGGAGCCAAGTCATGCTGGCACAGCGTGTAACTGTTCATACGAGAAAGGGTGAGCTTGTCGGCATCATCGGTTCCAAGCCGCCGCATCTGCTTTCACTTGAAAAACGGAAAAAACCGGCTTCTATAGAGGAAATGTTCATTGATATCGGTGCAAGCAACAAGGAAGAAGCAGAAGAATTCGGTGTTCGTCCTGGTGATTCGGTTGTGCCTTATTTCGAGTTTACGAAGATGAAGAATGAAAAACTGCTGCTAGCGAAAGCTTGGGATAATCGCATAGGCTGTGCAGTAGCCATTGATATTTTGAAGAATTTGCATGATACCGACAAGGAAGCGACTGTCTATGGTGTCGGTACTGTTCAAGAAGAAGTAAGAAGACGAGGTGCTACTACTTCTGCCAATAAAATCGGACCGGATATTGCTTTTGCAGTCGATACAGGTATTGCAGGTGACACTCCAGGCATCAGCGACAGGGAAGCAACAGGCAAGCTAGGAGCTGGACCGCAGATCGTTTTATATGACGCTGCACACATTGCCCATATAGGTCTGCGTGATCTTGTAATCGAAACAGCAGAAGAGCTGAAGATTCCTTATCAGTACGACACAATCAAAGGCGGAGCAACGGATGCGGGCAGTATTCATCTGACGGGCAATGGTGTCCCTGCATTGACAATCGGTATTCCGACGCGCTATATCCATACACATGCGGCCATGCTGCATGAAGATGATTATGATAATACCGTGAAACTCCTGACTGCGGTTATCCAGAAATTGGACAAAGAAACAGTCGAGAAAATCACTTATAGCTAAATAAAAAACCAGCTTCCACGCGGAAGCTGGTTTTTTATGCTAGGTAGCTGCCCATTATCTTTCGGACATAATTCGTCGTTTCATTGAATGGCGGAATGCCATTATATTTATCGACATTTCCCGGGCCGGCGTTATACGCTGCCAAAGCTAGGCTGGTGTTGCCGTCATAGCGGTCCAGCATCTGTTTTAAATATTTTGTGCCTGCCATCACGTTCTGCTCGGGATCGAAGCTGTTGGTCACCCCGAGTCCAGCTGCTGTAGCTGGCATAAGCTGCATAAGACCTTGTGCACCTACGCCGCTTTCAGCCAATGGATCGAAGTTAGACTCCATCTGAATGACAGAGCGGATGAGTTTCTCATCGACTCCGTATCTGGAAGCAGCATCAGAGATGATACCATCAATCGTCTCGTTACCAGAACTCTTGGCAGTACTATCTGTAACAGATTGAACAGAGGGTACGTTTTGCGTTTGAGTCATGGAACTGAGCGTTACATAAGGATTCAGTCTAACCGAAGAACCGGTATCCATTGTCTGCATAAGCAGATCGCTGAAAGACTGACTGGTACTTGACGTCGGCGAAAAGGCTGCCCGTTGCTGATAAGATGCGAGCATCGTCGGACTAAGTGTGGAAAGCAGATAAGATGTATCCAAAAAACATATCTCCTGTCACATATTGTTAGTCCAATTGTAGCTCAAAAGAACCAGGGGTACAAGACCTATTTCAGCGGAGTTTTAGCCTTGTGTTTGGACGCCCTTAGCTAGTGCATCAACCATTTCCTGCTTCTCCTGATCGCCTGCGTTTTTCCAGATCAATTCGAATAAAACTCCCAATCCAGGAAGAAGAACTTCCCTTCCATCGATGGAATCTGTGATCGTCGCTTGCAGCTGTTCCTCATTGTTGTCCTTGATATTGGCCAAGATAGCACGTCGGATATCTAAATCCATGCATGAGCACCTCCTAAACTTTTTTATAGTTTGACCTCTGTTCGTAAAACTATGTATGATAGAGGATATGTCAAGAAAGAGGAAGTGAACGTGCGTTGATTACATCAACTCAAAATGCCCAGGTGAAACAGTGGCAGAAATTAAAAAGGAAGAAAGAACGGACAAAATCAAATACATTCCTGGTAGAGGGATTCCATCTTACAGAAGAAGCAATCAAAGCTGGCTGGACGATCGACCAGCTTATATTGCGTGAGGAAACGGAACAGCCGGAATGGGCATCGGAATTGGAGCCAGTGCGTGTATCGGACCATGTTTTTAAAGCCATTACGGAGACGGAAACACCGCAGGGGATTGCAGCAGTGGTACAGATGCAGGATAAGAAACTGAAACGGCACAACCGTATCCTTCTATTGGATGCTGTCCAGGATCCCGGTAATTTAGGTACCATCATTCGTACGGCAGATGCAGCCGGGTATGACGCGGTCTACTTGGGAGAGGGTTCGGCTGATCGATATAATGACAAGGTTATCCGTGCTACGCAAGGCTCTATCTTCCATTTACCGGTACTAACTGCTGATTTGGCGCTTCTATTGCCGGAACTGCAGGAAAGCGGGTATACCGTGTGGGCAGCAGCATTGGAAGGTGCTGTCGATTACAGAGATTTGACTGCACCGAAAAAAACAGCATTACTCGTCGGTAATGAAGGGGCAGGAATCGACAAACGGCTTATCGCCCAGAGCGATATGGCTGTAAAGATTCCTATTTTCGGTAAAGCAGAATCACTGAATGTGAGTATTGCTGCGGGTATTTTGCTGTATCACACGGTAAATAGGTAAAAGCGGGTTGCAAGAAGTCCCGGTATTTTCTATAATGAAACAAGATTAATATTGAGATGCGTGGAAAGAGTCAGTAATCCCTGCGGATCGCAACAACAGGAAGGCATGCCTATGACTGAGAGCATGCCGGTTGCGGCAGCGGATGAACCTTCACTCTGGAGCAGGCACCGGGACCTTGTCGATGACAAGTAAAGGTGTATCCGGATTGCTAAATCCGTTATCAAGCTTCAAGTTGGGTATACATGTATACCAACAAGGGTGGTACCGCGAATGAAAGCTCGTCCCTTTTCGGAGGGAGGGGCTTTTTTTATGCTCAAAAATCATAGGAGGCAAAAGCATGAGAGAAAAGCTCGTAGCATTACAAGCAGAAGCCATCGAGAAAGTACAGCTAGCAGACAACCTGCAGAGCTTGCAGGATGTACGTGTCGCTTATTTAGGGAAAAAAGGTCCAATTACAGAAGTACTTCGCGGAATGGGAAAACTATCTCCTGAAGAACGTCCGGTTATTGGTGAATTGGCAAACAAAGTCCGTGAGGCAATTGCGACTGCGTTAGATAATAAAAAGAATCTGCTGGAAGAAGCAGCACTGAATGAACAGCTTCAAAAAGAGGCGATCGATGTCACATTGCCAGGACGACCTGTCAAAACAGGCGGGCCTCATCTTTTGACTAGCATCATTGAAGAAGTGGAAGATCTTTTCCTCGGGATGGGATTTGAGATAAAAGAAGGCCCGGAAGTGGAAACGGATTATTTCAACTTTGAAGCATTGAACCTGCCGCAGGACCACCCTGCACGTGATATGCAGGATAGCTTCTATGTTACAGATAACTTGCTTTTACGCACGCAGACTTCTCCGGTTCAAGCGCGTACGATGCGTGAATACGACGGCAACAAAGCAATCAAAATGATTTGCCCAGGTATTGTGTACCGCCGTGATACAGATGATGCAACGCATTCCCATCAGTTCACCCAAATCGAAGGACTGCTAGTCGACAAAAATGTACGAATGAGTGACTTGAAAGGTGTTCTGCTGGAATTCTCCCGTAAATTGTTCGGAGCCGACCGCGAAATCCGATTGCGTCCAAGCTTCTTCCCGTTCACAGAGCCCTCTGTTGAGGTCGATGTAACATGTAAGGTTTGTGACGGCAAAGGCTGTAACGTGTGTAAGCATACTGGCTGGATCGAAATCTTAGGTGCTGGTATGGTGCATTCCAATGTACTGCGCATGAGCGGCTATGATCCGGAAGAATATTCTGGCTTCGCATTCGGTATGGGTGTTGAGCGGATTGCAATGCTTAAGTACGGTGTTGATGATATCCGTCACTTCTATACAAATGATGTACGATTCCTATCGCAATACCATAAGGCATAACGGGAGGCAAAAACGATGTATGTATCTTTGAATTGGCTGAAGCAATATGTAGACATAGATAATATTACCCCGGAGGAGCTGGCTGAAAGAATCACACGCTCCGGAATTGAAGTAGAAAGTATTGAACGCGTGGCACCAGAAAGCACGAATGTTTTCGTGGGCTACGTGGAGAGCTGTGAACAGCATCCGAATGCTGACAAACTGAATCTGTGCCAAATAAATGTTGGCACAGAGACATACCAGATCATCTGCGGTGCTCCGAATATTGCTCAAGGGCAAAAAATTGCAGCCGCACTGCCAGGAGCACGTCTTCCAGGCGGCGTAAAAATCAAAAAAGCCAAGCTTCGCGGAGTGGAATCCCACGGCATGGTATGCTCGCTGCAGGAGCTTGGCATTGATGAAAAATTCGTACCGAAGGAATACGCAGAAGGAATCTTTGTTTTCCCGGAAGATACGGAAGTTGGTACTCCAGTAGCAGAACTGCTTAACTTGGATGATGTCATCCTGGAGCTTGGTTTGACTCCAAACCGTGCTGATGCAATGAGCATGCTTGGCGTTGCTTATGAAGTGGCAGCTATCCTTGACAAGGAAGTGAAGCAGCCGGAAGAGACGTATCCGACAAGCGGCAGCAAGGCTGCTGACCTTGTATCAGTGAAAGTAGAGGATGGCGAGCTTAACCCATATTACGGCGCGTTCGTCATTGAAGACGTTACAATCGCTCCATCACCGCTTTGGATGCGCAATTACCTAATGGCAGCAGGCATTCGTCCAATCAATAATGTTGTAGATATTACAAACTATGTACTGCTCGTTTACGGACAGCCGCTACACGCATTTGATTATGACAAAGTAGCAACAAAGGAAGTCGTAGTTCGCACTGCAAAAGAGGGCGAAACAATCCAAACACTGGATGATCAGGAGCGCACATTAAAAGGCGATGAAATTGTCATTACAAACGGTGCTGAGACAATCGCGCTCGCTGGTGTGATGGGTGGCGCTAACTCAGAGGTTTCCGATGATACGAAAACGGTATTGCTTGAGGCGGCCTATTTCGATGCACGTGCTATCCGCCGCTCCAGCAAGCATCATAACTTGCGCAGCGAAGCGAGTGCACGCTATGAAAAAGGCATCGACCCGAATCGTGTGGAACGAGCAGGTGCTTATGCAGCTCGTCTTCTTGCTGAGTATGCTGGCGGCAAGGTTGCGCAAGGTATTTTGGCATTCGACGAGCTGGATCGTGAAGAGAAGCAAGTCAAGATCGATACAGCAAGTGTGAATAATCGCCTAGGCACAACAATTTCTGATGAAGAAATCGCGTCCATCCTGACAAGGCTGCAGTTCGGTTTTGAACAGGACAACAGTCAGTTCACTGTGTCTGTACCAACAAGACGCGGGGACATCAGCTTGTTCGAGGATATGCTGGAGGAAATCGCTCGTATTTACGGTTATGATAATATTCCTTATACATTGCCTGAAGGTGAAGCCTTCGCTGGTAAGCTGACGACAAAACAATATTTGAAACGTCAGCTGAAGCAGTACTTGCAAGGTGCCGGACTGATGGAAACTATCACATACTCGCTTACAAGCAAAGCACGCACAGAAATGCTTGTAAGTCCTGATGTATTGGAACAGACAGTGTACCCTGTTAGATTGAAAATGCCGATGAGTGAAGATCACAGTCATTTGCGCCTTAGCATCATTCCAGAGCTTGTTGACACACTTTCCTATAACGTGGCTCGTAAGCAAGAGAACCTAGGCTACTTCGAATTTGGCCGTGTATTCCTGTCCAAAGAAGAACAGATTACCGAGCAGCCGAACGAAACAGCACGTTTAGCAGGTGCTTTGACTGGTACTTGGATGGAACAGCCGTGGCAGCAGGAGAAGAAGCCTGTCGATTTTTATGTAGCGAAAGGAATCGTGGAAGGAATCTTTACACAGCTTGATCTTGTTCCTATTTTCCAGCAATCAGAGGTTGATGGCTACCATCCAGGACGTACGGCAACAGTTACACTTAACGGCAAAGTTGTCGGCGTAGTCGGCCAGCTGCACCCGACAGTTCAAAAATCTTTTGATCTTAAGGAAACATATGTGTTCGATTTGGACATCGCTTATTTGATGGATCAGTATGAAGAAGTACCAAGCTTCCGCACGATTCCGCGTCATCCTTCCGTTACAAGGGATATCGCACTAGTTGTGGATGAAGCAGCACATGCAGGCGACATCCAGCGCACAATCCAGGAAGCAGGCGGAGAGCTTGTTCAGCAAGTGCAGATCTTCGATGTGTATCAAGGCGAGCACATGGAAGCAGGCAAGAAGTCAATTGCCTACACAGTGCTTTACCAGGATCCGACACGCACGCTGACAGATGAAGAAGTAGAAGCATCTTATAACAATATCATCGAAAATGTAAAAGCGAAGCATGATGCAGAATTAAGAAGTTAAATAAAAAGGGGATAGCAGAATCGTGAGATTCTAGCTATCCTCTTTTTCATTGGGTGAATAAAATCATGGGGGAAACGCAAGTGTCGCTTCGTTATTATCGGGAATTATAACGTTAAAAGGCATAATTCCTGTCTATACTGGTAGTAAGCGAGGGGATAGAGATGGCGAAACAGCAAACAGGCAGATGTACGCTCTGCGGCAGGGACGAGGTCACCTTGACAGAGCATCATCTGATCCCGAAGGAAATGGGAGGCACATTTCTGGATACAGCCATGATATGTATTCCATGCCACAAGCAAATCCATGCTTTATATACAAATGAGGAGCTTGCTGCAAGGCTGCCTAGTATCGAAGACTTGCGAGCGGATGAGAAACTTTCCAAATATATCAAATGGATCCGGAAACAGCCTGCGGGAAGGCTTGTTCGGACAAGGAAATCAAACAGCCGCCGCGGATACGGCCGTTAGATATACTTTTCAGCTTTTGCACTATTAGCAAAATGCATTTTCGTAAAGACAGGCAATGCCTGTCGGCCGTGTGTACGGATAAGGCGTCCTGCGGCTTGATCGACAGCAGCACTGGCTCCTTTTGGAATCGTGAAGCCCGCCTGTTTGGACAGTTTATCCATTTCCCTAACAAAGCTAGCTCGGGAAATGATTGATGCAGCAGCAACAGCAAGTGAATGGCTTTCTGCCTTTGTCATAAAGCTTACATTCTGCTGAAGCCTCTCCCCTTCTGTAGCAAGGTGTTTGATATAAGTTGATGGCAGCTGGAATTGGTCAATCAAGATTCCCTCTGGCTTGGTCGGGGCAATCTTGGCCAGCAGTTTCTGAATGGCGTGATGATGCAGCATCGTTTTCATCTTCCCTTGGGACCAGCCGCGCTGCTGGAGTTGATTGTATCTTTCATTGCGCATGACGAGCAGGGAATAGGGAAGGTCAACATGCATCAAATCCTTGGCGATTCGCTGGATTGCATCATCCTTTAATAGCTTGGAATCTTTGACGCCGAGCTCTTTCAGTAGGGCGAACTGGCTTTGGTCTACATACACACTCGCTACCGTAATCGGCCCGAAGAAGTCACCAGTGCCTGCTTCATCTGAACCGATATGGGAAGAAGCGAATAAAGCAGGGGCAGGGGCGAATCTGTGATCATTGACACTTGGTTTCGGGCCCGCGGGTCCTTTTGGAGCAGGATGTTTGAGATCTTTGACACCTGGTTTCGGGCCTGATTTTTTCGGACCAGCTGGTGCACTTCCCCATCTATCCGCTTCCTTTTCAGGCGCTTTACCCTGGAAGAGTACTTTTCCGGATTTGTAAGCGGTAATGGCACAGCTAGGTGTCTTTGCCGAAAAGATGGCTCCTGGAGGTGCTGGTTTCTCATTACGGCTGTATGTTGCTTTCATTTGCTGGATTGTGTCCAGCGGCAATAGTAAAACAATTTGTCCCACGTTCATCTCTCCAATCTGACAATTAGTATAGCACGCCGTTTGTCTATACAGAATAGTTTCCTAAATCGACACCTTCATGTTACTATAAAGACTAGTATTATAAGAGAAGTGAGGGGAGATAACGTGTCCCAATCTGATAAAACACGTGTTACGGTTGAGATACATAACCGGTCCTATACAATCGTCGGACAAGAGCCAGCTCATCGCATGCGGATGGTGGCAAGCCTTGTCGATCAGAAGATGTCGGAGATCCATCAAGCAAATCCGAATCTTGATACCGCGAAATTGGCCGTCCTGACGGCTGTGAATACAACTAACGATTACTTAAAATTGAAAGAAGAGTATGCACAATTGCTAGGCTCTATTACAAGGAAAGAGGCTAGAAAGGATAATGATTGATTTACTTATCATCGCCATGCTCCTGTTCGGCGTACTCGTCGGCTTAAAGCGTGGCTTCATCATGCAGCTGTTCCATTTAGCAAGCTTTGTCGTATCATTCATAGTTGCAGCTATATATTATGATCAGCTCGCACCGAAGCTCGAACTTTGGATTCCGTATCCGGATATATCTTCCGATAGCGCTTGGTCCGATATATTCGGAGCAGTACCGCTCGATCAGGTATTTTACAATGCAATCGCGTTCGCAATTTTGTTCTTTGCGACGAAAATCATCCTGCATATCATCGGATCCATGCTGGATTTCATTGCAGACTTGCCGATTTTGCGCTCTGTGAATAAGCTGCTCGGCGGTGTACTCGGCTTCGTTGAAATCTATCTGCTCGTATTCGTGATATTGTATCTATCGGTATTACTGCCGATCACACCAGTGCAGGAAGCGCTGGACAGGTCAATACTCGCAGCATGGATCGTGGAACATACACCATATATTTCTGGTGAGATCAAGGATCTATGGCTGAATCATGTTGCAAATAAATTACCCACTGAATTGATGGGATGAAATGCTTAACCCTTGCGGCATCGTGCGCAAGGGTTTTCTACCTTGTTTTGAAAGGATGAGAGGTATGGCTATCAATAAAAAGGACGTAGTCAAACTGCTTGAGACAATTGCAATTTATCTTGAGCTAAAAGGGGAAAATACATTCAAGGTGTCCGCTTACCGGAAAGCTGCAGCGGCATTGGAAGCAAATGACCAATCCATAGATGAAATTGAGGATTTCACGTCGCTGAACGGAATCGGAAAGGGTACGGCGGCGGTTATAGAGGAATATATCAAAGACGAACAGTCTGATACATTACGTCAGCTGCAGGAGGAAGTTCCTGAAGGGCTGGTGCCGCTCCTTGATCTGCCTGGTCTTGGAGGCAAAAAGCTGGCTAAGCTGTATCAGGAGCTTGGCGTTATCGATGCGGCTAGCTTGAAAGAAGCTGTGGAATCGGGTAAAGTCGCATCGTTAAGCGGGTTCGGCAAGAAATCTGCCGAAAAGATACTAGATGGCCTTGCAAATGTCGGATCCAGACCAGAACGTATTCCAATTGCAATGATGCTGCCGCTAGCGGAACGTATCGAGTCCTTCCTTGAATCATTAGAAGGAATCGAACAGTTTGCCCGTGCAGGTAGCCTGCGGCGGATGCAGGAAACAGTGAAGGATTTGGATTTCATCATTGCAACCAATGATCCAAAAACTGTTCAAGAGCAGCTGCTTACGATTGACAACTTGAAAGAAGTCATCGCAAAAGGTGACACGAAAGTATCCGTTACCTTGGAAGAAGGCTACGACATCAATGTAGACTTCCGGATGATCGAACCAGCAGCCTTTGCAACGACGCTTCACCATTTCACTGGTTCTGCCGACCATAATGTAGCGCTGCGTCAGCTGGCGAAAAAACGCGGGGAGCGCATCAGTGAATACGGTGTTGAGAATGTAGAAACAGGGGAATTAACTACTTTCCAATCCGAAAAGGAATTTTTCGGTCACTTCGGTTTGTCCTTTATTCCTCCTGAAGTAAGGGAAGCACAAGGCGAACTGGATAGCTTCAAACAAGAAATACCGCTTGTTCAGCTATCAGATATCCAGGGAGATTTGCACATGCACTCAACTTGGAGTGATGGTGCCCAATCGATAGAGCAAATGGCTAAGCAGGCGATGGAGCTTGGCTACTCTTATATAGCAATAACGGATCACTCGAAGTATCTTAAAGTGGCTAATGGTCTGGATGAGAAACGGCTGCGCAAACAAAGGGAAGAAATAGAGCGCATCAATGCGTTGTATCCTGACTTTCACATATTTGCTGGCGTTGAAATGGATATTCTGCCAGATGCTCGTTTGGATTTTGACGATGACTTCCTGCAAGAGATGGATTATGTCATTGGTGCAATTCACTCCAGCTTCTCGCAATCAGCCGATCAAATCAAAGAACGTCTGACAGCAGCGCTTGAGCATCCGAACGTGAATGTCATTGCTCACCCAACCGGCCGTCTCATCGGAAGAAGAGCCGGCTATGCAGCAGATCCGGACTGGCTCATCGAAAAGGCTGCGGAGACAGGTACGGTCATCGAGCTGAACGCCAACCCTAACCGGCTGGATTTATCGTGGACATATTTGAAAAAAGCCCAAGAGCTTGGCGTGAAAATTGCTGTTAATACCGATGCGCATAGTTATGCAACATTATCATTCATGGAAGTCGGTGTGGCGATGGCACGTAAAGGCTGGCTTAAACCAGAGACGGTTATCAATACCTGGTCCAAGCAGCAATTGATGGAGCTTTTTAAGCGCAGCTAACAGCGTAAAAAGTGGGGGGAAAACATGAATAAACGAATATTCCGTGTA
Organism: Terribacillus sp. JSM ZJ617; assembly: GCF_044383785.1. Classification (NCBI taxonomy): domain Bacteria; kingdom Bacillati; phylum Bacillota; class Bacilli; order Caryophanales; family Bacillaceae; genus Terribacillus; species Terribacillus sp. JSM ZJ617. The sequence continues at coordinate 910,406 of NZ_JBISEQ010000002.1, read as the reverse complement.
CTGGAATTCGATAAAATCATTCAGAAGCTAAGTGAACAAGCAGCATCGTCACTTGGCAAAAAAAGAGTCATGAAAATAGAGCCGGCGACGGAGCTTGCAGAAGTAGAACAGCTACAGGCTGAAACGGATGAAGCAGCTTCTGTCATCCGGCTTCGCGGCGGTATACCGCTTGGCGGCATTTATGATATCCATGCAAGCGTCAAGCGTGCAGTGATCGGCGGTATTTTAAATGCGAACGAATGCCTTGACATTGCCAGTACGATTTATGGCGGTAAGAACTTGAAACATTTCATCGATGAGCTGGAAGAACCGGAGATACCGATCATTCGCGGTCTTGTTGATCAGCTTGTATCATTGAGTGATTTGGAACGTCATATCAAGAGTGCAATCGATGATCATGGTCGAGTAATGGATGGTGCCTCCGAACGACTCCGCGGTATCCGTTCCCGCATCCGTACGAACGAAAGCCGAGTGCGGGAAAAGCTTGAATCGTATACTAGATCGAAAAGCAAGATGCTGTCAGATTCCATCATCACAATCCGGAATGACCGCTATGTGCTGCCTGTCAAACAAGAATACCGCGGGGCAATCGGCGGTATCGTCCATGACCAGTCTTCCTCTGGGCAGACTTTATTCATGGAACCACAGGCGGTAGTGGATTTGAACAACCAGCTGCAAGAAGCAAGGGCACAGGAAAAAGCGGAAATTGAACGGATCCTCAAGGAAATCAGTATGCGAGTTGCCGAAGATGAAGCAATTTTGCTGGCGAATATCGAAATCCTTGGTCAAATCGATTTCATTGCAGCACGTGCCAAGCTAGGTGCAGTTATGCGATGCTCTATGCCGAAAATGAATGACAAAGGTATCATTCATTTAAAGCAGGCTAGACATCCGCTGATCGATCCAGAGCAGGTAGTGGCAAATGATATCGATCTTGGAGACGATTACTCTACCATTGTCATCACTGGTCCGAATACTGGTGGTAAGACCGTTACGATCAAAACGATTGGGTTATTTACACTGATGGCCCAATCAGGTCTCCAGGTGCCAGCGCTTGATGGCGGTGAAATGGCAGTCTTCACGGAAGTGTTCGCAGATATCGGTGATGAACAATCCATTGAACAGAGCTTGAGTACGTTCAGCTCTCATATGGTCAATATCGTTGATATCCTGAAGCAAGTGGATCATCAATCACTTGTACTATTTGATGAGCTCGGTGCCGGTACGGATCCGCAGGAAGGTGCGGCACTGGCGATGAGCATACTCGATGAGACGATCAAACGCGGCGCTTCTGTTGTTGCGACGACACATTATCCTGAGCTCAAGGCATACGGCTACAACCGCGACCGCGTGGTGAATGCGAGCGTGGAGTTCGATGTGGAAACATTAAGACCGACATATCGCTTGCTGATCGGTGTTCCTGGCCGCAGTAATGCATTTGAGATTTCCAGACGACTTGGCTTGAAGGAATCCATCATTGATAGTGCCAAGGAATTGATCGGTACCGATTCGAAGAGCGTAGAAAACATGATCGCTTCACTGGAAACATCCCGCAGAGAAGCGGAGCACGATTATGAAACAGCTCGAGCACAGCTTGAAGAAGCAGAAACGCTGAAGCGTGAGTTGGAGAAGCAGTGGCAGGAATTCGATGCCAAGCGTGAGCGCTTGTACCAAAAGGCTGAAGAAAAGGCTGCTAAGGCTGTCGAGCAGGCTAGGGAAGAAGCTGAAGAAATTGTTGCTTCTCTTCGCACAATGAAAAATCAAGCCAGTGTAAAAGAGCATGAAATCATCGAAGCCCGCAAACGACTGGAAGGCGCTTCACCGGAGCTTGCGAAAAAAGGCACAAAAGCAGCACCGCAAACGAAGGAAAACAAGCAGCTTATGCCTGGGGATGAAGTCCTTCTTTTGACATTGGGTCAAAAAGGAACAGTTGTCGAGAAGGTAAGTGACAAAGAATATTTGCTCCAAATTGGAATTATGAAAATAAAAGCGAAACGAAAAGACATCGAATTCGTAAAGAGACAGGACGTATTAAAAGAAAAGCCGGTTGCAACAGTAAAAGGCTCCGCCTATCATGTGAGCACAGAACTGGATTTGCGAGGGGAACGTTACGAGGATGCACTGCGCCGCGTCGAGAAGTATGTGGATGATGCGCTGCTAGCTGGATATCCTCATGTATCCATCATCCATGGTAAAGGAACGGGTGCACTGCGTACAGGTGTGCAGGAATTTGCCAAACGCCACCGAGCAGTGAAGAATTATCGTTCTGGGGGCATGAATGAAGGCGGAACCGGTGTAACCGTGCTTGAATTTCAGTAAACAGCGGGGAGTACGGGGTTATGGAGTCATTTTGGGAAAATACGATCGTCCTGACAGCTGCGCGCTATAGCGTGGCAGTACTGAGCATCATCGTGTTTATGGCTATTTTTGAGCTGGTGACTTCCTATAAGAACTGGGAAGAAATCCGCCGGGGTAATTTATCTGTTGCGATGGCAACAGGCGGTAAGATGTTCGGTATAGCGAATGTGCTTCGCTTCTCCTATGAACATAATGATGGTATCCTCCAGAGCATCATGTGGAGTTCCATTGGTTTTGTTATGCTGCTGATAGGCTATTTCATTTTCGAATTCCTGACGCCGACGTACAAAATCGACACGGAAATCGCTAATGATAACCGTGCGGTCGGATTTATTTCGCTTGTTATTTCAGTGGGATTATCTTATGTTATAGGAGCAAGTATTTAGTGCGATGTTTAGGAATGAACGCTTCTAAGCAAACTAGTAGCGTTACGGACTTCAGCAGTGCTATACTCGATGAAAGCTTTTATTTAGGAGGAATGTAATATGGCAATTGTAAATGCAACTGATTCAAACTTTAATACAGAAACAAGCCAAGGACTTGTCCTTGCTGACTTTTGGGCAACTTGGTGCGGACCTTGTAAAATGATTGCACCTGTATTGGAAGAAATCGACGGAGAAATGAGCGATAAAGTTAAAATCGTGAAACTTGACGTAGATGAAAACCAAGCTACTGCTGGTAAATTCGGCGTAATGAGCATCCCGACATTGCTTCTTTTCAAAGATGGCGAAGTTGTGGATCAAGTAATTGGCTACCAGCCAAAAGAAGCTCTTGTTGAGCTTGTTAACAAACACGCGTAAGCAATAGACATGAGATCCCTTGTTACAACCTTGTAGCAAGGGTTCCTTTATGTAAAGCACTAGAAAAAGGGGAAAGCGAATGAACAAGACGATAACGGATAAACTCGCTGTTCTGCCGCCGCAGCCTGGCTGTTATTTGATGAAGGATAAAAATGGGACGGTCATTTATGTCGGAAAGTCCAAGCTCCTCCGCAACCGGGTCAGATCCTATTTCACCGGTGCGCACGACCGCAAGACACAGCGACTCGTCGCGGAAATTGTGGATTTCGAATATATTGTTACCTCCTCCGAAATTGAAGCACTCATTCTTGAAATGAACCTAATCAAGAAATATGACCCTAAATATAACATCCTCCTGAAGGATGATAAAACATATCCATATTTGAAAATCACAGCAGAAGAACAGCCGCGTTTGCTGGTGACACGAAAAGTGAAAAAAGATAAAGGCAAGTACTTCGGACCATATCCGAACGTAATCGCTGCACGGGAGACAAAGAAGCTGCTGGACAGACTATACCCGCTGCGCAAATGTAATACGATGCCGGACCGCGTCTGCTTGTATTACCACATGCACCAATGTCTTGGTCCTTGTGTTTATCCTGTCTCGCAGGAGACGAACCGTAATATCGTACAGAATATCACGACATTCCTAAACGGGGGACACCATCAGATCAAGAAGGATTTACAGCAGAAGATGCAGGAAGCAGCTCAAGAGCTCGATTTCGAGCGTGCGAAAGAGCTACGCGACCAAATCCAGCATATTGAATCTGTCATGGAGCAGCAGAAGATGACATTGACGGATCAGACAGACCGCGATGTTTTCGGCTTCGCCTACGACAAAGGCTGGATGTGTGTGCAAGTATTCTTCATCCGCCAAGGCAAGCTGATCGAACGCGATGTAAGTATGTTCCCGTTTTTCGATGAACCAGAGGAAACATTCCTTACTTTTGTCGGGCGCTTCTATCTGCACCAAAACCATTTGCTGCCAAAGCAAGTGCTCGTCCCGATCGGTACAAACGTAGAGGGATTGCAGCAGCTTTTGGAAACGGATGTAGCCATTCCATATCGCGGCCGCAAGAAAGAGCTTGTCGAGCTTGCAGGAAAGAATGCTAAAATCGCCATCAAGGAGAAATTCTCACTTATCGAGCGTGATGAGGACCGGACAATCAAGGCGGTTGAATCTCTCGGAGAGAAGCTCAATATAGCGACACCGCACCGTATCGAAGCATTCGATAACTCCAATATCCAAGGAAGCGATCCGGTATCTGCAATGATCGTCTTTACTGATGGACGTCCGGATAAGAAGGAATATCGCAAGTACAAGATACGTGATGTAAAAGGTCCTGATGATTACGATACGATGCGAGAAGTCATTCGCAGGCGATATAAGCGGGTGCTGCAGGATAATTTGCCTTTGCCTGACCTGATTGTCATCGACGGCGGAAAAGGACAAATGAGCGCAGCAATCGAAGTGCTGGAGGACGAACTTGGGCTTGATATACCAGTTTGCGGCCTTGCTAAGGATGACAAGCACAGGACAAGTGAATTGCTGTACGGAACACCGCCAGTCGTTGTAGATTTCGAACGGAACGCCCAAGATTTCTATTTGGTGCAGCGTATCCAGGATGAAGTGCACCGATTCGCCATAAGCTTCCATCGCCAGCTGCGCGGGAAGAGTGCAATCAAATCAAAGCTGGACGATATTCCAGGAGTCGGCGAGAAGCGCAGAAGACTGCTCATGCGTCACTTTAAATCAGTGACAGCAATTCAAGAAGCAAGCGTAGAAGAAATTGCTAAGCTAGGAATTCCGGCACCGACTGCTCAAGTTATTCTGAACCATTTGAATAATCCTGAGGAAGTTGCAGAAGAACAGGAAGATGAAAACCAGGCCTAAGATAGGCCTGGTTTTTTTGTGAGCAATTATTCTTTGATACTTTGTGATCTATGCTATACTCGATTTAACATTAATTACCAAACTGCTGCTGAACACAACTCCAAAAAATCCTTCAAGAGAATGCTCCAAATAAAGCTTTAATAGGATTATTTGCTTCAAAACGAAATGAAGCATCTCATAAAAGATATGATTTTAGAGATTACGCTCCTGAAATGACATGTATGTTTAAATTTATTTCCAGATAAATTAGTACTAGTTACCAAATTTATTATTTAAATGTAACAATAATATTAGACCAAATGAAATGAGGAGATATAGGAAGGATGATAAATATTTTGCCATGACCACGTCATATCATCGACAGCTTGTACGGACTGTTGTGCGGGAAAGATGGACAAAAACGGTTGATGAACTTTTAGCACTTCGTTTAATGAAGCCGTTTCCTAATACGGAATTGCAGCGGATGCTAGTACATAACACAAGGATGGATGAGTTGGATTTAGCAGACTGGAATACGCATTGGATGGAAATCGCAGGAGCTGTATATCATTTGGGAAGAGGTAATCTTCCTGAAAGGCGACAAATCTATTGGTGCAGCTTGAACTTCTTTTTATCTCATCCGGAGTGGGGTAACCAGAACGACATCTTATTAAAAGAATATCCTGTGTTTCATCGTGAATTTATGGAACACGAGCGTGCTAGATTTTATGTATTGTTCTTTTATTATCAATGGAAAGCTGGAAGGAAGTACTTGAATAGATAGTCCTAAACAGCCTGTATAAAGCGTGAGAAGCATTAAAAAATGACGTGCAAGAAACACACGTCATCCTCCATTGTATGTTGTATCCATCAATCTTCCTTAGCAAAATACACATTGAATTGTACATGTTCTTTTTTAGGTACATTTTCGTCTACACATTCACAGGCAAGCTCCTTGATCTGCTCGATGCTTGCTGCGAGGAAGCCTGCTTCCATTCGGTATTCTTTTCCGACTCCGACCTTCCATCTATGTAAGACTGGTGCTCCAGAGAGTTCGAATGTCATTTCTTGTCGTTTCTGTTTGATAAGGCTCAAGTTCCCCCAGCCCATCTGGATGAAGAAGTCCTCAACTTGTTCCATGGATGTCGGGTTTACTTTTCGTGCCAGTTTTTTGCCCATCACATAAAGGATGGAGGAAGCGTCCTCACCTAATAAGTCTGGTAAACTGACAAAACGCAATATATCGTGCCCGGCACCATGAGTGATGAGCTGTTCCATATAATCCTTGTCGAATTCTTGCATTTTCTTTTGCATGCATGTCTTCCTTTCCCGCCTTGTTGCAATTACAAAGTATCTTTACTCACTTTACCATGAAAACTGGGTAAACTGCCAATGTCTTTTGGCTGAATTGACAATGTTTATGAAACTGACAAAATTCATCGTTAATCGATTGATTTATATAAAATAAAAAAAGAGATTAGTAAATTTTTTAAAGCGTTTTCTTGACGCCTAAATTTGATAGTTATACAATAATATTGTTAAGAACGGATTCAGTTTTCAATCGGTTTTATTTTTAATCGAATATGAAAACGCAATCATTCTGTTAATTCAGAGAGCTACTGAGGGGGTACGTATGAACGAGAATCGAGAGTTTTTCTACCGCAGGCTTCATTCGTTGTTAGGAGTGCTTCCAATCGGAATCTTCCTTATCCAGCACTTGGTCATTAACCACTTTGCTGCGTACGGAAGCGGCAGCTTCAATACTGCTGCCGGTTTCATGCACAATCTTCCATTCCGTTTCGTGCTGGAATGGGTCGTGATCTACATACCGATCCTGTATCATGCCATTCTCGGTGTGTACATCGTACTGACAGGCAAGAACAATACGAGAAGATATGGATACTTCCGGAACCTGATGTTTCTGCTGCAGCGGATCACTGGTATCGTGACACTGATATTCATCGCATGGCATGTGTATCAGACTCGCGTTATCACGATCTTCACGCAAGAAACAATTGATTTCGATTTCATGGAAGCGATTTTGACACAGCCATTCTTCTTCTGGTTCTACTTGATTGGCGTCATTTCCACAACGTTCCATTTCGCGAACGGCTTATGGAGCTTCCTGGTTACATGGGGGATCACTGTTTCTCCGCGTTCCCAGCGAATTGCAACATATGCGACGCTGCTTGTGTTCCTAGGCGTAACGTATTTGGGGATACGCTCTTTGCTGGCATTCGGTATGGGCGTATAAGATAGCGGCTTTAAGAGAGGGGACTTAAAGAAATGAGTAAACGAAATATAGTTGTTGTCGGCGGGGGTCTTGCAGGCTTGATGGCAACCATCAAAGCAGCAGAAGCCGGCGTTCATGTAGATTTATTATCCATTGTTCCGGTAAAACGCTCCCACTCCGTTTGTGCACAGGGAGGCATCAACGGAGCGGTCAATACGAAGGGTGAGGGTGACTCCACTTGGGAGCATTTCGATGATACGGTTTACGGTGGTGATTTCCTTGCCAACCAAGGTCCTGTAAAAGGAATGTGCGATGCAGCACCAAGTATTATCCATATGCTCGACCGGATGGGAGTCATGTTCAACCGGACACCGGAGGGACTGCTTGATTTCCGTCGTTTCGGGGGTACGCAATATCACCGGACAGCTTATGCTGGTGCAACGACTGGTCAACAGCTGCTTTATGCACTTGATGAGCAGGTGAGACGCTTTGAAACAGCAGGTTTGGTAACAAAATATGAAGGCTGGGAATTCGTTCATGCCATCATTGATGAGGAAGGTGTCGGACGCGGTATCCTGACACAGAACATCCAATCCCATGAATTGCGCGCGTTAAGGGCAGATGCAGTCATCATGGCGACAGGCGGTCCTGGTATCATCTTCGGAAAATCGACGAACTCCATCATCAACACGGGTTCTGCTGCTGGAGCTTTGTATGAGCAAGGCGCAATTTATGCGAATGGAGAGTTCATTCAGATTCATCCTACAGCCATACCTGGTGACGATAAGCTCCGTCTGATGAGTGAATCCGCCCGCGGAGAAGGCGGTCGTGTTTGGACGTACAAAGATGGTGAGCCTTGGTACTTCCTTGAAGAGAAATACCCAGCGTACGGAAACTTGGTACCACGTGATATTGCAACGCGTGAGATCTTCGATGTATGTGTTAACCAAAAGCTTGGTATTAACGGCGAGAACATGGTTTATCTTGATCTTTCCCATAAGGATCCAAAAGAGCTGGATGTCAAACTGGGCGGTATCATTGAAATTTATGAAAAATTCGCTGGTGATGATCCACGTAAGGTTCCAATGAAGATCTTCCCGGCAGTCCATTATTCTATGGGCGGTCTTTGGATCAGTGATGATCAGATGACAAACATTCCGGGAATCTTTGCAGCTGGAGAATGTGATTACTCCCAGCATGGTGCAAACCGTCTTGGTGCGAACTCCCTTCTGTCCGCAATATACGGCGGAATGGTTGCCGGACCGAATGCAATCAAATATATCGACGGACTGGATAAGCATGCTGATGACATCTCCAGCAAATTATTCGATGATGCACTTGCAAAAGAGCAGGCAAACTTCGATAAGATGATAAGGATGGACGGGAAAGAAAATGCATACAAGCTGCATCGTGAGCTAGGCGAATGGATGACAGATAATGTGACAGTAGTTCGTGAAAACAGCAAATTGCTGAAAACGGATGACAAATTGCAGGAGCTGCAAGAGCGCTGGAACAATATCAACATCCATGATACATCCCTTTGGAGCAACCAAGGTGTCATGTTCACCCGCCAGCTTAAAAACATGCTGCATTTAGCTCGTGTTATGACAATTGGAGCGTATATGCGGAATGAAAGCCGGGGCGCCCATTACAAACCAGAGTTCCCAGAACGTAACGATGAAGAATTCTTGAAGACTACGATGGCTAGATATGATGAATCTTCAAACTCACCAGACATCTATTATGAAGAAGTAGACACTTCCTATATCGTGCCGAGAAAACGTGACTACAGCCAAGCGAAAGCGAAGGAGGCAAAAGCATAATGGAAGCGACGAAAACGAAGCAAGAGACGATAACAATTATTGTGACACGTCAGAATGATCCGAGTAGCGCCCCTTATGAAGAAACCTTCCACGTACCATACCGGGAGAATATGAACGTCATCTCTGCTTTGATGGAGATCCGGAGAAACCCGGTGAATGCGGAAGGCAAGGAAACGACCCCTATCTATTGGGATATGAACTGTCTGGAAGAGGTTTGCGGAGCTTGTTCCATGGTTATCAACGGTACGCCAAGACAGTCTTGTGCGGCACTTATCGATAAACTGGAGCAGCCAATTCGTCTAGAGCCAATGTCTACGTTCCCAATCATCCGTGATTTGGCTGTGGACCGCTCTCAAATGTTCGACAGCCTGAAAAAAGTCAAAGCTTGGGTACCGATTGATGGTACGTACGATCTAGGACCAGGTCCGCGTATGCCAGAGAAGAAACGCCAATGGGCATATGAGCTTTCCAAATGCATGACTTGCGGCGTGTGCTTGGAAGCATGCCCGAACGTAAACGATAAATCAGATTTCATCGGCCCAGCACCGATTTCCCAAGTTCGTTTGTTCAACGCCCATCCTACTGGTGCAATGAATAAAGGGGAACGTCTGGAAGCATTGATGGGTGAAGGCGGTATCGGCAGCTGCGGTAACTCTCAGAACTGTGTTCAGGTCTGCCCGAAAGGTATTCCGTTGACAACATCCATCGCCGAGATGAACCGTGCAACGAATATCCAGTCTTTCAAGAACTTCTTTGGAAGTGACACGAACTACTAAAATAAAAGCCACCAGATCATTATCTGGTGGCTTTGTTTATGATTGTATACCTCGTTCAAATATTCCAACCATATGTTCAAGTGATCTCTCCAAATCAACATCAAGTTTAAATCCAGCATGTTTATTCAAATCAATGAAGCCGTGCAGCATGCTGCGAAATCCTCTGATAGCATGGATCTCTTCTGTTTCCTCTAATGAGAATGCTGTTAAACCATCAGCTATAAGCTGTACAAGCTTTTCACCAACTTCTCCGGTTCCGCCTGGCAGGGAGGAGGCATACAGACCTGGATGAGACGAACCGAAATGGACGTAGGCCTTGGCTAGTGACAATAATGGCTGTGCTGTTTGTTCTGTTCCTTTTAAAGCGTCATACAGTTGAATTTGAGCCATTTCAGCCATTTCATGCTTGATTTCTTCTAAGTTTTTGAAGTGATTATACAAAGAAGGCGGCTTAATAGATAGGGAGCGGGCGATATTTGCCATTGTGACTGCTTCGTATCCTTGTTGTTCTGCTAAGGATATAGCGGTGTCGATAATCATTGTTTTCGTAAGCTGCATTCTAGGCATGTATTCTTTCTCCTTTTTCTGCACGCAGAATAGCTTGTTTCATATGCGCCAGCGGTTCATGAAGCAAATCTCCATGTCCAACAGCTAAGATTTTAGGTTCTAAGTCTGCTAGCTTCTTAGCAGTTTGAACGGAGATTTGTTTATGCCAGGTAGCCCAGCTGGGAAATGGAAACTGCCATCTTAGATCACCCGATACTGCTATTCCGCCTCGGAGCTGAAACGCGTCACCAACAAGAAGGGCACCATCCCGATGGTCGAACAATGCCAGCATACCTGGTGTGTGCCCTGGCGCTGCTATCACTTCAAGTGACCCGACGCGGTTACCTTCGCTTAAGAACCTATCTGGCTTAGTCTTAATATTTTTTGGGTAACCGCCCTTGATGGGATGGCCAGCTTCCATTTTCTTTTCGTTTTGAAGTATATCCCACTCCATCTGAGATAACATGACTTCTGCATCAGGTAAAGCATCTTTCAAGCTGTCTAAAGCGCCAATATGATCTGAATGGGCATGAGTTAATACGATCTTTGTTATCGGTTTACCAATAGTTCGGGCTGTCGAGAGAATAGAAGATGCTGAAGATGCTAGAGCTGCATCGACCAATGTTAGTCCGTCTTCTTCTTCAATTAAATAACAGTTCACCGGGAATAGTCTTGGCATAAAAGTGAGTTGGTATAGATTGTTTTGTTTTGTCATACGCATAAAATTTTCCTCCAAACTAATGGTATTAGTTAAACTATAAACTAATGCCATTAGTTTCGCAAGGATTTATTTCCCATTATATTGAATATACATCTACAGGTTAACTAAACGTACCTTACGTATATAGCTGAGGTTTCCCTTGCCTTGCTGTTGGCCAGGGTATATTGCATGGTAAGGAGGAAAATATAATGAAAAGACAGATTATCGCTCTTGGGGGCGGAGGATTTTCAATGGAACCGGATAATTTAGCGCTTGATCGATATATACTTTCCCAGAGCGCTAAAGACGAGCCGCGTGTTTGTTTCATTCCTACAGCCAGTGGAGATAGTGCGGATTATATCCAACGTTTTTATAAGGCTTTTCAACTACTGCCATGCACGCCTAGTCATCTATCTTTATTTGAGCCGTCGTTTCCAAGTTTGCGTGATTTTGTGATGGAGCAGGATGTCTTGTATGTCGGAGGGGGAAGCACCCGAAATATGCTCGCACTGTGGCGAGAATGGAAGCTGGATAATATATTAGCTGAAGCTTATCAGAATGGAGTCATCTTGGCAGGACTAAGTGCAGGGGCCAATTGCTGGTTTGAAGAGGGGCTCACCGACCCTTTGAACGGGCCGCTCTATACATTAAATGGACTTGGTTTTCTATCAGGCAGTGTTTGTCCTCATTTTGATGGAGAAGCGAAACGCAGACCAAGTTACCTTGAAGCTGTCGGTGAAGGAAGTATGAAAGAAGGTTATGGCGTGGATGATTATGCTGCCATGCATTTCGTGGATGAGGAGCTGAGCCGAGCTGTTAGTTCTCGGAAAGGTGCTGCTGTGTATAAAATAAACAGGCAAGAAGACGGAAGTTCTGAAGAAGCAATTCCGACTGCTTACCTGAATTAGATTCAGCAGTTACATTTCAACAATAAACCAGTGAATATGGGAAGCAGTTTCGGAGATCAGCTGCTTTTTCATCAATTCAGCTTCCTCCAACGTATCGAATAACTTGCACATCATACTGCCTGTCTCTTTCAGGCAGCGAATGTCATCCTTCTCTTCACGCATGATCACATACGCCAATATCCATCCCTCATTTTATAGTTTTCTAAGATGTGTTTAGAAGATTATATATCGAAGAGAATCTGTTGTATAGCAGTTTTCTGTAAAAAATTGATAAAAATAAGGGAAATTATACTAGGTAAATTAAAATAACCTTACAGCTAAAATGCTGCAAGGTTATCTTATACTTAGCGGAAGAAGGGAAGGTCTGTTGCCGCGACTAAACGAGCATAAATGAACAACTGACCTTTGTGATGCAGTTCATGATCATACATAGCTTGAAGATACAGTTCTTTCTTACCTTGCATACCCGGTATCTTCGCTTCGTTTTCCAGTGCCAGTTCTTCATCAGTGATAGTGTCAAAGGCTTGAGCTGTTTCATCTGTAAATTGCTTAACAGCTTGCTTAAGATCTTCCATCGTATGTACTTCAGGGAAATCCGGAGGTGACATAACTTCCGTTTTTACCATATTTACAAACATATTGCTCGAGCCAGCTACATGAAGTACCAGTTCGCGAAGCGTCATTGCATCTTCCCATGGTTTAAAATCCAGATGGCCGTCTTCGATTCGGTCAATCAGTTGGATTAATACATTGCGATGCTGCAGCCAATTTTCTTTCCAGTGTTTTGTTTTACTCATGATGTATGCTCCTTTTATGGTGGTTTCTTATACTATAAACAAAAAAGTTATGTGCTGTCATTTGTTAGAGCCTGTGTGAAATTATAAGTGCTGTTTAATCGTCCATTTATTATTCACAAGCATAATCATCCTTATCCCGGTCAAACTTACGTTGGTAGGCTGGGTGAGTGCTTGGTACACCGTCTGGGTATGTTTTTCTAAGTTCCGTACAATTGGCAAACTGTGTTGATTGAGAAGATTCATTTGATGAGCTGTCTACTGGTGTTTCGGAAGTGTCCTGACTAGTGGCACAGCCGTCGAATCCGCGATCTGTCACGTATCCATTTTGCTGCCAAACTGCTTCATCATCTTTTTTAGCAGTTGCTTGTGCTTTCTCGAAATTATCAAGGTATCTTGTATTTGGCGGGTACACATAAGCTACACGTGCCAATCCTTCTTCCAGTAATGTCTGCTGCACGCTCACTCCATCAGCATATACATAGGCAAGTAAACGACCATACTTGTCCGTTCGTGAACCAACATCGAATTCCAGCTCCAGTTTGTCCGCATCCGCCACTAGTTCTTCATTACGTTTGCTGGCATCCTTTCCATAGGGCTGAACACATTTGTTCGGCGCTTTTGTCTCAGGAGTATCTACAAGCAAGTAGCGGACAGTTTCTTCTTGCCCGTTGTAGTTCACTTTGATTGTGTCGCCATCCACTATTCGGATTAATGAAACTTCTACTTTGTCAGTTGTACCTGACGTGATCGTGGGTTTGGATTTCGTATCGGTCTGTTCTGTTTGTATTACACCGCAGCCACTAATTAACAGCAGTATAATGGTCAGCCAAACAATATGGTTTATTTTTCTCATGATGTACGATAACTCCTTCTAGCTGCATTATATTTATAATAAGAGGGAAGATATCGTTTCACAAGGGCAAAAAGCAGGGCATCGGATAGATGCCCTGCTTTTTTATTCTGGTATATAAGGAAGATCCAATGCATCCGGCATATTGATGACATGTGTTTCGGCGTATGCAAGCAAGCCTTCTTTGCCATACTCGCGGCCAATGCCGGATTGTTTTACACCGCCAAATGGAAAGCGAACGTCCAAGCCTTGGATGGCAGCAGTATTGATCATCGTCGTTCCAGCTTGAATCCGCTTAGCTACTTTAACCGCATGCTCTTGCTTGCCCCAAACCGAACTAGTCAGGCCATAAATGCTTTTGTTGGCAAGATGAATCGCATGCTCATCATCCTTGAACGGTAAGATGGGGACAGTCGGACCAAACTGTTCTTGTTCGACAATCGGATCATCATAATCCGCACCAAGCACAAGCGTTGGCTGCATAAAGTATCCTTGTTTGAATAGATCTTCGTCCATTATTTTACCGAGTTTGATGACTTCAGCCCCTTTTTGTTTGCTGTCATCAATCAGACCCTGGACAAATTCCATCTGCTTTTTATTATTTACCGGACCAATCGTAACGTCTTCGGCGAAGGGATCCCCAACGCGAATCCACTTATCAGCAGCTTCCTGATATTTTTCGATAAAAGAATCGTAAATAGACTCATGTACGTAAACACGCTTGGCAATCATGCAAATCTGGCCTGCTGTCAGGAAGTTTGAAACGACAATCCGGCGCATTGCTTTTTCATCATTCACATCAAAGTCTTCCAGTACAACGGCAGCGTCATTGCCGCCTAGCTCCAATGTCATATGCTTGATTGTATCGGCCGCTGCTTTCATAATGTGCTTTGCCGTTTCTGTTCCGCCAGTGAATGCAATTTTGGCTACTTTCGGGTTGGAAGTCAGTTCGACGCCAACTTCAGCTTCGCCATGCACAAGATTCAAAACGCCTGCTGGAAACTCGCCTGCAATTATCTCGGCAACTCTGCTGACAGCCAGTGGGGCAAGAGGGCTTGGCTTCAGGACCATCGTATTGCCTGCAAGCAAGGCGGGCGCAATCTTGATAGTTGAGAGCGAAATTGGATAGTTCCAAGGAGAAATAGCACTGATCACCCCGATTGCATCACGAGCTATGATTGTTTTACCGCCATCATGCTCGTTCACTTCATCTTGAAGTACTTCCATGACATTATCACAGGCAAACTCCATCCACATCAGGGACACAGCGATTTCGCCCTTCGCATCATATAATGCTTTCCCATGTTCCCTGGATAGGAGAGCTGCAATGTCTGATGCGTTATCTTTTATCTTTTGGATAGCTCGGCGCATGCGCGAGATTCGATCCTCGAATGAAGATTGCCGCCACTCGGTGAACGCTTGATCAGCGGCATCAATTGCCTGGATTGTTTCGTCTTTCGTATTGAGCGGGGCGTAGCCAACCACTTCTTCAGGGTTAGCCGGGTTTTCTCTGGGAGCTTGTTTTTCGGCTTTATGCTTTTTTCCATTAATGATGCTATCAATCACAATTGGTTCCACAGACATGTCAAGCACTCCGTTTCTATTGATTTGGTTTTACTATACCCAAAAGAGAGGACAATCATTATACGCAGCGGTTATCCGTGGAATGCTATGGGGTAGTTATATTAGCAACAGGAGGTCATATATATGGATTTAAAGGGTAATAAAATATTGATTACCGGCGGAGCATCCGGTATTGGCTTTGCTTTTGCGGAACGTTTTTTGCAGGCTGGCAATGAAATGATTGTATGCGGCAGAAGGGAAAGCAAGCTGCAGGAAGCAAGGGATAAGCATCCGGAACTGATTACACGTGTAAGTGATGTTACGGTTGAATCCGAGCGAACTGCGCTATTTGAATGGATAAAACAAGAGCATCCAGATGTAAATGTACTAGTCAATAATGCAGGAATCCAGCAGCGCTTCAATGTTTTAGAAACTAATGCAGTGAATGACTGGGCATATTTCAATCAAGAAATATCAGCCAATGTTGAAGCACCATTCCATCTATCGATGCTGTTTGCACCGTTCTTTGCTTCCAGCGGGAAGAAAGCAGCCATTATAAATGTGACCTCAGGTCTTGCATTCACGCCAATGGCCATAGCACCAATCTATTCGGCAACAAAAGCCGCATTGCATTCCTTCACGATGAGTCTGCGCTTGCAGCTTGCTGAAACGGAAGTGGAAGTGATTGAAGTGGCTCCGCCAGCTGTAAACACAGATCTGGGAGGAGCAGGCATCCATACCTTCGGAGAACCAGTCGATGCGTTTGCTGAAGGGATATTCAAAGGGCTGGCCGAAGGTAAGGAAGAAATAGGGTACGGTACTTCAGCCAAGGCCTTGCGAATGTCACGTGATGAAATTGATGAAGCAGTAAAGAATATATATAGCAGGGTGAAGTAAAGAGAAGAAGAGCTGATCACAAGGACCAGCTCTTTTTTGATGATTTATTTCAATTTACCGTATCCAAGATGATACAAGGCATTTTTTAGATTCGATACTGTAGTTATCGACTTGAAATCTAAACCAAGTGAGACCATCGTCTGTGCGATTTCTGGACGGATTCCCGTAATGATGGTTTTAATCCCGCTTACCCGAAGGGATTGAACAATTTGAACAATCTGATTGGCCACCATCGTATCGATCATCAATACGCCAGAAACATCCAAGACTAGGTGATCCAATTCCAAAGCATTGCCTTGTGTCAATGCAGTCTCCATGATCAATTTAGCCCGATGTGTGTCGATCTCGCCGACAATGGGTATAACAGCTAATCCTTCATAAATTGGAACTACCGGCACTGACAATTCTTCCAGCGCACTATAGGCAATGCTGACCATCTTCTTATTATGTTTCTCAAACTGTCTTCCAATTTCAAAGCTGACTACCTCCAGCATTGGATCGATGATTTTTGATACATCCAGCATGGTAATCGCAGCAAAATGCCGCTCCTCCAGTTCAACCGTGAATATATCCCAAATAACACTGCGGAAGCTGGAAACGTATTGCAACGTAGCAGTCAAGGAAACATTCATCTCCGTAGCCGCTTGTCCGGCCCACGATCCCCAAGCCAAAAAGTTTTTTTCCACTTCTTCTTTGTTATCTTCAGCAAAAAGGATGGCACCGATATTAGATACAAGTCTAGCATTGAATTTGGATAATTGCTCTTTCGGAAGAGATAAGATACGAAGCTCTTTATTTAATGTCGAATCGAGGTTTAGAAGTACAGATTCGGCAATAATATCCTGGTTCTTCTGTATCTTCTCCCCTATATATCTCAATTCGTCTTTCATACTGATGTCCCCTTTTATGTTGTGTACTACTTTAAGAATAATCTAAGAGCGAGTGGAATGGAAGTTATAAGTGGTATAAATAATACTCCTTTTATTAGAAATTACCGCCAACTATCTTCATCTGAAATTAGTATGTACATCTGCGATTTGTCTTATTAGGTACCACCTTGAGGGAGTGGTTAAACAGAAAAAATAATAAGAAATAAACGTATCCCAGTATAACTCGAATACGCTCATAGTTTCTATCCCTTATAGTTTTAAGCTTGGCTATCTATAACACTTTTCGCTGGTATATAAAAGTAGTAAATCCCCACGATGTACCATAGGCAGCCATGACGATTAGAGTCACTCCTATGTATACTGTCGGCATAGATAAACCAATAAGAAATTCAGTTATGGCAGGCAGATGTTCAGCCAAAAATAACACGATGCGAGGACCTAGGATGGCTGAAAGGATAAAGCTAAATAAAACAATGGAAGAAATATACCCCTGTTTGAAGATATAGAATAATGGAAATACCAGTGAAACAAATAGTAGAAACAAGCTGATACTAATAGAGATATCAGTGAATGAAAAAGACTTCTTAAAAATGAGAAGTATTACACTTGTTAATCCAGTTCCTAATAACATATACACAATAGCACCTATATAGCGTGATGCAATAATTTCTTTTCGTGTATACGGCAAGGAATTCAATAAGAAATTCGTCTCGGTTTTCTCATCGTAAACATAAGTATTTATCGGAACATAAATACTTGCAAACAGAAAAATAAAAGCAGGATGTACATTCATGATAATAAAGAACAAGATGGCAGGTATTAAAAGAAGTAGCTGCCTTTTCTGCAGGATAACATCACGTCTGATTAAATTAAACATGCTGTAAACCTCCTTTTACGTGAAACATAATATCTTCAAGAGTAGCTTGCTCAATAATCACATTGCTGCCGAAAATCTGTTCTACCGCATGAACATTATCAGTTAATGCTTCGAAACCTGCAGAAGAGCGATTTATGTGTAGGAAGTCTTTTTCAGTGTCTCGATCTAGAAGCTCTGTTCTCCCTTTAATTAGTGCATAATTATCCGTTACGTCATGAATAGATTGATTGAATACTATTCTTCCTTTGTGTATGAACGCTATGTAATCTGCGATGCGATTCAAATCTGTGGTGATATGAGTGGAGAAGAAGATGGTACGATTGCCGTCCAGCATCAATTCCTGTAAAAGGCCAAGCAGTTCTCGTCTGAAGATAGGGTCTAAGCCAGCAGTCGGCTCATCCATGATGATAAGTTCTGCATGATGGGACAAGGCGAGCGCTAGGGAGGCCTTCATCTGCATCCCTTTGGAGAAATGTTTGATCGATTTATTTAGCGGAAGCTCGAATTGTTCAACATACTGCAAGAATTGAGCATTATCCCAGTTTTTGTAGGCAGGGGCGACAATCCGTTTTATATCTTTCAAATTCATTCCTTCAAAGAATACATTGCCATCGTATACAAAGCCAATACGTTCTTTAATTGCTTTCTCATGCGTCTTGTAGTCCAAACCAAACAGCTTCACTTCTCCGCTATCCGGAATTAACAGATTCATCATCATCTTTATCGTCGTAGACTTTCCAGCACCATTTGCACCGATAAAGCCATGAACAAAGCCGCGCTTAACTTTCAAATCAACATTTTTAACGGAGAAATCTTTAAAATTCTTCGATACATTTTTTAATTCAACTACATTTTCCATCTCTGTCACTCCTCATATAATAGCTTCAATATCTGCTGCAGCTCATCAAGGGAAAGCCCGATTTCTCGGCTATTTGTTATTACAGCACTCAGCTGTTCCTCGATGACTTTCAGTTTTTTCTCTTTTATAACTTCTAAATTTTGCTCTGCAACAAAGGACCCTTTTCCAACGATCGAGTAGATAAACCCTGCTTTCTCTAATTCCTCATAGGCCCGTTTCGTCGTGATAACACTTATTTGTAAATCCTTTGCGAGCTTACGCATGGAAGGTATTGCTGTTCCTTCCTCTAGCTCACCTGATAAAATGGACGATTTAATTTGATTCGTAATTTGTTCATAAATCGGCTCCTTTGAACTGTTGGAAATTATGATTTGCATGTGATCCCTCTTATTCTATTTTTGGAGATAAGTCTCTCGATGATTTCTGAGATTGCCACAATAAGTAGTGCAACGATGTGGACAGTCATGATCATATTGAAGTATGGGTAGGTGTAAGGTGTTACCCATTCGGTGGAAAGTGATGAGTCTAGGATACTTCTGAACATTCTAGGAATAAAGCTATCTCTATCGTTTATTCTCGGTTCCCAGGACGTAACATCGATCAGTATAAAAATTACCTGTTATCAAGTAGGAAGATACCGAGGATGGTTATCCAGCGCCGCAACGGAGTTAAAGTTAGGGCTTTTTCCGTGCCATTCATTTTAAGTAGCCTCCTTTTAATGTTTTGTGGAATACCTAATATTGTATATGTTATATGTATACAATATATACAAAGATAAGGGTGGATGCAACCATTATTGTAAATATAAGGAGAATAATTAGAGGTTAATTTGTTCCATTGCGATTTATTTAAGAGCTCTTACAAGTCTTCAGCCTTTGGCACATAGGCTTCTCTATAATTAAATTAATAGATTTAATAGTGCTTTTAATAGATTGATAGGTAAGTTAAAATTTAATATATTCAGAAAAATCATCCAATATAGTATGAATGAGAGAAGAAGTGAATCAATTCCTGATGAAGTATAAATAATTTTAGTTAGGGTGGATATATCATGAAATCAGTGACGGTTTATCATTATGATGCATTTAGTAAAGAACCTAATAAGGGAAATCCTGCTGGTGTAGTGTTAAATGGAGATGAATTGACAGATGCTGAAATGCAAGAGGTAGCTACCAAAGTGGGGTTTAATGAGACAGCTTTTTTGATTGAATCCGATGCAGCTGACTTTAAAATACGGTTTTTCACACCGGGTCATGAGATGAATTTATGTGGTCATGGAACAATGGCAACTGTTTATGCTATGAAGGAAAAAGGGTTATTAGGAGATGAAGCAGTTATAACAATTGAAACAAAAGCTGGTATTCTTCCAATTAAAATAAACTCCTCAGGTGATGAAAATTCTATAACCATGAAACAAGCTGCTCCAAAATTCAAAGATTTCAATGGCTCCAAGGAAGCTTTAGCAAACGCAATAGGACTAAGAGAAACAGATTTTCGTACGGATCTGCCAATCCTTTACGGAAGTACCGGTACTTGGACGTTGTTAATACCAATAAATGAACTTGATGCTTTTCAACGTATGAAACCGAATAATAAGCTCTTTCCTCAAATCCTGAAAGAGCTACCTAAATCATCCTTGCATCCTTTTTGTCTGGAAACTTTTGATTCCAAAGCTGATATGCATGCTAGACACTTCTCATCACCGTATTCGGGGACCATGGAGGATGCGGTAACTGGTACTGCATCCGGGGTAATGGGAGCATATTATGCGGAGTACATAAATAAAAAGTTTGTTGAACCTCTAAACCTTATAGTGGAGCAAGGACACGAAATTGGAAGAGATGGCCGGGTAGCAGTACAGGTTTCAAAAGGAAACGATTTGCTGGATGTTGAGATCACTGGAAATGCGGTTTATATAAAGAAAATGCAGGTTTTGTTAGGAGATTGACAGTCTTTGAAAATAGTGCAGCATCAACTGATTGGTATGTTTCACTTTTAAGTATTCTCAAGGAGGGTGAGCAATGGATAAGCGTATAAGAAACTTAATTTCACACTTAAATAATGCAAAAGAAATTGTGGAATTAAGGAAAGGCTATTCAGATGATCAAAAGTATGTTATTGATCAAAAGTATCTTTTAAGGATATTTCCTATACAAGAAGCAGCTAGAAGGCACAATGAACTCTTATCTCTGAATAAGCTCCATGAGTTATCAAAATATGTTCCAGAAGGATTGGAGTTTGGAGAAATTAAGGATCTTCAGAAAGCTTATATGGTCTTAACATTTCTCCCAGGAGTTGATGCAGAGGAAGGATTAAGCAAACTTACAGAAAAGGAACAATATGCTGCAGGAGTCTCTGCGGGAAGAGAATTGAAAAAGCTTCATACTATATCGGCTCCATTAAACCAACCGTCCTGGGAGCAAGTTAAGTCTGCTAAGATTAACAAATACATGCTGGAACTGGAGAAATTAGCTCTCGATCAAAGCATAATGGACAGCCTCCAAAGGTATATCAATTCAAATCTTTACTTATTGAAAGACAGACCAAACAAATTCCAACATGACGACTTTCATCCCTCTAATCTTTTAATACATAATAATATCTTCTCAGGGATAATTGATTTTCAAAGGATGGACTGGGGTGACCCGATACATGATTTGCAAAAACTAGGGTTCTTTTCGAAGCAAGTGAGTATTGCATTCACCAAAGGAATAGTGGATGGTTATCATGACGGGCAACTCATAGACGATTCGTTTTGGAAACTATATTCCTTTTATAGTGCTGTTCATATTGTGTCAGCGCTGGTATGGGGAAAGAAAAGAAGCCAAAGTCAATTTGATTTGCTTCTTAAATATTCACTTGATGTTCTGAAAGATCACGACAGCTTTAGATGCATTATTCCTAAATGGTATAGCAGAACATAAGTGATGCTTGCAACAAGAGGGAAAGAGAGCGACCCTCATGATCTGGATTATGCTCCTAATATAAACCCTTTCGTTACTCCTCCACCAACAATCGTTAACAATTCGCGAATTCCGGTCACCCTCCGTCTCTGGTTTACATAAGCTACTGGACTAAATAAATACCTGACGCAGCAACCCTGAAGAGAGCAAGGAGGGGTTAACTTTTGAAGGATAATGACTACAGGCCAAAACTATTACTCACCAAACGAGAAAAAGAAGTCCGAACTATTGGTTCAAGATAAGACAACCAAGGAAATCGCGCAAGATCTGTTTATTTCAGAAAAAACAGTGCGGAACCACATATCGAATACGGTGCAGACCATTTGCGAACAATTCAATACTTGTACCTTTACATAATTAGAAACAACTGGGTTAAAGGGGATTCCCAAGATGTTGGGAAGGGGAGCGGGGTGGTGTAATGAACGGTTACATCATATTGCAAAAAAAGAAGAGGGCCCGAGTTGGCCCTCTAAATTGTTTTAGGATCTTATAGGTTCTTAATATTAGCTTAAATTCATTCCTGATTCTATACATAGCTAGAAAGGAAAACAGTTTAATCTCTTATTTTCCCATAACCTAAATGTAAAAGAGCTTGTCTTAAATTAGAAAAAGTAGTAATCGATTTAAAATCTAGACCTAATGAAACCATCGTTTGCGCAATTTCTGGTCTAATACCCGTGATGATAGTAGTAATACCACTTAACTTAAGTGTTTTAACAATATTGAAAATCTGATCAGCTACCATTGTATCAATCATGAGTACACCCGATACATCAATGATCAAACAATCTAATTGCAGATGGTTGCCTTGCTCTAATGCAGTCTCCATGATCAGCTTGGCCCTATAGGTATCTATTTCTCCGATAATAGGAAGAACTGCTACACCTTCGTAAATAGGAACAACTGGAACTGAAAGCTCCTCTAATGCACTATAAGCAATGTCCATCATTTTTTTGTTATATAATTCATATTCTTCTCCTATAGCGAAACTAATCTTTTCAAGCATAGGATCGATTATTTTTGAAACATCTAGCATGGTTATAGCAGCAAAATGTCGCTGTACCAATTCTTCAGTGAAGATCTCCCAGATAACTGATCGGAAGCTAGAGACAAACTGTAAAGTTGCTGTTAGAGAGATATTCTTATGGGTAGCAAATTCAGCTGCATTTTTAGCCCAGTTAAGTAAATTTTGTTGAACCTCATATGGGTCCTCTTCAACAAATAATAAAGCACCTATGTTATTAATTAAATCAACATTAAAAGCATGTAACTTGTCGTTTGGAAAGGATAGAATTTTCAACTCCGTTTTTAAATTCTCATCTAAGGAGTCAATAACAGAGTCTGCAATTATTTCTTTATTAGCCCTGATTTTATCCCCAATGTACTTTAATTCATCCTTCATAATCAACTAATCCCCTTTTAAAGACGTAAACTAAGCATAAACCACTTCCTAGTCAGATGATAGTAATACGAGTAATAAGATTGATTAAGGAATTTTACAAATAAAAGAAGAGAGCATACTTGCTCTCCTCTTAAAGACTTTCCAAAGCCTCTTTGTATTTGTTGAATTCTTCTTCCTCCATATCACCGTTCACCTGAACCAAAATGTTTTTATGCTTCGCGGTCCAGGAGAATAACATGGCACTTTCTTCGCCCATGGAGTCATAGTAATCCTTCATCTCATCTAGATCAGCTTCATCTTCATAGCTGATGATACGAGCATTACAATCGCTGCAGACTTGAGGGACTGTTACACGGATGCCTTCTTTAGATTTCATTGGACCAATCATCCTTTGTCATTTCAGTAGGGTTCTCAGCTTCAAGGCCGGCGTCCTGGAAGGCTGCAACAGCATCATCAGGGGTAATCTCCTTAAATCCAGATGACGCGTTAGAACATGCGCTGACGAAGATGACGAGAAACAGAGCGAGGGGGAAAATCAGCTTTTTCATAAAACAACCTTCTTTTAAATTAGATAAATTACGAGAGATAAGTTGGAAAAGTTTCTGCTGAAAATTGACAAATGCAAAACAGATATTTAGATTGTTAATGGAAATATGCTCGTGTTAAAAAGGATTTAATAACTTTATGATAAAGTTGAATTAGGGATAAAAGATATATACTAAAGGTGAGCTGGCCATTATTTATGATGTATTGAAAAGCATAGTAGCAAATTAGGTCATATTAAATTAGGATAACGAACTAGGTAAGTCTATCTAAAAATCTTAGAGAAAATTAAAGGGACTGGAATTTACCAGTCCCTGAAATGTACATGCGTGCTTATTTAGTTCTCACTATGATCTTGCCAGTTGTAGTAAGTATCTTTATCCAGTACATCTATTATCTTACCATTTACATTAATAGTATCTTCATCTAACCAGATTACTTCAGGTGTCTCGCTATCAGAGTGTATCTCCCAATATACTGTCTCTTCCTTTAATTGGTTTTGATTTGAAGCATTTGAGGAAATGCTAACTGCTTGCTGTATAGGGGTTGTTGCGTTACCATTTTCATCAATTAATCTTATCTCTGCAACATAGTTATTGTTAGGTGATTCAATGGTTGAAACAACTTGTCCTTTTCCATTTAGATCATTTAGATTTACATCAATAAGGTTATATAAAATAATTCCTCCGATAAGCAAGATCACAACAACTGGTAAAACGATAGCTAATAACCAGAATTTAAGTCTTTTCATAGTTTTCTCCTCTAATTTTATATTAACATATGACTATTTTAGAATCTTACACCATTTTTATAGGAACTTATTCCATCTTTAATTGCTGAAGTATCACTAGGATCATCAAAATAAGATTTCCAGAATTTTACGCTAGAAGTTCTAGATTTAATTTGATAAGCACCTGCAGCGGATTTTAAGACTGTATCTGAATAACCTACTGCTTTCCCCATATAGCCGTAGTGGAAATTACCAATATATTCTCCATTTTTTAGTTTTCCTCTAAATGTATATTTAGCACTTGTCCCTAAATATTTTCTTTGTTTCAAATCCCATGCTCCACCGGATTTAACTAGTGATACCCACATTCCTGCTCTGTATGCTTCACCAGGTGCATTCGGTTTAAGTCCTTTTGTCATTTTCTTATATTGTGCATTAATTGAGTTTGCAAGTTTTAAATTTTTTCTAAAATAACCTTTGACTATAGTACCTGTTGAAGTAGAAGAAGCTCTCATCACTGATACTTGGGACTGTTCTTCAAGTTCTTCATTTTCTTCTTCAATAACCCTTACAGTTTCGTCTACTGCTTTTTGGATAGCCTCTTCCATCTCAGGTGTCATAGATTCATTGTCTTCTAATTCATTAGCACCTAAGCCGTCTAAGTCGGAAATTAATTCATCGCCAATCTCATCAATATTATCTTCGGAGTCTAAAGTAGCATCATCACTTTCATATGTAGGCGAATCAGCATCAATTATTAATACTGTTGGTAATGTTTCAGTTTTAGTACCATGATTTTCTTCTGCTAGTACACTAGACTTTGGACTAATTAAAGAAGCCAAATACATTATTGTGATAGTTAAACATAAAACTTTTCTCATAATTTCCTCCAATAGTCTTATATAAATAATACATGTAAGTCGGCCGACTTACACAATTTACCTTATGAGTGTGTTTTAGGTGTGTCCTATATGAAAATATACCCATTTTTTTGTCGGAACAAATAAACTAAACTACTAATTTTGTGTTAAACAAAAACAGACCTACAAAAGTAGATTTGTTGCCCTAAGTAATTTATCTAAGTTACATCATACCGCCCATAATGTACATGCCACCCATGTTCGAATTGAATCTCTGAGAACTGATATTTTGCCTTTTGCTCATAATATTCCTTTAAAGGGACACTCTATAATTAAAATACACTTCTATAGGTTGGAGGCTGTAAAATGAAGGTTTTATCAATGATCCAGCCGTGGGCAAGCCTTTTTGTCCTTAGAGAGGCAACATATGAAACAAGGTCATGGAGAACGAACTATCGGGGGCCACTTGCCATTCACACAAGTAAAAAAATAGATAAAGACTCCTCTAACCATATAGCCATAAAGTCGTTGCTTGGTAAGCACGGATATACACCAGAGAATCTTCCAACTGGCCAAATCATTGCTGTATGCAAACTTGTAGATTGTTTGAAGATAATTGAAAACAATGAGACGTGGGCAATTCTGGAAGATGGTCGAATGGTATCAGGGAATGACTATTTTGTGGGTGACTTTACAGTGGGAGGTTATGCTTGGGTAGTTGAAGATATGCAGATGCTGGATGAATTTATTCCGGCAAAGGGTCAGCTAGGATTATGGGAGCATGCTTTAATTTTATAGGAGCTGGTATTAGCAGAGGACCAAAGAAAAAAGTGATAAATATGGGTGAAGAGTATTGAGCATAAAAAGCGCCAAACCCGGTGTTTGACGTTTTCTTACGCTCTATATCATTCGCAAGATCTCAAGGATCTTCTTGCAATACGTTTGCTTAAGGTTCGAACATAACATTAATAATTTTACCGGCGATATAGTAGCTATCCGTTAGTCTAATATGTTCTGAATTAGGTTGAGATTCTTCTCTAATATTAGTGAATTTTGTACTTAAAATTTCCCCAGAGACTTAACAATAAGAGACTTTACATGTTTGTAAGCGAGACGCTGCAAATCGAGAGTTAATTAACCCTTCTGATATCAAGTGGCCTCTTCATAGATAGTTCGTTTATGAAATTTAAATACTCAATACCGTAACTCCTCCGCCAACAATCGTTAACAATTCGCGAATTCCGGTCACCCTCCGTCTCTGGTTTACATAAGCTACATGGACTAAATAAATACCTGACGCAGCAACCCTGAAGAGAGCAAGGAGGGGTTAACTTTTGAAGGATAATGACTACAGGCCAAAACAATTACTCACCAAACGAGAAAAAGAAGTCTTTGAACTATTGGTTCAAGATAAGACAACCAAGGAAATCGCGCAAGATCTGTTTATTTCAGAAAAAACAGTGCGGAACCACATATCGAATACGATGCAGAAACTGGGAGTAAAGGGACGGTCTCAGGCTGTAGTGGAGCTCCTTCGCATGGGGGAACTGAAGCTCTGACAGGCACGAGCTCTGCCTGTTGACTGACATAGCTGTTGTAAGCGGATAGAGAGTACTGGCTTGCTGTGACGGCTATTAAAACCGACTGTGATGGTCGGTTTTTTTGTTTCTGCAAAAAAAAGTTCGAACATAAAACATTTGCTGAATCACTAACGCATACTTGTGTAAATCGCTTACAATGTTATTAAGATGCATAAACGAAGGAGATTGTCATGATGAACTATATAGAGAGAATCAGCTATAAAGAAGTGCCTGCACCTGCCGATACAACGGCAGCGAAATCAGTGGATCTAATTGATGAAACGATGCAGCTTCACAAGGAGAAAATGATTGAGCAGATGAATGACGCAGAACTAGACGTTCTTCTTGTTTATGGCGACCGTGAACACGGCACTAACTTTGGGTATCTAACAGGTTTCGAACCAAGGTTTGAGGAAGCGCTCTTGGTTTTACATAGCGACGGGCAGGCTTATTTATTATTAGGTAATGAATCTCTTCGAATGAACCAATACAGCCGTATAGAAGCAGAAGCTATCCATGTACCGCATTTTTCTCTTCCTAATCAGCCGATGCCGACTGAAAAAACATTTACAGAACTCATTGCATCCGCAGGTGTCAGAGAAGGTATGCGCGTTGGTATAGCGGGATGGAAAATGTTTACGAGTCCTAATGAAGATAATCAACAGCTGTTTGATACGCCATATTTCATCGTTAATGCTGTCAAAGAACTTGTAAAAGATATAGGTACTGTTATCAATGCCACTTCATTATTCATTCATCCAGGTACGGGTGCACGTATTTTAATGAATGCAAACGAAATAGCTCATTATGAATTTGGAGCATCACTTGCATCGTCCCGAATTTTACGAGTGCTTGATCAATTAGAACCTGGAAAAACAGAGATGGAGCTTGCAGATGGACTAGCTGCCTATGGACAGCCGAATAATGTCCAGACGATTTGTGCTACGGGTGATCGCTTTACGAACGCAGTAGTGGCTCCAAGAGCAAAGAAAGTAGAAGTAGGTGATAAGTTTTCAGTCACAGTAGGTTACAGAGGGGGTCTTACTAACCGCTCCGCGTATGTTGTATCATCTGCTGAAGAACTTCCTGAGGATGTATCTGATTATATAGATGCAATTGCTAAGCCTTATTACGCAGCAAGTGTTGCTTGGTATGAGAATGTTAGAATTGGTATGACAGGTGGAGATATGTATGAATTAATTGAATCTGTCCTGCCTAAATCAAGATATGGATGGAAGCTTAACCCGGGTCATTTGACGGCTGGTGAAGAATGGATGTCTTCTCCTATGTATCCCAATTCAGAAATCAAACTTGTCAGCGGCATGATGCTCCAGATGGATATTATCCCTAGTATTCCAGGATACGGCGGAGCGAATGCGGAAGATGGTATTGTCCTGGCGGACGAAGAACTACGTGCAGAGTTGTCTGAACGCTATCCAGAACTATGGGGAAGAATCCAACAACGCAGAGAGTATATGATCCATACGCTTGGTATCAAACTACATCCGGAAGTTCTTCCGATGTCTACAATAAATGGTTATTACCGCCCCTATTTATTAAATAAGAAGTATGCATTTGCAGTAAAAAAACAGTAGTTATTTAAGTCTTCTATTAAGAACTTTCTAAAAAGGAAGTTCTTTTTAATTTGTATTTTATTGCTCAGGACCAGATAGAATTATAGTGAGAAACATATCACTTTTTTACTGTAGGGGTTAAAGAAAATGAATTTATGTTATCCTGTAAATTCAAGAAAATTTTATCTGGTAGGAACTGCTATTTATTTCTTTTTAAGGAGTGAAGTACTAATGAATGAAATAACGATCGACAATAGTATTGCAATTAATATCTTTATAGGCGTAATTATTGTATTGATAGCAGCCGTAGTAATTGCTTTAATAGCGATCCGTAAGAAGAAACGGGATGAAGATCAAGGTCATATGCAATCTAAAAATCACGCCCAATCCAAGAGTAAATCAGATAGTGATGGAAACTCGACCTTATATACGCATACGCCATTGATGGGCGCGGATTCAGACAATGATAGCAATCACAAACGATACCACGACACAGATATAAGTTCCCAGTCCTATGATTCCGGTCCAAGCAGTCCTTCCTATGATGGTGGAGGTTCTGATGGCGGTGGGGGCGGAGGAGGAGGAGAATAACTACATATTGTTTTCCCCTCTATATTAAAACCGGCTAACGTGCCGGTTTTTTTGATTTGCTTTTTTATTGCTGATTTTTGTACTGCGGGTACGATCGGTGAAAATCCTACCGACCAAAAGTACGTAGCCCCAGGGTTCTTCGTAATCTTAGTGATAAGGGGGATCTGTTTCTTATTGGATTGATAACTTCATTTAAAATGCCATCTGAGCAATTCCATGTTTTTGCTCTTGTTATGATTTGGATATCCATACCGCTTGGATTTGCAATCGGGCTGTAATGGGCTGAAACAGCCAATGAAATGAATTGAGTGCAAGCATTTTGTATTTAATAAGTTATGGTTGATTGATAATGTATCATGTTTTATTACGAATCTTGATTCAGATTTTTCTTACAAATGCAGGTATCCCTCCAAATCTGTCGAAACTGTTCAGAAAAGGAGGGTTTTCCATGGAAATTGTGAAAAGTCCGTCTGTCGCTCCAGTCATTTCGTCGCTGCCGAGTTTGCAGCAGCAGATTTACAAGGATGTTCGAGAAGCTTTCGTTAGGGTTACCGAAGCAGGGGAATATTATATGGCTGAGGAAGATGATGAGATTGTGATGATGCCGTTCGCCGAGATGCATCACTTGACGCTCACCGAAGTAGCTGCATATTATAGCGGGGCGGAGTGCAGCATTGCACAATTTCAGGCAGCAAAGCTTGGAAGCTCTCCGCCAGCGGATTTTGAGAAGTGGGCGATGAAGAAGGGAAATACGGTTGTCAGCCGATACGATAATGTTCAGAATTGCATAATGGTCAGCATCAATGGGTGCAAAACCATACCTTATCATGAATTACCGCTTTCCTCCTTCTCTGAGTTGTTTCGATCGTATACATTCAGTTCTTTGTTCAAATAAATAGTAGTAAAAAGCCGACTCTCATGAGTCGGTTTTTTGATATGGTCAGCTTTGGCGAGGGCTAATTACATGCAGTACAGCGTTTTTAACTGTATCATTAAGGATAGGATAGAAAAGTCAGATATCGATCGACACCTTGTAGGGGGATGTTCATGCACGATTATATGGTAACGAATCAATTCATTTTTCTCTTCGCGCTGCTGCTTGTTGTGAGTGTAGTGGTGACGAAGTTTTCGACGAGGCTGGGTGTCCCGGCACTTGTCTTGTTCATCGCGGTCGGAATGATTGTCGGAAGTGATGGTTTTGGACTTGTTTATTTTGATAATGCCCATTTGGCAGAGGCAATTGGTATCTTTGCGCTGATTGTCATTTTATTTGAAGGTGGTCTTCATGCGAATTGGCATTCGATGAAGCCGGCACTTGCTCCGGCAATCACCATGGCGACAGTAGGGGTGCTGCTGACAGCAGCAATCGTCGCTGTTGCTGCGCACTATATCTTCGATTTGACATGGCTTGAATCTGTTTTGATTGGATCGATCGTTGGTTCGACCGATGCAGCTGCAGTTTTCTCTGTCTTGAAAGGGCAGAATGTCAAAGAAAAGCTTGCTGCGACATTAGAGGCGGAATCAGGTACGAATGATCCGATGGCTATGTTCCTGACAATCACTTGTATTGAACTAATCAGCGGCCATGGCTCGAGCGTGCTTTCCATGATCGGCAGCTTTATATGGGAAATGGGAGCAGGAGCAGCGATGGGGCTGCTGATCGGATTCATAGCTGTCACTGCGATCAATCGGATCAATCTCGATACAAGTGGTCTTTATCCGCTATTCGCGCTCTCATTCGCTCTGGTGAGCTACGGATTGACATCTATTATTCATGCTTCTGGACTATTGGCGGTTTATGTCAGCGCCCTTTATATCGGGAATGCTGAAATCACGTATCGTCGTTCCATTATTCGGTTCAATGAGGGTTTTGGCTGGCTTATGCAGATTTGTATGTTCGTCTTGCTTGGGTTGTTTGTTTTCCCTTCCGAATTGTTTACACCGAGTCTGATGATCAAAGGATTCTTGCTGTCGCTCGTACTGATTTTCTTGGCACGGCCGCTCGCAACGTTCCTGTCGCTGATTCGTTTTAAGTATTCTGCAAAAGAGAAACTGTTCATTTCCTGGGCAGGCCTGAAAGGTGCCGTACCAATCGTGCTGGCACTCTTCCCGCTCATTGCAGGTATCGAAAACAGTCAGCTCATCTTTAATGCCGTTTTCTTCGTCGTCCTCTTATCAACTGTTCTGCAGGGCTCGACGGTCACGGCACTTGCGGCCAAGCTTAAATTGGTGGAACCGCCGACAACGAATGAAATTGAGACACTTGAATTGATCAGTATAGGACGGAACAATCTCGAGATGGTAGAATATAAACCAACGGAACTGAATGAGATTTCCGGCAAACGGCTGGAGGATCTCAGCTTTCCTGAGACGACGTTGATCAATGCCATACTCCGGAGCGGTGAGATAATCTCACCAAACGGACAGACCGTCATCAAAGCAGGTGACACACTGTATATCATGGTTTCCTTACAATTTAAAAAACAACTTGCAAAATATCTGCGCAGGAATAAACTAACGGAAAAATAGCAGGAGGAATGAATGGTGCACGACACACTGACAGCTGAAAGAATTGCAGCGATCGAAAAAGAGCTGCGACATATTGCCGCAATCATCAAGCAAAAAGGACGTGAGATCCTCCTGCAGTATCCGATTACGGCACCGCAGTTCGTCGCGCTGCAATGGCTGGCGGACAAAGGAGATATGACGACTGGCGACCTTTCCCAGACAATCAGGCTTGCGATCAGTACGACGACTGATATCGTAGACAGGCTCGAGAAGAATGAGCTTGTAAAACGCGTGCGTGATGAAAAGGACCGACGCATCGTACGAGTGCATATCCTGGAAAAGGGAGAACTGATCATCTCGGAAGTGATTAAAAAGCGTCAAGCATATCTGCAAGAGCTGCTGGAAACTTTTTCTTTGGAAGAGGCAGACCAGCTGCAGTTGCTCTTACATAAGTTACACGGTAAAATGAATGATTACGAACAGCTAGAGGCTAAAACAGAGAAGAAAAAGAGGAGATAAACGTGGATTATCCGATTGGTGTCATCGATTCAGGAGTAGGCGGCTTGACCGTTGCAAGGGAGCTGATGCGTCAGCTGCCGAAGGAAAACCTTATCTATGTCGGGGATACACTGCGCTGTCCATACGGTCCCAGACCGGAAGAAGAAGTGGTGGAATTTACATGGGACATGGTGAATTTCCTCCTGGAAAAGAACATCAAGATGCTCGTCATCGCCTGCAATACAGCGACAGCTTTTACATTGGAAGAGCTGAAGCAGAAGCTTGATATCCCGGTTGTTGGTGTTATTGAGCCAGGCGCACGTGCAGCTATCAAGACGACAAAAACAAATCATATCGGTGTACTCGGTACAGAAGGCACGATCCGCAGCCATGCGTACCGTAAGGCACTTAAAAATATCAATAGTGAGCTAGAAATCGAAGGGCTCGCTTGTCCGACATTCGTTCCGATGGTGGAAAAAGGTGTTGTGTCCGGCCCATTGGCTCGTCAGGTCGTGCAAGACGCATTGACTCCATTAAAGGATTGGAAAGCGATGGACACACTCATCCTTGGGTGCACGCATTATCCGATCATCAAACCAGTGATTGAAGAAGTGATCGGTGAATCGGTGGAAGTGATCAGTTCCGGAGACGAGACAGCTCGTGAAGTAAGTGCGATTCTCGGCTTCAAACGAAAGCTCTATGAAGGAGATCGTCCTGTGAATCATCAATTCTTTGCATCTGGAGATACGCATCTTTTCATGAAGATAGCAAATATGTGGCTGCAGCGTCCGGTTAATGAAGTTGGACGTATCCAGCTCGGCAGCAAACAGTCTATTTAAATAAAGATGGTCTAAAACCTTTGATGGCTCGTATACATGATAGTACAAACCATCAAGGGGGAAGAAGTGCGTATGAACAAAAAGATTGCAGGTCTTTTCACTAGCGTAATAGGCCTTTCCATTTTATTGGCCGGATGCTCCTTGAAAGGAGAACAGGCTGTGGATGAAGTGGACGTGCCGCAGGATACAACTTATGTGGACGAGCTGGAGAAAAATGCGCTTGAGCCTGGCGCAGCAGAAGCACCAGCCGAAGGGGAAACACCGGCTGAAGGAGAAGCACCAGCAGAGGGTGAGGAAGAAAAGCCTGAAGAGGGTGCTAAAGAAGGCGAATCCGCTACTGCAAAACGTCAGCTGTTTCTGATGGATGCCAATGGAATGGTCGTACCGATGACATTTGAACTGCCGCAGACAAATGAAGTAGCCAAAGAAACATTGGAATACCTCGTAAAGGATGGTCCAGTGACGGACATGCTTCCTAACGGCTTCCAAGCAGTATTGCCAGCAGGAACAACCATCAATGGAATCGATGCACAGGAAGACGGCACACTGATCGTTGACTTCTCAAAGGAATTCAACGAATACGAAGCAGCCAGTGAGAAGAAGATTCTCGAATCCATCACGTACACATTGACACAGTTTGAGAATGTGAAAAATGTAGCTATCCGCGTAGAAGGACAAGACCTGGCAAAAATGCCGGTTGATGGAACGCCTATCGGGAAAAGCTATTCCCGTGCGGATGGCATCAACTTGATGGATAATGGCATCACTACGGTGAACAGCCAATCTGTCACGCTCTACTTCCCGGCAGAAGCAGTAGATGGCACACCTTATGAAGTGCCGGTCACAGAGCGAATGAACAGCAATGCAGAAAACAGCTATGAAGAGATCGTGAATGCATTGATTGATGGACCAGCCATGGACAGCAATTTGTCCAACGTCTTCAACACAGGCTCTGCACTAGCTTCAGAGCCAACACTGAAAGATGGCGTCCTCAATTTGGAATTCAATAAAGAAGTATTGAGCAACGTGGATGAAGCCGCGATTACAGACCAGCTTATGGAAACACTTGTCATGAGCTTGACAGAGCTTGAGGAAGTCGAAGCTGTTTCCGTGAAAGTAGAAGGTGTGGAAGAAGTGTTCAACGAGCATGGTGAAGCATACGCTGAGCCTGTCTCAAGAGAACAGTACGTGCCAGCAGAAAAATTGTAAAATAAAAAAGCCCGGTCATTTGACCGGGCTTTTTTATTGCAGGGAAAAGGATGTTTTCTGTTGATATCAGTTGGGAGGGATGTATACATATTTTGATGACCGGATTATCCAAGGGGAACAAACGATGTTCCATCAGAAAAAGTGGAGCAACTAAGAAGCAGTTGGGGTAATAGTACCATCCTGGCAGGATGATTTCGAATCAATTGTTGGTTGCAAACATTGTCGATTTGGTAGTTAATCATCTCATCGCGATCGGGAAATCGATAAGCAGTTATCGTTTGACAGGTAAAGTCTAAGTAGTTATCATAGATACGTAAAGTCTATGATTGGAGTGCGGCAAATGAAATTCACCAAAGCGACGAATTACGCTCTGCATACGATGCTCTATTTAGCCAAAGAAGGAGCGAGTCAGCAGCCGATCGGAGTACAGCAGCTTGCCGATCATCAGCAGGTTTCACCGACTTATTTGTCTAAGATACTCACCAAGCTGGTGAAAGAAGGCCTTATTTCATCTTCTTCGGGAGCAAATGGTGGATATAAACTCAGAAACGGATGGCAGCAACTTTCTTTTTTTGATATTATCCAAGCGATAGAAGGGAAAGCCTCGATCTTTGAATGCAGCTTGCATGATGAGCCTGCTTGTGTCGTGAAGCGAGTAATGGAAAAAGCAGAGGAGCAGATGGAGCAGGAGCTTCGTCAGACAACTATAGCGTCATTGCTGGAGGGTAAAAGCAGCGAATAAATGCTGTTTTTTCTTTCGTACAATCATAGACATTATAAGTCTTTTAAATCTGTGAAGGAGTGTGGACAATGGAAAAATGGGATTGCGGTATAGTTGGCGGCGGTGCAGCAGGGATGAGTGCAGCTCTTCAACTTGTGAGAGCCAGAAAGAATGTGATTATTTTTGATAATGATACCAACCGTAACCAGGTGACTCAGGAATCTCATGGATTCTTAACGAGAGATGGTATCACACCAGCTCAATTCAGGGAAGAAGCCAGACGTGATCTGGCAAAATATCCGAATGTCACATTTGTTTCAGCTGAAGTGACTCTAATCAAGCAAAAGGACGCAGCTAGTTTTGTGATAGAAACACATGACAGCCCTTACTTAATAAAAAAGGTATTACTGGCGACCGGTATTAAAGAATCTTTCCCGGCAATCCCTTCCATTGCTTCATTTTATGGTAAGAGCATTTTCTCCTGCCCATATTGCGACGGGTATGAACGAAAAGATGAGCCGCTGATTCTGTTTGCTGAAACAGAGTCTGGTATTCGCCATATGGGGAAATTGCTGCTGAACTGGACAGGGGATCTTGTCCTTGCATCAAATGGATATGAACTTGATCAAAATACTTTTACTTTGTTCGAAAAGCATGGGGTAATAATCGAGGAGGCAAAGATAGTGGATCTTGTTGGAGAGAATGGGATCCTAAAAGAAGTTGTCTTTGAAAACGATAATCGAATGAAAAGGACAGGTGGCTTTGTTGTCCCGGAATTCGTCCGAAAAGACAGACTGGCTGCCGGTTTGGGGTGCTCATTTGATGAACAAGGCAGACTGATGGTGAACGAATTCGGACAAACAAGCGTGCCGCATATCTATGCCGCTGGTGAATATGTAAATCAAGCACCTTCTTCTCTTTTGCTGGCAGCAGCTGACGGTGCAAGAGTGGCGGCAAATATGAATATGCACTTTGTTGAGTCCCGTTTTAGCTGATCTTTGAAAAACATTGAAAGGCGAGCTATACTTTAATAGAAGCTCGCCTTTTTACATACATATTAATATTTAGGTACTATCTAGGGTAATAGACATACATACGATTTGAATGGAGTGATTACAATGGATAAAATCATCATCGCAACAAAAAACGCAGGAAAACTGAAGGAATTCAAAGCCTTTTTCGGAGAATACGATATTACAGCTTACGGACTTGATGAATTATCAGAGCAATTCGATGATATCGAAGAAACAGGCACGACATTCGAAGAAAATGCAGCACTGAAGGCAGAAACAATGGCAGGCCACTTGCAAGTTCCTGTACTCGCAGATGATTCTGGTCTGGAAATTGATGCACTCGAAGGACGTCCGGGCGTCTACTCAGCTCGTTATGCCGGAGAAGAAAAAAGTGATCAAGCAAATATGGATAAAGTTCTGGAAGAGCTGAAAGGAGTACCGAAAGAGGAGCGTACAGCTCGATTCGTTTGTGTATTGGCACTTGCACAGCCGGGTGAGGAAACATTCTATGCGAGAGGGCATGTGGAAGGTACGATCACGGAAGAACCAAGCGGCGAACATGGCTTTGGCTACGATCCCGTCTTTCAGCCAGAAGGCTATAATAAAACGATGGCCGAGCTAATGCCGGAAGAGAAGAATCAGATTAGCCACCGGAAACAGGCAATGGTTCATTTGGAAAAATGGCTGAATGACCAAGCGAAGTGAGGAGATAGGATGAAGATACTGATAACGAGCGATAGCCATGGATTGACAGCAGAAGTAAGCAAGCTGAAGCAGCGACATGAGGATGAAGTTGCAGCATATATTCACTGTGGTGATTCTGAATTGCCTTTCGATGCCCCAGAGATGGAAGGCTATTATAGAGTTGCTGGAAACTGTGATTATGACAGTGCTTATCCAGAAGTGGAGGAGTTGACAGCATCTGAACTGCCGATTCTTATTACGCATGGTCATCTTTATGGAGTGAAATCGAGTCTCCGATCATTGGAGAAGCTGGCAGCTGAGAGAGAAGCCAAGATTGTTTGCTACGGCCATTCACATGTAGCTAGAGCGGACGTAATTGATGGCAGGCTGTATATCAATCCTGGCAGCATCCGCTTGCCTAAGCAGTCGCCATATCCGACATATTGCATTTTGTCCTACGAAGATGGAATTGCAACGGTTCGATACTATACATTAGGTGGCGAAGAAGTACCGGAACTGGAAAAATCCGTTACTTTCAAGTAAGCTCGGACAAAAAATTGTAACGTTTCTATTGCCGAATCACCTCACACTTACGTTATACTAGTGTTTGAATGAATTGAGGTGATTTTGTATGAATGAAGCCGATTTCGGTTACAAACCAAATCATAAAAAACGCAATTATCGTCCGCTAGTTATTTGGCTGACCATCATTATAGATGGATTGGTTGTCGTACTGAGCGGCTTACCGCCTGTCGAAGGCTTTGACCTATTCGACGTACACATCCTGCCAATGCTGAACGCTATCTTCAACAGCTTTACGTTCATCTTCCTGCTGTTGGCACTGATCTTCATCATGAAGAAGAATATCATCTGGCATAAGCGCTTCATCTATTCAGCTTTTGTCACAACAACACTATTCTTGATTTCTTATGTAGCTTATCACTATCTGGCAGGAGATTCATCATTCGGAGGCGAAGGTATCATCCGTCCGATTTATTTCTTTATCCTGATCACTCACATCGTGCTGGCAGCAGTCATCGTACCGCTGGCCCTTGCATCGATTACACGTGCTTGGAATATGGACGTGCCAAGGCACCGAAAAATTGCCCGCTGGACAATGCCATTATGGCTTTATGTCAGCCTTACAGGCGTCATCGTTTACCTGATGATCCGCCCGTATTATTAAGGAATATTGCTCCGGGAAACCGGAGCAATTCTTAATTTCAAAATAACTGTTGACTATCCATTGATTATCATGTAGAATAAATCTTGTCCTTAAGAGAGGACAGCATACATAATTGAAACACGCGGGTGTAGTTTAGTGGTAAAACCTCAGCCTTCCAAGCTGATGTCGAGGGTTCGATTCCCTTCACCCGCTCCATGTCCCAATAGCTCAGCTGGATAGAGCAACAGCCTTCTAAGCTGTGGGTCGGGGGTTCGAATCCCTCTTGGGACGCTAACAAAAAAGACGCTAGAGACCTTGATACATAAGGATTCTGGCGTCTTTTATTTTGTTGTCGAACCCCTGGGACGGTATCTTTGGTTCGGAACAGAAGCAGCAATTAAATCATTCCAGAAGAGCAAAGGAATTGCTTCCGATAGTGTAGCAGGACCTAACACATACGAGAAGTTCTTTAAGTAAAACAAAATCCCCTCCAATAATGGAGGGGATTTTTTATTTGTGATTCGACGGAGTATGAGGAGAATCTCTTCTCTAATATCTTGTTCATTTACAAATAGATTATACAAAAAAATCCTCAAGCGAGGATAAGTAAAAGGAGTCATACATTGCTGGCATACAGCATTGTATGCAAAAAAATATCGATGTGTAAAAAAAGAGGCCTAAACAGGCCCCAGTTCTTCCGACTCAAATGAGCGAA
The DNA here is from genome assembly GCF_044383785.1 of Terribacillus sp. JSM ZJ617. Lineage (NCBI taxonomy): Bacteria > Bacillati > Bacillota > Bacilli > Caryophanales > Bacillaceae > Terribacillus > Terribacillus sp. JSM ZJ617. The sequence continues at coordinate 872,061 of NZ_JBISEQ010000002.1, read as the reverse complement.
AGAGGTGATATATCAGTATACTTCATGACCGGAATTTGTATGCACTTTCCTTAATTGGAGGGGCTTTTTTCATATTACTCTACCTTTAAAAACAAAAAACAGAATTAAGCTTATTGGCAAAGCTATAAAGGCAGAAAAGAACCCAAATAAAGCTGGCACTATGATTCCTACAACAATACAAGTGAGAATCCCAATAGTAATATTTTTTGTTCCCCGTAAAACTATTAAACTAATTAATAAAGTCACTAAGGTACCTAAAACAATCGCAAAAATATCCGTAAGCATAATTACTCATTTTCCTTCCTTTCGATAACATAGATGGTAATATATGTTATCGTGTTTTTATACCAAATAAAGGGAGATGAGAAGTTGAAGAAAGTAGTTACTGTGTTGGTTGCCCTCGTTTTGACTGTGTTGGTGTTTAATCCTCCTGTATCGGCTGAAGAAGGAATTAACTTGTCTGAGAAAGATTATAACAAAATTAGCCAAAAGATGAAAGAAGATGGGTCTTCTCAAGAAGACATTGATAAGGTTATTGCCAAGTTAAAAAATGGTGACACACTAGATGCAGATAAACCTAGTAATCAAAACAAAGCACATTTCTCCTTGTCTTCAACATTCGATGAAGAGAAAGATAGTACAACCGCAGTAACAGATAAAGAGCAAGAGAAAACTATCAGATATGATGACGGTTCATATGTAAAGGTTGAAATTATCGAAGAACCCAGTCTTAGTGATGGTCAATTTTCAACAATGGCTACTAAAAAGACAGTAACTGCAAAAGGGTCAAGTATTTGGGGGTCTGCTTCATATAAGGCGGATGTTTACATTGATACACGTTCAGGAGGAACGAATTACATTGGAAAAGTATGGGGATATGATATTAATACCCTATTAGGAACGTACTCTGATCCTAATTTGAAGATTACAACAAAGTCTGAGCAAAGAAGTAAAGGAATTACAGCAAAATCACGCTTACGTTATACATGGAATAGTTCAACAAGTTTATCCTCTAAAACATACTACCTTAAATTGCATACAGGGGATAAAATTAATGATCGATACGGAATCTGGGTCGACTTCACCAATGGAACTGCATCATACAAATAAAAACAAACCCCTCCTTAATTGGAGGGGCTTTTTTTAGCTTCAATCATTTTTTGATGTCTTGCTCTAATTAATTTCTTTAATTTGTCGCAAACATTTAGAAATTCAATAGCTAAATTAGCATGGATTTCTTCATTTCCTGAGATAACGGAATCGTATGTTTTATGTAATCTTTTTATAACCGTGTAATCCTCTTGGTCAATAATCTTATTTAATAACAAAGTTGCAAATGCCTCATCATAATTATTTACGTTATTGTATAAAGGGGCAATTTCCATTGCAGTTAGACTCAAATCTGTCCAGGCACCTCTAACAGATAAGGCTGCATCCTTATAGCTAAAAACGCCGTTATCATCGATATGTAATATGCTATCGACAAGACCTTTTAATTTAATATCATTCGAGAGCTTTTTTGAAGAATATATTGTATCTTTGATTTTTCTTCGTTCTATTTGTAATCTTTGCACCTCATCATTAGTTGATTCAACTTGATCAGTAAACTTTGTATCAGTTTCATCTATTGTTTTACCTATTTTTTCATCTAAGCGCTCTGAATCAATTTCTAGAAGTTCTGCTTTGAACCCAGGTGCTTCAATATTTTTTAACCTATTCAACAAACCTTTGATTTGATTCTTTAACAAAAGGAACATCACAAAAATAAGCATGGGCCATATTAGACTTTTGACTAAGGCAGCTATAAATTCGTATGTATTCATTTTTTCCCCCATAGAAAATATTGTGTTTAAATTATACATTTATTTCCTAGGGATTAACACATCTTATTTCACTGTATAGTGGTTACCAAAAATAAGAGCTGCATGGTCCATATACATTTCCTCGAACATTTCTCTTTCTTCATCTGTAAACTTCAGAAATCTGTGATCCCATCCTAAAGCCCTTTCCATGTCATAACCTTCCTCATTAGCAATGAAATCATAAACAACCTTCTGTCTAACTAACAGATACTCTGAATACATGTGTGGTCTAATCACTTTATCTCCTCCTATTTACTTATATAATCAAGCAAACAAATGAAAAGGTGATTAATTTTAAAAAATACCCTGCCTACTAAGGAGGGTACAGTGTTAGCATTAATTAGCCCATTGATGTTCTTTAATAATTCTTGCTGGCTTATAAGTTGGAGTAAACTGAGTTCTAAGTGCATATGGACCTACAAATCTTGAAGAAGGTACGTTTACAACTTTCTTAGAACCAGTTCCGAAGTAGTATGCCTGCCAAACTACTTTTGAACAATAAGTAGGGTTTGTTTTATAAATATCATTTGTAATTTTGTATGTTGGTTTTCTGTTTTTATCCCAATAATTAGCTTTTGCCCAACGTGCGGCTTCTACAGCAACTGACTGTGTTTTAACTCGATATACATTGGTTTTTTTGTACTTCTTTCTCCAATCGCTAACTGAAGTCCGAACCATAGTTTTACCTTTACCTCGAATTTCAAGAATGTATCCATTGCCAATAGCAATTCCTGCATGCCCTGAAACACCAGATCCGTTTTGTGTGTCATTAGTAATTAAGATATCACCTGGTGATGAAACATAACCTTTGAGTGATGTTGAAGCAGCCAACGCTGAAATCTTTCCTGCTTCTGTCTTAGTGTTATCAACTGGATTTTCAAATGATTCTTCAAAGGCATTAACAACAGCTTCATATGTATCATTCTCACCATACATACCCTCAGCTTTATACTTATTAAATTCCTCCTCTGTTAATGTTTGTACTTTTTGATTTGCTACTTGTTCTTCTGTTTCTTCTAAATCTATAATCTCTGAAGAAACAACTTCTTTTGATAGCTTAGTATCCTCTTCAGCGGATGCTTTACTTGGGGCGAAAAATGTCATAAGAGAAAACAAAATTGCCACGGTACTTAACAAACAAATAATTTTCTTCACAATTACACTCCTTTTTATGTTATAAATTAACAATAGCATAATTTACCATAACCGGATACTAAAAAAAGGAAGAAGTGTTAATTTTTATGAAGAAATTGTTGTTGATCCTGATCACATTAATTGTTGTAATAGGAGCTGGTACCTGGGTAGCATTCACATTCTATGGATCGCCATTTGAAAAGAATAAAGCTGAAGAGAAAATGGATGAGCAATTAGTCAACTTAGGGATTGGAGATGAAGATATTGCTGGTAGAGAAATAGAATACAATAAAAAGTTTGGAAAATATGAGATAGATATTGAGTATAAAGGTGAAGAAAATCTAACATATACTTACTTATATCGAAGTGACTTGGATAGAGTTCTCTTAATTGAAATCTATGATGATCAAAAACAAGAGACCGTTAGAGAAGGCGAACATGATTCAACTTTAAATTACAGTGTATAAAAAAAGAGAAGACTAGCACTAGTCTTCTCTTTTCATTTACCACACATAGCAGTTGTATCATTCTTAATTATTCGAAGAACTTAAAAGTGAATTTGTTCCACCATTAGAAACTGAATCCCAAGTTAGTGCTTTTTCAACTTCAAAAGCTGACATTGCTGAAGCCGAAAAAGAAATAATGAAGCAATTAACCAAGGATTTAAAACTGTAGAATTATCTTCTGAAGTTAGTCCTGGATGGAGTGAGGATAACAGTGGTGGATTCTCTACTATGGGTGCGGGGGATACAAGGTATAAGGTTCTAAAGGTTGATCGTATTTGGCAACGAAGAGGTGGAATGAAAGGTCAGAATTCTAATTGTGGCCCTGCAACTGGTGCAATGATAATTGATTATTACCATGATCATTTAGGTTTCAACGTGAGAGATAATGCATATTACGGTAGTTGGGCCGCCTTATCTAATCATTTGCGGATAGACATGGGAACACTTGCCGGAGGAACTACTTTGCGAGGGTATGCTGCTGGGATGTACAATCATGTGTTGCATACAAGTAGCGGATCTGCTTGGTCAAGTAAATACGTACCGGATGCTGTAGGAACAACAGCTCAGACTCAGTATATTGGTGCAATTAATAGTGCTGATCCAGCCGGTTTCAAATTTGATTTGTTTGTATCCTCCGGAACTGAATTTAAATACCACTTTGTAGCAGGCATTGGCTATGATAGGAACGGAAGTTTTACAGGAGATCTTCATGTAGGCTATAAGAATCCTGATGGCGGCGAGAATAATAATGGAACTCATTGGTTTGATTGGACAGCAAATGACGATGATATGGGATTCGCTTATCTTAAATAATAAAAAGAGCGGTGAAACATTTGACAAAAAACAGAAAAAATACTTTAGTTCTCGTTCTTTCAATATTGGTCTGTATGATTTCATTTTTAATCATAAACTTATTGAATTTTGACGTCCCTGAGAATGGAAACCGATCAGGAAATGGTAATCTAGCTGTAGCTGGTTATCCATTTGCAATTGCATCAGCTATCTCTATTTTGATATTTGGTTCTCTGCTATGTATAAAGCTTTTGCGAAGATTGAGTAGAGTATGGTCTATAGTTTCTTTACTCATATTTATCACAATTCAAGTATTGTTATATGAGGGATTTGAAAACCATTTTTATAAAAAAATCGATTATCTTGGTGGCGGACCAAAAGAACTCAGTTCATTCATTATCGACATGGGTTGGGTAAATACCTACACAAATGATATGTATTTTAATGTTTATTCTTTCTTTACCGTATTAGTTCTTCCGATAATAATTTCATCATTAATCAGATTAATAAAGAAGGCTTAAATAGATCTGCGGACTACATTTAAATATGTAGTCCGCTTAATTTTTTTAAAGGATTAGCACTAAAAGGATAAATGGGGCTGATTTGGGGCTAGAATTGGTTGCCCCAGCCCCAAAAACATCTGAACAGTTAGCCACAAACCCTATTACTATGCGATTTATACTTAATTGTTCGATCGCATTCCTACCTGTTCCCATAGAGACCTACAGCCTTCTAAGCTGTGGGTCGGGGGTTCGAATCCCTCTTGGGACGCTAACGAGAAAAGCGCTGGAAACCTGGAAGAAAAAGGTTTCTAGCGCTTTTTCTATTGTTGAAGGACCGTTGGGCAAGATTAGTTAAACAAAAAGTATATACAAACTTAGTCGTTTCCCACATGTATCTTTACGTAAAAAATAAAAGTGATGATTTTCTGTTTTTAGTACAGGTAACAGAATAAAAAAGGCGCTAGAATTCCTAATATAAAGGTTTCCAGCGCCTTTTTACGTAATAGCGTTATTTTGAACCAATTCCTTTTTCTACAATGCTGAAGGCTGTATTCTAACTGGAATCTGTCACTACTTTTAAAAGAAGATGCAGGGGGGATATGTCCCAAAAGATTCCAGCCCAATGCAGTTTACGCAGATTCTCGAACAATCAACTCTGGCTCCAGGATTAGACGCTGCTGCTCATGGCTATCGTTTGACATTTGCTGGAGTAAAAGCTTTGCGGCTTCTACACCTGTACGCCTAGGAAATGAAGAAACCGTAGTTAACGGGGGATGATAGACATCTGATTCAGGAATATTATCAAATCCTACTATATCTATGTCCTGCCCGGGAGTAAATCCTTCCATTCTTAACCCTTGCATCACTCCGAAGGCAACTAAGTCATTAAAACAAAAAATAGCCGTTGGAGGATCAGGATTACGAAGAACTTGCAATACAGCATCTAACCCACCTTCTCGGGTAGGAGGACTGTCTACAACCAAGTTATTGTCAATGATCAATCCCGCGTTATCATGGGCATACTGATATCCGTCCATACGTTCGATCCAGGTCGAGGATGTTCGAACGCCCCCTAAAAATGCGATCCTTTTATGTCCCTTATCTATTAAGTGATTAGTAGCCATCAGGGACCCTTTCCTATAGTTTATGCCAACATAGTCACTTTTAACTTCCGGTAATTCTCTGACAGCAAGAACCATTGGTGTGTTCATCTGGTTTAACCGATTAACTGTTTCTGCATTACTCCCTGAGACAGGATCGAGAATTAACCCACCGACTCTATGTTCCAACATGGTAGAAAGGAGATGGTCTTGCTTGGCAAGAGAATCAAAAGACGTTCCCAATAACACCGTATATCCAACTTCTTCTAGTGTTTCGTGTACACCTACCAAAAATTCAGAAATGAACTTATTTGAAATATCGGTGATAATCACACCCACTGTATTAGAGCTTTGTGACCTTAGATTTGCAGCGACCCTGTCGTATACATATCCTAATTCTTTCATTGAATTCATCACTATTTTTCGTGTTTTATCAGATATTCTGGGATTGTTACGAACAACAAGGGAAGCGGTGGCAGTTGATACTCCAGCATGCTTTGCGACCTCTTGTAATGTGACTCGCTTTTTTTTAGGATGTTTCATTGTTGAATCACCATCTTGAATAGAATTTTAATTTCTTAAAAGAAAACTAATTGTCGCAAATCATGCATTTCATATTATTTTTCCTTTGATAAGACGCAGGATTTCTCCAATAATGTTTCTCTCTTTATAGTACCTTTTTTTCATATAACCTACAATAACGGGCCATTTCATTGCAGGATAGGTTAAGATTTTTTGCAGTAACTTTTATTCTTTCTATGTATGAGTTATGTCCTCTAAATTTATAATTTAACTGAAGTCTGAAAACAATATTTATGTAATTGATACCTGTCAAGCGTATTGTGAAAAAAATCACAATTGTAATACAGTGAAGTCATAGGTTTGACACAATATTAGTGTAGCAGTATAATGGCTGAGGCGCACTTATTTTAGTTTATTTTCTGCGCAGATTAATAGAAAAATAAGTGGAATTGATAGGGTAAAAAAAGTTTTAGCGTACTTTTCAATATGATGAGGTATACGTAATTACGGCACCTTATAATTTCAATGCCAACATGCATTTTTTTCAAGTAATAACTTAAAAAAGTGTTATAAAAGAAAAGAATTTATTGCAGCATATGTAGAAGGTTATTCAACATGGATGATATTGAACATATTACTATGACTGCAAGAGTTGTCACTATGATCCCAATATAGTACGAAGGCCAAACATGAGAATTACCTTGCACAATTAGTAGAACGATATACCAAATTAAAATGTGGTATAGACACTGCTGTAGTTGTCATCATAATCTCCATATATTGAGAAGCCAATGAATGAATTGGGTTATTTTACGCATATAGTAGAACGATATACCAAATAAAAGATGCGGTATATATACAGTTGTGGCGGTCACTGTGACTCTAGTTCCAATCTAATGCGAAGGTCAAATATGTGAGGTAACTTGCGCTATTAGTAGAACGATATACTAAATTAAACGATGTGGTATAGATACAGTTGTAATTGTCACTGTGACTCTAGTTCCAAACTAATGCAAAGTCCAAATGTGTGAAGTACCTTACACATTTAGTAGAACGATATACCAATCTGCGTTATGTAACCGCATGATTGTATGGAGAACTTTAAAGTTAAAGCCCAATTAAATATATGAAGTGGTTACTGATGATACACATCCAAGGAATTAATTAATCAGTGTTTATTGAGAGGAAGTGATAGATGAAAAGGTTGGAGGGGCGCACAAATATACTAATTTAATGTTTATTTTTTTATAGAGGGGATGGAGGATTTTTTTATGAAAAGTCCATATATAACAGCTGCTGGTGGGATGTATCTTAACTTTTTCATTTTAGGCATGGTTAATATAATATTTGCATCAAATATGAGCAGTTTAACAGAACAATTAAATACAAGTACTTCAGGAATAAGTCTTCTTTTATCTGCTTTCGGAATTGGGAAGCTTCTTACTTACGCTTTAAACGGATTTCTATCAGACAAATTAGGCAGAAAACCATTAGTTGCTTTTTCAAGTATCTTAATGGCCATATTCTTAATCGGATTTCCTATGGCGCCTAATTATCAAATAGCCTTTGTTTTGGCCGTTTTGATGGGAATTGCAAACTCAGCGATGGATTCAGGCACATATCCAGCCCTTACTGAGTCTTTTCCAAAGTCTGCAGGAACAGCGAATGTTCTAGCAAAAGCATCTAATTCTATTGGGGCAATCCTGCTTCCAATACTTATTACTTTTTTAGCTACTAATAATATGAGCTATAAATTTTCATTTTATATTCCTGCAATTGTAACAGTTATTGCGTTGGTCTTAATCCTTATTGCACGATTTCCGAACCATAAAAATGCAGAATCTGATAATGGAAGTACGAAACAATCTGTGGAAAACGTATTTTTATCTCAACCGAAATTTTGGGTGGAAGGACTTGCCCTTATCGTTATTGGCTTTACCTCTTTAGGACTAATCATGATCGCGCCATTGTGGCTGCCTACTTTAGGACAAGAAGTATTAGGCATGACTGATACGGAGTCCGTAACAATGCTTAGCTATTATAGTACAGGAGCTTTTGTTTCTGTTATTTTGCTAGCTGTTGCACTGAAAAAGGTTCGCCCTGTGACAATTATGGTTGTTTATCCGATTATTACTGTTATTTCTTTGATTGTTCTCTTATCAGTAAATTCATTAAGTGTAGCAATCATCAGTGCTTTCTTTGTCGGTTTATCTATTTCTGGAGTACTGCAGTTAGCCATTACGGTAATCACGCAATTATTCTGGCAGAAGAAAGGCACGATGACGGGGATCATTTCAACATCGGGCAGTATAGCAGTTATTTCCTTACCGGCTTTAACCGGTGTGATGGCTGATACGACTAGCATTACTGCGATTATCTGGCTTGAGGTGGCCATTGCTGTAGTAGAAATTTTGGCTGCACTAGTAGTGATGTATCGATTTAATATATTAATAAGGAGTCATTAAAAAGCAAACGGTCTAGATTTAATAGGATTAAAAATATCTAGAAATAAAGATTTTAGTAGGAGGATCACTTAGTGAATACAGTAACAATTAAAAACACCACAATTGGAGAAGGTACTCCAAAAATTATTGTTCCACTAGTAGCGACTAAAGAAGAACAAATACTTCAAGAAGTTGAAACGGTGAAATTATCGAAGCCGGATATTGTTGAGTGGCGAGTAGATTGCTATGAGCACGTCGAAAACTTAGAAGCTGTTTCAAATATGATTACAAAACTTAGAAAGGTTTTGCCAGATACACTTCTTCTTTTCACTTTTAGAAGTTTTAAAGAAGGTGGCAATAAAGAAATTTCAGATCATTATTATTTTGAATTGCTGCACACAGCTATTCAAACAAAGCAAATAGATCTTGTTGATGTTGAGTTGTTTTTTGCAGAATCCGAGGTAAAAGCAACAGTGAAGTTAGCGAAAGAAAATGGCGTTTATGTCATCATGTGTAATCACGATTTTCACAAGACCCCGCCTAAAGAAGAAATAATTTACCGTCTTCGCAAAATGCAAGAGTTTGGTGCTGACATACCGAAAATCGCTGTTATGCCCCAAAGCGCAGAGGATGTTCTAACTTTATTAGAGGCGACAAATGCAATGAAAACGATGTATGCGGATCGACCGTTTATTACTATGTCCATGTCTGGGACAGGTCTTGTTAGCCGCTTAGCTGGAGCAGTATTTGGTTCGGCTTGTACATTTGGTGCCGGCATAGAAGCATCTGCACCAGGTCAAATTCCAGTTGATCAATTAAGAAATGTTTTAGAAGTAATTAGTTAAACCCAGTAAGTTAGTATGGTTATTCTTACTTATTTGATTGTGAAGTAAGGTTATTCAATATAAATGAAACTTTTTATAGATAATTTATAAGGGAGATTTTAATATGGAAAACTTAGAAAAAAACTTAGAAAAAATTGATGGAAAAACAAAATTAGTTGGATTACTTGCTACACCAATCGGACACAGTCTATCACCGAGAATGCATAATTTAGGATATACATTAAAAGGTTTGAATTACGCATATCTTGCATTTGAAGTGGGCAATGAAACGTTGGAAAAAGCTGTAGAAGGGATGAAAGCTCTTGATGTGGCTGGTTTCAATGTATCTATGCCAAATAAAATGGAAGTTATTAAATATCTAGATGAATTAGATGAGAGTGCTAAGTATATTGGAGCTGTCAATACGGTCGTCAATAGAGATGGAAAATTAATTGGTTATAATACTGATGGAAAAGGCTATGTAAACAACCTTAAAGAACATGGGGTTGATTTACAAGGGAAGAAGGTAACGCTAGTAGGGTCAGGTGGAGCAGCTACACCAATTGCCGTTGAATTAGCGCTTGCTGGAATTTCTGAAATTAGTATCTTTGCCCGTAATGATCAATATTTCCACCAAGCTGAATTGAATGCTGGGAAAATCAACAATGACATGAAGGATTATAATGTAAAAGCAAACATTTTTCCACTAGAGGATAAAGAGGCATTTCGTCGTGAAGTAGCAGAAAGTGCAATACTTGCAAATGGGACAAGTCTAGGTATGAAGCCTTTAGATCATTTAAGTATACTGGATGATAATTTAGATGTATTACGTAAAGATTTAATCGTGACTGATGTTGTTTATAACCCAGCGAAATCTAAATTATTAGCTCAGGCAGAAGAAGCTGGTGCAACTATTATTAATGGATTGGGAATGATGTTAGGACAAGGGGCATTAGGATTTAAACTATTTACTGGGGAAGAAATGCCAAAAAATGAAATTAAAAAAATTATGTTTGAATAAAAAGTACTCTAAATATATGTAAATTAACTTAGATTGTAGATAATAAATAAGGTTGCTTTATCGCTTTATAATGTGAATGCTATACGTCACATTTAATTTATGAATGAAGAATCAGGGCTAAGAAAAACAGGAGGCTACTCTATGTTTTTCTTAGTTTTTTTAGGGATTCTTTTATCAATATTAAAATCACTTTTTACTGTATTTTTCTATGGGGAGAACAATTGCAGGGTGTTTCACAGTATGGGGGGAAACAAATGAAATATCAGTACTTTATATCGGCCTTTGGGATGTATATTAACTACTTTTTATTAGGTATGGTAAATATTATCCTAGCTTCGAATATGTCTTCTTTAACAATTCAGTTAGATACAGATGCTACTGGTGTCAGTTATTTAATTGCAGCGATAGGTATAGGAAGGTTGCTAACATACAGCATAGCAGGGGCATTGTCAGATAGAATCGGTAGGAAACCTTTAATCATCTTTTCCGCAATTGCGATGGTCGTCTTCTTAGTTGGAATTCCATTTTCACCTAATTACGGAATAGCGATTGTGTTAGCATTGTTTGCAGGTATTTCGAACTCTGCTATGGATGCTGGAACTTATCCAGCTCTCACTGAGATGTTTCCTAAATCCGCTAGTTCAGCAAGTGTCATGATAAAAGGTTTTGTATCGCTTGGAGCTACCTTTCTGCCATATATCATTTTAATCCTATCCGAAAGTAATCTGTTTTATGGCATTTCTTTTTTAATACCAGCAGTAATTTACATTGTTAATATGATTTTTTTGATTTTTGTTATACCAAAGACTCAAACTGAACAAGCAAGGAAAGATGAGCATCCTCAAGTAAGCCAGTTTTTAACCGAACCTAAATTTTGGAAAGAAGGCCTTGCTCTTATTATTATAGGTTTTACATCAACCGCATTATTAACAGTTTCACAAATTTGGTTGCCTAGCTATGGTCAAGAAGTTGCAGGGATGTCTGCATCCAATTCAGTCGAATTGTTGAGTTATTATAGTATCGGTTCTCTAATTTCAGTACTCTTTTTGTCTATGCTGTTAAAAAATATTCTAAAGCCTGTAACGGTGATTTTACTTTACCCAATCATCACTTTGATTGCTGTCACTGTTATACTGTGCTACCATACTCCACTTGTTTTAAGTATAACGTGCTTTTTCCTGGGATTTTCGACAGCAGGAATCTTACAGCTGGCTATTTCAATGATGACACAGCTTTTCTGGAAGAGAAAGGGGGCAGTTACAGGGTTTGTATCCACTGCCTCTAGTATAGCAAGTGTTGTTTTACCTGCAGCAACTGGACTAATAGCTAAAAATGGTGATATGGAACATATCTTTATTTTTGATAGTGTTGTGGCATCTATCGGTATTGTCGCTGCAGCGTTTCTATATTATCGTTATCAAAAGCTGACTAAACCGCAGCTGAGGAACCAACATGTGAGATAAGTAAGATACTTCGAGGCTTTGAACCAGCTCGAAGTTTTTTTATTTAAAGAAATGTAATGATAAGTGGAAATGTCATGATTACAAAGAAGTCTCTAATATACCGTTGAAGAAGATCACCGAAAAATTGAGACTAATTTTCACGTTTTTTTAAACATTTACCCCTGTTTTCTATATACCACTAATTCCCAACCATCTGGTAAAATCATAAATGTAATCGCTTACATTAAGCCTGGGGGGATTGGATATGAAAAGAAAATCGCTTCTGTTGGTTTTTGGAATGATTTTGGTTTTATTGCTTGCTGCTTGCAGCAATGAAGGAAGCAGCTCTGGTTCGGATGACGGGAAGGTGAAGCTGCGGATTGCGTGGTGGGGCGATCAGCCGCGAAATGATTATACGACGAAGGTTATTGAGATGTATGAGGAACAAAATCCTAATGTGCAAATCGATGCGGAGTATGCGAGCTGGGATGATTATTGGCAGAAGCTTTCTCCTCAAGCGGCAGCAAATGAATTGCCGGATATCGTTCAAATGGACGTTTCCTACCTTGCACAATATGCGCAAGGAAATAAATTGGCTGATCTGACGCCGTTTTTAGGTGATCAAATCGACACGAGTAATATGACAGAGGATTACGTGAATGGCGGAAAAATAGATGACGGTATCTATGGAATGAACACGGGAGTAAACGCGGTTGGATTCCATTACAATCCGGAGTTGTTGGAAGAACTAGGTCTTGGAAGTGAAATTCCGGAAGACTGGACGTGGGATGATTATAAGAGCATGTCTGACAAAGCAGTGGCACAAGGAGTATATTTCGATACGCATCTAAGACCTGATGTATTCTTCGATTACTACCTTCGCAGCCAAGGTGCTCGTCTGTATGCAGAGGATGGCAGCGGCTTAGGTTATGAGGACGATAAATTATTCGTGGATTACTGGAGCATGATCGCAGAGCAAGTGGAAAAAGGAGCTACTCCGACGCCTGATACGCTTGCACAGATTACAGGGATTGAAGATGATCCAGTTGTGAAAGGAGAGGCAATCGGGATCTTCCAATGGTCCAATCAGTTTGTTGGATTGAAGCAGGTGGCAGAAAAGCCGCTGGAGATCGCGCCAATGCCTGGACCAGGAACCTCTGATGGACTTTATTTGAAGCCTGGTATGTTCTTCTCTGTATCACAGAACTCCGAGCAGAAAGAAGCTGCTGCTGACTTCTTGGATTTCTTTATGAACGATGTAGAAGCGAATAAATTGATTCTCGGCGACCGTGGTGTACCAGGATCTTCAGAAGTAAAAGACGCGTTGAAGGATGAAGTTTCCGAAGCTCAGAAGCAAGTCTTTGAATATGTGGAATGGGCTGAAACAAACAGTTCTCCAATGGGATCTCCAGATCCAGCTGGTGCCGGAGAGGTCATTGAATTACTGGAAACGTTAGCAGAACAAATCAGTTATGGTCAGCTTGCTCCTGAAGAAGCTGCTGAAAGCTTCAGAACGCAAGCAGAAGGCATGCTTGGACAATAGGAGAAAAGATAGTCAAAACGGCAGCTGAGCAGCTGTCGTTTTGATTACACCTGCAAAAAAGGAGAGGAGTAAAGTCATTGAGCTCACGTTTAAGAAGCAATTTGTGGGGATATCTTTTCATTGGACCGTTCATCATCGGCTTTTTAGCCTTTACGATCGTACCCATGCTAGCTTCCTTATATTTTTCATTTACAGAGTACGGTTTATTTGATGCCCCAAAATGGATCGGCTTTGAGAACTATATAAAAATGTTCACGGAAGACCCCCGCTATATCAATTCATTGAAAGTCACCATCATTTACGTATTCGCTGGCGTCCCATTGCGGCTTGCTTTTGCCTTACTGGTGGCCATGCTGTTGAATGTCGGATCACGAGCTGTCGGCTGGTACCGGACGCTCTATTATTTGCCTTCCCTTATCGGCGGAAGTGTTGCAGTCGCAATCATGTGGCGCAATATCTTTGGTGATGATGGAATAGTGAATATAGCTCTTAAGAGTATGGGGATTGATTCGATTCGCTGGTTTGGTGAACCAACAGCGGCATTGTGGATGCTGATTTTTCTTTCCATCTGGCAGTTTGGGTCATCGATGCTGATCTTCCTGGCTGGTTTGAAGTCCATTCCGGCAAGCTTTTATGAAGCTGCCAGTGTGGATGGGGCAAACTTCTTCCAGAAATTCTTCCGCATCACATTGCCGATGCTTAGCCCTGTTTTGCTGTTCAACATCATCATGCAGACAATCTCTGCTTTTATGACCTTTGTTCCTGCCTTCATCATTTCCAAAGGGACTGGTGGTCCATTGGATGGTACACTTCTTTATTCTCTGTACTTGTTCAAGCAAGGATTTGAGTACTTCAATATGGGCTATGCGTCGGCGATGGCTTGGGTCATGCTGCTTATTGTAGCCATTTTGACTGGAATCATCTTCTTGACGTCCAAGTATTGGGTGCATTACGAGTCGGAGGGGAAGTAGAATGACTAAAAAACGACCTCGTTATTATCTCTATCACATTCTTGTTGGAGGCTTTGCCATCCTATTGCTTTACCCGGTCATTTGGCTGTTTGTCAGCTCTTTCAAAGAGAGTGGCGATATTTTCATTACCGCTGGATCACTTATTCCGAATCCCTTTACTTTACTGAATTACGCGCAAGGGTGGGAAGGATTTGGCGGATACGGTTTTGGTACGTTTATAAAAAATACGCTTGTTTTTGTTTTATGGATGCTGCTTGGTCATTTGATTTCTTGTTCACTAATTGCATTTGGTTTTGCCAGACTTAAGTTCGTCGGACGAGGTTTTTGGTTCATGATCATGCTCGTTACATTGATGCTGCCGTATGAAGTCGTCATGATTCCGCAGTACATCATTTTCTCTGAGCTTGGCTGGCTGAATTCATTGAAACCATTAGTTGTCCCAGCATTTTTTGGACACCCATTCTTCATCTTCCTGCTTGTCCAGTTCATCCGAACCATCCCGAGGGAACTGGATGAGGCAGCGACAATCGATGGGGCTAATACATTCCAAATCTTCTACAAGGTGATCCTGCCGCTTATCGTTCCTGCTTTGGCAACAACGGCAATTTTCACTTTCTATTGGACATGGGATAACTTGCTTGGACCGGTGCTTTATTTAAACAGTCCGGAGAAATATACCGTCTCGATGGCGCTGAACATGTTCTTGAGTAATGAAACGGTATCCAACTGGGGAGCGATGTTCGCCATGTCGATTGTCACACTCGTACCAGTGTTTGTCATATTCTTCATCTTCCAGCGCTATGTCGTGGAAGGGATCAGTACGACAGGTCTAAAGGGATAGAGAGGAGAAGGTTTTATGGCTGCTATAAATAAAGGTCTGGAATGGATCACAAGAATGGCATATGTAAATATTCTATGGCTCGTTTTCTTACTGCCGGGGCTTGTGGTCTTCGGGGTTTTCCCAGCTACCACTGCCCTGCTGCATGTGATAAACCAATGGCTGCAAGGAAAAACGGATTTTCCTATATTCCAAACCTTTTTACAGACGTATAAAAAGGAGTTCATGAACAGCAATAAATTGGGATATATCTACGTGCTGCTGGGATATATCCTCTATCTGGACTTCCTCTTCTTAACATCTGCTGCAAATGCCGCTTTGTACTTCACGATTCCGTACCTTATTATTACGTCCATTGCTTTTTCAGCGAGTTTGTATGCGTTCCCGATGCTCGTACATTACGATATGAAGCCGTTTCAAATCGTGAAGCGTTCTTTCTTCATCATGATGCTGAACCCGAGTCAAACGTTTGTCATGCTTATCGGTACAATTGGAGTAGGTTCGATTTTATGGTATTTCCAGGGTCTGGCGTTATTTTTCAGCTTCAGTATTCTTGCATTGATCGTGATGATGCCAGCTGCAAAAGCATTTGAAAGAACCGAAAAGAAATCATCCAAACTCCTGGCCAGGGACATCAACTCCGTACCAGCGAACTGAGATCACAACAATGGGAGGTTATGCTATGAAAAGGTATGTGCTCGTGGGAATAGGCGGCCGGGCGGAATTTTATTATGGAGCTATGGCAAGGGATTTTAAAGAAACATGTGCACTAGCTGCTTTTTGTGACATAAACGAAACAAGGATGGCTTACGCAAACAAGCTGCTGCAGGAAAGATACCAGCATGCTGCAATACCAGCATATCCTGCAGCGGACTTTGAAAAGATGATACAGCAGGTAAAGCCAGATATCGTCATTGTCACGACTATTGATCGAACGCATCACACGTATATCATCAGGGCATTGGAGCTTGGTTGTGATGTTATTACAGAAAAACCAATGACGACGGATGAAAATAAGTGTCAGGAGATTTTGGATGCTATAGACCGGACAGGAAGAGAAGTTCGTGTGACATTCAATTACCGTTACGCTCCGCATAATACAAAAATAAAGGAATTGATCAGCTCTGGTGTCATCGGAGAAGTGAATTCGGTGCATTTTGAATGGGCGCTGGATACGACGCATGGTGCCGATTATTTCCGTCGATGGCATCGCGACAAACGAAATAGCGGCGGCCTGCTCGTTCACAAGTCTACTCACCACTTTGACTTGGTGAACTTCTGGCTGGATACAACGCCTGAGCGTGTGTACGCTTCTGGCGATCTGCTTTTCTACGGAAGGGAAAATGCCGAGCAAAGAGGGGAAACAAAGTTCTATCAGCGAGCTTATCAAAGTGAACAAGCAAAAAACGATCCATTCGCTCTTGACTTGGAAAACAATGACCATCTGAAAGCGATGTACCTTGATGCGGAGAAAGAAGATGGTTATCAAAGGGATCAAAGTGTTTTTGGTGATGGAATAAGTATCGAGGATACTTTAGGTGTGCTGGTGAACTATAAAAGTAAAGCAATCCTGACATACAGCTTGAATGCCTACTTGCCTTGGGAAGGTTTTATCGTCTCCTTTAATGGAACAAAAGGGAGAATCGATGCGCGCATTATAGAGAAGTCCTATGTAAATTCGGGAGGAAGCAAAGCTGAGGAAGGTCAGCTGGAGCAATTATCAATCGTCGTCAGTCCTATGTTCGATATTCCATATGAGGTACAGGTGGATAATGGAATCGGAGGACACGGCGGAGGAGATACGCTGCTGCTGGAAGATTTATTCGGTAATCCAAAGCCAGACCCATTCAACCGCGCAGCTTCCCACATAGACGGAGCAATGTCCATTATGACCGGCATTGCAGGTAATCATTCCTTAAAATCAGGAAATGCAGTGAACATAAAAGAATTGATAGATCTATAAAAACGGTTTGCTTGAATGGAGGATATGTTGGTGGAGAAGACGGCCATCATTTCTGGCGGAGCCTCTGGAATCGGAAAGGCAGCTGCACTGAAGCTTGCCGATGCCGGTTTCCGGGTTTGCCTGCTGGATGTGAATGAAGCAAAATTGCGAGAAGTTAAATCGGAGATGGAAGAAAAGAAATTCAAGGTAATTACCATCCCCTGTAATATGTCCGACTACAATCAAGTTGGGGCAGCTGCTATAACAATGATGGAGCAGTGGGGAAGGATCGATGCAGTATTCGCCAATGCCGGAATAGTTGGTGAGACATCATCGATTGAGTCGATGAGTGTGGACAACTGGAACCAGGTTCTCAGCATCAATTTGAACGGTACATTCTTCCTCGTGAAAGCAGCTATTCCTTACATGAAGCAGCAAGGCGGGAGCATCATCATTACAAGCTCCGTCAGTGGAAACAGAGTCTTTTCTCAAGCCGGATTCTCAGCTTACTCCACCTCTAAAGCAGCACAAGCAGCATTCGCTAAAATGGCCGCATTGGAGCTGGCAAAATACCATATCCGTGTAAATGTCATCTGCCCCGGCGGAATAGAAACTAATTTCAGTGAGTCGATAAAACGATCTCCTGATTTGGATGAAATCAAAGTGCCGGTTGAATTTCCGGAAGGAAGCAAGCCATTGGATAAACGATCTGGTAAGCCTGAGGAAGTAGCAGATTTGGTGAAGTTTTTAGCTTCTGATGAATCTAGTCATATTACAGGAACGGAAATATTTATAGATGGAGCAGAGTCCTTATTGATTGGATAAGATATCTGATTTGCGACAAACACCATGAGCTAAGTCATGGTGTTTGTCTGGCATTTCGAGGTCACTAATGAAAGGAGAGTAGATATATGATCATAGATGCTCACCAACATTTCTGGCACAAAACGCATGCCGAAGTTGATTACGGACCTGGCAGCAGAAGCCGCTCTTATTTACCTGAAGATTTAGGACCCATTCTACATGAACGAAACATAAACAAAACGATAGCTGTGCAAGCTTCACCCACAATAGAAGAAAATGAGTTTCTGTTGGAAATAGCTAATACAAGAAAAGAAGTAATCGGAGTTGTAGGCTGGGTTGAATTGAATAATGCCCATGCTGTAGATACATTGGCTGCCTATAAAAAAGATCCTTATTTTGTAGGAATCCGGCCAATGATTCAAGATTTGCCTTCAGAGTGGCTGTTACAAAATACGGTGATCCGTAACCTTAGCAAGTTAGCCGATGAGGGTTTTCCAATTGATTTACAGGCAAACCCAAGACATTTACCTGCAATTATTAAGCTGCTAGAAAAGCTGCCTCATATACACTGTGTCATAGACCATATAGCAAAACCTCCTATCGATAGCGGACAAATGGAGCCGTGGGCCAGTCATATGCGGAAAATTGCGGAATACCCTAATATCATGTGTAAGGTGTCTGGTCTTGTTCCAGAAAAAGTCGGTGCCAGCTGGACAACTGAAAGTATTTCTCCTTATGCGAAGCTCGTTTTAGATGCCTTCGGACTAAATCGGATTTTGTTCGGCAGCGATTGGCCGGTATGTTTGAAGTCTGCTTCATACTCAGAGGTTGTCCAGCTGTTTGAGGATACAGTGACAAGTCAATTATCAGCTGGCGATAAGGAAAATGTATATTTCCATAATGCAAAACGGTTTTATAAATTAGAAGATATGATGTGAAGTTACTCGAAAATATAGAGGATATCATTTCAAGTGTAGAGAAATTACATTGTTAATAGTGAATTCTTAGCTTGGATGTATGAGAGGGAGTGGCAGCATGAAAAAACTCAAAAGCTTATTTTCCAATCTGAAGATGAAATATAAACTAGTTTGCTTACTCTCTCTCATTCTTATTTCTTTTAGTATAGGTGGATTGGTCCTCCTGCAATATGCCCTTGTTACATACAACGATGAGATCCATCGTCAGTCTGCGCAGTCATTGAAGGTATCGTCTGCTTTGATCGAAAACGAGATCGAAAAAATGAAAGGGTTTTCATACAGATTATCTACTGATCCTTACCTGCAGTCTTATCTCTACAACCTAAAAGAAACGGACGATGATTATGAGGCATATCTAATCGGAGTCACGATTAAAAAGAGGCTCGTTGACTTAGGTGCCTTCGAAGACTCGATAGATTCGATTCAGCTGTACGATACGACGGATCGAGGCTATAGTGCAGGAAACCGTGTCATTACAATCGGGAATGAACGGCTGCTTCAATATAAACAAGGGACGAATCAAAAGGATGGAGGGGCTGAATGGTTTGCGCCTGATAGACACGACAAATCGTTTGTCGTGGCACGGGAAGTAAATGCTTATCCAGATCTTTCGTTCGAGAGACTGGGCATGATCGTTGTGCGATTTGATATGCAGGATATTGTCTCTTCTTTTGAGAGAAGTCTGGATGACAAAGAGATGAAGCTGCTGATCTCCGATTCAGATGGAAAAATTATCTTCCCGCAGGAAACGACGAAGAAGGATACTTTTTTAATGGCCAGTGTGCAAGGCAGCGATGGATATCAGGTAGTGAATTATGATGCTGATAGATATTTTGTGACGTATTCTTCAGCTGCTTATACAAACTGGACGTATATGATAGCCTCTCCCTACAATCAATTATTCCATGCAGTAACGTTAGTGAAAAGTACAGTATTAACGATCTATCTCCTGTTATTTGTGATGCTGCTGTTCCTTGGCATTCGCTTCATTAAAGGAATTATCAATCCGATCGAGGCATTGAATAGAAAGATGAAAAGAGTGCAAAAAGGGGAGGTCGAGGACTTTAAGGTGGAGAGTCACGTCAGGTTCTCAAAGGATGAAGCAGGTCAGATGCATGAAAACTTCAATAAAATGATGAACCAGATCCATTCATTGATTGAAGAAAATTATAAGAAGCAGCTCGTGATCAAAGATGCGGAATTCAAAACACTCCAGGCACAAATTAATCCTCACTTTTTATATAACACATTGGAATCGATCAATTGGTCGGCAAGACTAGGTAAACATCAGGAGACGTCACGTATGGCAACGTCACTTGGCTTTATTTTACGCTCGTCATTGGAAACGAAAGAAGCTCTCATTCCGCTTGCTGATGAACTGGAGATTGTGAATCACTATATCACGATTCAATCGTATCGTTTCCAGGAACGTCTGCGTTTTCACACCGATATTCCTGACTATCTTCTCTCTTGCAAGGTACCTAAATTCAGTCTTCAGCCTTTGGTTGAAAATGCAATAAGATATGGCTTGCAGGAGGTTATTGGTGTTTGTACGATAACAATTGAAGCAATGCAGGAAGGGGAAAATACGTTTATTTCCGTAACAGATGACGGACCTGGAATGGAAAAGGAACTCATTAATAAACTAGTAAGCGGGCATTACCGGCCAAAAGGTACTGGCTTGGGCATCAGAAATATAGATAATCGACTAAAGATCTTGTTTGGTCCGCTATACGGAATTCAAGTGCTGAGTGAACCAGACGCGGGAACGAAAATCTTGCTGAAGATCCCTTATGAAGGAGGAAGTGATAGTGTTCAAAGTTCTGCTGGTAGATGATGAGCCGATGCTTCTGGAAGGAATATCTTCTATTGTAGAATGGGAACAGCAGGGAACTGTCTTACATGGTACCGCCAGAAATGGATTGGAAGCGTTGGACTTTATTAAAGAAAAGACTCCAGACATCGTGATTACCGATATCACCATGCCTGGTCTGGATGGAATGGGACTGATCGAACAAGGGAGAATAATCTCTCCTTTGATCAAATGGATACTGCTTTCCGGTTATAACGAATTTGAATATGCTCAAAAAGCGATGCGATTTGGTGTGAAACATTACCTGCTGAAGCCATCTAGCGAAGAAGATATCCATGAAGCTTTAGAAGAAGTCGTCCAAGAACTGGCGGAAGAGAATAAGGAAAAAATGACTGGCAGCCACGCAGAAAAATCTACCAGCTATTCTGCCGTCGTAAATAAAATAATTGCCAGCATAAGAGAGAATATTGAAAACCCTGATCTATCTTTACAATGGATAGCCAATGAAGTCTTATATATGAACACAGATTACCTGGGGAAATTATTCAAGAAAGAAGTAGGAGAGAAATTTTCTGCTTATGTAATGAAAAGCAAAATTGATAAAGCAGTAGAAATTATGGGTAGTCAGAAGGATATCAAAGTTTTCGAACTTGCAGAGCAATTAGGATATGGAAATAATCCGCAATATTTCAGTCAAATTTTTAAGAAAAGTAAAGGATGCAGCCCGACTGACTGGATAAAAAACAGGTAAGCAGGCTGGTAATTAAAAAGGAGGTTTCTAGATGAGTCAAAAATGGGTTTTTATCGGAGACAGTATAACCGAATGCGGAAGGTTCGAGGATCCTCAAGACATTGGCGATGGTTATGTAAAAATGATTCAGGATGAACTGAAGCAGAAAAAAGAGGTTGAAATCGCCAATAGAGGAGTAGGAGGCAACCGAGTTACCGATTTGGCGGCAAGATGGGAGGAAGATGTGCTCTCATTAAAGCCTGACTTAATTTCTGTTTCAATTGGAATCAATGACGTATGGAGACAGCTGGATCAGCCTCAAATGGAGCAGGTTTATCCGGATGAATTCAGAGAAGTCTTCGATAAGATCCTGGCTGAAACAAAACATACTGGTGCGGAGCTCTACCTTATGGAGCCGACCATTATCGAGGAAAATAATGAATCAAAAGGAAATCAAATGTTGATTCCTTATGTAGAAATTGTAAGGGAATTGGCTGCAAAGTATGGCGCGAGACTCGTCCCGACTCATACCGCCTTTTTGCAAACGGCGCAAACGGATTTGACAACAGACGGTGTGCATATGACGGACGCCGGTAATAGACTGATGGCTGATACGTGGCTGGAAGCCTATTTTGCAGCAGAACATAATTGATTTTATCTGGTCCTATAGAAAACACTGGTGTGGAATGGGAGAAAAAATGAATTTTCCACACATATGACTAAGCCCTCCTCTAATACAATGACATGAAAGCGGGTCTTTTTCATACGCTGTATGTGGGGTGATAACATGGCGAGAGTACAATACAATAGTTCGGACATTGATTTGATGGCTAGAATGATGCGTGCAGAAGCCGAAGGGGAAGGGCAGCTGGGAATGCTGTTTGTAGGGAATGTCATTGTAAATCGTGCTGTAGCTGATTGTTTGGATTTTGCAGATGTAAGATCGATTAACGATGTTATTTTCCAAATACAAGGCGGGAATTACTCATTTGAGGCTGTTCAGAAAGGAAATGTGTTTTACCAGCGAGCACGTGAGCAGGAAAGAAGATTGGCAGAAAGGAATCTGAAATCCTGGAGACAACAGCCTGCTGCGTACGCGCTTTGGTATTTTAACCCGTATGCACCATGCCCTCCGACATGGTACGGTCAGCCTTTTGCGGGTCAATTTAAAGACCATTGTTTTTATGAGCCGCAGGCTGGGACGTGTGACAGTGTTTATATGGGTTAACATGAATTGTGAAAAAGGGAATAACCTTATTATAAGGTGTTCCTTTTTTATTTATCTAATTTAATACATATTATTACATTTAAACTATGGTAAGGTTATCCTATTATATTATATTTTTTACAACTGCAGATTTGAATGTGGTAATTGAAAAGAGGCTGATTAAACTGTTTCAAAAGTTGTTTGGTAAAAAATCTAAGTCACAGAAATCAAATGTAAAATCGGAAAAACCTAAAACAGAATCAAAAGCAAAGAAACCTAAAATAAATTCAACCAGAATTGGCGAACTTGGAGAGTACAAAATCAATATACAGCTTGATCAGCTTCCTAAGGACAGCCGTTATTTAAGTGACGTATTAATCCTTAATTCTCGTGCTAAATCAGGATATTCACAAATTGATCACTTCATTTTTACCTCTAGGGCGATATTTGTAGTTGAAACAAAAAATTACGCCGGAACAATATATGGTGATCGAAATAGAGAAAAGTGGAGTGTGAATGGAAAGTTTCCGATGATGAATCCTTTTCATCAAAATTATGGACATGTCCAAGCACTAAAATCGATTCTATCACTAGAAGAGGACACGAATATTGTTTCCATTGTCTCATTTACTAGAAGATGTACGTTTAAAGTGAATGAAGAACTGAGAAAAGTTCAATCGAATGATCTCATCGTTTATGATACGGAATTATCGGAGTACATAAACAGAAAAATGAATGTTTTAAGAGTACAGAGCAATTCTCCTATATTCTCTGATGAAGATATTTCACGTATGCACAGTATATTAAGTGAAAAGAACATAAAGGATCCTAATATTAGAAAAGAGCATATTGAAGCGTTGAAACAGAAGAAACATAAAGAGACATCTGCTGTACAGTCTACCAATGCCAAATGTTACATCTGTAATGTCGCAGTCTCTAAAAAGGTAGAGTCCTTCTGTAAGGCTAATCACAATCGATTTAGCGGGAATGTCTATTGTTATGAACATCAAAGAGGATAGTGGGCTCGAGCAATGATAGCAGTCGCCAAATATATAACTAGCTATAGTTAATTTTCTTGAACTGTTAAGCGGTTTTACTATATAGTATTAGTTAACAGAATATTCTCTTATCAAGAGAGGCGGAGGGACTGGCCCAATGAAGCTTCAGCAACAGACTATATGTACTGTGCTAATTCCAGACTAGATAAGAATCGGACTACATAATGTAGCAAACCTCTTCTTATTTAGGAGAGGTTTTTTGTGTTCTCTTAAACTAATTATATGAGGTGAGAGTTTATGTCAAACGAATTGAGTAAAGCGTTGGAAGTATTAAGAGAAAAGAAGTGGGTGGATCTGACGCATACATTTGGTCCTGAGTCTCCGCATTTCTCGGCATTCAATTCTGCAATGTTCGAAACACTATTCTCCCATGAAGATGGCTTCTTCGCCCAGAGCTTTACTTTTCCGGGACAATACGGTACGCATCTGGATGCACCGATCCACTTTGTGCGGGATACACGATATTTAGAAGAACTCGATCTGAAAGAATTGGTATTACCGCTTGTTGTAATTGATAAATCCAAAGAAGCTGCTGCAAATCATGACTATTCACTGTCTGTGGATGATATTCTGACGTTTGAATCAGAATATGGCAAGATTGAGCCTGGCACGTTTGTTGCTTTACGCACGGACTGGAGCAAGCGCTGGCCAAATCAGCAACAGATGGATAATAAAGATGAACAGGGAAACAGTCATTCCCCTGGCTGGTCACTGGATAGTCTGAAATTCCTGTATGAAGAACGTAATATCAAAGCGGTAGGACATGAGACATTTGATACGGATGCAGCAGTCGATTTTCAGAAAAACGGTGCGTTGCTTGGTGAATATTATGTGCTGGAACAGGATTCCTATCAAGTGGAGCTGCTGACGAACTTGGATCAGCTGCCAGAAAAAGGTGCGTTCATCTTTAATATCGTTCCGAAAGCAGGAAAAGCGTCAGGATTTCCTGTTCGTTCATTTGCGGTCTTGCCATAAAGTTGCTCTCCATATGATTAAGCCGTTTCCAATTCGGTTAATGGATAAAATACTCACGAAATGGAGGCGGCAGGATGGATAAGGAACAAAAGTTACCAGCTGTTTTCAGTCAACTGGCAGAAAAGCTTCGAGACATAAGCCGAACAAGCAATCATTTAGATGAATTGTTAAAGTCAGCTTATACAGTAGTAGCAACCGATCACCCGCTGGTCAGAGCGGATGGAAGACATGATGATGCAAAAGGTATTCAGCAGCTGTTGAACTTGGCTGATCGAAAGAAGGGCATACATATTGTCTTTCCGCCAGGACTTTACACACTGCGACGTCCTTTACGTCTCAAGCCAAACACGTTCTTTGAGGCGGATGATAATTCTATATTCCGAAAAAAGCATCATGGACCGATGCTGCTAAATTTACGCAGGCGGAATCGAATGCGTTCTTATAGCGGCAATGGCAATCTGATCATTCGAGGCGGAACGTGGGATGCAAACTACCCAGCCTACCGTGGAGGCACTAGCTTTGTGCTGGCGCATGCGGAGAATGTGATTATCGAACAGCTGCGGCTGGTGGAACATGGCGGAGGGCATGCAATCGAATTGAATGCTGTACGTAATATCGAAGTGCGCCATTGTCAGTTCCTCGGCTATGATGACCGTGGGGGAAAGCGCACATACAGTGAAGCAATTCAGCTTGATTTAGCTAAAGCACGCAGGGTTTTCCCGTGGGGAGGATCTGTGTTCGACCACACAACATGTCAGGATATTTGGGTTCATCACAATAGTTTTGGGCCGTCTGAGACAAAAGGAAGCTGGGGAAGGGCTATTGGATCACACTCTGCAACAGCAGACAGATGGCATGAACGTATTTTCGTGACAGACAATGTAATGAAGGAAACGCTCCAATGGGCTGTCCGTGCTTATTCATGGCGGAATGTTGTTCTTTACAATAATCGAATAGAATCATGTGGTGGTGGGATTGCTATTCATCCAAATCATGTAGACGGCAGAAATGACACGGACAGCAAGAACCGTCCTACTGGGCGCAGCAACCCTATCAAGAATTTCCTGGTCATACAGAACACCATCTGCGGCGGCGGAAATTATGCCTCAGCGATAAGGCTGAAAGGTGATGAGCAGTCACCTATAACTGGTGCATACCTGCGTGGTAATCATGTGGAATCTTATCCCGGAAGAGGGGTTCTTGTTACAGGTACAGCGGACGAACAGAGCCGCTCCTTCTAGGCAGTCACCTCGATTATAATAGTTAATTAAATGTAAGTTTTCTGTATATTATGGAGAAAATATGCATATGGGAGTCGATACATGCTACACTTTTGTTGGAGGTGGCCTATGTATTTAGATGAGACGAAACGTTATCGGTTTATTGGATCCGTTCCTTTCGGGAAATACTTCATGGTCCGCATCTATGACCTGGAACTGCAGCAGGAATATACATTATCTGATCGGCTTCTGAGTCAATATACAGATAAGCCCTTGAAGGAATTTTACCTTCAGATCAAGCGTAATATCTATGACCAGGAAGGTGATGAAAGTGGTACGGCCTCTGAGCTGGGTGATATGCAGCAGCGGTTGTTTGATTTTCTCGATGAAGTAGAGGAAGACGATGCTACACCTCTCCGCATGGACAATGTTATACCCTTCAGAAGACCTCGGTCTGAGGATCCCCAAGAAAAGTAGGGAATAGTATTAAGAGGCTGTGGATGCACGGATTCACAGCTTTTTGCCATTTTTAAGTTGCAATCTGCGTTTTCTTTGTTACATTTAAGGGTATAGCTGTTATTGGGTCTCTAACTGAAAATCTAATGAGGATGTTGCCGATGGATAAAGAGAATAATGTTGTCCTGTTCCCGGGTCTGAAGACGCGGCTGGAGCGGGAAGGGATGAAGGAGCTGCAGGAGAAGAATTATACCGATGCAATTGGGAAGTTTGAACAGCTTCTCGATTATGGTTACCGTCAGCCGGAAATTCTGACTGGGCGCCTGATATGTTTAATGGAGCTGGGCAGACATGAAGAGGCGGAAGAGATGTCCTTGCAGCTGCTGGCTGCCAGGGATAAGGATTACCTGCAATACTTACATATTCATTTGACACTGCTGTTCCAGCTTGGGCGCTACGACGAAGTAGTGGAGCTGCTGGACGAGGTGTATGCAACAGAGAAAATACCGGCACCGCTTAAGACATCGTTTGACCAGCTGCAGAAGGTAAGCCGTAAAATGGCAGAAGATAAGAATCAAACGACTGCAGATCAGCTTATACATAATTTCGAAAAAGCACGCAAAGACCAGGATGCTGCCCTTCAATGGCAGCTCATCCAGAAATGCCATTCGTTTGATGTCAGTCCGCATGTACAGAAGATGGAAGCATTCCTGCTTGATGAGGAATCAGATCCAGTTGTACAGACTGCCGTACTGGAGTGGCTAGTCAAGCAGGAAATCGAATTCCCAGTCACGATACATAAGATGAAAGAAACGATGACAGTTGTCCCGGAAAAGCTGGCAACGGTCGATAAATCGGAAGGGATGGAACAGGTACTGCAGCATTTGCATCTTCTTGAGCAGCAGAATCCATCACTTTACGACCTGGTGTATAAGCTATTGCAACGTTATATGTATGTACGATATCCAATGGTTCCATCAGAAGAAGACGGTGCTGTTCTGGCTGCTGCGCTTCAGAAGCTGGCAAGCAGTTATCTGCAAATCGATCAGCCCGCTGTTACCGAAAAGGAAGCACAGAGAATCGCTTCCATGATGGAAGAGATCATTACATTGGAAGCGAAATATCTGACTGTCGCCGAGGAATGACAGAGTTCGTATCGTTAGTGTTGAAAGCGACTATGAATATGTTATAATAAGATGGTTGTAAACCAGTACTAGTTAATAACTTATATTATGCTAGAATTGAGAACGATTAACATGTAACAAACGATAGATGTTGGAGGGAATATTATGTCAGCAAAATTCGAAAGAACAGAAGGCAAGAACGAGGGTATTTTAACAATCACCCTATCTCCTGAGGAATTGGACGCAGCGCTTGATCAAGCGTTTCAAAAAGTAGTTAAACAAGTTCAGGTACCAGGTTTCCGTAAAGGAAGAGTACCACGTAAAATCTTCGAACAACGCTTCGGTGTAGAATCTTTGTACCAAGATGCGATTGATATCGTTCTTCCAGGTGCTTACATGAACGCTGTTGAAGAAACTGGCATCGAGCCTGTTGCACAGCCGGATGTAGATCTTGAGCAGATCGAACAAGGCAAAGAGCTTATCTTCAAAGCTACTGTAACTGTTAAACCAGAAGTAGAGCTTGGCGACTACAAAGGTCTTGAAGTAGAAGCAGAAGATACTACTGTAACTGACGAAGATGTTGAAAAAGAAATCGATGCACTTCGCAACAGACAAGCTGAATTGGTTGTCAAAGAAGAAGGAACTGCAGCAGAAGGCGACACAGTCGTTATCGATTTTGAAGGTTTCGTTGATGGCGAAGCATTCGAAGGCGGCAAAGCAGAAAACCATTCCTTGGAAATCGGTTCTGGCAGCTTCATCCCTGGATTCGAAGAACAGCTAGTAGGTAAAGAATCCGGCAGTGAGTCCGATATCAACGTGACATTCCCTGAAGAATATCATGCTGCGGAGCTTGCTGGTAAAGAAGCAGTCTTCAAAGTGAAAATCCATGAAATCAAAGCAAAGGAACTTCCTGAGCTTGATGATGAATTCGCAAAAGACGTAGACGAAGAAGTAGAATCTTTGGATGCGCTTCGTGAAAAAACGAAAAACCGTCTACAAGAAGAAAAAACAAATGCAGCGGAAAACAACAAACGTGAGCAGCTGATCAACCTTGCTACTGATAACGCGAAAGTTGACGTTCCAGATGCAATGGTAGATACAGAGCTGGATCGCATGGTTCGTGAATTCGAACAACGCCTTCAAATGCAAGGCATGACTCTTGAAATGTACTCTCAGTTCTCCGGTCAGGACGAAGCTGCACTTCGCGAGCAAATGAAAGAAGATGCTGGCAAACGTGTGAAAACGAACTTGACACTTGAAGCGATCGCGCAAGCTGAAAACGTTGAAGTAACAGACGAAGACGTTAACGCTGAGCTTGAAAAAATGGCTGAAATGTACCAAACAGACAAAGAGCAATTGACTCAAATGCTTGGCGGCAACACAGACGCTATCAAAGATGATCTGAAGTTCCAAAAAGCTATCGATGTATTGGTAGACAACAGCAAAACTGCATAAGACATAATAGAAAAACAAGGCAGCAATCACTGTGCCTTGTTTTTCTAAAAATAAAACGTATTTTCAGAAGGTATTGTTAACCCTTCTGTGGAATTACGTGCATGAACGGCATTTTCGTTTACATATACTACATACATATGATTTGACTTTTACAAAAAAAACTCCATAATAAAACGTACCTCTTTTTTCGCGTATGCAGAATTTGCCAAATTGATTTGGAGAGAAATCTTCCTTTGCAGGGTTTACCTGCGTTCATTTAGCTAATACTGTTGGAAAAAGTGTTTTGCTTTTTAATACTGCTGTTATCTGATATGATTGGCTAAAGGAAGGCTGGGCGCATCCAGAATGTGTTTGATCTTTCGAGATATCATATATAGATATTACATTCGAGGGGTGAAATGATGTTTAAATTTAATGAAGAAAAAGGGCAGCTTAAATGCTCCTTCTGCGGCAAAAGCCAAGACCAAGTACGTAAATTAGTAGCCGGACCAGGCGTCTATATATGTGATGAGTGCATCGATTTGTGCACTGAAATCGTGGAAGAGGAACTTGGAAACGAAGAAGAAGTTGAGTTCAAAGAAATTCCGAAGCCACAGGAAATCCGCGATATCCTAAACGATTACGTCATCGGACAGGATAAAGCGAAGAAAAATCTTGCTGTAGCGGTTTACAACCACTACAAGCGTATCAATTCCGGTAAGAGCTCAGATGATGTGGAATTGTCTAAGAGTAATATTGCCATGATCGGACCGACTGGTAGTGGTAAGACATTACTAGCTCAAACATTGGCGCGTATCCTGAACGTACCATTTGCGATTGCGGATGCAACTTCTTTAACAGAAGCAGGTTACGTTGGGGAAGATGTAGAGAACATCTTGCTTAAATTGATTCAAGCTGCTGACTACGATGTTGAAAAAGCTGAAAAAGGTATCATTTACATCGATGAGATCGATAAAGTAGCACGTAAATCCGAAAACCCATCCATCACTCGTGATGTTTCCGGTGAAGGTGTGCAGCAGGCACTTCTTAAAATCCTGGAAGGTACGGTGGCAAGCGTTCCGCCACAAGGCGGCCGTAAGCATCCGCATCAAGAATTCATCCAGATTGATACGACAAACGTCCTATTCATCTGTGGTGGTGCCTTCGATGGAATCGAGCAAATCATCAAACGCCGTCTTGGCAACAAGGTTATCGGTTTTGGTGCTAATGAAGGCAACCAAACACTCGATAAAGGCGAGTATCTTTCCAAAGTATTGCCGGAGGATCTATTGAAATTCGGTTTGATTCCAGAATTCATCGGCCGTCTGCCTGTTATCGGCAGCCTGGAGCCGCTTGATGAGGAAGCTTTGGTTGAAATTTTGACTAAACCTAAAAATGCATTGGTGAAACAATATCAGAAGCTCTTCCAGATGGACCAGGTTGAATTGGTTATCGAGGAAGATGCACTTAGTGAGATTGCCAAATTGGCTATCGAACGTAAAACTGGTGCACGGGGTCTGCGCTCCATCATGGAAGGTATCATGCTTGACGTTATGTATGAGCTTCCATCCCGTGATGATATCAAGCAATGCATCATAACAAAAGATACAGTACTGCTTGAGAATGGCCGTCCGAAGTTTGTACTGCATGATGGTACCGTAACAGATGAGAATCAGCAATCTCCGAAAGAGAGTGCATAATCTTTATCTGACAAGCAGATGATCATGTACAGCAAATCCCTTGTTACAGTTGGTGGCAAGGGATTTTTTTCTTGATTTTCACAAAGTATGGGTACAGTACTGTGGATGTGTATATACTTTAAGAAGAACTGAAGAAGACAGACATTTGGAGGTGTCACGATGGAAAAAGAGAAGACACTGGTAACGCCTCTTTTACCCTTAAGGGGTTTGCTAATTTTTCCGACGATGGTTCTACATTTGGATGTAGGCAGGGAAAAATCCGTTCATGCATTGGAACGAGCGATGCTTGAAGGAGAAACAATCTTTTTGGCTGCGCAAAAAGAAGTGGATTTGGATGAACCTACAGAAGAGGAAATCCATCATATAGGTACGGTAGCAAAAGTCAATCAGATGATGAAGCTTCCGAATGGGACGATGCGTGTATTGGTAGAAGGATTATACCGTGCTGAAATCATCCGCTTCCTGGAGGATGACAAGCAGTTCATGGTTGAAATCAAAGAAAGACCAGACATGCATGGTACGAAAAATGAGGAAGAAGCATTGATGCGTGCGCTTTTGGAGCAGTTTGAGCAATACATAAAGGTTTCAAAGAAAATTGGTCAAGAGACGTTTGCTACCTTGACGGATATTACGGAACCGGGACGCATGGCAGACATGATAACCTCTCATCTGACACTGCGATTGGATGACAAGCAGGAGATTCTTGAGATGCAAGATGTGAAAGAACGTCTGCGTCATATCATCACGATCATTACGAATGAGCGGGAAGTGCTGGATCTTGAGAAGAAAATCGGTCTACGCGTCAAACAATCAGTCGAGAAGACACAAAAAGAATATTATTTGCGCGAGCAAATGAAGGCGATCCAGAAGGAGCTTGGTGATCGCGATGGCAAGTCCGGAGAGATTGAGCAGTTCCGGGCTGATATCGAAGCCTCCGATATGACAGATCATATGAAGGAAGTCGCTGAAAAGGAATTGCGCCGCTATGAGCGTGTACCGCAGAGCTCTGCAGAAAGCTCTGTTATTCGCAATTATTTGGAATGGCTGATTGCTTTGCCTTGGAAGAAGCAGACAGAAGATAATCTGGATATTCCTCATGCTGAAGAGACACTTAACGAAGATCATTACGGCCTGGATAAAGTGAAGGAACGGATATTGGAATATTTGGCCGTTCAAAAACTGACTAATTCCTTGAAAGGTCCGATTCTGTGCCTTGCTGGGCCTCCAGGGGTCGGGAAGACATCCTTGGCTACAAGCATTGCTAAAGCAATCAATCGGAAATTTGTCCGTATTTCATTGGGCGGCGTGCGAGATGAAGCGGAAATCCGGGGACATCGCCGGACATATGTCGGCGCGATGCCAGGACGAATTATGCAAGGTATGCGCCGGGCTGGAACGACGAATCCAATCTTTCTTCTTGATGAAATCGATAAGATGTCCAATGACTTCCGAGGCGATCCATCATCAGCTATGCTCGAAGTGCTTGATCCGGAACAAAACAGCTCATTCAGTGATCATTTCATCGAAGAGACGTACGATCTTTCCAATGTCATGTTCATTGCAACAGCGAATAACTTAGGGTCAATCCCAGGACCGCTTCTAGACCGGATGGAGATCATCAGCATTGCTGGTTATACAGAAGTGGAAAAGCTGCATATTGCCAAAGAACATCTGCTGCCGAAGCAGATCAAAGAAAATGGCCTGAAAAAAGGCAACATTCTCGTGAAGGATGAAGCACTGGAACATATCGTCCGTCGTTATACAAGAGAAGCTGGGGTACGCGGTTTGGAGCGGCAGCTGGCAGCAGTTTGCCGTAAAGTTGCTCGTATCATTGTTTCCGAAGATAAGAAACGGGTGACAGTAAGCGCGAAGAAAGTGGAAGAATTGCTTGGACGTCCACGGTTCCGGTATGGTTTAATGGAAGAGGAGAATCAAGTTGGCGCAGCGACAGGTCTTGCTTATACGACTGCTGGCGGAGATACATTATCAATAGAAGTCTCCTTGTCTCCAGGTAAAGGGAAACTGACCCTTACCGGGAAGCTAGGTGATGTTATGAAGGAATCAGCTCAGGCTGCATTCAGCTATATCCGTTCCAATGCCGAAGAACTCGGCGTTGATCCATCGTTCCATGAGCACTATGATATCCATATCCATGTGCCGGAAGGAGCAACACCGAAGGATGGTCCATCTGCTGGTATTACGATCGCCACTGCCTTGACGAGTGCACTGACTGGCAGACCGGTACGGAAGGAAGTCGGGATGACAGGTGAAATCACCCTTCGCGGACGTGTCCTGCCGATCGGCGGACTGAAGGAGAAGAGCTTGAGTGCTCACCGGGCAGGTATTACAACAATCCTCTTCCCAGCTGATAATGACAGGGATTTGGAAGAGATACCGGATACAATCAAGCAAGACATGACGTTTATTAAAGTCAGCCATCTTGATGAGGTATTAAAATACGCATTGGTGGAAGATAAACATGAAAGTAACTGAAGCAGAAATAGTAATCAGCGCGGTATCGAAAAAGCAATATCCGGAGACACATATGCCGGAGATTGCTTTAGCTGGCCGCTCGAATGTAGGAAAATCATCTTTTATCAATAAGATGATCAACCGGAAGAACTTGGTCCGCACATCCCAGAAGCCGGGGAAGACGCAGACATTGAATTTTTATAAAATCAATGATCGCTTCCATTTCGTGGATGTGCCAGGCTATGGCTATGCCAAGGTCTCGAAGAAGGAACGTAATGCTTGGGGCAAAATGCTGGAGGAATACTTCACGGAGCGTGAAAACCTGAAGGCGGTTGTACTGCTTGTCGATATTCGGCATGAACCGACGAAGGATGACGTAACGATGTATGATTTCTTGAAGCATTATGAATTGCCGGTTGTTGTAGTTGCAACGAAGCTGGATAAGATTCCGAAAGGGAAACGTGTACAGCATATCAAGCGGGCTGCAGATAAATTGCAGCTGTTACAAGAAGATATCATCCTTCCATTTTCCTCTGAAACAGGTGAAGGAAAAGAGGAAGCATGGGGAGTATTGAAACAATTCCTATGAAAAATAACCGTACAAGCCTAGGCTTGTACGGTTATTTTTTTCGGAAAAGAAGATAAGCACCAGCGAGGATGAGCAGAACCGGCCAATAATTACTTATAAAGCCTGCTGTCCTATCGAGCCATCCAAACCAGGCAGGCTGCTGAGGTGCTGCTATGGCAAATACGCCAAGAGCAAGCAGCAAGATTGCCAATACATAACCTTTTTTCGTTTTAAGTGCCGCAATGAACAAAGCAGCGCCGGCTAAGAAGGGATAAGCTCCCCAACTATCGGTCCAGAAGCTGTAGTGCCTCAGTCCATGGAAATGAATACCCAATCCTAGAATAAAGTATCCGGCGAATAAGTTTTTATGATCTTTCGTAAGATAAGCATGCAATAATAGTGCGGCGCCAATGATGATCAATAAAGTCGGCCACGAATAAAAGTCGACAAACAAGGGTACTCGTAACTGGCGTAACAGGAAATAAGCTCCGATCCCTAGTAAAAGGAATCCCGCAAAAGCATTTTTCTTCGTCATAACATCTCTCCACATAATAATTATTATTAAATAAGATTAAATCGTTGATTATCATGACTAGCTGTGTTAACTTGTTATATGTACTTATGAAATCATTCACAAACATTCAAATAAACACACACTCTATCCTAACACAATTGTTTACGATTCTGTTCACAAATTTGAATAGGACAGAAATACCATAGTGTTATACTAGTAAGAGCGACAGGTTTTCAAGGGGGAAAAAGGGAATGTACATGTTAGTTGCTGGAATCAATTATCGCACAGCCCCGATTGAAATAAGAGAAAAACTAAGTTTCAAGGAAGAAGAGCTTGGCTTAGCGATGCAAGCACTCTCCAACCAGAAAAGCATGCTCGAGAACGTCATTGTTTCGACATGCAACCGCACGGAGATCTATGCAGTGGTCGACCAGATGCATACTGGCCGCTATTATATAAAGAAATTCTTGTCTGAATGGTTCGGCATCGAAAAAGACGAGATTGCATCTTATCTTACATTTCACGAGGACGAAAGAGCTGTGGAGCATCTGTTCAAGGTAGCGAGCGGACTGGACTCCATGGTTGTAGGGGAAACTCAGATCCTTGGTCAGCTGAAAAGGGCTTTCCAAAAAGCACAGGAGCTGCATACATCCGGAACGATTTATAATGAATTGTTCAAACAGGCTGTTACCGTAGCGAAACGTGCGCATACAGAGACAGGAATCGGAGAAAATGCTGTCTCTGTCAGCTATGCAGCGGTTGAGTTGTCCAAGAAGATCTTCGGTGATATCTCTTCTAAACGAATCGTCATCCTAGGCGCTGGTAAAATGGGGGAACTGGCAGCAAAGAATTTGCACGGTTCAGGCGTCAAAGATGTTACGGTAGTCAATCGGACGAAAGAAAAGGCAGAACAGCTGGCAGCTTTGTTCAATGGCAAAGCAGCTGGTTGGGATGAACTGGACAGTGCTTTGCATGATGCAGATATTGTCATCAGCTCTACAGGTGCACCAGGATATGTACTCGATAAGGAAATGCTTCAAGCCGTTCACAAGGAACGCAAAGGCCAGCCATTATTCTTAGTCGATATTGCTGTACCGCGTGATATTAATCCAGACGTGGATGAATTGGAAAGCACGTTCTTATATGATATCGATGACTTGCAGGATGTTGTCGATGCAAACCTGGCTGCACGTCAGGAAGCGGTTGAGAAAATCGAAATCATGATCGAAGGCGGCATCGTTGACTTCAAAGTATGGCTGCAGACATTAGGTGTTGTGCCAGTCATCTCTGAGCTTCGCCGTAAAGCAGCATCTATCCAGGCTGAGACTATGAAGAGTTTGGAACGGAAGCTGCCTGACCTTAGCGAACGTGATATGCGAGTGCTGAACAAGCACACGAAAAGTATCATCAATCAGCTGCTCAAACAGCCGATTACGCAGGCAAAAGAGCTTGCCGGCCGCGAGAACAGCGAAGAACTGATTCAGCAGTTCGCAGAGATCTTTGGAATCGAAAAAGCGGTGCTGGATAAACAGAATAATCTTATCAAACTGGAGCGCACAGAGTCACATAAGCTTCAGTCTGTACCAAGTGCTTCCACAACCAGATAAAAAGAAGGGCTTATAGATGCAGGTACCCGCTTATCTTTATGAAATCATTTTACTTCTATATGCAGCCAGCATTTTCAGCTATTTTATCGATTTTATACAAAAGAATCGGAAGGCGAATGTTTTCGCCTTCCGTTTGCTTACTTTGGTATGGTTCTTCCAGAGCCTTTTTTTATTGCAGGAAATGATTGCGCATGCCGGGTTGCCGGTAAAGGACGTTTATGAAGGGTTATACTTCTATGCATGGGTCCTCGTGTCGCTTTCCTTATTCATCAACCGCATCTACAAAGTCGATTTTCTCACCTTCTTCTTGAATGTGGTCGGCTTTTTTATGATGTTATTATATATTGCAAGCTCAGCTTATGAGCGGCAATGGACGCAGACGATTCCTTTTATGGATGAAGTGCTGATCGCACATATTACGCTGGCTATTCTGGCGTATGGATTTTTCACCCTGTCCTTTGTCTTCGCTGTTATGTACTTATTTCAATTCCAGCTTCTGAAGCGGAAAAAAGGATATAGATGGTGGACAAGGCTTGGTGACTTGGGCAAGCTAGAAACATATATCTTCACTTCCATCACAATCGGGACGCCTTTATTATTGCTATCCATTGTGATGGGGATTGTATGGGCTTATACGACAACAGCCGTCTTCTATTGGTATGATTGGAAAACAATCGGTTCGCTGACGGTGCTTGCCGTCTATGCAATTTATCTGTTCCTGCGTTTGGCAAGAGGTGTCAGGGGGAAAGGGCTGGCAATGTATACTATTGCAGCCTTTCTGATCCTCATCATCAATTTCTTCTTGCTTAGCACGTATTCATCATTTCATTTTACTGGGTAAATCCGAAGTTCCTTAGGAGGAGAGCAATGCGAAAAATTATCGTTGGTTCAAGAAAAAGTAATTTGGCACTCACACAGACAAAGTGGGTTATCGAGCAATTGAAACAAGCTGGAGCGCCATATGAATTCGAAATCAAGAAAATCGAAACAAAGGGAGACAAAATCCTGGACGTTACACTTTCAAAGGTTGGAGGAAAAGGGTTGTTCGTCAAGGAAATAGAGCAAGCTATGTATGATGAGGAAATCGATATGGCCGTACATAGCATGAAGGATATGCCATCCGAGCTTCCTGTCGGTCTGACGATTGCAAGTGTTCCAGTTCGGGAGGACTACCGGGATGCATTTATTTCAAAGAATAACGTTTCCTTGAGAGAATTGCCGGAGGGAGCGATTGTCGGAACAAGCAGCCTGCGTCGCGCATCACAGATTCTTGCGATTCGACCGGATATCGAAATCAAACCAATACGCGGAAACATCGACACGCGCCTGAAAAAGCTTGAAAACGAAGATTTTGATGCGATTGTTCTAGCTGCTGCTGGTTTGAAGCGGATGGGATGGAGTGATGACATCGTTACTGAATTCCTTGAAACAGACCTTTGCCTGCCAGCTATCGGCCAAGGCGCACTTGCCATCGAGTGCCGTGATACAGATATGGAATTGATTGAGCTTTTGGCGAAGATCAACGATTCTTACACACAGCAGACGGTAGCTGCTGAACGTACTTTCCTTTATTTGATGAACGGAAGCTGCCAAGTACCGATTGCCGGAGTAGCCCATATGGAAGAAGACGATGTTGTCTTGACAGCTTTGATAGCTTCTGCTGACGGGAAACAAGTATTCAAAGAAGAAGTGCGTGGAGCTGATCCACAGGAAGTCGGTAAGCTTGCCGCTGAAAGGATGCAGGAACAAGGCGCGCAGGACATCATCACCAAAGCGATTCAGGAGTCGGAATCCAATTGAGCCGGCTGCCGGCCGTGAAGGTGCTCGTAACGCGCCCGAAGCAGCAGGCTGTCCGATTAGCTGAACAGCTGGATCAAGCAGGCGCAAGACCAATTATGGTGCCTTTACTGACATTTCGAACGAGGACAAATACAGAAAATCAAATGCTTAGCCAGCAAGCTGATCGCTTTGACTGGCTGTTCTTCTCCAGCATGAATGGAGTAGAGCACTTCCATGCACTGGTGAGCAAGTATTCCAATATGGAGAACTGGAAGCTTTGCCATATTGCTGCAGTCGGACAAAAGACTGCTGAGGCTGTAGAAAGAGTGCTTGGCAGGAAGGCAGATTTAGTGCCGGCTGCTTATACCGCAGATTGCTTAGCGGAAACTTTCAGCGCAATATATGATCCTTCTAGCCGGATACTGCTTATACAAGGGAATTTATCAAGGCCGGCATTAGCAAACGGATTGAGACAGAATGGCTATGACTTCGAGAAAATGGTCGTCTATGATACGGTAGAAGAGAGATGTAACCAAGAGCTTCTGAATATGGTCCTGCAAAAGGACAAACCGGAAGTATTGACGTTTACAAGTCCATCGTCGATCGAGGCCTTTCTTTCTTTTATTTCCCAGCCTGAAGTGGAAAAGGATCAGTTGGATAAACCTTGTCTCGTCATTGGACCGACAACAGAGGAAGCTGCCAAGCGGCATGGCTTCCGGAATATTTTGCTGCCTGCTCAGTACACGGCAGAAGCAATGATCGATGCGTTATTACATTACTATGAACAAAGGACAGGTGAATGACAATGGCAGAATTCAAACGCCACCACCGTTTGCGTACATCAGCAAACATGCGGGCATTAGTAAGAGAAACAGAAGTAACAGTGGATGACTTGATTTACCCAGTTTTCGTTGTTGAGGGCGAAAATGTACGTAATGAGGTTTCCTCCATGCCAGGTGTATTCCAGCTGTCTTTAGATAATTTATCAGCTGAAATGAAGGAAGTAAGCGAATTAGGCATCAAATCGGTGCTGTTTTTCGGTATACCTGCTGAAAAAGATGAAGTCGGAACTGGTGCTTTCCATGACCACGGCATCGTACAGCGTGCAATCAGCCAGACTAAACAGGAAGTCCCTGAGCTCCTTTTGATTGCTGATACTTGCCTTTGCGAATATACATCCCATGGACACTGCGGCATCGTGCATGACGGAATAATCGATAATGATGAATCATTAGGCTATTTAGTAGATACTGCAGTGAGCCAGGCAAAAGCAGGAGCTGATATCATTGCCCCTTCTAATATGATGGACGGCTATGTACAAGCCATCCGCAAGGGACTGGATGAAGCCGGCTTTACGAACATTCCGATTATGGCTTATTCTGTCAAATACGCCTCTGCTTTTTACGGTCCATTCCGCGAAGCAGCTGAAGGCGCGCCGCAATTCGGGGACCGCAAAACGTATCAAATGGATCCTTCAAACAGAAGAGAAGCACTGCGCGAAGCAACATCTGATATTGAAGAAAATGCAGACTTCCTTATCGTGAAACCAGCTCTTGCTTACTTGGATATCATCCGTGATGTGCGTAATCAATTCAATGCTCCGATCGTTGCATACAATGTCAGCGGCGAATACAGCATGGTAAAAGCTGCAGCTTTGAACGGCTGGATCGATGAGAAAGCAATTGTTATGGAAAAAATGATCGGCATGAAACGTGCGGGTGCTGATTTGATCATGACTTACTTTGCGAAAGATGTCGCAAGATGGCTGAAGGAAGATAACTGAACGAGGAGGAATTCAGATGAAAAGCTTTGAAAAGTCGATAGCAGCATTCGAAGAAGCGAAACAGCATATGCCAGGCGGAGTTAATTCCCCGGTTCGTGCATTCCGTTCCGTAGGGATGGATCCTATTTTCATGGATAGCGGTAAGGGTTCAAAAATTACAGATATCGATGGCAATACGTACATCGACTATGTCCTAAGCTGGGGACCTCTCATTTTGGGACA
The DNA here is from genome assembly GCF_044383785.1 of Terribacillus sp. JSM ZJ617. NCBI lineage: Bacteria > Bacillati > Bacillota > Bacilli > Caryophanales > Bacillaceae > Terribacillus > Terribacillus sp. JSM ZJ617. Next base: position 832,174 of record NZ_JBISEQ010000002.1, on the reverse strand, counting down.
TGCCGATGACCGAGTTGTGGAAGGTCTGAAGAAAATCACGGAGAAAGGGACAAGCTTCGGTGCGCCGACTGTGATGGAGAACAAGATGGCAGCTTTGGTGAAAGAGCGGATTCCATCGATGGATATCGTTCGCATGGTCAACTCCGGTACAGAAGCGACAATGAGTGCCCTTCGTTTGGCACGTGGATTCACTGGACGTGACAAGATCCTGAAATTCGTCGGCAGCTATCATGGCCATGGAGATTCCCTCTTGATCAAAGCAGGTTCTGGTGTGGCGACACTTGGACTTCCTGATAGCCCGGGTGTACCAGAAACAATTGCCCGTAATACGATTACCGTACCGTACAACGATCTGGAAAGCGTTCAATATGCTTTTGAACAGTATGGAGATGATATTGCAGCTGTTATTGCTGAGCCAGTCTGCGGGAATATGGGTGTTGTCCCGCCTCAGCCAGGATTCCTTGAAGGACTTCGTGACATCACAAAGCAGCATGGCGCTTTGCTCATTTTCGATGAAGTCATGACTGGTTTCCGAGTCGGCTATCATTCTGCGCAAGGTCACTTCGGCGTTGAACCAGACTTGACTTGCCTTGGTAAAATCATCGGCGGTGGTCTTCCTGTCGGTGCCTATGGCGGCCGTAAGGAAATCATGGATCGTGTTGCTCCAGCGGGTGATATTTACCAAGCAGGAACACTTTCAGGAAATCCGCTTGCGATGACTGCTGGTTACGAAACATTGGCAGCAATGGATAAAGCGGCGTATGAGCGCATCAATGCGCACGCTGACCGTCTTGCAGAAGGATACAAAGCAGCTGCAGAGGAATTCGTAATTCCGTTACAAGTGAATCGTGCCGGTTCGATGGTGGGTGTCTTCTTTACGGATACTCCTGTCATCAACTTTGACACAGCGAAGACATCCAATTTGGATCACTTCTCCATGTACTATCGGGAAATGATCGAAGCTGGCATCTTCCTGCCTCCTTCTCAATTCGAGGGGCTGTTCTTATCAGCTGCTCATACGGATGAAGATATTGAAGCTACAATCGAAGCAGCAAGACAGGCATTCAAGAAAATAGCAGCATCTTAAACGTAAAAGCCCAAGCATATGCTTGGGCTTTTTTTCATGAGGACAAAGGATTTTCTTTACATATGTGATTGGGTGTAAGCATAGGTTTTAGTACAGAGGAACGCTTAAATCTTGGAAGGAGGATTCCACATGTCTTCAAATGAGACAACACCTTTTATGTTTGATATACAAGAATCACTCAGTTTCCGTGCCGACGCACAGTTGCAAGATTTAATTGGAATCGCATTGGAGCCGGAGATCAGTATCCAGGAGTTTGAGCATGAAATTTCTGTTCGAGGTGTCATCGAACTTACAGGTGAATATTACCCTCTTCAGGAGGTTGTCGAAGGAAGTGCAGTCGCTGTCAGCCCTGGTACAAGAGAAATGGAAAACGTCGAGAAACAGGAAGCAGGAACGAATACATTTTATCATCGTTTCCCGGTTGAAATATCTGTTCCGAAAAATCGTATCAAGCAGCTGAATGACGTGTATGTCACAATTGACAACTTTGATTATGAAGTTCCTGGCAGTAATGTGCTTGAACTCCATGCGACGGTTGCCATTTACGGTGTCTTGGAAGAGAGAAGACAATCGCAGCCACAAGCACCGCAGCAGCCTTATTTCCCTCCTGCAGCATTCCCGCAAGGAGAACAGGCAAAATCTTATACAGACGAAATTGCAAATCAGATCGAAGCCCAAGCACGTGATGATCAGGAATATGAGCAGCAAGGCTATCAGTTTGCGAAAGAAGAACCAGCTGCAAGTAAGCTGGAAGAATCAACAGCAGATGCAAGAGAAGAACATGGTACGGAGGAGCAAGGGTATCAGTTTTCTCAAGATGTAAATGCAGCGGAAGAAGAGGTAGAAGTGAATCGAGAGGAAACAGAAGCAGATGTTTCCGCGGAACAGGAAACCGAGGAACAAGGGTATCAGTTGTCTCAAGAGGAGTATGCAGGGGAAGAAGAAATAGAAGTGAACCGAGAGGAAACAGAAGCAGATAGCAGTGACAATCAAGAGCCTGAGGTGCAAGGGTATAAGTTTGCTAAGGGAAAAGCGGAGTCACCAGAGGTAGAAGCGCAAGCAGAAGCACGTGAAGAACAAAATGCTGAGGTGCAGAGCTACCAATTTGCTCAAAAATATGTGGAGTCGACAGAGGTAGAAGCGCAAGCAGAAGCACGTGAGGAACAAGATATTGAGAAGCAGAGCTACCAGTTTGCTCAGGAATATGTGGAGTCGACAGAGGTAGAAGCGCAAGCAGAAGCACGTGAAGAACAAAATGCTGAGGTGAAGAGCTACCAGTCTGCTCAAGAATATGTGGAGTCGAAAGAGCCAGAAGCGCAAACAGAAGCTCGTGAGGAAAAAGAAGCCAAAGCGCAGGGCTATGAGTTTTCTAAGGAATATACTGAAAATGAGATAGAAGCTGAATTAAAAGCAGAAACCCGCGATCAGAAGACAGAGGATCAAAGTATCTCTTTTGCACAGCATTATACAGAACAAACGCCATCACAGGCAGAAACAGTACTGGAGGCTTCAGCTGCTCCAGCAGATTATACAGAACAACCTCCTGCTGATGAGGAGGAACAGGAAGAACCTCAGGCTTATGCACAAGAGCGGGCACCTGCATCACCAAGGGTTAATATTCAAGCGGAGAAGACAGCTCCGCAATCACGCGAAGAAGCAGTTTATAAATCAGAAGAACAACAGTACGTTCAAAATGACTATCAGATTCCAGCAGCTGGCAAGCTGCCAGAAGAATTCTTCGTGCTGCCTGATGAGCTGGAGGATGCTTATCAAGCGGCTGATTTCCGACAGGCGCTTGATCAGGATGATGACGTATATTATCTGGATCGGGAACTGCCTCATGAAGAACCAGCCGAAGCACCGGATTTCACCTTTACGTATCAAGCAAAGCAAACAGAAGAAGCACCTCCTGAGCCAATCAGATTCGAAGCACCTCCTCTTTTGACCCCAGAAGAGGATGACAGATGGAAATATAAAGAGACGAAGACATTCAGTGAGTTTTTCGGCAGTAAGCCAGTCGAGCCTACGGAAGTGCCGCAAGCAGATATAACTGCAGAAGAGATTGATACGGAAGGATCATACGAGGATGCTTATAAGGACGTATCTCTGCAGTCAGTCCCAATCAATCAGGAACTGCAGCCGGAGGATTTGCAGGAAGTGGCTGAAGCAGACGAAGTGACAGAAACAAAAGAAGCAGCAGCTGACCGAAGTGACAGCAGCAATTTCCTTGTCCACATGTTTGGTGCTAGGGAAGAAACATATACGAAGGTCCGTGTCTGCATCGTTCAGGAGCGGGACACATTGGAGAAGATTGCGAATCGATATGATGTGCCTGTCAGTACAATTGCCAGCTCCAATAATCTGGAAGAAGAAACAGTATCGGAAGGTCAGCTGCTAGTCATTCCGCAGCGTCGTCCAAGAAAGAATTAATAAAAATGAACGGGGTGTGCTAGATGGAAAATATCGATCGAATACTAGCTGCCTATGGCATCACGCCAGCCTCGGTTCAAGCTATTACCAGCCGCCTGTCTAAAGTGCAAACGCACCAGGCGGCTTTTGCTTTAAAAAGGTCATCCCTCCATCCGGAGCGGCTCGACCGCTGGCTGATGGTCGTCCAAGGCAAGCACAATTTTTATCGGGAAGGTGTTCCGCCGGTCTATCAAACATTGCAGGAGAATTTCTATGTAGTGGATGAAGGGGAAGTGTATTATCTGATGCCATGGCTGGAGCGGCATCGAACAGATGAACCAGATCATCCTTATGAGATGCTGTTCACTACTCTTGGGAAGATACATGCCTCCTCCAGCAAACGGTATCCAATAGATTATGAAGCGTATGCATTGGCCATTCGGAAGCAGAAAGAAAAGCTCCAGCAGGATAGGGAGGAGCTGCTCGGTGTGGTGGAGCGTTTCGAATCCCAAACATACATGGGGGTTGTGCCCTTGCTCGTTTGCACGCATTATAAGGATTTGGAGCATGTATCTGCAATGCTGGATAAATGGTATGACCATTATGATGCAGATCTTAAAGCAGATCCCGAGATGGAGCATAGTGTTTTGCATGGCAGCTTACGACCTTCCCATATACAGGATGGCAGTCCGCTGCATTTGCTGAATTGGGAAAAGACCAAGCTCGGCAATCCTAGCTTGGACCTGGCTGCTTACTATAAGGAAGAATGGCGTTTTGTCGATAGCAATGTAATAAATGCACCATTTTATTTGCATACGTATGAAGAGCATCGGCAAATGAAAAAAAATGAAGAGAGCCTGTTCATGCTGCATTTGCTTCATCCGGGCCGTTATTTGCAGCAGGTCAGAGAGTATGTAAGTGCTCCGCAAAAGGCGGATACCCCTGCTGTCGTATTGGAATTGACCCAGACGCATCGGCAGCTGATACAGGCTCTCCAGGCACAATCCTATTTTCAGGATCTGCGGGATCAGGAAGAACAGGAAGGCGCAGAGGCTTGATTAGATTGATTTTGTCTGGAAGCTGAAATAAAGGGCGATCAAGCCGCCAAGTATAAGGATATCCAAAATCGATGGAAACAAGAGCGTTCTGATGAACTGGAAGACGATCAGTGGAATTACCGCCTTCTCGGTGACATTGACCCAATACTTGAGGAACCCCGGCATGTTGTTGCGGTTGAATTTACTCATTTGTCATCCCTCCTATAAGCAGTATATGAACGGGAAAAGCTAGGCGTTTACCCTTTTTTGAAAAAAATATGCCTCTTCATTGACTTTTTTACTGTCAAGTGGATACAATAAGCTATACATGATACAAATGCTTTGACAGGGAAGAGTATAGTGTAAGGGTCCATACTAGAGAGGGAAGCAAACTGGTGGAAGTTTCCTGGATACCTGCAGTAGAAGGTCGCCCTGTATGCAGCGACCCCGAATGTGACTTTTTAGTCAGTAGGGGGAGCCGGTGAAGAGCCGTTATCTCCCTCGAGTGTGCGACACGTATAAGCAGTGTCGTAAATGAAGGTGGTACCACGGAAATAACCCTTTTCGTCCTTTTGGATGAGAAGGGTTTTTATATGTCACCAAAAGCATTGAAGGAGGAACCAGGCATGACAACAGACAAATCACAAGAAACGAACTCGCTGCCATCCAAATACGATCCGGCCAGCATCGAAGCAGGCCGCTACCAATTCTGGCTTGATGGCAAATATTTCGAAGCAACCGGGGATGAAAGCAAAGAGCCATATTCCATCGTCATTCCGCCGCCAAACGTAACAGGTAAGCTGCACTTAGGGCACGCTTGGGATACAACATTACAAGATATCCTGACACGTATGAAACGTATGCAAGGCTATGATGTGCTTTGGCTTCCAGGAATGGACCATGCCGGTATCGCGACACAGGCAAAAGTAGATGCGAAACTGCGCGAACAGGGCATCAACCGCTACGATCTTGGCCGCGAAGGCTTCTTAGAGAAGAGCTGGGAATGGAAAGAAGAATATGCAAACTTCATCCGCAAGCAATGGTCGAAGATGGGACTTGGCCTTGACTATTCACGTGAGCGATTCACATTGGATGAAGGGCTATCTGAAGCAGTTAAGGAAGTATTCGTTACATTGTATGAAAAAGGTTTGCTCTACCGTGGCGAGTATATCATCAACTGGGATCCGGCAGCTAAAACGGCTCTTTCTGATATTGAAGTAATCCATAAGGACGTACAAGGACACTTTTATCATTTGCGTTACCCGCTTGCTGATGGAACAGGACATATCGAAATTGCGACTACTCGTCCAGAAACATTCCTAGGGGATACGGCAGTAGCTGTACATCCGGATGATGAGCGCTACCAGCACTTGATTGGTAAAACGGTCATCCTTCCGGAAGTAAATCGTGAAATTCCGATTGTGGCCGATGATTACGTTGACATGGAATTCGGTTCCGGAGCTGTGAAAATCACTCCTGCCCATGACCCGAATGACTTTGAAGTAGGTAACCGCCACAATCTTGAACGCATCCTTGTTATGAATGAGGATGGCAGCATGAATGAAAATGCTGGAAAATATAATGGCTTAGATCGTTTTGAAGCACGTAAGCAAATTGTGAAGGATCTGCAGGAGCAAGGCATCCTATTCAAAATCGAAGATCATATGCATAGCGTTGGTCATTCCGAGCGCAGCGGTGCAGTGGTAGAACCTTATCTATCCACACAATGGTTCGTAAACATGGAGCCATTAGCTAAACAAGCTTTGGAATTGCAAGCAGGCGAAGACAAAATCAACTTCGTACCAGAACGATTCGAAAGAACCTATTCATACTGGATGGAAAACATCCGTGACTGGTGTGTTTCCCGTCAGCTATGGTGGGGACATCGTATTCCAGCTTGGTATCATAAAGAAACAGGTGAAGTGTATGTTGGCAAAGAAGCGCCGGCAGACATCGAGAACTGGGAGCAAGATCAAGACGTACTCGATACATGGTTCTCTTCCGCATTATGGCCGTTTTCCACAATGGATTGGCCGAACACGGAAGCAGCTGATTTCAAACGCTACTTCCCGACTGATGTACTCGTAACTGGATATGATATCATTGCCTTCTGGGTAAGCCGGATGATCTTCCAATCCAAAGAGTTCACAGGCGAACGTCCATTCAAGGATGTACTCATTCACGGTCTTGTACGTGACGGAGAAGGTCGTAAGATGAGTAAATCACTTGGCAACGGTGTTGATCCGATGGATGTTATCGAGAAGTATGGTGCAGACTCCTTGCGCTACTTCCTATCTACTGGTTCATCACCAGGTCAGGATCTGCGCTTCCAGTGGGAGAAAGTTGAGTCTACTTGGAACTTTGCCAACAAAATCTGGAACGCTTCCCGATTCGCTTTGATGAATATGGAAGGCTTACAGTACAGCGACATTGATTTGTCCAAAGAGAAGAGTCTTGCAGATAAATGGATTCTTACTCGCCTGAACGAAACAATTGAAGCTGTCACATATAATGCTGAGAAATATGAATTCGGAGAAGCTGGACGTCATTTGTACAACTTCATCTGGGATGATGTATGTGACTGGTATATCGAAATGGCGAAGCTTCCGCTGTATGGCGAAGATGAGGCTGCGAAGCAAATGACACGTTCTGTGCTTGCACATGTACTGGATCAGACAATGCGCATGCTGCATCCATTCATGCCATTCATCACAGAGGAAATCTGGCAGCAGCTTCCGCATGAAGGGGAATCCATCACGGTTGCCGCATGGCCGACAGTCAACAAAGAGTTGCATGATGAACAAGCAGCAGAAGAGATGAAACGTTTGGTTAGCATCATCCGCTCTGTTCGGAACATCCGTGCAGAAGTGGATACACCGATGTCCAAACAAATCCAGCTGCTTATCCAAGCAGAAGACAATACAATCGAAGCAGAACTTAAGGCACAGCAGCACTATATCGAGCGCTTCTGTAATCCAAGTGAGCTGACGATTGCAACAAGTATTCAAGCACCAGATAAAGCGATGTCAGCTGTTCTTACTGGCGTTGAGCTTTACTTGCCGCTTGAAGGCTTGATCGATATCTCTAAAGAAATCGAACGCTTGGAGAAAGAACTCGACAAATGGACAAAAGAAGTCGATCGTGTTGTGAAGAAGCTTTCCAACCAAGGCTTCATCAGCAAGGCACCAGAAAAGATCGTCGAAGAGGAACGTGCTAAGCAAGCAGATTATGAAGATAAACGCGCACGCGTACAGCAGCGCATCAACGAACTAAAAGGCTAAACACACCACAAGACGCACTAGAATTTTGCTAGTGCGTCTTTTTTACATAAGGAGAGGAATACAATGCTGACATTCCAGAAGCTAGAAACCGAACGGATAGTATTGGATGAAGTGAAGATGCAGGATGCTCCATACGTATTTGCTGCTTTGTCCGACCGCAGTGTAACAAAGTTCTACGGCATGGAGCCGCTCCAATCCATTGAAGAAGCAGAGCGAGTCATTTCCTCTTTCCGATGCGGCTTGCAAGAGGGACGGGTAATTCGGTGGGGCATGTATTGTAAGGAAGCAGGACGATTTCTTGGAACAATCGGTCTGCATCAAGTAAACCGCAGCAACCGACGAGCGGAAATCGGGTACGAATTGCATCCGGACCATTGGAAGAAAGGATTTGCTAGTGAAGCAATGAAAGCAGTTCTGGGTTATTGCTTTGAACAACTCGACCTGCTGCGTGTCGGGGCTATGGTCTACCCGGAGAATACGGCATCAGCATCCCTTGTGGAGAAGCATGGTTTCAAGCGAGAAGGGCTTTTGCGCAGTTATTATTATCATGGTGGCAAAACATATGATGCAACTGTATATGCATTGCTGCAAGAAGATTGGAAGAAAGCTCGGGATAGCTCTGCAAGCTAATATGCTTGTTTCAATCGATTTTTAAGGCAGGTTCCAATGCTTCGAATCTATGTGACAAATAGAAGTGTAAAAAGGCCTGCGTTCTATACAGAACGCGGGCCTTTTTGTTTGTATTATCATTCACTTGTTTCAGTTGATTTACATGTCAATGACATGCCGTACGTAATATCAGTCTTTGAGTAAATTCGCCTCAAGGAAATCCTTGGCTACACGTTCTACACTTTTTTGTTCAATATCCACTTGATAGTTCAATTCCCGTAAGGAATCCGCGTTCAGTGCATTCTGGAGCGGCTCAAGTAACTCTGTTAATTCGGGGTGCTCATCCAATGTGTCTTGATTGATGGAGGCAGCCAGATTGTAAGAAGGGAAGAATGCCTGATCATCTTCAAGAATCTTTAAATCCAGTGATTTGATTTGCGGATCGGTGGAAAACCCTTCGGTCACATCGATTTCATCATTATTCAGCGCGGAATAGTAAAGACCAATCTCCATTTCCCGGATGTTGGTATCAGGAACCTGGAAGCCGTAATGCTCCTCCAAACCCGGCAACCCATCCTGACGATTAGCAAATTCGGTTTCCATCCCAAAGCTGAGTTCTTCTGGGTTATCCTCGACATAAGCAGCCAAATCACTGATTGTATCAATGCCCAGCTCATCCGCTTTCTCTTGTTTCATTGCCAGTACATAGACGTTATTGGCATCGGTTAAGTTTGTCCAGGCCACACCGTTTTCCTTATCCAGCTCTTGAATGGTTTCCATCGCTTCATTTTTATCGACGACCGGATCCACACCTAGATAGGATACTAGCGCAGTACCTACATATTCCCAAGTCATGTCTACTTGCTGCGTTTCAATTGCTTGGCGCATCGCGGAAGAACCGAGATTCTGGATTTCTTCCACGTTATACCCGTTATCCTCCAATATGAAGGTTGTCATCTTGGCTAGAAGCAGCTGCTCGGTAAAGGTCTTAGCTCCGACAGTGATATTTTTCCCGCCGGGACTACAGGAGCTTAGAACAAGCAATAAAGCTGCTAATAAGGCAAATAGGGATAATCGTTTTTTCATAAACTCTGGTATCCTTTCTTTACGCATTTTGTGCTTTTTTGGCTAGACGGAGACCTTTTGGCACCAAAGCAAATTGCAGCCATTTGAACAAATAATCAATCAGGATGGCAAGCAAGGTGACAGGTACCGCTCCAGACATCAGGAAGGCATTGTCAAATAGACGGATACCAGTGAAAATCCACACGCCGAGACCTCCTGCACCGACTAAATAAGCAAGTGCAGCGGTTCCGATATTGATGACCAATGCTGTCCGTACGCCAGCAATAATCGAAGTGAGTGCATTCGGCAGCTCGATCTTCCAAAGGATTTGAGCATTTGTCAGGCCCATCCCTTTTGCTGCATCGATCATGTCATCATTAACGGAATCCAGGCCAGCAATCGTATTCTGCAAAATTGGCAGCAGGGAATAAACGAAAAGGGCAACGACAGCTGCACTGATTCCAATCCCTAGAAAGCCCATAGCCAGGGCAAGCACTGCCAGACTCGGGATTGTTTGTCCAAGATTGGCAATTCCTACAATCAGCCATTCTGATTTGCGGAATTTAGGTCTGGTCACAAAAATACCTAGCGGTACTGCAAGCAGCACAGCGGCAGCACCAGAAAGCAGCACGATTGTGATATGCTCACCAAGCAGACGTAAGAAGGTATCTGGCTGTTCAGCTATTTTGCTGAACATATTATTGGTGAAAGCCCACACAAAAAAGGCAATGAGCAGGGCCCAGAAGACAACCTTGATAATCAAGGCAATTGTTTTGTTTGTCCGTTCCATGAATACAGCCCCCTCAGACGTTCTCCTTGATCTCACGGTGCAGGAACTGCTCGATCAAGTCCAAAGTGATACTTCCTTTGCTTGTACCATTGTCGTTTTCTACAATCAGCTGATCTGCTTCTTGATTTAAAAGCTTCGATATAGCCACTCGCAAGGAGAGGTTCTCATTGATATTTTGAAAGTCAGGAGATTCAAAGACTGGTTTTAGTGACAAAGCGTTTGCCAAGTCTTTCACTGTGTATAGACTCATGCTTTTAAGCACACGGTCTTGCCCGACGAATTCAGCAACAAAGCTGTTGGCAGGCCTGTTCAGCATCTTGGCTGGATCCGCGTATTGCATCATCTTGCCGCCTTTGAGCAGGGCAATTTTATCTGCCATCTTGACCGCTTCGTCAATGTCATGGCTGACAAACAGGATCGTTTTCTTTAGCTCTTTTTGAATTTGCAGGAATTCTTCCTGGAGATGGGTGCGGATGATCGGATCCAATGCTCCGAATGGTTCATCCATTAGCATGACCGGCGGATCGGCAGCTAATGCACGGGCTACACCAACACGCTGCTGCTGCCCTCCGGAAAGCTCATGCGGAAATCGTTTTCGATATTGGTCAGGATTCAGACCGACCAGCTCCATTAATGTATTGAAACGGTCGCGCATCTTTTTGCGGTCCCAGCCGAGAAGGTTAGGAACAATCATGGCGTTATCTTCAATATTCATATTCGGGAACAAGCCATTCGATTGAATGACATAACCGATGTTCCGACGCATCTCTATTTTATTGGAATGTCGGACGCTCTTGCCGTTTAGCATGATATCACCATCTGTAATACTCTCCAGCTGGTTCACCATACGAAGTAAAGTCGTCTTTCCGCAGCCGGAAGGACCCAGCATGATGACCAGTTCGCCTTGCTCAACTGTAAAATTCATATTTTCGATTGCTTTGACGTTGCCGTTGTATATTTTTGTCACGTCGTTGAAATGTATCATATTTTCACCCTTATTATTTTTTTACACCCTTTGGCGTAAACAGATTTTCGATCAAGCGCAAGAACAAATCAGCAATCAATGCCAAAACCGCAACCGCGATTGCACCTGCAAGGATCATTGTGTTATTGGTACGCAGAATCCCTTGATAGATGATGCCGCCAAGGCCTCCTGCGCCGATTAGCGTAGCAATGGCACCGACACCGATATTCAGTACCGTTGCAGTACGGATACCAGCCATGATTAAAGGCATGGCATTTGGGAGCTCGACTTTATAAAGGCGTTGAAAGGTTGTCAGACCAATCCCTTTTGCTGCATCACGTATATCGGGATCGACATTGCTGATCGCCGTGTACGTATTCCGGATGATCGGCAGCTGTGAGTACAGTACAAGAGCGATAATAGCTGGCAACGTACCTATTCCTTCGTTGATGAGTGAAAGGACTGGAATCATGATTCCAAATAAAGCGAGACTTGGAATAGTCATCATGATAGAAGCAATTTGGAGAATGGTGGAGGCTGCGTATTTATTGACGGAACAATAAATACCTAATGGTACACCGATCACGATAGCGATGATAATTGCTAAACCAACAAGCTTGATGTGATCCCATGTGTATCCAAGTATAAATGTGAAATTACTGATGAAATATTCGATTAAAGCGGTAATGGGAGAGCACCTCCTGTTTTTTTGTCATGCAAAAGCTCTTGTCAGACTTTTGCTATCAACTTATACCCAATTAATTGAGCATCCTAACATGAAAAATTAACCAGTTAAAGCTGCGATCAACGTATGGCACAAAGTATGGAGTAAAAAAGGGTAGCTTTTGAGGGTGGCTAGCCATCAGTTAAGAAGGCTGAAATTAAAATTTGCGCTAATACAAGGGTATTCCGTATACTCGTTGATTAAAAAAGAACCTCCACGGATTATCCGTGGAGGTTCTTTTTAGTGACTTTAATGTAATTGAGGGAATTACATTGATACAGGATGTCACCTAAAATTAGGTGCATCAATATTAAAACGTTCTTCAACTAAAGATTTTACATCAGAAGAGGCTTGATCATATGAAATATTCTTTATTTCTTGAATCTCTCCAATAAGAAACTCTTCTGCATTTTTATATACTTTTTTGTCTGATTGAGATAAACGGCCATCCGTTGTATGGAAGTGCATTAGATCTCTTATTATCTGACTGATTTCTAACGTAGTACCTAATTTCATCTTACTGTCCAAGACTTTAGATCGTTCACTTACTGAAGAAGGCAAAGGAACACCATTGTCATAGAAATCTAATTTTACTTGCTCTAATTGTTCTAAAGAAATGATTGGGCGTAGACCATTCTGGTTTTCGCTTTGACTCGGTACAAACACATGTAACTTTTTATAAGGAAAGAATATTTTGAAATACTCTCTTTCCCTCATAATTTCTGTTGATTCTATGGTCCCTGTTCCGTGAAAAGGATAGAATACACTATCTCCGCCTTTAAGCAAATTAACAATCTCCCTTCAAAGATACTTCTATTATAACACAAACTGGTCCGGAGCATTTTTTGCTTGCAGGATTATTGTTTAGTGGGGTCATCTTCTTTATTCAAAATGTATGGGTAAGCTCAATGATTAAGCGGTTAAAATTATACAAGGTAAATATTGCTGTTACTGCTAATGAGCATTGTCTTTGGATTATATGTGAGCTGAATGAAATAAAATAACAAAAAAAGTGTTGATTTTTTGTAATGTTTCCTGTAGGATACTCATTATATTAATAATTGAGCGTTGAACGGATTACAGTAATGTGTGTTCTCCCTGTTAAAGAGAGCTGACGGTTGGTGCAAGTCAGTGCAAAGAACAGCATGAATTACAGTCCAGGAGCATCTTCTTCGAACCGGTTGGTGAGGGGAAGACGGTTTATAGCCGTTATGATGAAATGAGAGATTGACATAATAGCCGTGTCAATAATTAGGGTGGTACCGCGTAAAATCACGTCCCTGCTGATAAACTTCAGCAGGGATTTTTTGTTTTGAAAGCTAAATATAATGATAAGTGATGAATGGATTGAAGTAGTGTATGTTCTCCCTGATACAGAGAGCTGACGGATGGTGCGAGTCAGTATAAAGAACAGCATGAATTACGATCCAGGAGCTTTCTTCCTCGAACCGGCTGGTGAGGGGAAGACGGTTTATAGCCGTTATGAGGAATGAGATATTGACATAGCTTATATGTCGATAATTAGGGTGGTACCGCGTAAAATCACGTCCCTGCTGATAAACTTCAGCAGGGATTTTTTGTTTTAAATAGCTAAATAACAAGCATTGAATGGATTGAAGTAGTGTATGTTCTCCCTGATACAGAGAGCTGACGGATGGTGCAAGTCAGTATAAAGAACAGCATGAATTACGATCCAGGAGCTTTCTTCTTCGAACCGGCTGGTGAGGGGAAGACGGTTTATAGCCGTTATCTTAAATGAGAGATTGATATAGTTTATATGTCGATAATTAGGGTGGTACCGCGTAAATCACGTCCCTGCTGATACATTTCAGCAGGGATTTTTTGTTTGGTTGGACAGTTAAGGAGGTGGTTAACCATGGATGATGACTATTATTATACAAAATTAATCAGAACTGGATTTGATATAGAAAGAGGAGAAGAAGATGAGTCAGAATGGTTTGCGGAAAGAGCTTTTACCTAGGCACGTACAGTTTTTAGCATTAGCGGGTATGATCGGTACCGGTATTTTCAAAGGAAGTGGTGAGACATTAGGGATTGCAGGGCCTGGTGTAGTCGTTTCTTACTTATTGGGCGGGGCCCTGCTGCTGATAGTAATGGTTGCTTTAGCTGAAATGGCCGTCGTGTATCCGAATCATAATGTCCAGCACTTAGTTCATAAGGCATTTGGCTTTCATATATCCTTCATTGTTGGATGGCTGTACTGGATTAACTGGACACTTGTTACCGTTGTAGAAATACTAGCCGCAGGCTCATTCTTGCAGTTTTGGTTTTCCAATACGCCGCTTTGGCTGTTAAGTGCAATTTGTGCAGCACTTATCATTGGAATAAACAGCCTACAAGTTAAATTCTACGGAGAAATGGAATTTTGGTTTGCTAGTATTAAGATTATTGCTCTTGTACTATTTATCCTATTAGGCGGTGCAGTGCTGCTAGGTTTGACGGATTTTGCCCCAGATACACCAACACAGCATCTATTCGGCCATGGCGGCTTCTTCCCGAATGGCATGCAAGGAGTATTTGCTGCCTGCTTGATAGTCATGTTTTCCTTCGGGGGATCTGAGTTAATCGGGGTAGCGATTTCTGAAACAAAAGATGTGAAGAAGGTTTTGCCTAAAGTGATCAAAGGCGTCGTTTGGCGAGTATTGCTGTTTTACATTCTGCCAATCACAATCATTGCGGGACTAATTCCTTGGAACCAGGTCGCTGGAACAGAAAGTCCATTCATTCAAGTAATGGATGCAATCGGCATACCAGGCGTTGCGCACGTAATGAATTTCATACTTTTGACCGCAGTTTTATCTGCTGCTAACTCTGGTATGTTTGCCACTTCCAGAACGATGTTTTCACTGGCTGAAAAAGGTGAAGCACCAAAACTATTAACGAAGACTTCTAAATCAGGTGCACCGATCAATGCTATATCTTTAAATGGTGTGCTATTGTTGGTAGGTGCAGGACTTGCTTATTTTGCGCCTGAAAGTATCATTGGAACGATGATGACAATTCCTGGCTTCACTATGCTGCTGCTATGGCTTAGTATTTGTGCAGCGCAGCTGAAATTGCGTCCGGAATATGCAGATATGCCGCATTTCAGAATGAAGCTGTTTCCTGCGACGACAATTGTCGGGATTGCAGGGCTGGGAATCATTCTGATAGGTTCGACATTCAGTAAAGGGATTTCAGTAGGAACGGTTGTATGTTTTACAGCATTAGCAGTCCTGACCGTATTGGCAGTAATTATGGGTCGGAAAAGAAAAGAAAAAGAAACCGAATTAAAAAATGCTCAATGAAATTAAATAGACAAGGCCGAAAGAGTCACTACAAGTGGCTCTTTTTTCAATGAATGAAAGCGGAAATTTATCAAGGTGAAACACAATACGTCAATTTTCTCCAAATAGTCTAAAAAGTAGTAAAAAAGCCTTGATTAATCAATATAACTAATTGTATATTGATAATGAGAACCAATATCAATTAGAAAGGGCTACCCGTTATATACTGATTCTTGAAGAGAGTTCCTAACTTAAGCAATACAGTTCAGCACAAATAGATATCTTACATAAAAAAGGGGAGAAATAACAAATGGTCAAAAAGCATAAATCGATATTAAAAATAGCAATCTTTTCTGCCTTGTTCCTATTAGTACTTTCAGCGTGTTCAAGTCAGTCAAACACGGAGGAAAATTCATCTGGCGGAGATTCTGCTTCCACTGAAGGTTATCCGATCACGATTGAGCATGCCTTCGGGGAAACTGTTATCGAATCTAAGCCTGAGCGAGTAGCAACTGTTCAATGGGGTAACCAGGATGTTGCGCTTGCACTTGGTGTTGTGCCAGTAGGTTTTTCCGCAGCAAACTTCGGTGTGCAAGATGACAGCGGTCTCCTTCCTTGGACTGCTGAGAAATTAGAAGAATTAGGCGAAAGTGATCCTAATGTCTTTCAAGATACAGATGGACTGGATTTTGAGGCAATAGCAGACTCAGCTCCAGATGTCATTCTTGCGGCTTATTCAGGTTTGACAGAAGAGGATTATAATACATTAAGCGAAATTGCGCCTGTGGTTGCTTACCCGACTTCTCCTTGGACGACGTCTTGGCGTGATCAAGTTACGATGAACGCAAAAGGTATGGGAATGGAAGAAGAAGGCGAGCAGCTTATTGCGGATACCGAGAGTACAATTGAAGAAAAAGTAAATGATCATCCTGAAATCAAAGGTAAAAAAGTTGCTTGGGTCAACTTCACTGCAACCGATTTATCCGAGTTCCATCTATATACACCAGCTGATTCCCGAGTTGCTTTCTTAGAAGAGTTGGGAATGGAATATCCGGAAAGTATCTCTGAATTGATCGAAGATGATGCTGCCTACTCGCTAAACTTGAGTGCGGAGAATGCAGACGTCCTTAATGATGCAGATATCATAATTGGATACGGTGATGACAGTACGTACGAAGCAGTTAAAAATGATGCACGTCTAGGACAAATTAAAGCGATTCAAAACGGTTCTGTCGTATTTATCGCTAATAACTCCGATCTAGCAGCAGCGGGAACTCCAAATCCGCTTGCAATCGAGTATACCATCGATAATTATGTTACTCAGATCGATGATGCGTTAAGTAACAATGAACAGTAATGTAGCAAAAAGACCAGTGGGACATAAACGTAGCTACTATGCAATCATCATGTTCGTCTTCTTCATACTGCTATGTGTAAGTGTAGTAGCTTCACTGGTTTTCGGATCAAGATCTGTGACGATGGATGACTTAATGGCAGGATTGTTATTATCCAGCTCGGATTCTTACGCTGCAGCTGTTGTCAGTGAAAGGATACCGCGAACGGTGTTTAGTTTGCTTTGCGGGGGAGCGCTAGGTGTGTCTGGCGCTCTCATGCAAGCGGTGACCCGCAATCCACTGGCGGATCCCAGTATACTAGGGGTTAATACAGGTGCATCGTTATTTGTCGTAATAGGTATAGCATTTTTTAATATCAGCACAGCTGGTCAGTATATTTGGCTTTCTATATTGGGAGCAATCCTTACGGCTATCATCGTATATGGAATTGGTTCAATGGGGCGTACTGGCAATACGCCTCTTAAGCTTGTACTGGCTGGCGCAGCAACCAGTGCCATACTATCTTCCCTTATCAGTGCTATCATGCTGCCTAGATCTTTTGTGATGGATCAGTTCAGGTTTTGGCAAGTGGGCAGTGTGGGTGCTGCAAATTGGGATTTCATCGTAATATTTTTACCTTTTTTGGTTTCAGGGATCCTGCTGGCATTTATAATGGCACCCTCACTTAATGCTTTGCTGCTTGGAGACGAAATTGCAACTGGACAAGGAGTCCGCACGGGATTGCTGACATTGGTTTCAGCCTTTACCGGCGTCATCTTGTGCGGTGCGGTAACAGCATTAGCTGGTCCTATTGGGTTTATTGGTCTGCTGGCGACGCATTTGATGCGGCTCATCTTTGGGCCTGATCTGCGCCTTATCATCCCCATGTCAGCTATTTCGGGGGCAGCTATACTAACAATTGCTGATGTACTTGGCAGATTAATAGGGAGTCCTGGTGAAGTGGAAGCCGGGATTATTACTGCTTTTATTGGTGCTCCTGTATTGATACTGCTCGCAACTAAACTGAAAGTGCGGTCACTATGATAAATAGCTCAACTACTATTATTAAACAAGGCAGACAACGTCGATTCAGAAAATGGCTGATCATTAACATCCTGCTTGCAGCACTTGCTGTTGGACTTTGTATGGCCATGCTTCTATTGGGTAATACAATATACCCGATTACAGAGGTTTTTCAAGTGTTAATGGGTGAGAGAATCCCAGGTGCTTATTTTGCCGTTAATACGATAAGGCTCCCCAGAATGATAGCAGGTCTTTTTGCGGGCCTGGCTTTTGGAATGGGAGGACATATATTCCAAACAATGCTGCGTAATCCGCTCGCTAATCCGGATGTACTGGGGATTACCACTGGATCAAGTGCAGCAGCTTTGTTCAGTATACTTATTTTTCAAACGAGCAACACAGTTGTCTCTTTAGCTTCAGTAATAGCGGGACTGGTTACTGTCTTACTCATTTACGTGCTGTCATCAGGCAGTCATTTCTCCATTGGCAGGCTTATCTTGATAGGAATTGGTATTCAAGCTGCTCTTAGTGCTGTCATTTCCTATCTATTAATGGTTGGAAGTCAACAAGATTTGCCTGCTGCACTTCGTTGGCTAAGCGGGAGCCTGAATGGAGCTAAGATGGAGACATTATATCCGCTTATTTGTACAGTAGTGATTCTCGCTCCACTTTTAATTGTTTTAGGAAAGCATTTGGACATATTGGAGCTTGGGGAAGAGTCAGCGCTATCACTTGGACTGAGTACAAACAAAATAAGGCTGCTTCTCATAGTGGGTGCTGTTCTTATGATTGCTTTTGCAACTGCTACTACAGGCCCAATAGCATTCGTAGCTTTCCTTGCAGGGCCGATTGCAAAAAGACTAGTGGGAACCGGATTCTCAAATGTTCTGCCTGCTGGTCTTATTGGCATCAACCTGGTTCTTGGAGCAGATTTGATAGGGCAATTTGCTTTTGAGGTCAGATATCCAGTTGGTATAATAACAGGATTGGTTGGGGCACCTTATCTGCTTTATTTACTAATTAGGATGAATCGGAAGGGATATTTATGATGAAATCACATCACAAACTCCAAACGGAGCAAATTGCTGCAGGTTATGAAAATAAAAAGATTCTCCATGGGATTGATGTAGAAATTCCAAACAATCAGATTAACGTCATTATTGGGCCTAACGCATGCGGCAAATCGACATTGCTAAAGACGATGGCAAGACTGATCAAGCCAATAGCAGGAGAAGTCATTTTAGACGGAAAATCAATTCACAAGATCCCTCCAAAGAAACTCGCAAAAGTATTAGGTGTGCTGCCTCAGTCACCGATTGCACCGGAAGGTATTTCAGTAGCAGACTTAGTCGGCAGAGGCAGATTCCCGCATCAATCATTGTTAAGCGGATGGTCGGAAAAGGATTATCAAGCGGTCGAGGAAGCAATGGACATGGACATGATGGGAATCACTGAGCTTGCCAACAGACATATAGATGAATTGTCAGGCGGCCAAAGACAGCGCGTTTGGATTGCTATGGCATTGGCTCAGCAGACAGATATATTGTTCCTGGATGAACCAACAACGTTTCTCGATATCACGTATCAAGTTGAGATTCTGGACTTGCTTACCGATCTAAATAGAAGATTTGGGACGACGATTGTGATGGTTCTTCATGATATCAATCTAGCTGCTCGCTATGCAGATTATATCTTTGCACTGCGTAAAGGAGAATTAATAGCAGAAGGACGGCCATCTGATATCATTACAGATGAATTGATCAAAGAGATATTCGAACTTGACTGTACTGTTATTGAGGATCCGGTGTCTAAGTCTCCTATGATTGTGCCGCGTGGACGTTATCACGTATTTAGTTAGTATTCGGAATTGTAGTATACGTAAATGTTATCTTAAGGCGACCATATCATGGTTGCCTTTTTCTTTAAGCAGAAAACCTATATTAACTATATATTTTGAATGTATAATTAAAATTATCTAAAGCATTTTCATAAAGTGTTAAACTGACTGAACACTCTATAAAAAAGGAAGATACAAATGAAAGAGAATTTTAAAATCACCTATTCTCTGGCACAAATGATTGTGGATGCGGCAAAAGAAGTGATAGGTAATGATATTAATCTTATAAACTTAGATGGGATGATAATAGCCAGTACGGATGTTGAACGAATTGGTTCTATTCATTCTGGTGCATTTGATGTTTTGGAGAAGAAAAGCGTTATAGAAGTTTCAGAAGAGAATACTTACAAAGGTACTAGAAAAGGCATTAACTACCCAATTATGGTGGATGGAAATATGCTTGGTGTTATAGGAATATCAGGAAATCCCGAAGAGTGCAAGTCGTTGGGTTTCCTTTTGACGAAGATTACAGAAGTGATGATAAAGGAACAAATGATGGAAAAATCCGTGCGCTCATTAGACGAAATGCGCTCCGCAATTGTTCGTAAGCTGATTTTTGAAGAGGAAGCAGAAAATATACTGATGAATGATCATTTACTTCAAATGCATTATGCTTTAGAAGAAAGAGCGTTTGTCTCAATCATCCGTATACATGAATTAGCTAATACTTCATCTAGCAGGTTGGAAAAGATTTTGTTGGGTTATGATATAAATCTTTATACATATTCATTTCCTAATCAATACATAGTGATTGTTAACGAATCACAGTACAGTACGGTTCAGCAATTAAGTGGAAGGAATGTAGAATTTTCAATCGGTATAGGAAGCATCAAAACCCTAGATGAACTTGGGAAATCTTTTGCTCATGCGAAACTTGCTTTGAAGTATGCTCTTGAAAGAGAAGTAGCAGTGTGTGAATACACAAAACTGGATTTAGAAATGGTTATAGAGAATATTGACGTTCATATCAGGAAAGATTACACGGAAAAATTGATCGGCGATCTTTCGGAAGAGGAAATAAGCCTATTGCGTACCTATTATAATAATAATCTTTCCTTAAAGAAGACAGCGGAGGAATTATACATCCATAAGAACACGCTGCAGTATAGGCTTGAGAAAATCTCGGATATAACAGGGTTAAACCCGAGGGACTATCATGATTCCGTAAAGCTTTATATAGCTCTTTTACTTCAAACATTATAGTTTGAAGTTTTTTGTTATGAAGAACAAGATTGATTTTTATCTCCTGGTATCTAGACCATTACATTTCAAACTTTCTTTTTCTATAGTTAACAGTAATAAAAGGAGGGGTTGAGTTTGAAGATTCTAATCGCTATTGATTCATTCAAAGGCAGTGTTTCCTCAAAAGAAGGTAGTGAAGCCATTGCATTGGGAGTGAAGGACGTTTATCCTGAAGCGGAAATTTTGAGCCTTCCATTGGCAGATGGAGGAGAAGGTACGATAGAAGCCTTGGTTCAAGCTACTGAAGGTAATATAGTTGAGAAAGAAGTTATAGGCCCTTTAAGAAATAAGGTGACTGCTAAATACGGTATATTAAGTGACAAAAGAACTGCTGTTATAGAAGTGGCAGAAGCTTGCGGTTTGCCCTTGGTTCCATATAACCAGCGAAACCCTCTTATTACTACATCATATGGTGTCGGGGAACTTATTCTAGATGCATTGGATAATGGGTGCCGGAAGTTTGTAATCGGATTGGGTGGAAGTGCAACAAATGATGGTGGTGTGGGGATGCTCCGAGCTTTGGGATTCCGTTTCCTCAATAAACATGGTGAAGAGGTTGGAATAGATGGGAAAGCATTGATTGAAGTTCGTAAAATTGATTTGGCACGTATAGATAATAGATTGAAGGAATGTGAATTTAAAGTTGCTTGTGATGTGAATAATCCACTTTGCGGTCCAAAGGGAGCGAGCTATATTTTTGGGCCTCAAAAAGGAGCTACTACTCAAATGGTGGAAGAGCTAGACAAAGGACTTAAACACTTTGCCGATATTGTCTTTCAAGAGCTAGGTAAAGATATCCACAATAAACCTGGTACAGGTGCGGCTGGAGGATTAGGGGCTGCATGTTTGGGTTTCTTGAATGCAACTTTAAAGTCTGGTATTGATTTAATACTGGAAACATTAGAAATGGAAAAGTATTTGCACAATGCAAATTTTGTCATTACTGGAGAAGGGAAGCTGGATGGACAGACTTCAATGGGGAAAGCGCCTTTAGGCATTGCTCAGCTGGCAAGTGAATTCAAAATTCCAGTTCTGGCATTGGCTGGCGGAGTCACGGAAGAAACAGCGGTATTGAATGAACTTGGTGTTACCTCTTATTTTTCCATTGTAAATGCTCCGATGGAACTGGAGGAGGCGATGGATTCGAAGGTTACGTATAATAATCTAAGAGTTACGACGAATCAGCTATTCCGTTTGATTAAATCAGTAGATGCCTGATTGAATAATTAACATACAAAAAAGCGACAGGGGAAACTAATTGCTTGCTGTCGCTTTCTATTATTATAAGGAATTTCTAGATTGGTAAGGAACCAGTTAAGATGTAGGTGGCTAAATAAATGAAAATGATCGGCCATGCATAGATAATATATTTTTTCTGGAAATCGATAAAGTTTGTTTCAGTAGAAGCAACCAACATATAAAGAGCTGGGATGACTGGGGAGATAAGTCGGAATGCCTGACCTACCATGGATGCAACTGCTGCTTCATTGGCTGTTATACCGTACTGTGCCATAACATCAGCCATTACTCCGGCAATTCCGAAATAGAATGCGTCTTGGGGGAGAAATGTTATCGCAGGTGCAGATATCAAAGCATAGATAGGCGCCATATTCGAGCCTAGCGATTCAGGAATGATAGCTGTAATGGACATCGCCAATGCGGTCGACATACCGCTTCCTGTTAAGACGCCAGAGAAAACACCAGCAGCCAATGTTGCCAAAGCCGGAGCTAATGAATCAGCCGCTAAGTCATCTAGCCTTTGATTGATAAGCTTTGCTGATCTGTAGTTTACCGTAAGAGCAATTGCTGCTCCTATACCAAATAAAACACCACCGTGAGCTATATCCATTACGAGCATTATTAGTATGATAAGCGTTAAAACCAAATTGAAATAAAAAAGTTCAGGTCGCTTTAATTCAGGATCTTTGAGGCGGATCGCATTCAGCATCTCCTGCATATCTTCTGGAGAAATATCTTTAGCAGTTTTAGGGTCAAAGTTTAATCTTTTTCTTTCCTTGAGCCCGATAAAATAAGCCATCCCGATAGCAAATATTTCAGCAATGATCATCCCAGGCAATAAATCCGCAAACAGTTCACTAATATTCACTCCCATAGCTGTACTAGCAGCTATTGTAGGACCTCCCCATGGCAGCTGATTAAAAATGCCGATAGGAGTGACGATAATGATAGCCAAGTAGATCAGCTTGATATTCATTTGCTTATAAAGCTGAAGGAACGCAGCAACACAAATGATGATAGTAGTGGTAGTATCTCCGTTCATTGTAACTACGGTTGCTGTTAAAACGGTAGCTATTGTAACTTTTAATGGATCACCTTTTGCTTTCTTAATGAAAAATTCGCACAAAGGATCAAATAAACCAACATTAAGCATGACGCCGAAGTACAATACAGCGAAAAGAATCACAATGGCAGGGGAAATTACACCCATCGATACTTCTCCAGTTTCTTCATCGACACTAAATAAGATACCATCCTTGATCCAATCAAACAGATCCAGAAAGGAAGCGCCAGTTACAAAGGTTGTAATGGCTCCGAAGATAAAGGGTACAATCGTTAAAGCGCCAAAAACAGTTAATTTATTCTTGGAGAGAAGTACAATGAAAACGATAATCATCGCTAATGCTAGGAATGTCAACATACGAACCATCTCCTGTAGAAATCAAATTATTTGGACCATTGAACATAAGTACAGTAATCATTGAACTTTAAAAACGCTTCGACAGATCCACGGCAGCTCGATTCAAAATACAAATCCAACGTAATTCAGTTTTCTAAGGTGACCAACCTTCAGTGGAAATAGAATGACATTTGAAAGCGCATACATATTAGTGCGCTCTAATTGAGAGGCTAGAGTTTGTGTTATATAAAAAAGTCAATCTTAATGAAGCGCATTTAAATTAATCCACCTCCAAATTCAGATAAAAACAGATTGAGTGATCATGTGGTCATTTCATTTAACTTAAACGAATTGTATATTAATGTATACATAAATGTCAATTGAATATCTCGAGATTTATTCTTAAATAAATGCATCCATATCTAAGATGAGTGTAAAAAACTCTTTAAAACAATAATTAGATTTATGGAAATATGTATTTTTAAAGATTGATTATACAATTATAACTCATATTAATTTTCAAATGATCAAAAAATCATTGACATTAACGTATACGTTATCTAGTATATGAATTATTAAGATGCAAGTCATTCCAATTGCCTGAAAAAGTTGTATAAACAAGGAGGAAGAACAAATGAGTGAAACAAAGAAATTTCGTTTAGCGGTGATTCCTGGTGATGGCATAGGTACGGAAGTGGTAGGAGCAGGTCTCCGTGTAATTAATAATTTGGCAGAAGCATCAAACGGTAAGTTTAAATTTGAAAGCGATTTCTTTCCTTGGGGTTGTGAATATTACCTAGAGAATGGGAAGATGATGGAAGATGACGGCGTTGAAAGACTAAGAGGGTACGATGCCATTTATTTTGGTGCTGTTGGATTTCCTGGTGTGCCAGATCATATTAGCTTATGGGGATTACGTTTAGCAATCTGCCAAGGCTTTGATCAGTGGGCTAATATCCGTCCTATTGAATTTCTGCCTGGTGTTCCAAGAAGGCTAAATCATCCGGATGTTGATTCTCTTAACTGGATTTTAATCAGAGAAAACTCCGAGGGTGAATATTCAGGTATAGGCGGTCGTAATTTCTCTGGACGAGGTCCTGGAAAAGAAGTTGCTGTACAGTCCGCATTATTCACAGAGCACGGCTGTGAGCGAATTATCCGATATGCCTTTGATCTGGCTCGTACGCGTAAAAGAAAAAAAGTAACGAGTATCACAAAAAGTAACGCGCAACAATATGGGATGGTACTTTGGGATGAAGTGTTTGCACGTGTGAGTAAAGATTATCCTGACGTAGAGACAGACCAATGGTTAGTTGATGCAGCAGCGGCGCAATTTGTATTGAAACCAGAGGAGCTAGAAGTAGTAGTCGCTTCCAATTTATTCGCTGATATTCTATCAGATTTAGGCAGCGCTCTTGCAGGAAGCTTGGGATTAGCTGCCAGTGCAAATATTAATCCTGAAGGAAATACCCCTAGTATGTTCGAGTCAGTCCACGGCTCTGCACCTGACATCGCGGGTCAAGGTATATCCAACCCAATCGGTGCAATTGGAAGTGCTGCACTAATGCTGGAACACCTAGGTTTAAAAGAGGAAGCAGAACTTATCAATAAAGCAATTGCAGAAACGACACGCCAAGGAATTCTTACTCGAGACCTTGGAGGTTCATACAACACAGATGAGATAACGGATGCTATTATAGAGAACCTTTCTAAAGTGAAAGCAGAAATTTAAGAAGAAAAGGCTGTGGGTTTCTCAAAAATCCACAGCCTTTTCTTCTTAAATTGAAATATAATTTGAGATGATTCTAATTAGGGTTAATGATATATTTTAAACAACACGAACAATCATAATGGAATAGGTGACAAATATGAAAAAGAATCCAACTGAAAAAGATAAAGAAGATTCCTTAAATGTTACAAGTATCGAGAAGGAAATATCACTCCTCATCAATAATATCAATGGCCTTGATGAATACCGTTTGCCGCAAAGAGCCTATCAGATTGTTCGGCTATCTATCCGCGATTTAATTCTTCGTCCTGGAACAACAATATTGGAAAGAGAAATGGCTGAAGTATTGCAGATGAGTCGTACTCCAGTTAGAGAAGCGCTTGTACGTCTTGAAACAGAAGGCATGGTGAGGCTGGTTCCTAGGCGGGGATTCATAGTAAAGCCGATTGAGTCAGAAGATCTCAAACAGATTTATGAAATTGTAGAAACGCTAGATGGTCTAGCGGTAAGCCTAGCTACTGAAAAGGTTGGTGAAGCAGAGATAAGCGAACTGGAAGGTCTGATTGAACAGCAGGAACAGGCGCTAGAGCAAAATAATCTGAAGCAATGGGCAATATTAGATGATGAGTTTCATCATTTAATTATCGATTATGCGAAAAACAAACGACTTAGAGCCGTTATAGATACGCATTCAGATCAACTATACAGAGCGCGTTTATTAACTGTTGACTACCGTCCACTACCTTTTCACTCAATAGTTGAGCATAAGGCGATCATTGCATGTATGAGGGCTAAAGACGGTAATGCAGCGAGTGTTTTAATGCAATCACACAGGAATCGTGCACGTAATGAAATACTCGGAGTGGTAGAAAATCAAACACAAAACTAATGTACAACTCACAATGATATCACCAAAAGAGGAAAAAACCTGTAAATATACAGGTTTTTTGTGTTTCTTTTTTTTCTCAAAAGCGAAACAATAACAGTTTTATGGTAGTTATAATAGCTGCTTCTTTTCTTTCTTATATGCCAGTGGTGTCATACCAACAGACTCGCGAAATTTAGCAATAAAATAGCTAGTACTATTAAAGCCTACTTGATAACCCACATCCGTGACACTTGTATTTGGATCCTGCAGCAGGAGCAGGCTTCTTTTAATACGATAATCCATTACATAACTCAAAGGGGATTGTTTCACTATTCGCTGGAAATATCGACAGGTTTCGGAACGGCTTAATTGACCGGCTTTTGCGATATCAGATAAAGTTATTCTCTCATTAAAATGAGCATGAATATAAATAAGCATTTGTTTCATGCGCTGATTCTTTACTATTTCTGTTTCTTTGTGTTCCAATGGTATTCCGTTCATGATTAAGTTTTGCCATATGAAATTAAGGTGATGGAGGACACTTATCTCAAAATAAGGTGATTTTTGCTCGATTAATTGGTGGATTTCCATCACGGCCCTTAAAATGTTTTTGTCCCAATCTCCATCTGTTCCTATCTTTACATAAGCCAGATTTGTCGCTTGGATATAGGGATGCACATATTTAGCGTGCAGGTCCTGTGTTAGCAGTGTGAGGGGCGAAGCATTTAAGCATATATAAACACAGTCTGATGCAGTTTGATCATCTGCTCTGTGCAGACAGCCGCTATTTATAAAAATTCCTTCCCCTTTTTGAACGACCACTTCCTCTTCATTTATCTGAAAAAAAGCCTTGCCGTTCGTAACCAGCACAAATTGAATCTCATTATGCCAATGAAGTGGAATATGTCCATGTACATTTTGTTTAATGGTTGTCTCATAACATGCTACAGGCAATTGAACTGTTTTGTGCTGAGTTAATTCTTCTAATTGCGGAGTGATCAAGAAATCTCTGATTTGCATGCTGTTACCTCAATATAGTTATAATTTTATATACAAATTTAGTATTAAATTGCTGTTCTTTTATTTATGATGACACTATTGTAACAGAATGAGGAGGTTATCAGGTGAAAGATAGTCGCGTGTTAGGTATAGTCTTAGTGCTCACCGGAGCTACTTTATGGGGTGTTTCTGGAACGGTAGCTCAATTTCTATTCCAGGTGAAAGGATTCAGTACGGAGTGGCTTACAGTGGCAAGACTTCTTGTTGCAGGAGTCATCTTATTGACGATTGCTTATATAAAAGAAGGGGAAAAAGTATGGGGGGTCTGGACAAGTAAAAATGGTGCGCTACGTATTATTTTATTTGGGATACTAGGAATGCTTGCAGTACAGTATACATACTTTGCCGCAATTGAACACGGTAACGCAGCGACCGCAACCATTCTTCAGTATTTAGCGCCAGCACTCATCACATGTTATTTGGCTTTGCGATCAAGACGTCTGCCATCATTTACAATTATTATATCTGTCGTAATAGCTATTATAGGTACATTTCTTTTAGTTACAGGAGCTAACCTTCAATCTCTTTCCGTGTCAGGGTGGGCCGTATTTTGGGGCGTTGCTTCAGCATTTGCTTTGAGTTTTTATACTTTACAGCCCTTAAGACTGCTTGCGGACTGGGGATCGAAGATTGTTGTTGGTTGGGGCATGCTGATTGGTGGTGTTAGTTTCAGCTTCATACATCCACCATGGAAGGTACAAGGGGATTGGACATTATCTTCTCTAGCAGCTGTGCTATTTGTCATCATTTTCGGCACGATAATTGCTTTTTATTTTTACCTGGAAAGCACAACACATATTGCAGCTTCCAAAGTGAGTCTGCTGGCTTCTGTGGAACCATTGTCTGCAACATTTCTTTCGATCTTGTGGTTTCATATACCATTTGGATTAGCCGAGTGGATAGGCACGATATTAATTTTAAGTACTATTACAATCTTATCTATAGTGAAGGATGACAGGAAGTAGCAAGCTTAAATTGCTTAAGCTAAAATCCGGAAAAGTGAGGAAATCACTTTGGAATAGTTTGGATTACTTAGTTCTACACGATGAGATTAATAGATATTTCAGCGTAATTTTGTGACGAAATTAAGAGTGGAGAATGGCTTTTGTAGGCAATTGCTGTGACAAATGATAGAATGAGGTGTCGTACATATAAAACTCAGGGAGACGTTTCTATGGCAAATGAGAAAAAACTGCAAGTAGCAGCAGATAAAGAATTATATAATTTTCTTTGCGATAATATAGATAAATTGAATGATGCTTGGTTTGCAGGACTTAAAAAGACAGAAGGGGTTTATGGTTCTGATGATCAAGCAGTTATTGATGTATTAAAAGAACAAAATAAAGGTTTCCATATCCGTTTCTGTGAGTTATTTGATCCGGAAAATCCTCTATCTTATGAGCTATTCGAGGAATGGATAGTGGAGATATCAAAAGATGAGCAGCATTTAATTACACCGATAGATGATATTATTGATGAATTCAATAGAACGGAATCATTATATTTGGAGCTATTGGAAGACTTTGTGGCAGAACATGATTTATGCGGTAAGGAAACACTTAGTTATACAAGAAAGATTTCTAGCGCTTTTAATCAGATTATTGTCTGGTTTACTAGAGAGAATGCAAAGCAAGCAGAATTCAAGCTGGCTGCACAGCAAGCAATGATCCTGGAGCTTAGTACCCCAGTTATTTCATTGACTCCAGAAGTTGCACTGCTTCCCCTTGTAGGTGATATTGATACAAACAGGGCTAAGTATATGATGGATAATGTTCTATCGCAGTGTGCGAAATTGGGAGTGGATTACTTATTCATTGACATGTCAGGTGTGGTAATCATCGATACAATGGTTGCTCACCGTATATTTAATATAGTCAACTCTTTGAAGCTGCTGGGAGTAGAAACTATTTTATCTGGTATAAGACCTGAAATAGCGCAGACTGCAACGCAATTAGGAATTGGTTTTGATGTTAAAACTACGCATTCTTTAAAAGCTGCCGTAGACAGATATATATTGAACTAAGACAGAAAGAAACTCTCCATTTTTCGTTTAATATAAATGGAGAGTTATTTTTTTGCTTTATATTGAATTGCTTCTTTTAAAAGTGCTATGTCTTGGTTTATATGTTTTTTTATAGATTCATCTGGACATCTACCGAAATCATGCATTAGATTGGCAAGCTCTCTGTAGATTAATTTCTTTTCATTTAAGCGCATTTCTTGCCTTCCCCCCAACCTTAATACTTTGCCCAATATTTGATTACCTCAAACCTTTATTTCTAATTGAGGGAAACTTTACATATTTCATTCCCCATCTTTTATTTATTTAAAATAAAAGCAACCCAATCTCCTATTTTATAAGATTGGATTGCTTTGATAAATATTTAATTAGGCCCAACTATGGAATGTGGTACATAGGGTTCTTCGAGAAAGGCAATATCTGCAGCTGTTAGTTTAAGTGATAAAGAACCTACAGCATCTTCAAGATGGGATATTTTCGTAGCGCCGATAATCGGGGCTGTAATGTTTTCTTTTGAATGCAGCCAAGCCAGCGCAATATGGATACGAGGAACACTATGTTTTTCTGCCAGTGAGGCTACTCGTTCTGCCACCAATTTGTCTGCATCAGAAGTTGCATTATATTTGGATTTTTGGATTTGGTCCGTTTTGGAGCGATATGTTGTTTCTGCCCAATCACGTGTCAATCTTCCGGAGGCAAGCGGGCTGTAAGGAGTCACTCCTATTTTTTCTTCTTTGCAGAGAGGAAGCATTTCCCGTTCTTCTTCACGGTATAAGAGGTTATAGTGATTCTGCATCGATACAAAGCGTGTCCAATTATTTTTCTCTGCTACGTGTAATGCTTTTTGGAATTGCCAAGCGTACATGGCAGAAGCACCGATATATCTTGCTTTTCCAGCTTTCACGACATCGTGCACTGCTTCCATTGTTTCTTCGATAGGGGTATTGTAGTCCCAGCGATGGATGATATAAAGGTCTATATAATCTGTTCCGAGTCTTTTAAGGCTTCTATCAATTTCGCTCATGATGGCTTTTCGGGAAAGCCCTGCACCATTTGGACCTTTGTGCATACGTCCGTGAACCTTTGTTGCTAACACAACCTCGTCGCGATTGGCATAATCCTTTAAAGCTCGACCTAGGAATTCTTCACTGGTTCCCATCGAATACACATTAGCTGTATCAAAAAAATTGATTCCAAGATCAAGTGCTTTTTTAATAATAGAGCGGCTTTGCTCTTCATTAAGAACCCACTGATGAATCCATTTTTCTGCTTCACCAAAACTCATACACCCGAGACAGAATCTAGAGACATCTAAACCCGTATTTCCTAATTTTATATATTCCATTTATATAAGCCTCCTTTTATATTTTGTTTATTACCGTCTCTATGATTGTCTCATATAGACTAATTAAACATGAAACCCATTCATATCAAGTTTTTGCCTGATCCTCTCAAAAGCCTTTCAAAGTAAAAAAATATCAATTAAAATGAACACATCTAAAATAGAAGGGATGGCAAATACGACATGAGAAAGAAATCTGAAAAGCAGCAAGTACTGAGCAGACTTATCAGCAAACAAACCGGTCAAGATGGTGTTCATCCTACTTCTATCGAATCGTTATTTCTCATCCGCGAATCCTTGATCAGCGAACCTATAGCTAGAGTTAACGAGACTTCTTTTTGCATTATTGTCCAAGGAGAAAAAGAGGTGTGGCTGGGGGAAGAATGCTTTAGATATGGACCAGGAAATTACATCGTGGCATCTGTAGAGCTGCCAGTAACAGGGCAAGTCATTCATGCATCAAATGATTATCCCTATTTGGCCCTCAAACTTGAATTTACACCAAACGAAATCTTAGAGATCCTTAATGAAACAGACACAAGATCCGGGAAGAAACGTGATACAAAACGAGCCATGTTTATCGGTAATTCAGACTCCTCTTTGTTAGATGCGGTAATTAGGCTAGCTAGTTTGTTAGACAGCCCGAAGCATATCCCGATACTCGCTCCATTATGTAAGAAGGAAATACTGTACTGGGTTTTGCAGGGACCAAATGGGAACGCACTTGAACAAATGGCTTTAGAAGGCAGCAATGCTGTCCGAATTAGAAATGTAATTGAATATATCATTTCTGACTTTGATAAGTCTTTCCGAATAGAAGATTTAGCGGAGATAGCGAATATGAGTATCTCTTCTCTTCATCGGCATTTTAAAGAAGTAACTTCAATGAGTCCGATTCAGTTTCAAAAGCAGTTGCGGTTGCAGGAAGCCAGGCGTTTGTTATTAGCTGAGTTACCGGATATAGCGGAAGCGGCTTTTCGAGTAGGTTATGAAAGTCAATCTCAATTCACCCGCGAATATGCCCGGATGTTTGGTTTTTCACCTAGAGAAGATATAAAGAGACTAAGGGAGGATTCGATGGAAAAAGTCTGAGTTTTGAAAAGAAAAAACAAGCTGTCGAGGTCTTTCCGACAGCCTGTTTATCTAGTTTGTGTCTAATCAATACCTTACCAAGGCTGGCTGGTTGGTCCGACTGTGAATTCGTTAATGTTTGTATCTTTGGGCTGATCCATCGCAAAAGCAACAATATTTGCAATTCGATCAGGAGTTATACCATATTGTTGGTACAGTGCAGTCATGCCTTCAGAAGTGTTTTTATCCGTAATAGTATCGAGCAATTCTGTGTTGATTGCGGCAGGGTAAATAGTTGCTGTGCGAATGTTTGTACCCTCTTGAGCAGATTCCATACGCAGAACTTCCGTCAAATCACGGACAGCCCATTTTGTTGCACCATATACTGCCCCACCTGGGTAAGCCTTAAGTCCAGCGACTGAAGAAGTAGTGATGATATGTCCGGATTTTTGTGCAGTGAAGGTTGGCAGTACTGCTGCGATACCATTTAATACACCTTTAAGATTAACATCAATCATACTGTTCCACTCATCCGTTTTCAATGCTGATAATGGTGAATTTGGCATTAATCCAGCATTCAGGAAGATAACATCTACACCGCCAAAAGTGTCTTTTGCTAGTTGTACAAGCTGCTGACTATCATCTGGATTAACCACATCTGTGACGCGATAAGCAGCTTGTCCGCCAGTTTTTTGAATTTCTTCCGTTAATGCTTTTAGTTTGTCTTCGCGGCGAGCTCCTAAAACAACTTTAGCCCCTTGGCCAGCCAATAATTTTGCTGTTGCTTCCCCAATTCCAGATGAAGCTCCAGTGATGATAACTACTTTATTTTCGATGGTCATATTTATTCCTCCTTTGTGAATACGTTGAGTCTACACCCTAGAGTCAGCTCTAAAGCAAGAGAGAGGTTTCATATTTTTAAGAAAGCATTTGTTTAATCTGTTTTGCTCCTGAGTTTTATGATGTCAGAAGGGAGCATTAGTTATAAAAAAGAGCCATCTGTATTTTTACAATACGGATGGCTCGTTCTATTAAGGAGCAGCTGGAATTTCAATTTTGTCGTTTTTATGTATATCCTCCGTACCAGCTTCTAAGGCAGTTTTGTAATAAAAGCATTTATGCTCGATAAGTCTCATTGTTTCTTTTAATTCTTCCATCTGTTTTTCCACCACGGATTTTCGTTCCATAAACATGTCAAATCTCTGCTGCAACGTAACATCTCCATCTGTACACCAATCAATGAAGGTCTTTATTTCCTTTATCGGCATACCAGTTGATTTCAAGCATTCAATGATATTTAAAGCTGCAATATCGGATTCTTTAAATAAACGCTGGCCGCTTGCTGTACGTTCGACAAAAGGCATCAATCCTTCCTTGTCATAGTAACGCAAGGTGTATGCTGTAACATTTAATTCCTTTGCTGCTTCACTGATCGTATATGTCTTCATCGTAGCTCTCCTTTTCCATAAATATATAGACTTCGAGTTCACTCTATGAATAGGAAGGATTCTATCATAGGATTTCATGAACGTCAAAGTGAAGAAGGGTTAAATATAAAGTGATGAAAATATTTACTCAGATGCTTGACTTAGAGTTGACTCTAAAGATTACAATTGTTTACAAGAGAAGAAAGGATAAAGTCTGTCCATGTTATTCTCTGAAACTATAAACTTTATTGGAGGATATCTAAATGGTTATCGCTAAAGCACGCGCTGTTGACGGTCCAGACAAACCCTTTAGAGCTGCTGAAATTGAAAGACGTGATCTTGATTTACATGACGTTTTAATCGAAATCAAGTTTGCCGGAATTTGCCACTCTGACATACATACTGCTCATGGAGAGTGGGGACCAGTAAACTATCCGCTTGTACCTGGACATGAAATCGCAGGGATCGTGACAGATATCGGTTCAGAAGTTACTAAATATAAGATCGGTGACAGAGTAGGCGTCGGGTGCATGGTTGACTCATGCGGAGAATGTGAAAATTGTGTAAAAGGCGAAGAGCAATATTGCCATAAAGGAAATATCCCAACTTACGCTGGCGTGGATAAATATGGCGAACCTACACAGGGAGGCTATTCTTCCCACATCGTTGTAACGGAAGAATTCGTTGTAAGTATCCCAGATAATATTGAACTTGATGCTGCAGCTCCGTTGCTTTGCGCTGGTATCACGACATTTTCTCCACTAAATCACTGGGGAGCTGGACCAGGTAAAAAAATTGCAGTTGTTGGTTTAGGTGGTCTAGGCCATATGGCTGTCAAGATTGCACATGCAATGGGTGCAGAAGTGACTGTTCTATCACAATCATTGAAGAAAAAAGAAGATGGCCTGCAATTTGGTGCGAGCAACTACTATGCCACAAGTGATCCAGAAACATTCGACAAACTTGCGGGATCTTTTGACTTAATTATTAACACAGTTAGTGCAAAGATCGATCTGAATGCATATCTCTCCTTACTAAATCTTG
Organism: Terribacillus sp. JSM ZJ617; assembly: GCF_044383785.1. NCBI lineage: Bacteria > Bacillati > Bacillota > Bacilli > Caryophanales > Bacillaceae > Terribacillus > Terribacillus sp. JSM ZJ617. Next base: position 798,227 of record NZ_JBISEQ010000002.1, on the reverse strand, counting down.
ATGGCACTATGGTTAATGTCGGCGCTCCAGCTGATCCGTTGTCGTTAAACGTTCAGTCTCTCATCGGTCATCGTCGCTCGTTTGCAGGTTCCTTGATCGGAGGAATCCGCGAGACACAAGAAATGTTAGATTTCTGTGCAGAACATAATATTGCTCCGGAAATTGAATTGATAGCAGCTGACCAAATCGACGAAGCCTATCAACGTGTTCTGGCTTCAGATGTAAAGTATCGCTTTGTTATCGACAACAGTACGTTGTAACATTTGTAACTTTTAATTTTAAGGATGTCCCGTTGTTCTACTCTGGGACATCCTATTTTGATATGAAGCTAGTACAGGTGATGATGAAACTTACGAAAAGTTCCTGAGGAAGGTGTAACTTATGCTGGTCACTAAAATAACTGTAAAACTTCACCGAGGATTACAGGCAAGGAACACGGCAATATTTGTTGATAAAGCATGTTCCTTTACTAGTGATGTAATCCTTACTAAAAACGGGATGTCCAGTGATGGAAAGAAGCTCATGAGAGTGATGGATTTGAATGTTAAGGATGGTGATGAAATCACCCTGATGGTGAATGGGTGTGATGAGCATGTTACCTTTGATACGCTGAAGAGTTTCCTTATAGATAAATAGAAATACCGGGCACATAAATTTTGGCTGAGTCAAAATGCAAATTAAACTGTGACTTCAATTGAGATTTTTAAGGTAAAAAAGCAAGACATCCGGATATAGCTTGCCTCAAACACAGCTGCATGAGATGACAAGCTAATGAATGTATATAAAAGGAACGATTTGAAACTAAGAAGTATTCGAAGCGTTCTTTTTTTATGTCTGCATGGAAGGAAGTCTCAGCAGAAAGAATTGCAGCCAGCTGCCAAAAATCATGGAAGAAGATAAGGAAGTTGTTTTAGCTGTCTCTCATGGAGCGGCTAGCAGGAACTTTATGAGGCATTGGGAACATACAGCAGCAATATAATTCAGGAATTGCTGCATTTTGATATTTGGATATCAGAACATAGAATTTAAAACTAGTTGAAATCATGAATCATGATTTTAATGACATTAAAAATAAGCCGTGTGTATTCTTATTTAAAAAAGCTGCACCATGGCAGCATGGTTGAACATTTATTATAAGTAAGCTTCGTTTGGGTCAGAAAGCTCTTCTATAGCTAGAAAATCAAAACGCACAGTCTGATCCTTGCCTTGGGGACTGCATGCAAATAATCCAGCTGCAATAGGGGAGTCGTCTGGAAGATCTAAATGAGCGATGCGCATTTGCATCCATTCTTCGCCATCCCAGGAAAAGTCGACATAACAATTTTGATTGATCCTCGATAAACGTAAGTATAAGTCAATCTCTTTATCCTTGACATATTGTGTTGACCAATCGGAATACCCTCTATTTGTAACTACTGCGCCAAGCTTACTCAAATTAGGTGTTATATATTCTAAGGAGGATTTAACCCAGGTGTTTTTGGAGTGGCGAATCATTAATCCTGCATGGTCATATTTTGAATTTGGCATAGCTTTAACTTTTGTGGTCATTCTAAAGTTCTTATTTGTCTTTATATATAGAAAATGCCCGTTATCATTTTCAAAGCCATAATGTGTTTTTTGCCAGAAATCAGTTTCCTCATCGGTTTCTAAAACTAATTGGGAACTCGTCGTATCTATAGACCATTTACTCGGTTCATTATGCCATCGGAGTAAATTACTTAATTCTCTACTTTTGAATTTCTCATCTAAAAGAACTGATTTCACCATCTTGATTCCTCCAAATTTTTCATTTTTTAGCATTTCATTATGATTATACTTTCCCTGTCTCCACGTTAGAATAGGGTAATATACTCTATTAACTGACCTGTCCATTTGATTCAAATATGACTTGATTTCTTAAGTAAGACCTTATACAATGTAGTGAATTGAATATTGCTAAATGTTTTCTAGGGTTCCGCAGCTTGGCTGGTCTGGTCCGAGAGAAAACTCACAGTATTCACTGTGTCACGGAAGGATAAAAGCCTGGGAGAAACTGTTTATCAGTTACTCCCAGGCTTTTTTTCTTTTCATGGACAAACTAAAATTCGGAGGTGGAAGAATTGAACAAACATTGGTTCATGGTAATCATTGCAGCAGTTTTTGAAGTCTTATGGGTTATTGGATTAAAGCATGCAAGTGGTGTCTTGGAATGGATTGGAACTATAATAGCGATCGCGATTAGCTTTTATCTGATGATTAGGGCTGGGCGCTATATACCTGTCGGGACGGTTTATGCTGTATTTGTAGGACTGGGAACAGCAGGTACCTTTTTCTCGGAAATTCTCTTCTTTGAGCAGCCATTCGTTCTTAATAAGTTCTTGCTTGTAGCTTTATTACTTGCAGGGGTCATTGGATTGAAACTAGTAACGAAGGATCATGAAGCAGAGGGGGCAGAACAGTAATGGCGTGGACATTTTTAATTTTAGCAGGACTGTTTGAAATGTTTGGTGTAGCAATGATAAATAAACTGCATAAGGATAAAAGCTGGAAACCAGCAGTCTTCCTGATTCTTGGATTCGGTGCCAGCTTTCTTTTTCTTTCTATAGCGATGGAAAGCCTGCCTATGGGCACAGCCTATGCCGTGTGGACAGGAATTGGTGCTTCTGGCGGAGCGATTGTGGGGATGTTATTCTTTAATGAATCAAAGGATTGGAAAAGGATTTTGTTTATTGCCATGGTACTGGGTGCAGCAGTAGGATTAAAACTGGTTTCTTAATAAGTCAGCTCCAAATTGGCATCCTCCCAGTTTGGAGTGGACTGCTTATTGTTGGGGATGTAATTAGGGAAGCCTGCGATGTACCGTTAACTTAATATGATATAAAACTACTCAAGCGGAATCCTGCTTTGGGAATTTTTTTATAAGTGTTATCATACAGGTAGGATTTATAATTGACGGGTGACGTAGGAAGAACTCATGTCATATCTCATCAGGAGCAGGTGATACATTGGGAGACCTAATTCATAGATTGCAAACCAAGGCATTCGAACTAACAGAAGCACAACGGAGAATTGCTGATTATGTTGTACAGCATCCCATGGAAGTTGCATTTCTTACTGTTGATAAATTAGCTTCAACTGTAGGAACAAGTACAGCTACTATAATGAGATTTTCGGCAGCAGTTGGCTATTCCGGCTTTTCAGAACTACAAAGGGAACTTCAAGCAAACATGAAGCATAAAGCTGCTCCTCAAACTAGGTTAGAGGCCAATTTGAAGGATGCTGATAAAAGCGATTTTTTGCAGCAGCATGCTGAATTGCAATTAGAAAATATCCAATATTCCTTAGACAATATAGCTGAGAGTACTTTACAGGAAATAATAGAAAAGATAGCGGCATCAGATAATATTTTATGTACAAGTGTACGGAGCGGAAGACCAGTAGGAGAATACATATCATTTGGGATAAACAGGATTTTAGGGAATTGCAGGTATATTGATGCGGATAAAAGTGAATGGGTTGATGAATCCGTCAGTCTTACTTCGTCGGATTTAATAATAGCCGTGAGCTATCCGCGGTATGCTGAACGAATCGCAAATATGTTAGAAGTAGCTAAGTCCTGTGGTACTGAAATCATTCTGATTACCGATGGTTATTCTTCTCCAATGACAAAGTATGCTGATTTGATTTTACCTTGTTCTTCAGCGAGTGCAGCTTCTCATAATTCCATAGTGTCAGCCATTTTTATTGTAGACTACATTCTAAGTGCTTTAGCTATCAATTATCCGGAAAGAACCAAGCCTAGACTTGATAAAATCAATGAAATCCTTACAAAAATGAGTTACCACACAAAACGTTAATTGTGCGGTAACTCATTTTTATTTTGAATATTTTTCCGTGAAAGCGCTTTACCGGAATGGGATAGAATGGTATGATCGCGTTATCAAAGTAATGTATATTACCTTAATTTTAATTTAAGTAATATTTGTTACGAAAGGAGATTAGATATGGAAAGTGTATCGTTATTACCAAATGAACTGATCGAGCGAGCAAAAAAGTTGAATACAACACTTCTTGCCGATGTGATGGGCTGTACAGGTTCGATGGATTACCGCATCAAACCAGTAAGCACTGGTATGGAATTTGTGGGAACAGCTATGACAGTGAGCTTAAGACCTGGAGATAATTTATTTCTTCATGAAGCTATCTATTCGGCAAGGGAGGGACTTGTACTGGTAGTCGATGGAAAAGGACACACAAATAATGCTTACTTAGGAGAACTTATGGCTAGTTCAGCCCAAGCCATCGGAGTAGAAGGTATAGTCATTGATGGACTTGTAAGAGATAAAAAAGCACTGGAAGAGCTGAAATTTCCTATATACAGTAAGGGGTTTAATCCGAATGGTCCTTTCAAAGATGGTCCAGGGGAGATAAATGAAGTCATCTCTTGCGGGGGGGTCCGTGTTGCGCCAGGTGATTTAGTTGTAGCGGATGATGATGGTGTAGTTATCGTACCAGTCGATAAAATTGACGAAGTACTTATGAAGGCGTCAGAAAAATTGTCTTATGAAAAAAAACGCCTGGAAGCAATTGCCCAGTATTCTCATCAGGAACATCCTGATCCAAAGTCTTTAGCACCGAAATGGCTGGAAAGTAAAATGAAACAATACAAAAATAGGGGTTGAGAGATATGAAGTTAGGTTTTGTCGGGTTTGGAGAAGCTGCTTATGAAATGGCATCCGGACTGCATAGTGAAGGCATTGAAAGATTCTATGCATTTGATCCACTTTTAGATGATGTGAATCTTTCCGAACGTATAAGAGACAGAGCTTCCAAAGCAAATGTAGAGCTGCTGGCAAGTGCTAATGAAGTATTGGAGATTTGTACAATTGTTATTGCTGCAGTACCTGCCAACAAGACGTTAGAAGCAGCACAATCACTAACCGATAGCTTTAAGGATGATTTGATTTATGTCGATGTATCTGCTGCCACACCAGAAATCAAGAAACAGGTAGCCAGTGTAGTAGAGGATGGAGGCTCTTTGTTTGTAGATGCAGCGATGCTAGGGCCACTACCTGTTTATAAACATAAGGTACCATTCTCGGCAAGTGGAAACGGGACAGATTCCTTTATAAAAAATTTAGCGGGATACGGCATGCAAATCACTAAAATAAGTGATAATCCTGGAGATGCTTCAGCTCTTAAACTTATAAGAAGCATCTATATGAAAGGCGTCGTTGGTTTGATGGTTGAATTTTTAGAAGCAGCTAAGACATATGGAGTTGAAGAACCGGCCATTCGTTCTATTAACGAAACAATGAATGCCAAGACTTTTGTTGAAACAATGAACCGGCTTGTAACAGGAAGTGCACTTCACGCGCAAAGACGGGCAGTGGAATTGAGCGGTTCAATCGAGATGCTGCAGGAATCGAATTTAGATGCGAGTATGTCGATTGCTGCACAGAAGAAATTGGAACGTCTAGCTGATTTAAATATTTCCGAAAAATATAAAGGAAAAAAGCCAGACACTTGGGAAGAAGTCCTTGCGTTGCTAATGAAGGAAAACGAAGTATATCACATTTAGAATGTAAGCGTTTTAAAAAACAGAGACCACGGGGAGGGAGACCAAATGACAGGTTTTATCGCACTGGTTGTGTTTATAGCAGTTATTATCATCTGGAATGTAATAGTAAAGCGCAACATGGGTGAAGCGATGTTTCTAGGATTCGTTGCCACTGTTTTATTTGGAGGAACTGAGGCTCCAAGATTATTTTGGGAAGGTTTAGTATTTGCCTCTACTTATGAAGTATTATACGCTGCTGTTGCCTTTGTTTTCATGGCTTTCTTAGTTGATCAGCTCAACTTGATTCAAGCTCTTTTACGTATATTCAACTCACTCATAGGAAAGCTGCCAGGTGGTGCAGCCTACATGAGTACGGTAGGTTCTGCCATTCTTGGCGCTCTTTCAGGATCCAATTCAGCCAATACCGCTACAACTGGATCAATTACTGCACAATGGATGATTAGATCCGGATGGAGCCGTGAGACGACAGCGACTATCCTGGCTGGTAATGGCGGTTTAGGCGCTGCATTGCCACCGAATTCTTCCATGTTCATCATGCTTGGATTTGCACCGATAGGAGCAGTGGTTGCAGAGGGGGACTTGTATATTGCTCTTTTGATCGGAGGTGCTTACCAAGTTATTTACCGAATGATTTTAGTATTCTTGCTCGTTAAGAAAAATGGTATCAAGGCTCTTCCATCAGAGGATATCGTTGGGTTCAGGGAAGCTCTTAAACAAGGATGGAAATCCATTTTTATATTCCTCGGTGCGTTGATTCCTATACTTGTAACTGTCGGTCCGCTTGCGGAAGCGCTGGAAAACAACCCTGATATTGGACCAGAGGCAATGGATCAGATTTCATTGATCACTTGGATACCTATACTTATCATGATTATAAGTTTGATCATCGGCTGGAACAAAACACCTGGTTCACTTGTGAATTGGTCACGGATGTTATCATCTGCTATACCGCAGTTTACGACGATTGGCGCGCTCATGTTATTCGCAGTAGCAGCCAGTGAAGTCCTCTCGCAATTAGGACTTGCGAATGATCTTAGTCAAATTACTTCTTCTCTTGATATACCAAAATGGCTGATGGTCCTTATGGTAGGTATATTGGTTACTTTAGTAGCAGGACCGCTATCCTCTACAGCCACGCTTACAGCAGTTGGTTTAGTATCATTTTCTGCTTTAACTTCTGCCGGAGTAGACCCATTGGTGGCGGTAGTAGCCATACTGGCCTTCTCTTCAACTGAAGGGGCCTCACCTCCAGCTTCAGGATCGATATTCATTGCCTCCGGACTAGCAGGAGCAAGACCGGAAAAAACTTTCATACCATTAATCGTATATTACATGCTGCCAATAGTAGGAATCGGGTGGCTGATCGGCATGGGGATATTACCAGTATAAAAGGGATAGGAGTTGGTATAGATGCGTAAGTTTGCAGAACTGTTGTTTAAACTATTTCTTGTAGCATTCCTGGCATGCGGTACACTGCTGGTGTTTGGGCAGATTCTGGGCTTAATCCTGCAAAATGGAGACCTGATCATCCAGAGTGCAGAATGGTTTAAGAATCCAACCATTATTTTGAGTGCCATATTCAGCCTTGTCGGCTTCACTTTGAACTACTTGCCGAAAGAGAAAAATAGTGATGGCCAAGATAAAAGTATGTCTGGCAGTTGATCCATGATACAGCAAATAAGACCTGAGCTATAATGACTCAGGTCTTATTATTATTTGATGTGTATACCTGGGGAAGAATGGAAGCCTTCTTTCCCATTGATCTTTACTTCCGCAGTAGCACCTGGTCAATGATCCCATAATCCTTCGCTTCCTCTGCACTCATAAAATAATCCCTGTCGGTATCGGCAGCTACCTTCTCAATCGGCTGGCCGGTAAAGTCTGCAATCATCTGGTTGATATGCTGTCTTTGTTTGATTATCCTCTTGGCAGTGATTTCAATATCAGCTGCTTGACCTCTGGCTCCACCAAGCGGCTGATGAATCATGATCTCACTATTTGGCAGTGCATATCTTTTCCCAGGAGTGCCTGCAAGCAGCAGCATTGCACCAAAAGAAGCAGCCATGCCTGTGCAAATCGTTTGCACATCCGGTTTGATAAACTGCATTGTATCCAGAATAGAAAAACCTGCGGATATCGAACCCCCAGGACTGTTGATGTACAGCGAAATGTCTTTCTCTGGATCATCAGCAGCTAAGAATAACAGCTGTGCCACAATAGCATTTGCCATACTATCATTAATTTCCTCACTGACCATAATGATCCGATCCTTTAACAGCCTGGAATAAATATCATAAGATCGTTCTCCCATATTCGATTGCTCCACTACATAAGGTATTGCAGTCATTGCTTACACTCTCCTTTCGTTCTTCATAATTAGAACGAATCCAGACTGACATACGATACGGGCAAAAAAAATAACTGCAACCTCAGGCTGCAGCCATGTATGGATTCGTATTTTTTTGAAGGTAGGGCTTGGGGATATGAAACAACCTAGGAAGAATTCGAATAATACCTGCTGGATCACCTTTGTTGAGAGACAATTCTACCAGCTCAAAAAACTCTTCCTGTTTTACATTATCCCACGAGCTCTGGACGAGGGGATGCATCGTCTCCGTTTGAATATTCATGCGTCCTCGATGCAGGAGCGCTTTTACAGCTGATTCTTTTAGTTCAAGCAGATCTGCAATTTCGGCAGATTGAAAATGAAAAGCTTCCTTTAAGACAAACACAATCAACTGCTTTGGAGTGAGTTTTCGCAATTGCTCCATCTGCTGTTCATTGTCCTGTCTTACAGCTGGCGTTTCATCCTGAATTTCAGGCACAAGTTCTTCTTTCTTTTGTTTACGTATTCTGTCTATCCAGGCGTGATAAGCAATCTTTTTCAACAGACTGACCGGGGGTGGAAACGTTTCTTCAGGATAGTTCGTCAGCGTCTTTAAGACTGCCTCTTGCGTTATTTCTTCGCTATCCCATTTATTCTTCGTTAGATACAAACAGTAATGTGTTAACTTCTCCATAGTTTCCTCTATCTGTGATTGAAGATCCATTTGCTTGGGCTGCGCCATATATTCACCCCTTTATTGCTTATACGTTTTCAACTTCTACAAAGATATGGGTATTCATTTATTTTACTATAAAAGATTTCTTACAGGAGGCAACACTTATATCCGCATTGGAACTTGACGGAAAAAGGACTCCGTCTTAAGGCGGATACAAGTCCATTCCTCAGGATGTTTTCTTGTTATTTCCAGGCGTTTATACTTAAGGTAACAAATGGAAAGAAGGTTGGGAGAATGGTAGAAGAAGCAACAGTAAGCAAATGGCAGCTGTTTCACAATCGCAATTTTAGACTCGTTTTTATCAGTATGTTATTTTCTGCTCCAGGTTATTATGTGTACTTAATGGGAGCGGAGTGGCTGATGCTGTCCATCACGGAAAATCGCTTTTATTTTGGAATGCTCTTTTTTGCGGCATCGGTGCCTCGGCTATTATTCATTGTTATTGGCGGTATAACTGCCGATCGTTTTTCAAAGAAGATAATCCTGCTGCTATCGGACGGCTCCAGGGCAGTGCTGGTAGGTATTGTCATCGTACTGTTGCTGACAGATGTACTGCAGCCTTGGCACTTACTTGTACTCTCTGCCCTTTTCGGTGTTTCGGATGCTTTTTCTTACCCAGCGGCAGGATCGTTATTACCGGAAGTACTTAAATCGGAAAACTTGCAGCAAGGGAATGCCATGGTACAGATGACGAATATGATCAGTCCTATTCTGGGTCCGGCAATTGGTGGAAGTCTCATTGTGTTAGGTGGCTTTTCAGCAGTATTCACTCTTGCTGTTGTCATGTTATGTGCCGCCACGTTATCTATATCCTTGCTGCGGATCTCTTCTAAGGACGAGACAACTGCAGAAGTGAAAAAATCCCCATTAGAAGACGTAAAAGCAGGTTTTCACTATGTTAAACATAATCCACTGATCCGTACAATTATGACAGTAAGTTTCTTTATCAATTTTTTCCTGACAGGTCCTGTCTCTTTATCTGTAGCTTTGCTTGCAAAGGACGTTTTCCAGACAAACGCGCTAGGTCTGACTATTTTGGAAGGTGCTATGGGAATTGGATCTCTTACTGCTGCTCTTAGTCTTGTATTATCGAAAAATCTTAAAAGTCCAGGTCATACAGTGATATTCAGCTTGATCATCATGAGTGCATTTTTCATCCTATACGGTTCTGCGCTTCATTTCTGGTCTTCGGCTGCAGCTATATTCGTCATTGGTGTATGTCTGCAATTTACCAATATCCCGATTTCAACTATGCTGCAGCAAACAACTGATCGGCGGATGATCGGCAGGGTGATGAGCATTATGGCACTTGCTTCGACTGGCTTGATACCAGTGTCTTATATGGTTACATCAACACTGCTTGGAATGGGAATCAGTATTCAAGTTCTTTGTGTAACCGGAGGAATACTCGTGATGGTTACTGGGATTTTATGTTTGCGAAATAAACAACTTACTTCATTTAACAGTTATAATAAGGTAGAACAACAAGAAACGGTATAAGCAGGTGGGTTATTATGAAACGTTTATGGAGCAATCTTTTTGCAATCGCAATAATAGTGATCGGCCTGGTGCTGATTTTGTCTAACATTGGTGCAATTGACTGGAGCTACAGCCAAAGCTGGCATTATCTATACCCTGTATTCATCCTGTTACTAGGGCTGAAATTATTGATTGATTTCTTAAGGGGCAAAGGGGGATTCTGGTTTGGTATATTCTGCATGCTGTTTGGCGGACTGCTGATCCTTGATCGGTTTGAAGTCCTTACATTTGAATTTAATGATATTTTAAAGCTTTGGCCGCTTCTTATCATTTACTTTGGATTCAGTCTGCTTCGCTCAGGCAAGAAGGGGAAGAGGCGTCAAGCTGGAGTGAATATGGAATGGGAAGCTGGAAGTCAAAAGAAGAAGGGCAAAAGAGCTTATAAAAACTATCATAATTATGCAGTGGGAGAGCACCGGTTTGATAGTGAGGGCTGGACGGTTGAACCCACCCAGGTGAAGAATGCGGTAGGCGAGTATTATGTGGACTTTACAAAAGCCTTTATACCGAACGACGAAATACCATTCCATCTTAAAGGCTGGGCAGGGGAAGTACGAATCATTCTCCCCGATAATGTGGAATTCCGCTTGGAAGCTTTGATTAAGGCTGGAGAGATAAATGTTTTTGGAGAACTTTCAGAAGGCATAAATCGACGAACGTATTACGAAACCCCCGGATATGCAGATGCAACCCGCAAGCTGGATATTTTTATCGATTATAAGGCCGGACAAATAAGAGTGGACCGGATATGAGGTGGCAGTGATGCTGAAAAAACTTAATAGTATTCGATACTCGTATATCAAAACAAACTTACGCACAATGTTCCTGAATGCAATTCTGCTTCTTGGCGTCCTGCTGTCCATCCACGTTTTACTGGAGCCGATGTGGCTTAGTGTACAAGCAATCTTTACATTTTTGCTCCTATATATCATGCTTCATTCCCTTACATCCATATTTGTTGGATTTCAAGACAGCAAAGAAATAAAGGATCGAATGGATCATATGTCTTTGTTTATTACAATGGTTGCCAATGGCAATTATCAGGCCAAGATTGTAGACAACAGCCATGATGAAATTGCTCGAATAGGTAAGGATTTAAATGAGTTGACAGATAAGATGCATACGCAGGTCAAATCACTTCAACGTTTGGCTGATGAAAAGGCAGAGCTTGCCGAGGGTGCACATCGAGCAGCTGCAATGGAAGAGCGCCAACGACTTGCAAGGGATTTACATGATGCGGTCAGCCAGCAATTATTTGCGCTTACGATGATGTCAAAAGCGGGCATGAAGCTATTTGATAAAAATTCGGAAGCTGCAAGGGACAAATTCGCAGAAGTTTCACAAATTGCGCAGCAGGCTCAGACAGAAATGCGTGCATTGCTTTTGCATTTGCGACCTGTTCATCTTTCTGGTGACTCTTTGAGCAGCGGGGTGAGGAAGCTGATCGATGAGTTGAAACAACGTACCCAACTTGTTTTTCATATACATATAGAAGATACGATGCAGTTGTCGAAATCGGTGGAAGAGCATCTGTTTCGTATAATTCAGGAAGCTTTGTCGAATACACTGCGACATGCTGAAGCGAGTGAAGTGACGATCGAGTTGCTGACAAGAGGAATGGATGTGGCAGTTACTATCCAGGACAATGGAAAAGGCTTCGATACAGCAGCTATGCAGCAGCGTAAAACATCGCTTGGGTTAAGGTCCATGCAAGAACGCTGCGAAGAATTAGGAGGGACATTTATGCTGCGGGCGAGCGTAGGTGTTGGTACACAAATAGGTCTCCGAATACCAACTAAGTGAAGGAGTAGGCAGGATGATAAGAATAGCAGTCATAGATGATCATGATATCGTAAGAAAAGGACTGATAGCGTACTTAGAAACAGAAGATGGTTTCACTATCATTGGCCAAGCGAGCAGCGGCCGGGAAGGCATCCACTTGGTTCTGACGGAGAAGCCAGATGTCGTACTCATGGATTTGATCATGGAAGATGGTACAGGGATAGAGGCCACTAAAGAAATAATGGCAGCGGGATCTGCTGCTAAAATTATCATTCTCACTAGCTTCTATGATGATGAACAGGTATTTCCAGCCTTGGAGGCAGGTGCATTCAGTTATATGCTGAAAACTTCAACAGCTGAACAAATTGCTGAAGCCATCAGGAAAGCAGCCATCGGTGAAACGGTAATGGAAGCAGCTGTTGCAGCGAAAGTAATGAACAGCTTTCGGCAAAAAAAACAGCTCCTGCATGATCAATTGACCGAAAGAGAATTCGAAGTATTGTGCTGTATCGGCCAAGGAATGACGAACCAGGAAATTGCGGATAAGCTTTACATAGGCATCAAAACAGTTAAAACGCATGTGAGTAATACGCTGGCAAAACTGCAAGTGAATGATCGGACGCAGGCAGCGGTGTATGTGCATCAGAATAAATTGCTTTAACATGCTGATATGTTTGGGTTTGCCTCAATAAATAGAAACTATACTTTTGTGCTAATGGAAAAGAATGCTATATGCAGCATTCTTTTTTTAAATTTGCTACTGACTTCTTTTCAACTAGATGTTACTTTCTATATCTCCTGCACGTTATTGCTGTTTGAAGCTTCATATAGTTATAGATAGTTTGTGCATGTCGTCCTTCTTGTGTACGGGAATTGATTAAAGGGCGCAGCCGTTTCAAAAACATCTGATCGCATTCACATCGATTGCCATGTTTTTGATAGCATATATCATGCTGTTTACATGCAGCATCCACCCTATTTACGGGAGCGCCAGGGCCGCTGCAGCCGGGACCGCACCAGTTATATCCCGGGAAAATACAGAAACGCGGCATTATTATTCCTCCTTATAAGAAACTCTATAGTTCAACCTATTCATCATGCATATAAATTGTATATGCGATTATCATTTTAAGATAAATAAGGGGCAGCTCTTTGTTGGAAGAGAAGGCAATGGAGGAATATTAGCTAAATGCAAATATATTTTTTTGGGTGTGACTAGTGTTATTACTATAGATTGGATGGATATCTCAACTGCAATTACATGCATAAAAAAAACTGCTTATCAGCAGCTTTTTTACTAGTCGGATATTTAGGCATTGAAGTATCTTAAGGGACTAATCCAAGATTACCGGATATAGAAAGAGCATATTTTCACTCTAATGATTAGCCAACTCTACTTATTTGCCATATACGCCCTAGAAAGTACTGGACGGCTCTGGTCCCACATGACGTTGACTGGAATCCCGAAGAAATCTGAAAGCCGTTCACTGGAAATCATGTTAGATGTACATCCAGAGGCAAATACTTTCCCGTCCTTAAGCAGAAGTGTTTGATCAAATATAGGCAATATCTCTTCAATATGATGCGTTACATAGATGATAGTAGGTGCATCAGGTTTCTTACTGATTCTTTCAATGGATTCCAATAATGATTCGCGTGCTAAAAAGTCCAATCCGTTGGCAGGTTCATCTAATATGAGCAGAGGCGGGTCTGCCATTAAGGCTCGTGCAATTAAAACGCGCTGTTTTTCTCCGAGCGAGAGCGTTTCGTAGCGGCGATTTGCATAATCAAAACAGCCAAGATCATGCAATAGCTGTGCGGCTCTTGTTCTCATTTCATCGGTAGGTGTTTCGTACAGCCCGATGGATGCAAAAGCACCGCTAAGTACAACTTCAAAAGCATTATCACTAGAGTCGAATTTTTGCTGGAGCGAAGAGGAAACAAAGCCAATTTGTATCCGCAGTTTTTCGGCAAGATAAGTCTTTCCAAATTCCATCCCCAAAACACGCATATTCCCGGTAGTGGGGAAGGTGTAGGCATTCAGTAAACTCAACAGAGATGTTTTGCCGGAGCCATTCAGCCCTAATAATACCCAATTTTGCCCCTTTTCCACCTTCCAGTTCAAATCCCTTAAAATCCAGTTACCGCCTCTTTTAAGAGAAACATCCTTCAATTCCACTATCATATCCATTACCTCCTGCAGGCTGTTATCTACTAGGCTAATTAAATCAGATTGAGTAATAATTTTAAACATTAAGATAATTTAGCGCATGAGGGAATGCTTTACTAGCAAGCAGCTTCCTATAATGAAAAGATCTGTAATTCAATTAGTTCACGTTCATTAATTTGTATAAGTGCTAATTTGGTCAAGGTCCCTGAAAAAGGATATATCCTTTGCTGTGCCAGCTGCTGAACAGCTGACTGTTGATCTGGGTTAAGATGGTTGGCAATTGTCATATGCGGAATCCAATTTTCCGGTGTGTAAAGAGAAGAAACAGCTTGCAAGTTATAGATTTCCCGGTGTAATTCTGTTAATGCGCTGCTCGGATCGGGAAGCAGCAGAAACGAATCACTTCTCATAAAGCTGCCAAATAGTCTAAAACGTAAGGTAAGGGCTTCGTAGGAATTCGTTAACCGCACAATCTTTTGTGACAAACCTGGGCTAAGTTCAGTGAAGGATGAGAAGGTAAGGTGGGGGCAGTGTCCCTTACGCCGAAATGGATAATCAGTGATTTCTTTTTCACGCAATTCTTCCCACAACTTCACTATTTTATTTTCGGTTACGCCGTCAAAATAACCTATTATCGCATACAACGTCATCCCTCCATAAGCTGCTTTATATATTCCAAATAAAGCCGGACGATATTCACATCGCTTACAGCACTCAATGTTCTGCTTCCGACAACATCCTCAATCTCATTGAACAATAAGCCACCATTTTCATCAAATAGAAAGTCGATGCCGACAAAGCCAAAGTCGTAATAATCGACAATGCGTTGGACAAGCTTTTGCTCTGATGTATTCAATGTATAAAGGGAAGCGCTTCCTCCCAGAGTATAGTTTGCTCGGAAATCCTGCTCACTGCTGCGGAGCACAGCTGCTATGATTTCCTTTCCAATCACAAAAACACGTACATCTTTTCCAGGTCTTGGTGCTAACTGCTGCATGAGGACAGACTGATCTGTATATTGCATCTGTAAATCGTTATACTGTGCTTCATTTTCAACTAAATGAACTTCTTTTCCGCCACGGCCACTGGCTGTTTTCCATACAAAAGGAAAGTCTAGCGGCGGCTGAGGTAGAGGGGCATTAGTCTGAAAGTGCATGTCCACCATCGGGATATCCAGTTTTGCAAGTTCTAGATGGGTTTTAATTTTGTCGTTAGTAAGAGCTGCAATCTCGGCATTATTAAAGCAGGCAATACCCGCTTGCTGCAGCTGTGCGGTCAACAACGGATCGATAGTCCGCACGATACTGAAGTCTGGGGCCTCCTGTGTTTCTTTTGTATGTACAACTACTTGTCCATTTTGGAGTACCACATGAATGTCGTCTGTGTAGATGACCTGTAAATCTATGTTTAGCAAATCACTTTCCTCAAGGAACCAATCAATAAAAGCCGAATTACGTTCTGCATTCACTCGATCGTATATCAGCCAACCTCTCATGATAGCACCTCTTTAATGTAAGAGATGATTGACTCTGTTACATCTACACCTGTACAGTCGTAGATTGAACGAATATGCGCATTGGAATTCACTTCACATACAAGCGGTTCTCCTCCGGGACCAAATAGCAAATCTACCCCGGCGAAATCAGTTCCAACGGCTGTGGCAGCTGCAATAGCAAGCTCGGACTCTTTTTCTGTTGGTGTATACTGCTGCATACTGCCTCCGCGTGAAACATTGGCTCTAAAATCCGTCTCCGATGTACGGATCATGGAAGCAACAATCCTGCCGCCGACGATATTGATTCGTATATCTCTGCCGTGGCTTGTTTGGATATATTCCTGTAAGACGAAGGGGTTAGTGCCAATTTCGGTGATTTTCTGATGTAATGCCTCTTTATTATGAATCAGATATACTTGTTCTCCGAAGGATCCGAAAGCCTCCTTAACGACCATTGGAAAGCCAAGCTCCTTCATTGCAGGTTCAAAAGAATCCAATTGTATTGGCATTGTACCAGGGAAAATTTTCGGTGCGATAATCGTTTTTGGTATTCTAATGCTTGCTTCAGCTAATGCTTGATACATAAGGATTTTATTGTCACATACGGCGATCGATTTGCTGGAATTATATAGTGGAATTCCCATTGCTTCGAGCTGCTGGGCAAGCGGAATATCCTTGTCGCTGAAAACGACAAAGTCCGGCAGCTGCTGTTCTTCCTTAAGCAGGCTGTTGTCTGCTCCAACCATACCTAGCAACGCATTATTTTTAATGATTTTCATGTCAATATTCTGGGCATTGGCAGCGCGCTGTATCCATTCCGCAAAATCGAGAAACTTTTTACCGCCAAGATGGCCGTTATAAATGACCCAGCCAAGTTTCGGTGTAGCCATAACTGTAGTTCCTTTCTTTAGGTGATGCCCAACAAATGAAGAAATTATTTCTATAGTGGCAGCACAAACTAGTTTGATATAATAGTCAATTATACATGGAAGGAGATGCTTTATGTTTGCAAACCTAGCACAAGCGGAAGCTTTTTTAGCCAGCCGCAGACATCTTGGCATCAAACCGGGACTGTATCGGGTGCAGCAGCTGCTGCAGGCATCAGGCAATCCCGAACGTCGAATCAAAAGTATACATATAGCTGGAACGAATGGCAAAGGATCTACGTCGGCTTATCTAGCCAAAGCAATTACATATAACGGATATAAAGCAGGCAGTTTCATTTCCCCAACCCCCGGCGGATTCCTGGAGAGCATTCAGGTAGATGGCCAATGGATAAGTGAGAAGGAGTTCATCGCGGAATGTAATGCACTACTTTCTACTATAGAAGAGATGGACCAGCAGGACAATCATCCGAGTGAATTCGAAATTCACGTGTGTATCGCTTTTTCCTACCTTGCAAAGCATGCTGATATTAGTGTGATAGAAGCAGGTATGGGCGGACGTGGTGACGCGACGAATGTGCTGCGTCAGCCTTTACTCAGCATTATTACCAATGTCGGGCTGGACCATCAACGTTTCCTTGGGGATACGATTGAAAAGATTGCTGAGGAAAAGGCAGGTATTATCAAAGCGGGAGCTCCGGTCGTCAGTGCAGTAACACAAGTTGAGGCAAGAGCAGTTATGGAGAATCAGGCGAATAGAGCAGGTGTAACGATTACTTGGATAGACGCCAAGGATGCTGATCGACTTCATATAGATCCACAGATGAGGGGCCTTCATCAACGAGTGAATGCTGCGCTTGCGACTGAGGCATGTCGTTTGCTGCAGGAGAAGGGAATCTCGCTAGATTCGGGTAAAGTGAAGGAAGCTATAAGCCAGGTGCAGCTTCCAGGTCGATTTGAACGTGTGGAAAACGCACCTGCAATCATCCTGGACGGGGCTCACAATGCAGAAGGTATGACTGCTTTCATTGAAACGGTCAAGGAAAATCACTCAAATAACAGGATAGTAATTTTGTTCAGTGCTTTTCAGGACAAGCCGTTTGCCCAGATGATTCAGCAGCTTCAAGAAATTACACCTAACATAGCTTTGACTACTTTCGATCATCCACGTGCAGCGAATTTGGAGACTTTGTCAGAAGCATTTCCGGCAGTGGAAGTTGTTGCCGATTGGCAGGAGTGGGTAAAGCAGATTTATGGAGACTGCCAAACAGACACAATCTATTTTGTCACAGGTTCCCTGCATTTTATATACCAAGTCAGAAACTATATTGTTCAAATTAGAAAAATGTGGTAGTTTAAATTATCTGAATATTTTTGTGCGGGTAATAGGAAGGAAGAAGCTAGATGGTTAATAGCAGCAAGAAACGATGGATCTGGGCAGCTTGGGCTATCATTTGGCCGGCTTCCCTTTTTCTAATCTATCGACAGACAAATTTGGATGATTTGAATTGGCTTGATTTAGGAGCATTCACCGCATTGGCGATTATTGTGGCGCTTTTTCCGATCATGATAAATCAAATTCCAGTCTTTTTCCTCAACGGTATTACGCTTGTCATTTATTTGAATTTTGGTTTGTTCGTGGAACTGATCATTACCGCCATCAGTGTCACAATTGTGCTGCTGCAAGTGCGGATGACTAAACAAGACCTATTTCGCATACCACTGAATTACCTAATGTTTTTCCTTATGAGTGTATCTGCAGCGGGAGTATATCGTTTATTCGACTTCCCGGGAGACGCTGCTCAAGCATTGGAAACACCATTGCATATCATTGGTATTCTTGCATACTCCATGACACTGTTCATGATGAACCATATCCTGATTACGCTGACAAGAAGATATATCTACGGAAAGAAAGATAAGTTTTTTGAACGCAGTTTTTTCTGGGAGTTCATGACGACTATCTACATCCTGCCGGCTGCATTGCTTCTGCACGTTCTTTATCATCAGATTGGTGGAGTCGCGGTTGTCTTTATTGGTTTTTCAATTGTGAGTACATCCTATATATTGCGTCTCTATTACAGAAGCAGCAGTATGAATGAGCATCTTCGCAATGTCAGTGAAGTGGGGCACGAATTAACCGCTCAACTAAATGTGAAAGAGACATTGGATCTGTTTATGGAACGGATAGTATCGCTCGTGCCGGCTGATCAAGCCTATCTGTATGATGTAACAGATGGCGAGGAGCTGAAATTAATCCGATTGTATGATCCGAAAAAGCGCTCCTTTTACAACCAAGGTGATTGGAAGAAAGAAGGCGAAGGAATAGCTGGTTTTGTATGGAAAAAAGGTGCCGGTGTCCGCTATGGGAAACGAAAACAATGGGCTGACAAATGGAAAGTTACAGCACCAATCGATAGTGAAAGTCTTATGTGTTTGCCGATAGAACGTGATAATGAAATAATAGGTATCCTTGTTCTTTTGTCTGAACAACGGAACATTTATGAGAAGTATCAATTCATGCTGATTGAGCTACTGGCGAATTTCATGGCTGTAAGCCTGCTCAATGCACAGCATTATGAACAAACAAAGCAGATCAGTGAACGATGTGCATTAACCGGTTTATATAACTACCGTTACTTTGATGATGCACTCAAGGGGCTATTTCAGGAGGGTGCGCCTGAAAGTCCTGTATCGTTGATCATGATGGATTTGGATCATTTCAAACAAGTGAATGATACGTATGGACATGAAGCTGGAAATGACATTCTTCGAGAGGTTGCTGACAGATTAGAAAAAGCTGTGGAAGAGGGAGCAGTGCTGGCACGGTATGGCGGAGAAGAATTTGCAGTCATTTTACCAGGAAGCAGTTCCGCTCAAGCAGCTGAGGTAGCAGATACACTATGGCGCTGTATCACTGCTCAGCCTTTCCAAACAAAAAATACATTAGATTCTGGTCAGACAGTTACACTGAATATGACAGTCAGTGTTGGTGTAGCATCTTATCCGGAGAATAGTGAAGATGACTTGGAATTGGTCCGGCATGCAGATCGCGCTATGTACGTCGGTGCCAAACAAAAGGGTCGCAATAGAGTAAGCATCTACCATGAACTGAATCAAAAGCCTGAAAACATTCCTTCGTAAAAGGAATGTTTTTTTATAAAGTAATGCTTGACGTAATGAAGTGATTAATATATAGTTACTTACATAAAGTAACTTAACAAAGGAATACCACTGAGGAGGAACAAACATGGCAGTTTTGAAATTGGATAAAGCACACAGCAGCATCTCATTTACGGTGAAACATATGATGGTTTCGAAAGCAAAGGGGAAATTCGAAGACTTCGACGTACAATTCAGCGGAGACTTGAATGATATGGATAACTCATCCGTAACGGCAACAATCCAAGCAGCTACAATCAACACAGGCAACGCGGACCGCGACGGCCACCTGCAATCCGGAGACTTCTTCGACGCAGCGAATTATCCTGCCATGACTTTCAAAAGTAAATCCGTGAAGAAAATATCCGATGATGAATTCGAAATCACTGGAGACTTCACAATTAAAGACGTAACGAACGAAGAAACATTCAAAGTAGAATATAACGGCACTTCCAAAAACCCAATGGACGGCAGCACAATCGCCGGCTTCGAAGTAGAAGGCAAAATCAACCGTGAAGCATACGGCCTGACTTACAACGCAGCGCTTGAAACAGGCGGCGTATTGATCGGTAAAGATGTGAAGTTCACTGCTGACTTTGAGTTTGTAGTGGAGTAAGAAGGATATAGAGACGAGACCTATCCCTGTGGGATAGGTCTTTTCTATTTGATAACAATTCAAGCAATTTACTGATGTAGGGCTTAATATTCTCTGTTACTAAGATTGGCTCTACGTAAGTTGTGTAATTAATGTAAAATTTGAGCTTAACCTAAAAACCTTTAAATAGAGTTTGATACAATTTATTGGAAGTTATATGCGAGCAGTCTAATGAATTAATAGGAGGCACAGAAATAATTAGAAGTGATTTATCGTGTAATCTCTGTAAAGGAGTGGATCTATGTCAGTTTTTTTCTTGATTTATTTCGTTGTTCTAGGAGCTTTGTTCGGGTCATTCTACAATGTTGTGGGCATGAGAATACTTGAGGAGAGAATGTTCAAGGCAGAACGTTCAATTTGTCCGGACTGTAAACAGCAAATTAAACCATATGATCTGATACCTATCATTTCCTATCTTGTATTACATGGTAAATGTCGAAACTGTAAACAGAATATTTCACTTATCTATCCTTTGAATGAGCTTGCAACCGGTCTGCTTTTTGGTTATAGCTATTATTTGTTCGGTATAGGATGGGATCTCGGTTTGGCTCTTCTATTGGTATCAATCGGGGCAATTTTATTTGTGACGGATATGCGATTTCTACTCATTCCAAATAAAGTCCTTCTATTTTTCCTCCCTCTATTCATCGTTCTTCGATTTATTACTCCATTGGATCCATGGTGGGACTCCATAATCGGATCAGCCTTTGCGTTTATCCTGCTTTTCCTTGTCATTCTATTAAGCCGTGGCGGTATGGGTGGTGGAGACTTAAAATTATTTGTGCTGCTAGGCTATATACTTGGCTGGAAAGGCATTTTGCTTACTTTTGTATTTGCATCAATATTAGGTGCGATAATTAGTATTTTCCTTCTTTATATAAATGTTATAAAGAGGAACCAATTAATTCCTTTTGGTCCATATATTTTAGCAGCAGCACTATTTTCATATTTTCACGGTGATACATTTATGTGTTGGTATAATCAAATAATCTTCACATCAATTTGTGAATAAAATAGAACAAATCGACGTGACAAATGCTTCGGAAAACAGCTATATTGCAACGATATCTTTACGGGTATTTTATAATCCTGCATCTTAATTCGTAGAAAAGCGTGTTTGATAGGTTCATCCTGTCGAACACTCTTTTTTTGTCTCGACAGCATTTCTCTTACTTCTATTACTAGCTGTGCTAGAGTTGAGCCAATCAATCATAAAAGAGGTGCCAGGATGGAAGAGAAAAAGGGGTTTTCCGTCAAGATTGGCGGTAAGAAGCCGAAGAAACATCAGCAGCAGGCAAAAGAAGAGATGATCGGTGAGGGAAGCTACACACTTTATGACGAAGAAGCGGCGGCAACGGTCGAAAAGGATGTTCCTGTATTGGATCAGCTGAATAAGAAGAAATCAGAGAAAAATGCAGTATCTTTGTCTCCTTTTGCGAAGAAGCTGGCTGCAGCTGCACTTGGTGCTGCGCTCATAGGAGTTGTGTTAGGATTCCTGCTGCTGCGTTATACAGCAGGTATTGAATCGGAGACAAGCGGTGTGGCGGCCCCGATCGCGACAAAGGAAGCCGCTGCTAATGCGGGAGCGTTTGGTGATCTGACAGCTTACGTTGTCCAGGGCGGCGTCTATAATCAAGAAGATATCGGGCAGGATGTTGTACAAAAGTATGCTGATGCGGGGATCCCGGCAGTATTATGGGAAAAGAACGGCCAGTTCTTCTTGTTGACAGGGATGGCAGGATCGCAGGAAGAAGCTGACACACTTGGCTCCCAGCTGCAGGCGCAGGGATATGAAAGCTATGTGAAGCAATGGGATCCTGGAGTCGAGGCTGCCGGCAGTGCTTGGCTGGACGAGCTGGCGGTTCTGCTTGCAGCAGGGGATAACAAGGATGCGGCTCTTTGGAAAGCTTGGCAGGAGAAAATCCCAGCAGAAGCGAAGAGTGTCAAAGCAGTATCTGATGAAGCAGTCAGCGCTATGGAGCAAGGGACATTTACAGCTAGTATGCTGCTGCCGGTATGGCATGAAGCTGCCACTCTAGCTGCTGAAGGTCAATGAACTTGATTTTCTTGATCTAATTACTTCATTATCTTATAGAGAAACTTATTAAAATTTCTATTTAGCCATTTGAATAGTGCGCCGTCTTCCGATAAGCTTCTCGTAACCTGTCAGCCACACAGGAATCCGAGTCAGAAGGAAGGCGGTTTTTTGCTGCATACTGAAATGGCTATAAAATCGGTACCAAAGGAGGATCGTCCGCGGGAAAGGCTGCTGGAGCTAGGACCTGCGCATTTGTCCAATGCAGAATTATTCGCCATCCTATTAGGAAGCGGAACGAAGGACGAGTCTGTCACATTGCTTGCGCAGCGGCTTTTGATGCATTTTGAAGGTTTGCAGCTCCTGCGTGATGCGACCATTGAGGAGCTGACAGCTATCAAAGGAATCGGTACTGCAAAAGGAGTGCTTATTTTGGCTGCAATCGAACTCGGGCAAAGGCTGTATCGATACAAGCCGGCGGAACGTTACACGATCCGAAGCCCAAAGGACGGTGCAGATTATGTAATGGAAGAAATGCGCAATCTAAGCCAGGAGCATTTTGTCGTCTTATTTCTCAATACGAAGAATCATATCATCCATCGTCAGACAATCTTCATTGGCAGCCTCAACGCCTCCATCGTCCATCCCCGCGAGATATTCCGAGAAGCTGTCCGTCGTTCTGCTGCCAGCATCATATGTGCTCATAATCATCCCTCTGGTGATCCTTCACCCTCACAGGAGGATATCCATGTGACAAAGCGATTGCTGGAGTGCGGGAAGATGATCGGGATCGAGCTTTTGGATCATCTTGTCATTGGTGACCGAAAGTTTATTTCATTGAAGGAAAAAGGATACCTTTAATTACTATCTATTTTTTTGGTTTTCTCGTATAATTGGAACTAGCTTTGTAGAGAAGCGCCTAGCATGGTACACCTTACTAGCTGGCGCTTCTTCTGATGGTATGCTTTATTACCTTGCAACGATGTCTATTGGATATAATATCTGATATGATAAAGTACAACATAATGAGACAATATATGAAAAGTATGCACTGCTGCGTAACAGCTTTGCTGAAACACGAACGGACTCGGAAAAGGAGAATTAATTGTGGCGAAATTCAGTTTTTCACAAGACCTGGGCATCGACTTGGGCACAGCAAATACATTGGTTTTTGTAAAAGGAAAAGGCGTAGTCGTCCGTGAGCCTTCTGTCGTGGCGACAAATGTAGAAACAGGCCAGGTAGAGGCAGTTGGCGGCGACGCTCGTAATATGATTGGCAGAACACCAGGAAATATCCGTGTCATCCGTCCGATGAAGGATGGCGTCATCGCGGATTACGATACAACAGCGACAATGATGAAGTATTACATCAAACAGGCACAGCGTAATCGCTCTTCATTCGCGAAGAAGCCTAACGTAATGGTTTGTGTGCCATCAGGTATCACAATGGTTGAGGAACGCGCGGTTATCGACGCAACCAAACAAGCAGGTGCAAAGGATGCTTTCCCAATTGCTGAGCCTTTCGCGGCTGCAATCGGTGCTGGTCTTCCTGTGTGGGAACCGACTGGAAGTATGATCGTCGATATCGGCGGCGGTACGACAGAAGTTGCAATCATCAGCTTAGGTGGTATTGTTACAAGCCAATCGATCCGTACAGCCGGAGACGATATGGATGAAGCAATCTCCCATTACATCCGTAAAACGTACAACTTGATGATCGGGGAACGTTCTGCAGAGCAATTGAAGATGGATCTTGGTCATGCTGGTGTACCGGAGGCAGATGAAGAAACAGAAATTCGCGGACGCGATTTGCTGACTGGTCTTCCGAAAACAATCAGTGTGAGCGCGAAGGAAATCTCAGGTGCTTTAGCCGACACAGTCAGTGCGATTGTGGATGCTGTGAAACTTACACTTGAAAAAACACCGCCTGAATTGGCTGCTGATATTATGGATCGCGGTATTGTTCTTTCTGGTGGCGGCGCATTGCTTCGCAACTTGGACAGCGTTATCAGCGAAGAAACTAAAATGCCGGTGTTCGTTGCGGAAAATCCGCTTGACAGTGTAGCAATCGGTACAGGTAAATCACTTGAATTCATCGAGCATTTCCGTTCGCATCCACATGTGTTTTCCAAAGCTACTAAAAATTAAGTTGGGTGAATTATGAATTTCTTTAAGAAAAAAAGGATGTTCTTATTCCTGATTGCGATCATCATCCTAGTCGGATTGATTGGTTTTTCAACCAGGGATCGGAGCAGCCAGACATTACCAGAACAAATAATCAGTGATACCGTAGGGTTTGTGCAGAATATCTTCTCCAAACCTGCACAGTTCACCTCTACGGTAGTGACGAATATTAAAGATCTTAAGAACACCTACGAAGAAAATCAGGTGCTTAAATCGAAAGTAGACGATTACAAAGGCTTGCAATTCCGCTATCAGGAATTGGAAAAGCAGTACGACGACTTGAAAGCAACCAATGATTCTTTCAATCAGTACACATCGATGGATTATGATCCCATTCCAGCTGATGTCATCGTACGCAGTCCAGAAGGCTGGTTTGACCAGCTGACGATTGATAAGGGATCTGACGATGGCATCGAGACGAATATGGCTGTGATGACAGCCAGTGGCATGATTGGGAAAATCGAGGACGTCAGCCGCAGTACTTCTTCCGTGCAATTGTTGAGTGGGTTCAACGAGACTAATCGTATTTCTGCTCAGATATCTGGTGGAAAGAACGAAGACGGTGAAGAGCAGGACACAATCTTCGGCTTGATCGAAGGCTATGATGAGAAAGATGGTATGTTGCTGTTTACAGGTGTGAAACCTGAACTGGAAGTGAAGAAAGGTTCTACAGTTCTATCCTCTGGCCTGGGTGGTGTATTCCCGAAAGGACTTCCGATTGGGGAAGTTGATTCTGTTGAATTGGACCAATATGGTTTGTCTCAAACTGTCCATGTCAAACCAACAGCTGACTTGTATGACATCGAAAAGGTGATCGTGGTAGATGCTGCATCTGAAGACGCCTCGTCAAGTAACGGAGATGAGGGTCTGTGATGAAAAAGCTATACTTGCCCCTGATTATGCTTTTGATCGTTTGTTTGGAAGGAGTTGCCACCGCCATGCTGCCAGAGCAGTTCATTGGCGGTGACACTTGGCTGATTCCGCATTGGAGTCTTTTGTTCCTTGTACTGATCGCAATGCTTTATGACTTGGATAATTCGTATTACAGTCTGTTATATGCACTTATTTTCGGGCTTCTGAAAGATATTGTCTATACAGATATGCTTGGTGTTTATATGTTCACATATGGATTCAGCATCTACTTGATCCTGGAACTGCGCAGAGTGCTGCATGGGAATATCCTTGTAGCTGCAGTGCTGGGGATGCTGTCGATTGTTTTCGCCGATATAATCGGCTATTTTATCTATCATTTAATTGGCATCACGCCGCTGGGATTCGGTACATATTTATTGCACCGCCTCTTGCCGACGCTTGGCGCCAACCTTATCATGCTTGTAATCTTGTATCTGATTTTCCACAAGCCTCTGCAGAAATGGTCCGATTCGCAGCTTAGAAGAACGACTAGCTTATAGAGAAGAAAATCAGACGAGGAACGGAGGTGACCATCTTGATTGGAAACAAACAGATTATCACGATAAAAGGTACCCGGGAAGGGTTGTCCTTGCATATGGATGATGCCTGCTCTTTCGAGGAATTGCTGAAGGAATTGGAAGAGAAGCTTGCTGCTAATCGTATTGATTCGGCTGATCACCTTGTTGGTGTACATATTCAATTAGGTAACAGGTATTTGTACAAGGAGCAGGAGGAAACCCTCCGTAAGATGATTACGAGTAAACAGCGGTTAAAAATAGAATCCATCCATTCTGATGTCATTACGAAACAAGCGGCGACTGAGTGGAAGGAAGAAGCGGAAGTGAAGGCTGTCAGCCGCGTCGTCCGTTCTGGTCAGGTACTGGAAGTAAAGGGTGACTTACTGCTGCTTGGTGATGTAAATCCCGGAGGCTGTGTGACAGCTACCGGAAATATTTTCGTCATGGGGAATCTGCTCGGGATAGCGCATGCGGGCAAGGAAGGCAATGCTGATGCTGTCATCGCTGCTTCCTATATGAATCCGACTCAGCTTCGGATAGCGGATTATATCAGCCGTGCGCCCGATCATGAGACAGATGGTGTTTATATGGAATGCGGACATATCGATGATGAACAGGAAAAGATTATCATTGACCGTTTGCAGGCAGTAATTCGCAAACGTCCGGGCATCAGCAGTTTCGAGAGGAGAATGTTAAATGGGTGAAGCAATCGTTATTACATCCGGTAAGGGAGGAGTAGGTAAGACGACTACTTCTGCCAATCTGGGAACAGCGCTTGCACTGATGGAGAAAAAAGTATGTTTGATTGATACGGATATCGGTCTGCGGAATCTTGATGTTGTGATGGGTCTTGAAAATAGAATCATCTATGACATCATCGATGTAATTGTCGGCAGATGTGCGCTGAAACAGGCGTTGATCAAAGACAAGCGTTTCGATCATCTTTACTTACTGCCAGCTGCCCAAACAAGCGATAAAACGGACTTGACACCCGATGGGATGGAAAAAATCGTAGCCGAGCTGAAGCCGGAATTCGATTACATCATCATTGATTGTCCGGCCGGTATCGAACAGGGCTATAAAAATGCTGTAGCAGGAGCGGATAAAGCGATTGTCGTCACCACACCGGAAAAACCTAGTGTACGTGATGCGGACCGCATTATCGGCTTGCTGGAGCAGGAGGATATCGAACCTCCTAAATTGATCGTCAACCGGATCCGCAATCATATGGTGCAAGAAGGCGACATGCTGGAAGTGGATGAAATCGTCCAAGTACTGTCGATCGACTTGCTCGGTATTGTTGCAGACGATGAAGAAGTTATCAAAGCTGCCAATCATGGGGAGCCGGTTGCTTTTCAACCGAATACGAAAGCGAGTATTGCTTATCGCAATATCGCACGACGCATTCTTGGTGAGTCAGTGCCGCTTATGAGCTTTGAGAGTGAAAAAGGCATGTTCAGCCGGTTGAAAAAACTTTTTTCCAAAAGTAAATGAACTTATGGTAAACTCGTAGCTCTGGTAAGAGTTACGAGTTTTTTTATTTCCATTACAAACAAGGGGAATGTACAACATGACATGGGATATTTTCAGTATTATCGGTACTGCTGCTTTCGCGATAAGTGGTGCCCTCGTCGCCATGGACGAGAAGTATGATGTGTTCGGCGTTTATATATTAGGTTTTGTGACTGCATTTGGCGGAGGAGCGATTCGTAATTTATTAATCGGATTGCCAGTCTCTTATTTATGGTCCCAAACGACTTTATTTTATATTTCACTTATTTCCATTACCATCATTTTGATTTTCCCAAAGCTGATGAGCTATTCATGGAAAAAGGCAGGTTTGTATGCTGATGCAATAGGTTTGGCGGCATTTGCCATTCAGGGAGCGCTGCATGCTGCCAGTCTTGATCATAGTCTGCTCGCTATAATGGTTGCTGCATTCCTGACAGGAAGCGGAGGCGGCATACTTCGAGATGTGCTGGCCGGCAGGAAGCCGTATGTGTTCAAAGCAGAAATCTACGGAACTTGGGCTGCATTGGCGGGACTTGTCATTGGGCTTGGAGCTTCTGATCATCCCATTTTGCTTTATGCTTTGTTTGCAGCCATCATTTTCCTGCGTATTTTTTCCTTCCATCGGCAATGGCAGCTGCCTGTTCCGAAAATGCATTATCAATGAAGATCAGCAAATAGCTGGTCTTTTTTTGTTATAATTAGGAAAAAGGAGGATGACTATGGACAAGGAGTATCATCCATAACAACGGGGCAGCCACAATATACGCTCTCCTCCCTGATTTACTTGAACACTAGCCCACAAGTAAAGGAGGAGAACGATGGAGTTATTTAATTTGTTATTGGAAGACAGCGTCAAAGCCTTCACAGGGTGGGATTTTTCTTATGTCGAGGATACAGGCCGAGTTCAATATGAACCTCTGCCATGGTCATATGGCAGTAAAGCACGGGAATATCTTTTCGGTGCTGGGAGTGCACTTGATATGGGGACCGGCGGGGGAGAGTTTCTGTCTAAGCTGCTGCCGCTTCCGGAGTATACCGTGGCGACAGAGAGCTATCTGCCGAATGTGCCAATCGCCAGAAACAGACTTTCACCATTAGGAGTAGATGTCGTCCAAATAAAGGAAGACGACCAATTGCCAGTCTTGGATGAATCATTTGAGGTTATACTGAACAAACATGAATCTTACGATGTAAGCGAAGTATGGAGAGTGCTGAAACAAAATGCCATTTTCCTTACGCAACAAGTAGGAGGTACTGATTGTAAAGAACTCAATCAACTCCTGGGAGCGCCGCTCAATCCGGATTTCGAAAATTGGAGTCTGCAGACAGCTGTCGAGGAACTGGAAGATCGGTTTACCATACTAGAGTCGGCAGAAGCATTTCCGTCCATGCGTTTTTATGACATAGGAGCAGTCATCTACTATTTGAAGGCTATTCCTTGGCAAGTGCCGGAATTCACAGTGGATGCTTATCGGGATGCTTTGTTCGAGATGCATCTTTTTATAGAGAAAAATGGTTATATGAACGTTCGGCAGCATCGTTTCCTTTTAGCTGCTAGACCGAAGTGATGTATCGCCTCCCTTATTGGGAGGCTTTTTTCGCTTGTTTTAATAACTCGTCCTCTTTCTTCATAGACTTGTACAAAGAAGGGGAGAGGGGTTCTTATTATGGGCAAGAATCTGCATTCGGTACGGAAAGGAATTGCTGAACGTAAACGTCTGAAAGGGGAACAAATCCAGAAAGGCATGGCAAATACAGTTAGATCATTTCCAGTGGATGAAGAAGAATCTCATGGGTTCCCGCCGCATCCAAAATATGATCCGCCGAATTCGCAGGATAATTCGAAATTTGCTTCTCGATTCATGTTGCGGCTGATCGTATCTGCCAGTCTGTTCTTTGGTACGGCCATCTACCTGCAAGCTGACCATCCGATTATCGAAAAAACAAAGGCAACAGTACTGACAGCATTGACGGAAGAGTTTCCTTTCGCTACTGTGAATAGCTGGTATCAGGAAAGATTCGGCGATCCAGTGGCACTAAGCCCTGGTGGTGATAGTACTGATACTGTAGAAGCACAGGCGATGCCGGTGAATGGAACCGTCGTGCAGCCATTTGAAGAATCAAAAGAGGGTATTCTAATCGAATCATCGCAGCAATCCGATGTGGTAGCAGTTGACGAAGGGATCGTCATTTTCGCAGGGAATGATCAAGATACAGGTAAGACCATCATTCTCCAGCATGCAGATAAAAGCAAAAGTATCTACGGCCATTTGCATGCTATTGAGGTGAATCAATACCAGAGAATCGGGGCCAATGAAAAGATAGGTGAATTTGTACCGAATGCAGAAAATGCCCAGTCTGTCTATTTTGCCTTGCAGCAGGGGAATAAGTATCTGAATCCGATCCAGGAGGCAGAAGTTGACGCGCCATAATTGGCTGCCGCCGATTCACTTACATCCGGTATTCTGGGGTTTCCTGCTGCTTGCTGTATTGACCGGGATGCTTATGGAAGTACTTATTCTATTCATCATAGTACTGCTGCATGAAATGGGACATTATTTGGCGGCACGTCATTTTCGCTGGCGTATCCGCCGTATCATGCTATGGGTTTTCGGCGGTGTGATGGAAACCGATGAACAAGGAAATCGAAGGGCTCTGGAAGAAGCAATCGTGATTCTTTCAGGACCAGCTGTCCACCTAATTCTGTATGCGGCGCTATACAGCCTTTCTGCTATATCTATACCGCAATCCGTACTGGAGACAGCTTATATGTATAATACGACCATTCTTCTTTTTAACCTGCTGCCTATTTGGCCGCTTGATGGCGGTAAACTGATTGGATTATTACTGTCCTTGCAAATGCCCTACCGGAAGGCTCATACCACCCTTATCCTTGTCAGCTGGATGATCGGTACAGCTGTTCTTCTGTATGTGTGCATGGCCATGCCATTTACATTGAGTACAGTCAGCCTTCTCTGTTTTCTATTGTGGGAAAATCGGCTAGAATGGAAACGACGCTATTATGTCTTTCTGCGTTTCCTGCTGCAGCGTGCTACATACGGGACGAATGCGGGAATCAGCACGCCGATTTTTGCTACATCGGAAACGGCTCTCCTGGATGTACTGTCACAATACAGGAGAAACAGGCGGCATATAATTGTAGTGAAGGGGAAAAATGCATTATTGGACGAACAGCAATGCAGTGATATGTACTTCAAGCGGAAACAGGCACATTGTACAGTGGCGGATATTCTGCAACAAAACAGACAGTGAGGAAAGCAATGCTATCATTATATATGTTTTACAAAGGAACAGAAAAAGCAGCTTTAACAGTGAATCGCGGCCAAGTGCAGGAAGTGTTCTTGGATCGGCCGGGTATGGGCTCGAAAGTTGGAAGCATTTATAAAGGAATTATACGGCATGTGGATCACGGCCTGCAGGCGGCCTTCGTCGATTATGGAGAAGACCGGCAAGGATTTTTGCAGCGTGAGGAAGTTCCAGCATGCAAACAAGATCAATCGCTCCGTATCGAGCAGGTAATACAGGAGGGACAGGCTCTTTACGTTCAAGTACAAAAAGACGCCTATGGTACAAAAGGGGCGAAGCTTTCCGCTATTATCACTATTCCGGGGACCGGCCTCGTTTATTTGCCGGATGGGAACTACGTAGCTGTATCTAAGAAATTGCCGGAAGAGAGAGCAGCTAAATGGAAAGCACAGATGACGAATCTCCTGACGCCAGGAGAAGGTGTCATTGTACGTACAGAAGCAGATAGATTATCAGAAGAAGTTTTGTTGGAAGAACTGGAGCGTCTTCGAGATAAGTGGCGTGCTTTGTCAGCACAGAAAGCTAATCCGCCTGCAGTTGTTTTCCGAGATGCTCTTATTCCAGATCAGCTGCTCCGTCGCTTTCCAGCAGGAACTTTAGGTGAGGTCGTGGTAGATGATGGGTTCGAAGCGAGACAGCTTCGCCAGCAATATCCAGAGCTTAGCGAGAAGATCAGGTGGGAACGAGAGGCAGAAACACTCCTGCCTCAGCCGCTGTCTGTACTTTGGGACCGTCTGGTTTCGCCGATTACGAGTATTGACAGAGGCATCACCTTGCATATCGATCAAACAGAAGCAATGACGGTCATTGATGTAAACAGTGGCGGCTACACAGGTCATTCGGATAAGAACCAGACAGCTGTCATGGTCAATCAGCTGGCGGCAAAGGCAATTGCCCGGGAAATTCAATTGCGCAATCTGTCAGGGATCATACTGATAGATTTTGTATCCATGAAACGGCCGGATCAACAGCGCGCTGTTTTGCAAACATTTCGGCAAGCACTCCAGCAGGATACACAGCGGACGGAAGTCTATGGATTTACGAAGCTTGGCCTTTTGGAAATGTCGAGGAAACGAGAGAGGCCGTCCTTGATGGAACAGCTGCAAGCTCCGATCCTCAGAGGTTTATCCTTTGAGACGAAATGTTTTCTGCTTGAACGGGAAATCATTAGTCTGTCAGCAGACAAGATATATCTTCTCTCAGGCAGAAAGGAACAGATCAATCATTTTCTTAAGCTGACAGGCAGCAATCCTGCCTATGAAGCCGTATTTGTGAATTTCCAGGACACAAATGAACTCAAACTGACGGAGACAGATATGGAAACTGTAAGAAGAGATGGGTTAGATAGTCTTGACAATCTTTTTTGAAGTATGATAACATCAGTATGTTACACGAGGTTAGCACCCGTGCTACAACCGCGCAGATCAGGTTTCAAGCTTACGAGCGCCTGTGATGGCGAGTCTGAGTTTAAGAGGAGGTGCGTTACATGTACGCAATTATTGAAACTGGTGGAAAACAAGTTAAAGTAACAGAAGGACAAACTATCTACGTTGAGAAATTGGACGGAGAGAACGGTGCGGAAGTTACTTTTGACAAAGTATTGGTAGTTGGTGGCGACGAGGTTAAAATCGGTGCTCCATTCGTTGAAGGTGCGACGGTTACTGCAACTGTTGAGAAGCAAGGCCGCGCTAAAAAGATCAACGTGATCAAGTTTAAAGCGAAGAAAAACTACAAACGCAAACAAGGCCATCGTCAACCTTACACTAAATTGACAATCGGCAAAATCAACGCGTAAGGCGAACCATGATAACTGTTACAATAAACCGTGTCGATGAAGATATTCACAGCTTTGAGCTTAGCGGACATGCGGAGAGCGGCCCTTATGGCTATGATCTTGTGTGTGCAGCTGTTTCGGCAGTAAGCTTTGGAGCAGTGAACAGCCTTTTCGTTCTCGGTGAGTTTGAGCCAGAGGTAGAGCAGGGCGGCGACGGTGGGTATCTACATGTAGTACTTCCCGATCAATTGTCTGAGGAGCAGCTTGATAAAGCGTCTCTTCTGCTGGAAGGCATGCTCGTCTCGCTTCAAACGATTGAACAGGACTATGGCAAGCATATAAGAATCATCGAACAATAAGGAGGTGCACCACTATGCTACGTTTAGATTTGCAGTTTTTCGCATCCAAAAAGGGTGTTGGTAGCTCCAAAAACGGACGTGACTCTGAATCCAAACGCCTAGGCGCAAAACGCGCTGATGGTCAGTTTGTAACTGGCGGATCCATTCTTTACCGTCAACGCGGTACGAAAATCTACCCAGGAACAAACGTTGGAAAAGGAGGAGACGACACATTGTTCTCTAAGATCGATGGTGTTGTTAAATTCGAACGCTATGGCCGTAACCGTAAAAAGGTCAGCGTATATCCGGTAGCTCAAGAAGCTTAATGTTTGAAGAGAGACTCTAGCCTTCGGGTTAGAGTCTTTTTTTCTAATCCACATCTATTGCACCACATATTGTTGAGTATGAAAAAGGAGTTGCCCTCTCCACTTCTTTTTCGTAAAGGAGGAATACGGTTGGAATATCATGAAGTGATGACGCTGTTAGGATTTACACGCCATGAATGGATGAATCGGCTCCAACTCCTACATAGCTATTCTAAATTAGGTAAGGATGAAAAGGTACAGGAAAAAATCGAGGAAGCCATTCACTTGGCAGATGAGGAGCGAAAGCTCTCCAATCTGAACATTCCAGAGACTTTTGTCTGGATTCTCTCTTTCAACTGGACCTACTCTCAGTTTCGGATTAAATTCCAAGTGGACGAGCCTATACCGAAGATTTGGGAATATGACAAGAGGATTCGAGAAAACTTAGAAACAGTAGTGGATGCATTAAGTGAAAGTGCACAAGAGATGGAATTGTATGAAGGCTTGCTCCATGTAAAGACGCGGCAGGAAGAGCCGGTCATAGAAATGTCGTTTGTCGGAATGTTTACTGGCTGGGATAATTTACAATTGATCGGCCAGAAGGAATGTGTCCGGGAAGTGAAAATCGAATCATTGCCAGAGAAGAAATCACGCTGTACCATCGTACTGGCGTGCAATATATGAGGTGAAACCATGTTTGTAGATCAGGTCAAAGTTTTTGTAAAAGCAGGCGATGGCGGTAACGGTTTAGTTGCTTACCGCAGAGAGAAATATGTTCCGCTTGGAGGTCCAGCAGGTGGAGACGGAGGAAATGGCGGAGATGTCATTTTCAAGGTTGACGAAGGTTTGAACACATTAATGGATTTCCGTTATCAGCGCCATTTCAAAGCAAAACGCGGTGAAAATGGTATGAGTAAAGGGCAGCACGGAAAAAATTCAGAGCCGCTCATCTTGCCAGTACCACCAGGTACGCTTGTTCGTGACGAAGATACGGGAGAAGTAATTGCGGATTTGACGAAACATGAACAAGAAGCAGTTATAGCGAAAGGCGGACGCGGCGGTCGTGGAAATTCACGATTTGCTACACCGCGCAACCCTGCTCCTGACTTTGCAGAAAATGGTGAACCAGGTGTGGAGCGTAATCTACAGATTGAGCTGAAGTTGATCGCGGATGTCGGTCTAGTTGGCTTCCCGAGTGTAGGTAAATCCACATTCATATCTGTCGTTAGTGCAGCAAAACCGAAAATTGCGGATTATCATTTTACAACGCTTGCTCCTAACCTGGGCGTTGTGGAAACGCAAGACCAGCGCAGCTTCGTACTTGCTGACTTGCCAGGATTGATCGAAGGAGCGCATGAAGGGATTGGACTGGGACATCAGTTTCTGCGACATGTAGAGCGTACTCGTGTTATTGTCCACGTAATCGACATGGCTTCGACTGAAGGCCGTGATCCGTACGATGACTATGTGACGATAAATGAGGAACTCAAGAAATATAATGAGGACCTGACAACTCGACCGCAAATCATCATCGCAAACAAGATGGATATTCCGGAAGCAGAAGAAAACCTGGTCGTTTTCAAAGAGAAGGTGCCAGCAGACATTGACGTATTCCCGATTTCAGCGATTACTCGAGATGGTCTTCAGGATGTGCTGTACGCTATTGCAGACAAATTGGATCAGATTCCGAAAACCGAAAAGCCAGTCGAGGAACAGACAGAGCGTGTTGTGTATCGTTTCGAGGAATCCGAGAAACCATTCGAAATCACTCGCGATCCGGATGGAGCATTCGTCTTGTATGGAGAACCGATCGAGAAGCTGTTCAAGATGACGGACTTCAATCGAGATGAAGCTGCAAGACGTTTTTCTAGACAGATGCGCGCGATGGGCGTAGATGAAGCATTACGCAAGCGAGGAGCCAAAGACGGCGATATAATCCGTCTATTGGAACTTGAGTTTGAATTTATAGATTGATTCTGTGTGAGCCAAGGTGGGGATAGCATGGCAGAGAAGGAAGAACAATTTTACCTCGTACGCAGTGATGTACTGCCGGAATCGATGAAAAAAACATTACAGGCAAAGGAACTGCTGGAGCGAAAAAAAGTTGCTTCTGTTTTCGATGCAGTGCAGCAGGTTGACCTTTCCCGCAGTGTGTTTTATAAATATCGTGATGCGGTATTCCCGTTCCGCGCCATGGTGAAGCAGCGGATGATTACCCTATTCTTCCACTTAGAGGATCGGACTGGTACGCTGTCTGAGCTATTGGCTATCGTAGCTAGATCAGGTGGAAACATCCTGACAATTCACCAGACGATACCCCTGCAAGGAAGAGCCAACGTAACCATATCATTGAATACGGCTGGTATGCATACCGATATCCAGTCGCTGCTTGATGAACTGAGAGCTTTAGCATATGTAGATAAAGTAGAGATTTTGAGTTCGGAAGCTTAGGCAAGGGAGCAGAGGAATATGAAGATCAGTTATCTAGGACCAAAGGGAACATTCACAAAAATGGCAGTAGATGCGTTATTCCCTGGTGAAGAAGCATACAGCTATGCGACGATTCCGCAATGTATGGATGCTGTCACAAACGGGGAAATGGATTATTGTGTCGTTCCAGTCGAGAATACGATTGAAGGTACGGTGCCAATAACGATGGATTATCTGATCCATCAAGCAAAACTGCCGATTGTCGGAGAGATTGTCATACCGATAAGACAGCATTTACTGACAAAGGATGTCATGGAGTTAAGTGAAATTGAAGCGGTATACTCCCATAGTCATGCGATTGCACAATGTCATCAGTTTTTGCATACGAAGCTCCCGCAAGCAGTTACCCATGCTACTTCCTCCACTGGTACAGCGGCTGAGATGGTTGCTGGAATGGAGGAGGCTGCCGCTGCGATCGGCAATGAACTGGCTGCGAAAGAATTCGGTCTGACGATTTTACAAGAAGATATCCATGACTATGCAAATAATCACACACGCTTCTTTATCTTGGCCGACCCTGCAGCGAAGGTTCCTGAAACAATCGTTTCAGGAAGTAACAGAAAAACGTCTTTGTACGTAACGCTTCCTAGTGACTACGCAGGTGCACTGCATCAAGTATTGGCAGCATTTGCTTGGCGGAAGATCAATATGTCGAAGATTGAATCCAGACCGATGAAAACTGGACTGGGAAATTACTTTTTCATCATGGATGTTACATGTGAAGCGGAGGATATACTCTTTCAAGGTGTCCAGCAGGAACTTACAGCATTAGGCTGCAGTCTGACGGTACTTGGAAGCTACCCGATTCATCAATATGAGAAAAAAGCCGGAGCGAATTTATAGCGTGCCGGCTTTTTCTATTTCAACCTTTTTGAATTAGATGCATAAGATGGTGAAGTAGTGCGTGAGTTCATGAAAGGGGAGTTTCAGTTTTGAAGATTCATATTGTACAGAAAGGCGATACCATGTGGAGTATCGCAAGAAAATACGGTGTAAGCTTTGATGAATTACGACAATTGAATGGGCATATCCGTGAACCGGAGCTTGCGGTGCCAGGAATGAAGCTCAAAATACCGTCAACAGCAAAAGCAGTAGCTACGGAAGCGGTCTTGCGCTCTGAAGCGGAAGGAGGTACTCCTCCTGTAAACGCTGGACAACAAACACCAGCTCCGACGTTCCATAATACACCGCCTATCCAAGAGGATGACATGTCTGCTGCTCCATATCCTATTATGCCGCAGATGCCGCAAATCTCTATGCCGGGTCAAGGTGGAGGTTCCATTCCTAATCTGCCGCAGCAGCAAGCGTACATGGGGGCTCTTCCTACGCAGACGATTACACAAATGCCGCCAGGCCATCAGATGCATGGCTTTCCATCTTATCAACCCCATCAAGGTGCCTGGCAGCAGGCGCCGCAGCACGGTAGCTGGCTGATACAGCAGCCAGGATACGGCGGTACGCCGATGCAGGGAGGGTGGAATATGCAAGGAGGCCAGCCAGGCCAGCAAATGCAGGGTGACTGGGGAATGCAAGGAGGCCAGCCAGGCCAGCAAATGCAGGGTGATTGGGGAATGCAGGGAGGCCAGCCAGGCCAGCAAATGCAAGGTGACTGGGGAATGCAAGGAGGCCAGCCAGGCCAGCAAATGCAAGGTGACTGGGGAATGCAAGGAGGCCAGCCAGGCCAGCAGATGCAGGGTGATTGGGGAATGCAGGGAGGCCAGCCAGGCCAGCAGATGCAGGGTGATTGGGGAATGCAGGGAGGCCAGCCAGGCCAGCAAATGCAGGGTGATTGGGGAATGCAGGGAGGCCAGCCAGGTCAGCAGATGGGAGTACCTTATAACCCACAAAACCAAGCAGCACCTTATTCCTATCCACCAGCGACGATGCGCTCTTGTTGCGGTCCGGATATTCCTTTTCCGACAGCACCGGAATTTACACAACAACAGCCGGAATATAGAGATCCGTACGGTGTGCAGCAGCCGCTCGCCGATTTCTATGAGCCTACACCTGCCCAAGATTTGCCGGGTGATGAACAAGAAAATAAGTGAAATAAAAAAAGCCCCTTTTTCCGTTGAAGGGGCTTTCATTTATAATATACCATGTTCCTCGAAAATGCGGTGCATATCCTGGCGATACTTATCTTCCAAAGCAAGTACTTCTGCTTTGGAGAGACCTGCGTGCTGAATGTGATTTCTAAGTATCAAGGTCGCTTTTTCTTCTGAGAAAACGCTCGCCATGTTTGCTTCGCTTTTCGCTTCCACGTAGTGGAGGTACTTTTGCTGCGTAGTGTTTCTCACTTTTATCCCGCCTTTGTTTAACTTTCTAATCCTTTACCACATATAATCGAAAAGAAAACCAAAAAAGTGTCGGTCAAATCATTTTTTTTTCAAAAAAACGGATAAAGAAGCGCTGACAGGAAAAAATGAAGGCAAAAGCAACGGAATAGGGGTGGAAGATCATGAGGAGATTCTTAGTCTTTTGTTTGCTTTTCCTTTTATTCGTTCCGAGTATAACAGCGCAAGCTGCGGATCCAGTAGAAGTAAAGGTCGTACTGAAGCGTCAATATATAGATGGCAAGCAGACAGAGGTAACCCATCAAGAGAAAATCTATGCAATGGAAGATTTCTGGTCAACCTATCATGATTGGCAGCTTGTTTCCCAAAAAGAAGGTTTGGTTGTATTTAAGCAAGAAGTAATGGATATCTCCCCTTCATTAAAGAAGAATGGCTATTTCGGTATTTACAAAGGGAAACTGACGATATTCGAAGGCAGACCGATTGACCAGCAGGCAATCCAATCGTTTTATCAGATAAATAAGGGCAAGCTGGAAAGCCATCAAGCAGAAGAGCTTGAAGATGGGATCAAGATTCAATCCAGAGAAGTCTATGAGGATGTACTGGAAGCATTCCGTTCCAAGAATGATATAGCACCGATGCCAAGTTGAAAGGGTCGTCCCTCAAGAGAGGGAGGTCCTTTTCTTGTTTTTCGCCATTACCCTTATACGAACATACGCTTGTGTGGTAAAATAGAAGCTAGTTATTGATTCAGGTAGGAGAGAAACAGCATGATAGCGTATGTAAAAGGAAATATTACTGGAATTACTGACGAAGCGGTGCTTGTAGAGGCACACGGTGTAGGTTATGAGATCATCTGCCCGAATCCTTTCCAATTCCAGATGGAAGAAGGCAAGGAGGCGCTTGTCCATACATATCATTATGTACGGGAGGATGCCCAGACTTTGTTCGGGTTTAAAAATACAGAGGACAAGTTTTTGTTTCAAAAACTGCTAGGGGTATCTGGTATCGGACCTAAAAATGCCCTTCAGATTTTAGCAGGGGTCAATGTCGAGGAATTTGTTGCAGCAATCGAACGGGAAGATGATAAATTCCTGACTAGCTTCCAGGGTGTCGGTAAGAAGACCGCACGTCAGATGGTACTCGATTTGAAGGGTAAGCTTGTATATATGGTATCGCTTACTGCAATCGAAGCATCTGCAGGGACAGAAAGCAATACATCTAAGAAACGTCTTGCATTAGCTGATGCGGAAGATGCAATGCGGGCTCTTGGCTACCAGGAGCGGGAAATCAAAGCTGTATTGCCGCAGCTGAAAAAAGAAGACAGCGACAGTGCGGATCACTTGATCAAGAAAGGCTTGGCTTTGTTAAGTCAAAAGAAATAAAGGAGTGCGAAGATGGAAGATCGCATGATAACGAACGAATTGAAACAGGAAGACGAAGTGATCGAGCTCAGTCTGCGCCCGTCCACCTTAAAGCAATACATCGGCCAGCATAAAGCAAAGGAAAATCTGGCTATCTTCATAGAGGCAGCTAAGATGCGGGATGAGCCGCTTGACCATGTATTGCTCTATGGACCACCAGGTCTGGGGAAAACAACAATGGCGTCGATCATTGCCAATGAAATGGGCGTGTCTTTCCGGGCAACGAGCGGACCAGCAATTGAAAAAGCAGGTGACCTGGCAGCGATTCTTAGCTCACTTGAAGCAGGCGATGTGCTGTTCATAGATGAAATCCATCGTTTGCCAAGAGCGGTCGAGGAGATACTCTATCCTGCTATGGAAGATTTCTTTTTGGACATTGTAATCGGAACCGGACCGAGTGCTAGAAGCGTGCGCCTCGATTTGCCGCCATTCACATTGGTTGGCGCGACGACGAGAGCTGGATTATTATCTGCACCATTAAGAGATCGTTTTGGTGTACTGAGTCGCCTTGAATTCTATAATACAGAAGATTTGGCGAGCATTGTCGAGCGGACAGCGGTAATTTTCGATGTCGAGATTGATCCTTCTGCAGCCAACGAGGTAGCATTGCGTTCAAGGGGAACACCCAGGATTGCCAATCGGCTCTTGAAACGGGTGCGCGATATATCCCAGGTCAAAGGGGAAGACTATATCACGCAGGAGACGACCCATGCAGCGCTTAATCAGCTGCAGGTAGATGAAAAAGGTCTTGATCATATCGATCATAAGCTGCTGACGACTATCATGGATCAATTCCGCGGAGGCCCTGTCGGACTAGATACAATCAGCGCGACAATCGGGGAAGAATCCCAGACGATTGAGGATGTATATGAACCGTATTTGCTGCAAATTGGATTTATCCAGCGAACACCGCGCGGCCGGGTTGTAACTCCGCTTGCCTATGCCCATTTCAACCGGGAGGTGCCAGGGGCTTGACCGGCATAGGAAAAATCTTTATTCTTATAGGCGTCGTGTGTATTATAATCGGCATTATCATGTCGTTTATTGGCAGACTGCCAGGAGATATCGTTTTAAAGAAAGGGAACACGACAGTCTACTTTCCAATCGTAACATCGATTGTAGCAAGTATCGTACTGTCGCTCATCTTGTTCCTATTCAACAAATTTCGCTGATACAGACTAGGAGTTAACAGGTATGGATATACAGGATTACGATTTTCATTTACCAGAAGAACTAATCGCCCAGACGCCGCTTCAGGATCGGACAGCGTCAAGGCTGCTTGTGTTAAATAAAGAAGAGAAGACAATGGAACACCGTCACTTCGCTGACATCGGTGACTATTTAAAGCCTGGAGACTGTCTTGTACTGAATGATACACGTGTGCTTCCGGCACGATTGTATGGTATCAAGAAGGACACACAGGCAAAAGTAGAGATTCTATTACTGAAGCAGATAGAAGGTGACAGCTGGGAGGTACTGGTCAAACCGGCCAAGAAAGTCAAAGTCGGCACAGAGCTTAGCTTTGGTGACGGAAAACTAACAGCTGTATGTAAGGAATTGCTGGAGCATGGTGGCCGAATTGTAGAATTCCATTATGACGGCATTTTCTATGAAGTCCTTGAGCAGCTTGGTGAAATGCCTTTACCGCCTTATATCAAGGAACAGCTGCCTGATCAGGAGCGCTATCAGACTGTTTATGCCAAAGAACAAGGATCAGCTGCAGCACCGACAGCAGGTCTGCACTTTACGAAGGAGCTGCTTGCCAATCTCCAGGAAAAAGGTGTGGAAATCGCGTTCATCACACTTCATGTTGGGTTGGGAACTTTCCGCCCTGTTAGTGTGGAATCGATTGAGGAGCACGAAATGCATGCTGAATTCTATCAAATGTCACAGGAAACAGCAGATCAGCTTACACGGATCCGTGCAAACGGCGGACGGATCATCTCAGTCGGGACTACATCCACTCGTACTTTGGAAACAATCACGCGGGACCATGATGGGAAATTCGTGGCAGCAAGCGGCTGGACGGATATTTTCATTTATCCTGGCTTCACATATCGAGCTATTGACGGCTTGATCACTAATTTCCATTTGCCGAAATCCACATTGATCATGCTTGTCAGTGCATTTGCAGGTCGGGATTTCATCCTCGATGCGTACCGGACTGCTGTAGAAGAACGCTATCGTTTCTTCAGCTTTGGCGATGCAATGCTGCTCGTATAGATTGATAATAGAAAGGGAAGTCCTATAATATGGCAATTCGTTATGAATTCATTAAACAAGATAAGCAGACAGGCGCTAGGCTCGGTATCGTACATACACCCCACGGGAGCTTTGAAACGCCAACATTCATGCCAGTAGGAACACTGGCTACGGTAAAGACAATGAGTCCGGAGGAATTAACGGAACTTAACGCGAATATTATTCTATCAAACACCTATCACCTTTGGCTCCGTCCGGGACATGAGATTATCCGAGAAGCAGGCGGATTGCATAAATTCATGAACTGGGATGGTGCTATTCTGACAGATTCTGGCGGCTTCCAGGTATTCAGTCTGAGTGATCTTCGAGATATTCAGGAAGAAGGCGTTCATTTCCGCAATCATATCAGCGGAGAGAAGCTATTCCTTTCCCCTGAAAAAGCAATGGAGATCCAGAATGCGCTCGGCAGTGATATTATGATGGCATTCGATGAATGTCCGCCGTATCCAGCGACATATGATTATATGAAGGCATCAGTAGAGCGGACAAGCCGTTGGGCAGAACGCTGCTTAACTGCGCATGCTCGACCGGATGTGCAAGGACTATTTGGAATTGTACAGGGCGGTGAGTTTGAAGACCTTCGTAAACAGAGTGCACAAGATCTTGTCAGTATGGACTTCCCAGGCTATGCTGTCGGCGGTCTGTCTGTCGGTGAACCGAAGGACGTCATGAACCGTGTGCTTGAATTTACCACTCCGTGGCTGCCACAGGATAAACCGCGTTACTTGATGGGTGTTGGTTCACCAGATTCCTTGATTGACGGTGCGATCCGCGGTATCGATATGTTTGATTGTGTGCTTCCGACTCGTATTGCACGTAATGGAACATGTATGACATCCAAGGGCCGTCTTGTTGTCCGTAATGCGCAATATGCTCGTGATTTCGGTCCGATTGATGAGAATTGTGATTGTAAGGTATGTAAGAACTATTCACGCGCTTACATTCGCCACCTTATCAAATGTAACGAAACATTCGGATTTAGGCTTACTACTTACCATAAC
Source organism: Terribacillus sp. JSM ZJ617 (assembly GCF_044383785.1). Classification (NCBI taxonomy): domain Bacteria; kingdom Bacillati; phylum Bacillota; class Bacilli; order Caryophanales; family Bacillaceae; genus Terribacillus; species Terribacillus sp. JSM ZJ617. The sequence goes on along the minus strand of NZ_JBISEQ010000002.1, from coordinate 755,542 downwards.
TTGCATTTTCTGATAGAATTGATGAGGAAAGTCAGAGAGGCGATCAAAGAGGATCGACTTGGCGATTTTCGAGATGAATTCTTCGAAAGCTATGGTTTCAACAAGCCGAACGCGAAGAATTTCTAGAAAGGGGGAGCAGTGAATGAATATTCAAAGTTTAATACTGATTGTATTAATGTTTGTCATCTTCTACTTCCTGTTGATTCGTCCGCAGCAGAAGCGTCAGAAACAGGTTAGAGAAATGCAGTCTAGCTTGAAAAAAGGAGACAGCATCGTTACCATCGGTGGTTTACATGGTAAGGTGCATGCTATAGACGAGGCATCTGTAGTCCTGACTACGGATGACGGCAGTAAATTGACGTTCGATCGTAATGCGATCCGTGACGTTAAACCTTCAGAAGTGTAAAAGACAAAGACAGGAGATTTCTCTCCTGTCTTTTTTATGTGCTCGTTTTAATGTTGACACCGATCATACCACCAACCAGGGCGGCTGCTAGAAACCCTCCATGTGTCAGCAGCTGTGTCCCAGAAAAACCTACCTGATAGCCTAGATACTGATAGAGAAGGATGAAAAGGGAAAAGCCGAGTGCGGTCATGCCGCCAAGCATCCAGCCCTTATCTTCACCTTTCACCCCTGCGATGAAACCACCGATGAATAAACTGAGTACTCCGGCTCCGAGTGTAGTCCAGTCAAGCATTCCTTCCCCCATTTTCGTGAAGCGAAGCAATAATGCCAGTGTGAAACTGATGAATAGCAGCAGTGCAAAGACGGTTATCCAGCCATACAATATCGCTTGAACATTCTTTTTCACAAAGATCCCTCCAGCATGTCTATATGGCTACTGTATGCTCGTCCAACCAAGTTAAGAACGAATAGAACCATTGGTCTTACACAAAATAAGTAAAAAGGAGGTGGTCATGTTGCTGGATACACTGGAATGGTCAATCATAGGCAGAACAATTCTTTCTTATATTGTCATTGTCATCATTTTCCGTCTTATGGGAAAACGAGAGATAGGTGAATTGAGCATCATTGATTTGGTCGTCTATTTGATGCTGGCGGAAATAGCCGTTTTTTCCATCGAAGACCCAAGCAGTCACTTGCTTCATTTTATCGTGCCGATGGTGATACTACTTATAATACAAAGAGGGACAGCATTACTTTCTCTAAAGTTTCCTAAGATGCGTGATTTTATGGAAGGGAAGCCATCAGTCATTATTTCCCGCGGCAAGATAGATGAGCATGAGATGCGCAAACAGCGTTACAGCTTTTCTGATCTTCAGCAGCAACTGAGAGAAAAAGGAACGAAAAGTGTACAAGATGTTGATTTTGCGATCCTGGAAACTTCCGGTGAATTGTCTGTATTTGAAAAACAAGATACAGAAGACGGCAGCAGCGGTTTCGTTCAGCCGCTGATCATCGACGGCGAGATTCAGCAAAAAGCATTGGATTATATCGATAAAACTGCTTCTTGGCTCCGCGGCGAGATGAAGCGTCATGGCCATCCTGATATTGGTCGAATATCGTATTGTACACTCGACCAAGATCATAACTGGTATATTGATCGAAAAGATGAACGCTGATAGGAATCAACGTTTCTTTCTGGACAGAAACTGCTCTACTTCCGCTCTCGTTATAAAACCGAAACTGAGCATGAACAATAAGTAGAGGATCGTTAGAATCAAAAGTAAAAATAGGAATGTTGGAAGGTTATATAGTGAACTAGCGAATATCCCTTTCAACAAGTGTGCAGTAAAAGCAGTTATTCCCAGCAGACCTAGCATTTGACCGATTTCCTTCACAGATAGTCTAAAACCTGCAACTCGTGCTAGTGAAATCAAATGCAATAGAGTTATTAAAACAACTGTGACAATCATGCTGATAGCAACCCCGATAATTCCGAACTTGGCATTGGATGCCAAAGAGACAAGCAAGATGATTTTGACGCCTGCACCGATGATTGTATTCCACATCGCAGACTTAGCTGCATCGAGTGCTTGGAGTGCAGTACTGAGCGGCATTTGGATATACATCATAATATAAAAAGGTGCCATGAGAAGAATGAATCGCTCTGCACTTTCACTTCCATACATATAATGGAGGATCGGTCCTGCAAATACTGTCAGAATTACCGTTGCAATCGCACCTGAAGCAAAGCTGAGTCGAATTGCCTGGTGAATTCGGTAATGTACGAATTGATGTCGATTTTGTTCATTTGCCTCACTGATAGAAGGAAGCAAAGCTGTTGCAAGAGAATTCGTAATGAAAGTCGGTAAAAACAACAGGGGAAGTGCGTAACCGGTAAGTTCTCCGTACTGCCTTGTGGCCATTGCCGTTCCGACCCCAGCCAAAGCAAGGCTTTGTGCTGTAAGTATCGGCTCTAGAAAGTGGGTTCCGCTGGCAACAAGCCTGCTGCCAGTGGCAGGTAAGGCAATCGAGAACAGTCGCTCCAAAGTCTGCTTGCCACCCTTTAAAGCTGTGACGAATTGAGATCGTATTTTTACGGTCTTTTTTCGTTTGAATTGATACAGCATGTAGAGCAAAGAAATGAATTCGCCGATTAAAACTGAAATCATTGCCCCTAAAGCTGCAAATTCAACCCCATAAGGGAGAAAGAACTTTACAAGGAAGACTGTGCAGCTGATTCGGACTATCTGTTCGATCACTTGTGAAAAGCTCTGCGGCTTCATATTCTGTTTTCCCTGAAAATACCCCCGAAGTACAGATGCCACTGCCAATATCGGTATAACTGGCCCGATTGCCAGCATTGGGTAGATGACACGCGCATCCTTCAGCAGCTTATCTGCAAGATATGGAGCTGCAAAGTAAAGAAGACCGACAAATGCAATGCTGATACTGAGTGTTACCGTCAGCGAAACAACAACGATTTTTTTTATTTGTTCGTTGTCTCCACGCACGTCTGCTTCTGCTACCCGTTTCGAAATAGCAGTAGGCAGACCGAACTGGGTAATGGCAGTTGCCAGGAACAACGTCGGCATGGCCATCATGTATAGACCAATCCCTTCTCCCCCCATGACACGTGCAACGACAATCCGGTTCACGAATCCTAGGAAGCGGGTGATCAAGCTGGCGGCAATCAGTATGAGTGCCCCTTTTAGGAAAGTCTGCTTTGTCACATCGACAACCTGCCTTCTCAAATGTTAGTTTTTCGGCTACAATTAAATGTATGCATGAGATATGGCCAAGCATGACTAGCCTGAACAGAACGAAGGCAAGTTGTTTTAGGAGGTAGAAACGTGTACGAAACAAAGACGGTGAACGAATGGAAGTCGGAAGTGATGCCTGCAGTGATTAGCAAGAAGGAAGAATTTCATCTGCTTGGCTACGATAAAGCCTCTGCTGCGGATATCTGGAACTGTATGGAAAAAAAGGTATGGAAAAAAGAGAAAGACAAACCAAAACGTCTATATGAAGTAGTGGCTGATATTATGCAGTTGAATGTATCGGTTTATATGGGTTATTTGACAATGTCGGTGTATGGAGAAGATGAGGATCTGATGGCATCCATTGCTGCTATCAATGGTCAATCCTGATCCAGGTAATGTTGACAGTGCCGGCTTATGTTCTCTATACTATGTGAGTATTTGAGGGACAAGCACAGCACGTACATATGTATGTACTTTTATTGCAGAAAAACTCTGCATCATATTAGGTTTCCGTTGAACGGAAAATGGGAGGCAGTTGCATCATGGTGAAAAGAGGCAGAATTGTTGCCTTCTTCTTGATCGTCCTATTGCTTTTGGGTGCGATGGGAACGACGATTAAAGGAATCGCAAACGATTTAAACTTAGGACTCGATCTGCAGGGCGGATTCGAAGTGCTATATGAAGTAAGTCCGCTGGAAGAAGGGGACAAGGTAAATACGGCAACGCTGAATGCCACAGCACAGGCATTAACGGAGCGTGTCGATTCCCTGGGTGTCAGTGAGACAAGCATCGATATCGAGCAGCCAAACAGGATCCGAGTCCAGCTTGCTGGTGTGAAGGATCAGGAACAGGCTCGTGAGATGCTGTCGACTACTGCTAATCTATCATTCCGTGACACAGCAGATAAAGAATATCTGAATGGTACGGATATTGAGGCGGGCAGTGCGAAGCAGGCATTTGATCCACAAACGAATCAGCCGCTTGTTACGGTCGATATGAAAGATGCTTCCAAATTCGGCGAAGTGACAAGTGAGCTTTCCCAGCGTGCATTCCCAGACAACCGTCTGGTCATCTGGCTGGATTATGAAGATGGCGACTCTTATGAAGAGGAAGCACAAAAGCCTGAGAATGAACAAAAGTTCATTTCTGCTCCTGCAGTTTCACAGACTATCAACAGTAAATCAGTTCAGATTGAAGGTAACTTCACAGTAGAAAGTGCACAGGAGCTTGCTGACTTGCTGAATGCTGGGTCACTTCCAGTGAAGATGGAAGAAGTGTACTCAAACTCAGTTGGTGCTCAATTCGGACAGGAAGCATTGGATCAGACAATGCTTGCAGGGTATATTGCCTTCGCACTTATCCTGTTGTTCATGATTGTGTACTACAGACTTCCAGGCTTAATTGCTTCCATTACTTTGGCAATATTTGCTTATTTGAACATACTTGTGTTTGATTTACTTGGTGTAGTGCTGACGCTGCCAGGAATTGCAGCATTAATCCTAGGTGTGGGGATGGCTGTTGATGCCAATATCATCACTTACGAACGGATAAAAGATGAACTGAAAACCGGTAAGTCTCTAAAAGCCGCCTACAAAGCGGGTAACAAAAACTCATTGGCTACAATTACAGATGCCAACTTGACTACAATGATTGCAGGTATCGTGCTGTTCATATTCGGTACGAGCTCTATCAAAGGGTTCGCAACGACACTAATCATCAGTATTCTATTGAGCTTCATCACAGCTGTATATGGGTCACGGGCATTGCTTAGTTTAATGGTGAAAAGCCGTGCATTTGACAAGAAACCAGGCTGGTTCGGAGTTTCGAAAAAGAATATTCGCAAACTCAATGATAAAGAAGAACGTGAAGTCACATTCTATGGGTTGAAGCTGAATCTAGTGAAGCATAGAAAAGCTTATTTTGCTTTCTCTATCGCGCTGACGATTGCCGGGATCATCTGCCTAAGTGTATTCAAGCTGAATCTTGGTATTGACTTCACGAGCGGATCTCGTGTGGAATTCGATTCAAATCAGGCTCTTACGACAGAACAAGTAGAACAGAAGATGGATGACTTCGGCTTCGAGTCGAGGGAAACGCAGCTGTCGGCTGATGGCAAACATGCCTCCGTCCGACTAGAGGATACGCTCACAAAAAACCAGGAAAATGAGTTGAAGAGCAGTATTCAAGATGAATATGGAGATGCACCGAGTATCAGTACAGTATCACCTATAATCGGAAAAGAACTAGCGGAAAATGGATTATACGCTGTCATCTTTGCTTCCATAGGTATCATCCTGTATGCGACGATCCGATTTGAATTTAAATTTGCTGTGACAGCCATCTTGGCCTTGCTGCATGACGCCTTCTTCATCTTGGCGGTATTCAGTATCACCAGACTGGAATTCGACATTACGATCATAGCAGCAATTCTGACTATCATCGGTTATTCGATCAACGATACGATAGTGACCTTTGACCGGATCAAAGAGAATATCCGTATCAAACGGAAAGTCAAAACGTTCGATGAGCTGGCCAAAATCGTAAATGACAGCTTGCTGCAGACACTTGTGCGAAGTGTGAACACTGTTTTGACTGTAATAGTTGCAGCGATTATTCTGTGGCTCTTCGGTGCTGCGTCGATTGCTAACTTCTCTATTGCGCTTATAATTGGGCTGGCAGCGGGAACATATTCTTCCCTATTCATTGCTTCACAGCTATGGCTCGTTTGGCGCGGCAGAAATATTGAAAAAAATCCAATCATCCATGAAGAGAAAAAGAAAGTGGAAGGACCACAAGTCTGATTGGATAACCCCCGTTGTAAATACGGGGGTTATTTTTTTGGGAATGGGGAATGTAAAGAGTAGCACCATTAGAAAGGAGCAGCAAATGAAGGCACAATGGTATATCATTCTAGCAGTTATCTTTGCAGTACTTATTGCAGTATTCGCAGTTATCAACGTGGACAGCGTGCAGGTGGACTATCTATTCGGTACAGGCTCTGCTCCGCTAATCCTGATCATTTTGTTCTCCGTTTTGATGGGCGTCTTAATTACAGCATCTGTAGGAGGGTTGCGTATGTTCAAGTTAAATAGGGAAGTACGCGCTTTACGTAAGGATAATGATAAAAAAGCAGCTGAAATAACAGAACTTCAAGAAAAACGTGCGGAACAAGGACATGAAGAAGTTGAAAGGCCAACGACGAATATTTCCGATCCGACAACAAATACCTACCCAACATCCGAAAGAATTAGAGATGAATACAGACAATAACCGATTGCTCCCTCGACCAGGCTCTAGTATAATAGCTTGGTTAGGGGGTCTTTTTTTATGTTAGAAAGCAAAATGAGATGGAAGGATAATAGCAGCCGACCTTCAGCACACGAGCCTATGGGCTTGGGTGTTTCTCCGCTGGTAGAGCAGCTGCTCATACAGCGCGGAATCACGTCAGCTGAGGCTGCAAAACGGTTCCTTCATCCGTCTCTAGAGGACCTACACAGCCCGGAACTTATTTCTGATATAGATGTTGCAGCGGAACGGATCCGTGCTGCAGTGGAGCAGGGTGAAAAAATTCTGGTTTTCGGAGATTATGATGCAGATGGTGTTTCATCCACTGTTGTTTTATTGGAAGCATTACGGGAGCTTGGAGCGGATTGTGATTATTATATTCCTAACCGATTTACGGAAGGTTACGGTCCGAACGAAGCAGCTTTCCGAGCTGCAAAGGAAAATGGCTATCAGTTGATTGTGACAGTAGATACAGGTATTGCTGCGATCCACGAAGCAGAAGTAGCGAAACAAATTGGAATCGATCTTATCATCACGGATCACCATGAAGTGCAGGAAGCTGTCCCGGAAGCTGTCGCAGTGGTACATCCGAAATGTTCGCCGGATTATCCTTTCCATGAGCTTGCAGGAGTAGGTGTCGCTTTTAAGCTGGCCCATTATTTACTCGGCTATTTTCCGGAACAGCTGCTTGACCTTGTTGTGATCGGAACAATAGCTGATTTGGTGCCGCTTGTTGATGAGAACAGGGTGCTGGCTGCCGAGGGGCTAAAGGCAATTGCGTCGTCGACAAGACCTGGAATCCGTGCTCTGAGAGACAGCTGCGGACTAGACGGCGTTGTAACAGAAGAAGATATCGGCTTCAAAATCGGGCCGCGTATCAATGCGGTTGGACGGTTGCAGGATGCTGACCTCGCTGTCGAATTGCTGTTGGCAGCTTCGTACGAGGAAGCCGCTGAAATGGCAGAGGAAATCCAATCTCTCAACACAGAACGACAAAATATCGTTGCCAAAATAGCAAAAGAAGCGGAAGCGATGGTCAGAGAACAGTCAGAGGAAGACAGCAGCCATGTCATCATCGTTGCAAAGGAAGGCTGGAACGAAGGTGTACTTGGGATTGTGGCCTCGAAACTAGTCAGAACCTTCGACCGGCCGGCGATTGTGCTCGCGATTCATCCGGAAAAAGGTACGGCGAAAGGTTCTGCCCGAAGTATTGATGCTTTTGATTTGTTCCACCATTGTATGCAGGTTCGGAATCACTTCATCGCTTTCGGGGGACATGCCCAAGCGGCCGGGATGACATTAGAGCTGGAACAATTGGATAAACTGCGAAAAGCTTTGAATCAAATGGCAGCAGAATCGCTTTCAGCGGAAGATTTCAAACAAACGCTTGCGATCGACTTGTCGGTTACAGTGGAAGATGTTTCAATCGATTTGATCCGGGACATGGCTCAGCTCTCGCCTTTTGGAATGCAAAATCCAAAGCCGCTTGTGAAGCTTACTTCACCAATGCGGGAAGTAAAGCTCATCGGAGCAAATAAAAACCATCTCAAGTTCGTATTTGCAGAGGAAAGCGTGCAGTTAGACGGTGTATGCTTTGGTCAGGGAGATCTTTACCCATTCCTCACTCCGGCAGATGATCTGGAAGTTGTCGGGGAATTGTCTATCAATGAATGGAATGGCAGACAAAAACCGCAAATCTTGATTGAAGATATCGCAATTCGCTCTTGGCAGCTATTTGATCATAGAGGCAGCAAGCAGCTGAAGAAGGCTGTTCAAATCAAAAACGAAGAAGAGACAGCTGTGGTGCGATTCCGGCCGAATACGGATTTAAGCTGGCTGTCTGATCAGATTCGTGTTTTGGATTTTGAAACAGAAGGCCTTGCAAATGCGGCAGGCAATATCAGGGCTGTCATATTCGCTGATATGCCTCGACGTATGACGGATATCACGTATGTCTTGCAGCATATACAGCCAGATTTGATATATGCGTGCTATGATGTGAAAGAGAACGCCTACTTACAAGGTTTTCCAGATCGTGATCAATTCAAAGTGTTCTATGCGATTCTGCTAAAGCAGAAGACTATGATGTACAGCCAGCTAGTGGATTATCTGAAAAACAGCCGAGGATGGAGTCCTGAAAGGACCAAGTTTATTTCCGACGTGTTTTTTGAGCTGGAATTTGTTAAACTAGATAAGGATCAAATTTCAATCAACCCAAATCCTTCCAAGCGTGATCTGGCTGACTCTGAGGTCTACCAGGGATTGAAGGAAGCGATAGAAGTCGAGAAGATCTTATATTATTCCGGCTATAAAGAATTGAAAGCGTGGCTGGAACGCGTACTTGAACGCGGGGAAGTTATCGAGGAGGAAGCAGTAAATGGATTATAAAAAATATATTACAGTCGTAGAGGACTGGCCGAAACCAGGTATCCGATTCAAGGATATCACTACTTTGATGGATAATGGTCCGGCTTATAAATCAGCGGTAAATGAAATCGTGGAATTCGCTAAAGATAAAAATGTGGACTTGATCGTCGGTCCAGAAGCGCGCGGCTTCATCGTAGGCTGCCCGGTATCGTATGCGCTGGATATCGGCTTCGCCCCTGTCCGTAAGGAAGGCAAGCTTCCTCGTGAAGTTATCAAAGTCGCTTATGGACTTGAGTATGGTGAGAATGTACTTACAATCCATAAAGATGCTATCAAACCAGGTCAGCGCGTCCTTATTACAGATGACTTGCTGGCAACTGGCGGTACAATCGAAGCAACAATCAAGCTTGTTGAGGAATTAGGCGGTATTGTTGTCGGATGTGCGTTCTTCGTGGAATTGTCATATCTAGACGGCAGAGATAAGCTGGATGGCTATGAAGTACTTACATTGACTAGCTACGAATAATATTGAACAGAACAGGAGTGCCTCATTCGGGGCACTCTTTGTTTCATTTTAAGAAACAGATACTTGTCGAATAGATTGGATATTTGTTAAGCTTATAAAAATAACATGTGACAGTTCAGAACCCTCGTCGCTTATGCAGACGATGAGAAGGAGTTTAATTAAAGAGATGCCAAAGGAAAAAGTTCTCACGGCCGAAGAGGTCATACAAGAAGCAGCACGATATCTGTCGGACGAGCATATCGATTTTATCCGGAAAGCGTATGAGTTCGCCGAAAAAGCGCATGAAGGACAATTCCGCCGTTCCGGTGAAGCTTATATCATTCATCCTGTTCAAGTGGCCGGAATCCTTGTTCATCTGGAACTCGATGCCGAAACGATTGCAGGCGGCTTCCTGCACGATGTAGTAGAGGATACACCTGTTACGGTCGAAGAGTTGGAAGCAGCTTTTAATGCCGAAGTAGCAATGCTCGTAGATGGTGTTTCCAAGCTTGGAAAAATTAAATACAAATCAAAACAGGCACAGCAAGCTGAAAATCACCGGAAGATGTTCGTTGCAATGGCAAAGGATATTCGGGTCATCCTGATTAAGCTTGCTGACCGTTTGCATAATATGCGTACACTGAAGCATCTGTCACCTGAAAAGCAGCGCCGGATTTCTAATGAGACACTCGAAATCTTTGCACCGCTTGCACACAGACTCGGAATCAGTACGATCAAGTGGGAACTCGAGGATACCGCACTTCGCTATATGAATCCTCAGCAGTATTATCGAATCGTCCACCTTATGAAGCAAAAGCGCGATGAACGGGAAAGCTACATCGGTGACGTGATGGATCAAATCCGCAGTCAGCTTAGTGATATAAACATCGATGCTGATATATTCGGACGGCCGAAACACTTGTACAGTATTTACCGGAAGATGGAGTATCAGCATAAGCAGTTCAATGAAATCTATGACCTGCTTGCGGTTCGAGTCATTGTGAAAAGCATCAAAGACTGTTATGCCGTTCTTGGCGTAATTCATACATGCTGGAAACCGATGCCGGGCAGATTCAAGGATTATATTGCGATGCCAAAGCTTAACCTTTACCAATCCTTGCATACGACTGTCATCGGGCCAAAGGGCGATCCGCTCGAGGTACAGATCCGTACGGAAGAAATGCATGAGATAGCAGAATACGGTATCGCAGCTCATTGGGCGTATAAAGAAGGCAAACAGCTAAACACGAGCACGCAGAAGAAATCATTTGAAGAAAAGCTGACATGGTTCCGTGAGATTCTTGATTTCCAGAATGAATCCGAAAATGCGGAGGAGTTCATGGAATCGCTTAAACTCGATCTTTTTAGTGACATGGTTTATGTGTTCACACCAAAAGGTGATGTTATCGAACTTCCTTCAGGTTCCGTTCCGATTGATTTCGCTTATCGAGTTCATACAGAAGTAGGCAATCATACAGTTGGCGCCAAGATCAACGGTAAGATGGAACCGCTTGAGTATAAACTGAAAAATGGCGATATAGTGGAGATGATGACTTCCAAGCACTCTTACGGGCCTTCCCAGGACTGGGTCAAGCTTGCCCAGACAACTCATGCACGTAATAAAATAAAACAGTTCTTCAAGAAGCAGCGCCGGGAAGAGAATGTGGCAAAAGGCAAGGAGCTAGTGGAAGAAGAAGTAAAACAGTCTGGCTTCGATATGAAGCTTGTATTTACTCCGGATAACCTTCGCAAGGTAGTCGAGAAATTCAACTTCACGTCCGAGGAAGATATGTATGCAGCTGTCGGTTATCAAGGTATCACAGCAGCGCAAATTACGACTAGACTAACTGAGAGCCTGCGCCGTCAGTACGAAAAAGAAGAAGTGATGGAGAAAACGATTGAAACAGCGAAGATGGCAAGTGCGTCCAAATCCGCTGCCTCAAGCCGTAAGCGGGATTCCGGGGTGCGTGTCGAGGGTGTGGATAATATGCTTGTCCGTCTTTCCAAATGCTGCAACCCTGTACCGGGTGACGAAATTATCGGCTATATAACGAAGGGAAGGGGAGTCTCTGTCCATCGTTCCGACTGTCCGAATATGCAGACAGAAGATGCACAGACGCGTAAGCTGCATGTCGACTGGGAAAACAATGCCACCATTTCCAAGCAATATCATGTGGATTTGGAGATAACAGCCTTTGATAGACATGGATTGATGAATGAAGTACTGCAAGCTGTCAATGAGACCCGCACACAAATTACTGCTGTCGATGGCAAGTCCGACCGGAATAAGCTGGCAACAATCCATCTGACAATTTTGATTCATAATATCGGTCATCTCCGTAAAATCGTAGAGCGGATCAAACAAATTAAAGATATTTATACAGTTACGAGAATGCTGCAATAGAGAAATGAGGCGCAAGAGATGAAAGTAGTAGCACAGCTCGCAAAAGAAGCCAGCGTCACTGTACGTGAAGAGATTATCGGGAAAATCGGCAAAGGCTTCATGCTGCTTGTAGGCATCACACATGAGGATACGGAGGCGGATCTTGATTATATCGTGAATAAGCTGATTCACCTTCGCGTCTTCGAAGATGCTGACGGAAAGATGAATGAGTCGCTCCTTCAAATCGGCGGTGAAGTTTTATCTATTTCCCAATTCACATTGTATGCTGATACACGGAAGGGACGCCGGCCCAGCTTCACTGACGCAGCAAAGCCGGATATTGCCATGAAGCTTTATGAACAATTTAATCAAAAGCTTATCGAAGCAGGCATTCACGTGGAAACTGGGGAATTCGGTGCGCATATGGACGTACAGCTCATCAATGAAGGCCCGATTACCATTATCTTGGACAGTGCAGATCGACCGAACAAGGAAGCATAATGCTTTCTTGTTTTTTTGTATAAAGAATGGTTGAACCGAGAATACTAGTTGTAAATCCGAAAAAGGTGTGATCAGCTTGCGTAGCAGTGATGCACAGCAGCGTGTATTCGCCGCAGCCCGGCTGGATGCCGTCCGGCTTCGAGGTGAACCAGCTTCTATGATCGACGATCCGGTTATACCGAACTTCATAGGATCACCAAACAGTATGGAACGAAAAAAATTACAAGAACGACTAAAACAATCTTGACAATCTTTCTTACAAACATGTACTATTATTACAATCTAAAGAAACCGGAAATCCGATGAGGGAAAGAGTAAGTCGAAATCACTGTGACCAGAGATCAGGCGTCATTGGCTGTAAGCGCCTGGCACAGCTTCGAACTGAAAGACATTCCTTAGGATCACTGTCGAACAACGCAGTAGACAGTGACGTAGCAGGCGTTAACTGACCAAGGTGGGATACAGCTGTATCCAACTAGGGTGGCAACGCGGGAAAAACTCCCGTCCCTTGTGTTATAAGGGACGGGGGTTTTTTGTCGTTATTTTTGGAATCCGGGGATTGGGTCATTAGTCGAGGAGGTTTATCACATGGATATGAAAGCGCCAAGAGGTACACAGGATATCTTACCTGGTACATCAGAAAAGTGGCAGTATGCTGAAAAAGTACTGACAGATCTGGCAAGCAAATTCAACTACAAAGAAATCAGGGTGCCGATTTTCGAACACACGGAGCTGTTCCTTCGCGGTGTAGGGGAAACAACGGATATCGTACAGAAAGAAATGTACACATTCAAGGATAAAGGGGACCGCAGCTTGACGCTTAGACCAGAAGGAACGGCATCCGTCGTTCGCGCTTTTGTGCAAAACAAGCTATACGGTCAGCCGGAACAACCGACGAAGCTATTTTATTATGGACCGATGTTCCGCTACGAGCGACCGCAGCAAGGTCGCATGCGCCAGTTCGTTCAATTCGGTGTCGAAGCCTTGGGAAGTGAAGATCCGGCAATCGATGCGGAAGTAATCAGCTTGGCTATGAGCGGCTATCAGCAGTTAGGTTTGAAATCATTGAAACTGATCATCAACACGCTCGGAGACAAAGAAAGCCGTGATGCACACCGCACCGCTTTGATTGATCATTTCACACCTGTCAAAGAAGAGCTCTGCAGTGACTGTCAGAACCGTCTGGAAAAGAACCCATTGCGTATTCTTGATTGTAAGAAGGACCGGGAGCACCCGAAAGTAAAAAGCGCACCATCCATCCATGATTTTCTTAATGACGAATCCAAAGCATACTTTGACGCTGTTAAAGCAAACTTGGATGCAATCGGCATTCCTTATGAAGTAGATCCGAATCTTGTCAGAGGCCTGGATTATTACAACCACACAGCATTTGAAATCATGAGTAATGCAGAAGGCTTCGGTGCCCTTACGACGCTTACGGGCGGTGGCCGTTATAATGGTCTTGTCGAAGAAGTTGGCGGTCCATCCACACCAGGTATTGGCTATGCACTAAGTATTGAACGTCTATTGTTTGCATTAGAGGCAGAAGGTATCGAATTGCCTGTTAAGACTGGAACAGATGTTTACGTCGTAGCACTTGGTGAAGAAGCTGTCCAAAAAGAAGCTGCAAGACTGACATATCAGCTGCGCTTAGCTGGTGTGACAACAGATAAGGATTATCTTGGCAAGAAAATGAAGGGCCAGTTCAAAGCTGCTGATCGCCAGCAGGCGAAGTTTGTTGTTGTTCTCGGTGAGGATGAGCTGGAGAAAGGCGTCATCTCCTTGCGTAATATGCAGGAAGGACAGCAGACTGAAGTAGCAATCAAGGAATCTGTTGATACAATCAAACAACAGCTGGATGGAGGAAAAGCGGATGAGTGAAAGACAAAAGGCAGGCCTGCTGCGAACGAGCCATGCAGGCGAAACAGTAACAATCAAAGGGTGGGTACAGAAACGGCGTGACCTGGGCGGATTGATTTTTGCTGATATCCGGGATCGTTCCGGAATCGTGCAAGTCGTTTTCAACCCTGATGTATCCAAAGAAGCATTAGAAACTGCTGAACAAATCCGCTCAGAATTCGTTGTGAGTGTTACTGGTAAAGTCGTAGAGCGCGAGGATGCTACGAAAAATCCAAACATGGCAACTGGTGAAATCGAAATTGTTGCAGAAGAAATCAGTATCTTGAACAAAGCGAAGAGTCCGGCATTCCAAATCGAGGATGATGTGGATGCATCCGAGGATGTCCGCTTGAAATACCGCTATCTGGATTTGCGGAGAAAACCGCTGCAGGAGACATTCCGTCTTCGCCATCAGGCAACGCAAGCGATCCGCAATTTCTTGAACGAAGAAGAATTCTATGAGATGGAAACGCCGATTCTGACAAAAAGCACACCAGAAGGAGCGCGCGACTATCTTGTACCAAGCCGTGTGCACCCAGGTGAGTTCTATGCGCTTCCGCAATCTCCGCAGTTATTCAAACAGCTGCTCATGATTTCAGGCTTCGAGAAGTATTATCAGATCGCTCGCTGTTTCCGTGATGAAGATTTACGTGCGGACCGTCAGCCGGAGTTCACTCAAATCGATATCGAGACTTCATTCATGTCCACAGAAGATATCATCGGCATGACAGAACGTATGATGAAGCGTGTCATGAAAGAAGTGAAGGACGTTGAAGTTCAGGTGCCATTCCCGCGCCTGCCTTACGCAGAAGCAATGGAACGCTTCGGCTCTGATAAGCCAGATACACGTTTTGGGCTTGAATTGGTGGATGTACGAGAAGCAGTGAAGTCTGCTGACTTCAAAGTATTCCAAGATGCAATCCAAAACGGCGGCCGTGTCAGTGCAATCAACGTGAAAGGACAGGCGGCGAACTTCTCTCGTAAAGATATCGATGCATTGACTGACTTTGTTAAGATATATGGTGCAAAAGGACTTGCATGGGTCAAAGCAGAAGCCGACGGTTCTTTGAAAGGACCAATTGCGAAATTCCTTGACGAAACTGTCCAAGGCCAGCTGAAGGACGTTCTTTCTGCTGAAGCAGGTGACTTGCTGGTATTCGTTGCTGATAAGACGAAAGTGGTCTTTGATAGCTTAGGAGCATTACGGAATAAACTTGGTCGTGAGCTTGGACTTATCGATGAAACCAAGTTCAACTTCCTTTGGGTGACAGATTGGCCTTTATTTGAATACGACGAAGAAGAGGGCCGTTATTATGCAGCGCATCATCCATTCACGATGCCAGCGGCAGCTGATATCGATAAGCTGGAAACAGATCCTTCTTCTGTCAAAGCAGAAGCGTATGACATTGTCCTTAATGGCTATGAACTGGGAGGCGGCTCGCAGCGTATCTACCAAATGGATCTGCAAAACCGGATGTTCGAAGTGCTTGGCTTCACGAAGGAAGAAGCACAGGAACAATTCGGATTCCTGCTGGATGCTTTGGAATCAGGAGCTCCTCCACACGGCGGAATTGCACTTGGTTATGACCGTTTCATCATGCTGCTATCCAACAGCACGAACCTTCGGGATACAATCCTATTCCCGAAAACTGCTTCTGCGACCGATCCATTGACAGATGCTCCAGATCCAGTAAGCAAAAAGCAGCTGGATGAGCTGTATTTGGATATCCAAAAAAAATCAGCAGGGCAGGAAGCATAATAGGCAGACTTTCCAGTTGAAAACTCTGTTTATCCATGCTAATATAGTTTCATAAACAAATAGCAATCCTGATGTGTACGTTCTTCATATGTTTTGACCGATTACAATGAAGTACGGGAGCCCGAAAGTCTTCGTGCGGCATGCAAGCCTCCATAGAGTGGACGCATAAAGTGCGAATCAGGGCACCCACCTGCGGAGAGCGGGTTCAAAACTTCAATAGGACGGCACGATCGGGATTGCTATTTTCCGTTAAAAATGAACAAAGCAGCACACACCCTACTGGGGTATGTGCTGCTTTTTATTTAGCAACTTGTTCCAAGTTTCCGTTTTTGTCCATCCGAAAAGCCGGAGGAGCAAAAGCATCCTGGTCGTCGAAGATAACCATTTTCCTAGCACGATCCATGATCTGGATGAGCACCTGATAATCAGCTTTCATCGTTTTCAGCTGATTTTTCAAGCTCTCGCATTCTTCTGTAAGCTTTTCGTTTACTTGACGGAGATTATGGTTCTCCGCTTCCAGCTGGTGTATGGTATGCCGGCTTGTTTCACTAGTTTGATAACCTTGCTCCAAAGATTGCAGATAGCCGATTACTTGAGACAGATTCAGTTCAGCCGTTTGCTCGCTGCTGTCATTCTCTGTTTCGGTATGTTCACCGACTATGAATGTCTCTTGTGCAATTTCTGCTTCGAAGCGGGCTGTTTCTTCATCCATTGTAATTGGGAAAGCCTGTTGTGTGTCCATCACGGACATTACCGGTACTGGCTGATGAACGGGTGCAGCAGCTGGCTTTTGTGCTCTTTGTTCTGCGCGCTTTTTCTCCTTGCGCTGGCGCTTGGCAATTGCAACGGCCTGTTCATAGCGATTGCGGATTTCTGCGTTCCATCGGAAACCGCAAGCTGCTGAGGTGCGATTCAGTTTGTCGCCTACTTCATCGAAGGCTCTCAGCTGCGTGCTTCCTTCCCGAATATGCCGAAGTACGGTTTCGGCGAGCAGTAAGTCGTCTTCATGACTCCATGCATCTTGTCTTACTTTAACCATATGGGCTAACACTCCATTTCTTATCTGTTAATCTACAAACATAGAAAGTAATAAAAACTGTTAGCCACATTGTTGCCACAGACTGCTGCCCGTATACCTGTAACCTTATTTTCTTTTTGTTACGCGTTCATAGACTTGTTTGAGAGCTTGTTCAAACTTGCCGGTGTCAGTTGGTTCGTAATACCTTCTGTTCTTAAGAAGGTCAGGTAAGTATTGCTGCTCTACCCAAGCTCCTGGATAATCATGCGGGTATTGGTATCCGACTCCGCGGCCCATGTGTTTAGCCCCTTGATAATGGGCATCTTTCAGATGAGCAGGAACCTCGCCGACTTTGCCTGAACGTATATCCGACAGCGCAGCATTGATGCCTTTGTACGCGCTGTTTGATTTAGGAGATAAACAGAGTTCTACGATTGCATTTGCCAAAGGAATACGTGCTTCCGGGAAGCCTACGCGTTCAGCTGCCTCTACTGCTGCTAAAGCTCTGGGACCGGCTTGCGGATTGGCGAGTCCAATATCTTCATAGGCACATACAATCATCCGGCGGCCGATGCTGTCGAGATCTCCTGCTTCAATCAAACGAGCCAGATAATGTAAAGCTGCATTGACGTCGCTGCCGCGAATGGATTTTTGAAAAGCACTAAGTACATCATAATGGGCATCACCATCTTTATCATGAGAAAAGCTTTTCTTCTGCATGCAAGCTTCTGCTACTTCCAAATCAATGTGGACAGTCCCATCTTGTGCCGGTGTAGAGTAAGCGGCAAGCTCCAGCCCATTCAACGCTGCCCGCAAATCTCCTCCTGATGCACTTGCAAAATGCTCCAATGCTTCTTTCGTTATATCCAGCTGCATGCTGCGCAGCCCTTGTTCAGAATCATCCACTGCGCGCCCGAGTGCCTCTTTTACATCTGCTGGTTCCAGACTGTTCAGTTCGAACAGATGAGATCTGCTTCGGATTGCCGGATTTATAGAATGATAGGGATTACTCGTTGTGCACCCGATCAATGTAATCAAATTACTCTCGACATGCGGAAGAAGGAAATCCTGCTTCGCTTTATCAAGACGATGAACTTCATCCAGTATGAGAACGAGCTGGCCGCTCATCTTCGCTTCCTCTACCGCGATTTCCATATCCTTTTTCTTGTCCACTACCGCATTCAGCAGCTTGTACCGGATCTGGACGCTGGAAGCAAGCGCGATGGCCATCGACGTTTTCCCCGTACCTGGAGGACCGTAAAGGATCATCGAACTCAAACGGTCCGCCTCCACCATCCGCCGGATCATCTTACCTTCACCGACGAGATGTTTTTGGCCGATGATCTGGCTGATATCCTTCGGCCGCATGCGATATGCTAATGGTTGTCTGGCCATATTTATTCCTCCATCCTGTTTCTGCTTGTCTTAGCGTATCCAGCGACCGGGGAAAATGCAAGCCACTTGCTATCCATGTTATAATATTTTCTGGTATAATAATCGTTATTGTTTTGAAATCCGAACATTACTGAGGCAGTTATGAGGAGTTTTAAGAGATGAAAATATCGACTAAAGGACGATATGGATTAACTATCATGATCGCATTAGGAAAGCATTATGGAGAAGGACCAGTCTCCTTGAAGACCATTGCGACTGAAAATAAATTGTCCGAGCATTATTTGGAGCAGCTCGCTGCACCGCTTAGGAATGCCTGTCTGGTCAAAAGTATCCGTGGCGCCAAGGGCGGCTATATGCTCGCATCAGCCCCATCAGAGATTACGGCCGGCGATATCATCCGTACGCTGGAAGGTCCGATCACACCTGTTGAGGGGATCGAAGAGGAGGAGCCGGCGAAGCAGCAGCTTTGGCTGCGCATCCGCGATGCCGTCAGGGACGTATTGGATACGACAACTTTAGAGGATCTATGCCGTCATGGAGATGATGAGAGCCAGGATCCGTATATGTTCTATATTTAATGGAGGCAAGCAGTTATGAAACCAATCTATCTTGATCACGCGGCAACATCTCCAATGCACCCGGATGTCATCCAGGCGATGATTCCGGTCATGGAGGGCACATTCGGCAATCCTTCCAGTGTTCATGCATTGGGAAGGGAAGCACGCCATATCGTGGATGTTGCACGTGAGAAGGTTGCAGCAAGTATCGGTGCAACAGATAAACAGATCATCTTCACGAGCGGGGGCACAGAGGCGGATAATATGGCACTCATCGGTGTGGCGAATGCTTGCCGTGAACAAGGTAAGCATATTATTACGACTGCAATCGAGCATCATGCTACACTACATGCAGCCAACTATCTGGAAAGTCAAGGCTTCGAGGTGACATACCTGCCTGCTGATGCGTCTGGAGCAATTAAGCTTGCCGATCTGCAAGCAGCACTACGACCGGACACGATACTTGTCTCTGTGATGATGATCAATAATGAAACAGGTGTCATGCAGCCAATCCAAGCGATTGGTGATCTGCTACAATCCCATCCTGCTTACTTCCATACAGATGCTGTCCAAGCCTATGGAACCGAGGAGATTGATGTCCATATGCTCGGAGTTGATCTTTTGAGTGTATCGGCGCATAAAATCAACGGACCAAAGGGAATAGGCGCTTTGTATGCAGCCGATGGTGTGCGTATCAAACCAATCACCTATGGCGGGGAGCAGGAGCGCAAACGCCGTGCGGGAACAGAAAATGTCGCCTCCATCGTCGGTTTTGGCAAAGCAGCAGAATTGGCAATGCAAAAAAGAACGGAACGTAAAGCAGCGTATCAGCTGCTTCAAGATACGTTCATTTCTGAATTGAAGCTTTCAGGAATCGACTTTTTCATCAATGGAGAGGCAGGTCAGCGATCCGCTGGGATAGTCAATATCAGTTTTCCGGGAACGAATGTAGAATCTCTGCTGATGAACTTCGACTTATCCGGTGTTACTGTATCAAGCGGCAGTGCGTGTACAGCAGGCTCCGTCGATCCGTCGCATGTTCTGAAAACGATGTACGGTGAAGATGACCGTGTTACAAACAGTATCCGTTTCAGTTTCGGATATGGCAACACAGCTGAATCCGTCGCAGAGGCTGCCCAGACAGTCGCTGCTATTATAAAACGACTAACAAAAGGAAAGGAGTGACAAAGATGAAAGAAAACAAAGATATTCGTGTCGTCGTCGGTATGAGCGGCGGTGTCGATTCTTCCGTTGCTGCCCTTTTGCTCAAACAGCAAGGGTACGACGTAGTCGGCATCTTCATGAAAAACTGGGATGATACGGATGAAAATGGCTTCTGTACCGCTACAGAAGATTTCGAAGATGTTAAAAAAGTTGCTAACCAAATTGGTATTCCATATTACGGGGTGAACTTCGAAAAGCAGTATTGGGATAAAGTATTCACATACTTTCTTGAGGAATATAAAGCTGGCCGTACGCCTAACCCAGATGTAATGTGCAACAAAGAAATCAAATTCAAAGCTTTCATGGATCACGCGATGTCTCTTGGAGCCGACTATTTGGCTACAGGACATTATGCGCAAGTCGAAGAGCGTGACGGCAAAACTGTTATGCTCCGCGGTCTGGATGAAAACAAAGACCAAACGTATTTCCTGAACCAGCTGACAGAATCAACTCTTTCTAAAGTTATGTTCCCGTTAGGCGGAATGGACAAGAAAGAAGTGCGCCGTATTGCAGCTGAGAACAATCTTGCAACTGCGACGAAGAAAGATTCCACTGGTATCTGCTTCATTGGTGAGCGTAATTTCAAAAGCTTCTTAAGCGAGTACCTGCCTGCACAGCCTGGTGTCATGTCCACATTGGATGGGGTTGTGAAAGGGAAACATGACGGTCTCATGTATTATACGATCGGACAGCGTCAAGGTCTTGGTATCGGCGGCGAAGGCGAACCATGGTTCGTTGTCGGAAAGAACCTGAAAGAAAACATTCTTTATGTGGAACAAGGCTTCGATCATGACAGTCTGTACTCCGATGCCTTGATTGCTACTGAGATGAGCTGGGTTTCCGAAACAGAACTAGCAGAACCGATTACGGTAACGGCTAAATTCCGTTACCGTCAAAAAGACAGCAAAGTGACGGTAACACCGATCGGTGAAAACAAAGTACGTGTCGATTTCCATGAACCGCAGCGCGCAATAACACCAGGACAAGCAGTCGTCTTCTATGATGAGGATGTATGTCTTGGCGGCGGTACGATCGATGATATCATCAAGAACGAACAACAGCTTGAATACGTCGGTTAAAACAGAAACCCTTGTCTTATGGCAAGGGTTTCCCTTACATAGAGGAGTGAAAGAATGGATCATATTAAATCAGGAATAGAAGCTTTGCAGAAGCAGGATTTAGAGGGAGCTGCCAAGCATTTTAATATTGCTATCGAAGAAAACCCAAACGATCCAGTTGGATATGTCAATTTTGGCAATTTGCTGATGCGGATGAATGATTTAGAGAAAGCAGAACGCTTCTTCCGCCGTGCCATTGAGCTTGATGAGAGAGCTGCAACTGCTTATTACGGTCTGGGGAGTATGTATTACACTGGTGAAATGTATGAGAAAGCAATTCAGCAGCTGATGGAAGCAGTGAAGCTCGGCCTGGATGAAGGGGATGTTCATTATCTCCTTGGTATGTCCTTACAGCAGTCTGGACAGGAAAAGCTTGCACTTCCTTATTTGCAGCGTGCCGCAGAGCTTGAGGATCGCGATGCTGCTATCGTTTTCCAGTACGGATTGGCACTTGCAACCGCAGGGGAAATCGATACCGCACAACAAGTGCTGCTTGACCTGCTGGAATGGAGTCCAAAGCATAGTGATGCCCTTTATAATGTAGGTGTAGCGTATTTGTATCAGCAGCAGTTTGAACAAGCGCTCGCATATATGGATAAAGCGCTCGAAGCACAGCCTGATCATGAGATGGCCATGCACGGAAAGGCGCAAATAGAACTGATTATGGAGCAAATCGAGAACGAAGAGTAAGGAGTACAGGCGTATGGAATATGGGGAGACTGCCGAAAGCCCAAAAGGCTTTGTGAAAGGTGAATTATTGCATACGATTTTCCGGAAAGAAGAAGAACAGTTTTCCATTATCCGGATCAAGGTATTGGAAACCAACGAGACGATCGAAGAAAAGGATATCGTCATCAAAGGATATATCGGAGAACTGGACCAAGGCGAGCCTTATCTGTTTTATGGTTCGATGGTCAGTCATAAACGATTCGGTGAACAGTATGAAGTGACGGAGTACAAGCGGTATGTACCCGAAACGAAGGACGGGCTCATCCAATACCTATCCAGTGATCTGTTTTATGGAATTGGAAAGCGGATTGCGGAGAGAATTGTAGCGAAGCTGGGTGAAAATGCGATAGCGGATGTTCTATCGAATCCGGATTTGCTGGATGGTATCCAAGGACTGAACGATGAGAAGAAGGAGCGCTTCCTCCACGACCTTCGTACACATCAAGGCTTCGACCACGTGATGGTGCATCTGTCGAAGTACGGCATCGGGCTGAAGCTTGCACAGAAAATCTATAAAGTATACCGGGATGAAGCAATCAAAGTATTGGAGAAGGATCCGTACCAATATGTATTTGATATTGAGGGATTTGGTTTCCACCGGGCGGATGAAGCTGCTCGAAAGAATAACCTGGCGATGGACCATGACAGCCGGCTACAAGCCGCATGCTTGATGGTGCTGCAAGACAGCATGCAGGCAGGTCATGTTTATTTGCCGAATGAAGAAGTGCTAAAACAGGCCGCAGTCCTACTTCGCAGTGCGCAATTCGGTATTAGTGCAGACCAAATCGAAGAACAGCTTGGTGTTTTGCATGCACAGAAAAAGGTTGTCAAACAGGAAGATCGTGTTTACCATCCGATGCTTTACTTTGCGGAAACTGGTTTTTGCAGCCATATGCAGCGCTTAACGGAAAAAGATACTGAGACGGAAATTGTTCAGGCAGAGCTCCTGAAGATAATTGGCAAGCTTGAGGAAGCGGAAACGATCAGTTACGGGAAAGAACAGTTCGAAGCAATCGAGCAGGCGCTGCAATCGAAGGTGATGATCTTGACCGGGGGACCTGGAACAGGTAAAACGACGGTTATCAAAGGATTCATCAAAGCGTATGCGGAAATACACGAACTTTCGCTTGATCCAAAGGACTATAAAGATAAAGATGAGAGTTATCCATTCGTCTTGACTGCTCCAACCGGACGTGCGGCTAAGCGGATGCATGAGTCAACGAATATTCCGGCCAGCACGATCCACCGGTTGTTGGGTTGGGACGGTAACGACTCATTCGAGCGGGATGAAGATAATCCGCTAGCTGGAAGGCTGCTGATCGTCGATGAATTTTCCATGGTCGATATTTGGCTGGCAAACAGATTGTTCAAAGCTATTCCGGATGATATGCAAGTACTGCTTGTCGGAGATGAAGATCAGTTGCCTTCAGTTGGTCCTGGGCAGGTACTGTCGGATTTACTTCGTTCAGAGGCTGTACCGCGTGTGATGCTGAAAGATGTGTATCGACAGAAAGAAGGCTCCAAAATCATCACGATTGCCCATGCTATCAAGAACGGGACATTATCACAAGAACAACTGGAAAAGGACAAGGATTTCAACTTCATTCCTTGCCGGGAGCATCAAGTGGTAGATGTCATCACTCAGATTGTTGGCCGTGCCGTCGAAAAAGGCTGGGATATGCGTGATGTCCAGCTGCTGGCTCCGATGTATCGTTCGCAGGCAGGTATTCATGAATTGAATAAGCAGCTGCAGCAGCTGGTCAATCCCAAGGACAAGCAGAAGCGGGAGATGGCAGCAAAAGACGTTATTTTCCGAAAGGGTGACAAGGTCATCCAGCTTGTCAATGATCCGGAAGAAGGTGTCTTCAATGGAGACATTGGAGAAGTTGTCGCTTTGTTCCGCGAAGAAGAAAATGTCGAGCAGAAGGAGCAGCTTGTCGTTGCATTCGAGGAGAAGGAAGTCGTCTACGAAAGCAAGGATTTATCGAATTTGATGCATGCGTATTGTATCTCGATCCATAAATCCCAGGGCAGTGAATTTCCAATCGTTATTTTGCCTGTCGTGCCAGGATATCGCAGAATGCTCCGCAAAAATCTGTTGTACACGGGGATTACGAGGGCACAGCGTTCTTTGATTCTAGTTGGGGAAAAACAGGCATTTCTGCAAGGAATTCAAACAGAAGATACGAACCAGCGCTATACTTCCCTCGTGGAACATCTGGGTGGCTTCCACGAAGCAGGGGATGACATCGATCGGATGCTGCGTGAGGCAGAAGCAGAGCAGGAAGATATCTCTCCATACGATTTCATGTAGTATATACAAGGAAATAATTGGACATTCTAACATGTAAAAAGGATTTGGAGTGATCCAACATGTTGAAATGTCCGAATTGCAGCAGCAAAGATATCGGAAAGATAGGACCGGAACAATATTATTGCTGGGGCTGTTTTATTGAATTGTCGTATAAAGATGAGATGCTCTCCCTGCATCAAGTAGAGGAAGATGGCTCGTTGAGTTCCCTTGATGATTTGTTCACAGATGAAGAACGGAAATGCGACGGCGCATCATTCTAGTAATATGAAAGAGGCATCCCGTCTTTATCGTGTTCTTCTTTGGATGGTGACGATAGTCGTCGCCTTGCTGCTTTGTTTTCTGCTGATCAAGCTATACCCATTTTATCGTTCATTTCTCCTATTTTTAGGCGGACTATTCCTGCCTTTCATCATTGCAGGTTTGATTGCTTATTTGCTTCATCCGATCATCGATTTTCTTGCATCGTGGCGACTGCCGCGCTGGCTGTCCATTTTGGTTATATATACGCTGTTTTTTGGTCTTACTGGATTCCTGCTGTACAAAGGCTTCCCGGTATTGATCAGCCAGGTAAAGGAATTCAGTCATAATTTGCCGGCATTGACACAGCGCTATGATCATTATGTGCAATTCATGTATGAACGGACAGCGTTCCTGCCGGAAACTGTGCATGATCAAATGGACGCTGTTTTACGCGGCTTGGAACAGCGTGCAGAAGTATTTCTAAAAGATCTCTTGCATATATGGAATAAGCTGCCGCAAGTAGTCATTTTTCTTGTCGTTACACCAGTCATCGTTTTTTATATGCTGAAAGATACGGATAAAATTGGCAATGCTGGTCTCTCGCTGCTGCCGCGCCGTTACCGCAGCAGAGTTAAAAGCTTAGTGCTGCGTATAGATAATAATCTAGGCTACTATATTCGCGGAGTCCTGCTTGTGAGCTGCATTGTCAGTCTTTTGACTTGGACTGCATTCACGCTGATCAAACTGCCATATTCCTTGGTGCTCGCTTTATTGGTAGGAGCAACGAACATCATCCCATACTTCGGTCCGATCATTGGGGCAGTTCCTGCTATACTCGTCGGCATAACTATCAGTCCGAAAACGGCTCTCCTTGCTGGAATAATGGTTTTTATCATTCAATTGATAGAAGGGAACCTGCTTTCTCCCTTCATCGTCGGAAAAAGCATCCATATCCATCCGCTTCTGATCATTTTTGCTTTACTAGTAGGCGGGGAGCTTGGGGGTATAATCGGTATGATCGCTGCTGTTCCTTGTCTGACGATAATCAAAGCCTGCTTGGATACAGCAAAGGAGACGGATGTTTGACAAAATCCGCTTTTTTATCTATACTAACGCTTAGATTTATAGCGAAAAGCGATGAAGGTACAAGTACATGACGTCCTTTTATTAAGAGAGGAGATTCCTTGGCTGGAAGAATCTCCATAAAAGTGTGATGGAAAGCTATACCGGAGCTCTGAGTTAATCCTTATCGGCTGCGCACCGTTATCCGCGTCTAAAGGTGATAGACCATTTTCCGGTCTATAATCAGGGTGGTACCGCGATCATACTCTCGTCCCTGCATATGGCAGGATCGGGAGTTTTTTGTGTGTTTACATAATAAAGGAGGCATTTTTATGGAAAGATTAACGTCTGCTGAAGTAAGACAGAAATTCCTCGATTTCTTCAAGGAGAAAGGACATAGTGTCGAGCCGAGTGCTTCACTTGTGCCGATAGAAGATCCTTCGTTGCTATGGATCAACAGTGGCGTAGCAACACTGAAGAAATATTTTGATGGCCGAGTTGTGCCAGAGAATCCGCGTATCGTGAATGCCCAGAAAAGCATCCGTACAAATGATATTGAGAATGTAGGCTTTACTGCCCGCCATCATACGTTTTTCGAAATGCTTGGAAACTTCTCGATCGGAGACTATTTCAAGAAGGAAGCAATCCTTTGGGCATGGGAGTTCCTAACAGATAAAAAGTGGATTGGTTTTGATCCGGAACGTCTATCTGTAACGGTTCACCCGGAAGATGAAGAAGCGTATCAAATGTGGCGAGATCTTGTTAAATTGCCGGAAGAGCGTATCATCCGTACAGAAGAAAACTTCTGGGATATCGGAGAAGGCCCGAGTGGTCCGAACTCTGAGATTTTCTATGATCGCGGAGAAGAATACGGCAACGATTCATCTGACCCAGAGCTTTATCCAGGCGGTGAAAATGAGCGCTATCTGGAAATCTGGAACCTTGTATTCAGTCAATTCAATCATAATCCGGATCACACATACACACCGCTTCCGAAACAGAACATCGATACAGGGATGGGTCTGGAGCGTATGGTTTGTGTCATTCAGGATACGAAGACGAACTTCGAAACAGATCTTTTCATGCCAATCATCGAGAAGACAGCGACGTTTGCGACAAAAGCGTATGGTGAGACAGCAGCAGACGATACGGCATTTAAAGTTATTGCCGATCATATCCGGACTGTATCCTTCGCTATCAGTGATGGCGCGCTTCCTTCCAACGAAGGTCGCGGCTATGTACTACGCCGTCTGATCCGTCGCGCAGTACGCTATGCGAAGAACATCGGTATTGAAAAGCCGTTCATGAAACAGCTAGTACCGGTCGTTGGTGATATCATGGATGCCTTCTACCCGCAAATACTCGAAAAACGTGAATTTATCGAGACAGTCATTCAGACAGAAGAAGAGCGTTTCCATGAAACGCTTGCGGATGGTCTGACTATCCTGAACCGGATCGTAGCAGAAGAAAAGGAGAAAGGCAGCAATGTCTTCCCTGGAACCGAAGTATTCCGTCTCTATGATACGTATGGCTTCCCGAAAGAGCTGACAGAGGAATATGTCAGTGAAGAAGGCTTCACAATCGATGAAGCAGGTTTCGAAGAAGAAATGAAGCAGCAGCGTGAACGTGCGCGTGATGCACGCCAGAAAGTGAACAGCATGCACGTGCAGGATAGCGTTTTGCAGGAAGTGGAAGCAGAAAGCACCTATGTCGGTTATGATCGTACAGAAACAGATACAGCTATCCTTGCGATTGTAAAAGATAAGCAGCTTGCTGATGTAGCGGTTGAGGGAGACGAAATTTTCTTCATCCTGGAAGAAACGCCATTCTACGCAGAAAGCGGCGGACAAGTAGCCGATGAGGGCTGGGTGACGACCGAGACAGCGACAGTATTCGTACAAGCAGTCAAGAAAGCGCCAAAAGGACAAAATCTGCATCAAGCAGTAGTAAAGCAAGGACAGATTCAAGTGAAGGAAATCGTCCATGCAAAGGTTGATACAAGCAGACGTCAGCACGTAGTAAAGAACCATACTGCTACGCATCTATTGCATCAGGCTCTAAAGGATGTATTAGGTACACATGTCAACCAGGCAGGATCTTTAGTTGCGCCTGATCGTCTTCGATTCGACTTCTCTCATTTCAATGCGGTCACAAAAGAAGAATTGGAAAAGATAGAGGAAATCGTCAACGGAAAAATCTGGGATGAACTTGCTGTCAGCACGTCTTATCAAAGCTTAAGCGATGCGAAAGAGATGGGCGCGATGGCGCTGTTCGGTGAGAAATACGGTGATGTTGTACGTGTCGTTCAAATCGGTGATTACAGCCTGGAGCTATGTGGCGGTGTACATGTTCGAAACACGTCCCAAATCGGCCTATTCAAGATTGTTTCCGAAAGCGGTATTGGTGCTGGCACGCGCCGAATCGAAGCAGTCACTTCAAAAGAAGCTTACAGGTTCACACAGCAGCAGCAGCAGATTCTTTCACAAGCTGCAGCAGAACTAAAAACATCAAACGAACAAGTACCTTCCCGAATTGAAGCGTTATTTGCGGATCTTAAGGAAGTTCAGCGTGAGCGCGACAGCCTGCGCAGCAAACTGTCCCAGCTCGAAGCTGGCAACATCTTGGATAAAGTAAAAGAAGTAAAAGGTGTTAAAGTGCTTGCAGAACAAGTGGATGTAGCAGATATGAACCAGCTGCGCGGTATGGTCGATGATCTGAAACAAAAGCTTGATAGCGGTGTTATCCTTCTGGCAGCAACAGCTGAAGGCAAGGTACAGCTGGCCGCTGGTGTATCCAAGGACTTGATCGGACGCGGTCTGCATGCAGGCAACCTGATTAAAGAAACTGCCAAACGCTGCGGCGGCGGCGGTGGCGGCCGTCCGGATATGGCGCAGGCTGGCGGTAAGAATCCGGAGCAGGTTCCTGATGCACTTGCATATGCGGCAGTTTATGTCGAAGAGCAGCTTTGATTTTCCAAATCCGACAGAAAAGTATATACTGAAAAAAAGACTGGCAATTTAAGCGAGGTGGCTTCACTTGAGTTCGATGGATAAAACGATGAAATTCAACTTTCCGGAAGAACCGATGGACGAGAATGTCCGGGAAGTACTAATGTCCGTATACGAAGCATTGCGGGAAAAAGGATACAATCCGATTAATCAGATTGTCGGCTATCTGCTGTCTGGGGACCCAGCTTATATTCCCCGGCATAAAGATGCCAGAAACCTGATCCGCCGCATGGAGCGGGATGAGATTGTGGAGCAACTGGTAAAATTTTATCTGGAACAGAATAAATCATGACTGACATACTAAAGACGATGGGATTGGATGTCGGATCCAAGACGATCGGTGTGGCAATCAGCGATGGACTTGGCTGGACGGCCCAGGGTCTGACTACAATCCATTGGAATGAAGCAGATTTTGAAACAGCAAGGAATGAATTGGAGCAGATCATTCAGCAGCATGATGTACAGAGAGCTGTCATTGGCTTGCCGAAGAATATGAATGGTACAATCGGTCCCAGGGGAGAGGCTTCACAAGTCTTCTCCCAATGGATCAATGAGGAATTCAAGATCGAAACAGTGCTTTGGGACGAGCGTCTGACGACGATGGCAGCTGAACGAGTACTGCTTGAAGCCGACCTCAGCCGTAAGAAACGCAAGAAAGTAATCGATAAGATGGCAGCAGTCATGATTCTGCAGGGCTTTCTGGATTCGAAACAATAAGGAGTGTAGCCATATGGCATTGGAAGAAAAAGAACGTATCATCATCCCGGACGAAAACGGGGAAGAACATTTATTCGAAGTCTTGTTCAATTTTGACGTGGATGAAACAGGACACTCATATATTGCGGTCGTACCGGCTGAACAAGCTGATGCGGACGATGAAGTCGAAGTGTTCGCTTTCCGCTATGAAGAAAAAGGCGATGACAAGGATCTGACATTATTCCAGATCGATACTGAGGAAGAATGGGAAATGGTCGAAGAAATGCTGAATACACTTACTGATGAGGAAGACGGCATCTAATTTGTAATAGGCAGTCCTCTCTTTCCGATAAGGCAGAGAGGATTTTTTCTTGCAGCTTTATCCGCATAAATTGTCGGACGGGTGGAGACCCGCTTGACGTTTGTTGTATAATAAGGCGGATAAAGGAGGAAAGATAGCTTGACTGCCTCGAATGATGATCTTTTTCAACAGAATCGGGACAGAAGAATGGAGGAAGCAAGCGTCGTGCGGAAAATAGTTTTAATGATCATATCCGTAATAATCGTACTTCTATTGATTGGTGCACTCGGAACCTTTATCTACGTGAATGCCAGTATGAAAGCTGTCGATTCAGACAATGATACAACACAGGTTGTCGAAGTTCCTATGGGAGCTACTGCTAGCTCAATCGGTAAATCCCTGGAGGAGCAAGGTCTGATTAAAAATGCTTTCATCTTCAGGCTGTATGTGAAGTTTTCTGGTGAAGCCAACTTCCGCGCGGGGAACTATGAGCTTTCCCCTTCCATGTCCATGCAGCAGGTCGTCGATGAATTGAACGATCCAGAGGCGGGGAATACCCCCTCTGCATCTGCTGCTGTTCCGGAAGGATCCGATATCGAGGAGATCAGCGTTATCCTGTCTGGGTCATTAGGAATAGACCAGCAGGCTTTCCTGGATAAGATGAAAGATGAAGCTTATATCAAACAGCTCATTAGTGAATATCCGGATTTTCTGACGGAGGATATCTTGAATAAAGATATACGTTATCCGCTTGAAGGATACTTATTTGCGGCTACTTATAACTTTACATCCTCAGATGACATCACTGTAGATAAGGTGGTTCATATGATGCTGGATAAGTCTCAGCAGATTATTTCACCATATTTGGATGGATTCAAACAAAAGAAATTGAGCGTGCATGAAGCGTTGACATTCGCTTCGCTTGTCGAGAACGAAGCAAGGAATGAAGATGAGCGGAAAAAGATTGCCGGAATCTTTTATAACCGTCTGGCAGACGATATGAGGCTGCAGACGGATCCTACTGTGCTGTATGCATTAGGAGAGCATAAATCCCGCGTGTATTACAAGGATTTGGAAGTGGATTCACCTTACAATACATATCAAATAAAAGGGCTTCCTGTCGGCCCGATAAGCAACTTCTCAGAGAATGCGCTCGAAGCCGTCGTCCAGCCGGAAGAATCCGATTATTTGTATTTCCTCGCCGGAGACGATGGAGAAATTTATTATGCACGGACATTCGATGAACATGAAGAATTGATTGAGAAGCATATGCACTTGGATGAGTAAGCAGGTAAAGTGAGGAATTAATATGTTACAAGCAATAATGGGTTACTTGGAAGAGCATGTGGAGGCTTCACCTGAATGGGCTAAGAAATTGGAGGAGCTTGCTGCAGAAGACCGTGTACCGATAATGGAGCCGCTTGGGATACAATTTTTGATGCAGCTGATTCGGCTTCATCAGCCAGACAAAATATTGGAAATCGGGACAGCAATCGGCTATTCAGCTCTAATGATGCGTCACGCGAAACCAGATGTCAGCATCGTGACCGTCGAACGTGATGACGTACGTTACGACCAGGCCGTCACCCATATCCAAGCGCAAGGCGCTCAGGATGAAATTTTGATCCTTAAAGGCGATGCATTCGATTTGGAAGAGACAATCAAAGCGCATGCGCCGTACGATTTTGTCTTCATCGATGCAGCCAAAGGGCAATATCAACGTTTCTTCGAAGCTTATAGCGAGATGCTCAGTGAGCGAGGTGTCATTGTCAGTGACAATGTTCTATTCAAAGGGTATGTGGCAGACGATAGTGAAGCTACACCACGCAAAGCTAATATCGCAAAGAAGATCCGAAAATATAACGACTGGTTATTCGAGCATGAAGCGTTCCACACGACGATCCTGCCGGTAGGCGATGGAGTAGCTGTCAGTGTGAAGAAGAAATGAACGAGGCAGTAGGAAGAGGAGTAGGAGCAATGGCAAAGAAACCTATCATTATCGGTGTTGCAGGAGGATCTGGATCAGGGAAGACGTCTGTTACAAGATCCATCTACAAACGGTTTACAGATAAGACAATTCTAGTGATCGAGCAGGACTCGTATTACAAGGATCAATCTCATCTTCCGTTCGAAAAACGTCTCAATACGAACTATGATCATCCATTCGCCTTCGATAATGAACTGCTAATGCAGCATTTACAGGCACTTGGTGAGCAGCAGGCGATAGAGAAGCCGATCTATGATTACAAGATCCATACACGTTCTGAAGAGACAATACCAGTTGAACCGAAGGACGTTATCATTCTGGAAGGAATACTGATCCTCGAGGACGAGCGACTGCGTGATATGATGGATATAAAGGTGTTCGTTGATACAGATGCAGATCTCCGGATCATCCGCCGTTTGCTGCGTGATATTAAGGAACGCGGACGGACAATTGATTCTGTTATCGAGCAGTATGTGAATGTAGTACGTCCGATGCATTTGCAATTCATCGAACCAACAAAGCGGTATGCAGATATTATCATTCCAGAAGGCGGAGAAAACCACGTAGCCATCGATTTGATGTCTGCGAAGATCGAAACGATTCTCTCCGGCCGCACTACATGACTCGTACAGATAAGTATTGAATTTTCGGCAGGAATCTGCCATAGTATGGAATATGCATGAAAACGCTATAGAAGTAAGCAAAGGGAAAGAATCTTTTAGAGCTCAAGGGGTGGTTGAATTGGCTACAGAAAAACAATATTACATGACAAATGAAGGTTTGGCGAAGCTTGAGGAGGAGTTGGAGTATCTAAAAACAACTCGTCGTCAAGAGGTTGTCGAGCGTATTAAAATCGCGCGCGGCTTCGGTGACTTGTCCGAGAACTCCGAATATGATGCGGCAAAAGACGAGCAAGCATTCGTCGAATCCAAAATCGCTACAACAGAAAACATGATCCGCAATGCAGTGATAATCGAAAGTGATACAGATAATCCTGATATGGTTGGAATGGGTAAAACCGTTACCTTCATTGAACTGCCTGACGGGGAAGAGGAAAGCTATACTATCGTCGGAAGTGCAGAAGCAGATCCGTTCGAAGGTAAAATCTCAAACGATTCTCCGATTGCAAAAAGCCTGATTGGCCATGAAGTCGGTGAAGAATTAAGTGTCTCCACACCAGGTGGCGACATCCAAGTCAAAATTACTAAAGTAGAATAGACATAAAACAAAAGCTGCTTCCGAATGATATGGAAGCAGCTTTTGTTATTGAGCCAGATGAATTGACTCTGCAGATGATTTCTCGAACGGGAAAAAGGGTATAAGCTTTTGCAGGATAAAACTTTCTTTGTCGAGTGCCAGCAGAAATGAAAAAACAACTTGTTCTTTCACACTAGTGAAAGACAAACAGCATTCTTCCGGTAAGAAGATTGAGAAGGTCTCGGCTTCCTTGTCGTAGCCGACATACTCGAACGATTCGTGCCCCCAAAGGTTCGTATCCATTCTTGTCACTTTCATCACGTTTATCTTCCTCCTCTTCCACAGGAATCATGATGACTGATCAAAGTAGTCCTACCTGCTTTTCTAATTTATATAGTTAGATATATATGCACAGAATCCTTCCGGTATGTCAAAATTAGAGATGCTTCAACAAAATCATCAAAAGAAAATGAGCTTATAATATGACTTTGGCTTCGCCTCAGTTCATAGTATAATAGAGACCAATGAGGAGGGATGAGCATGGCGGATGATAATCAGGATTTTTCCAGATTGAATAATAGAAACAGACGCAGAAAACCTAGGAAGTGGCTTAGTGTTGTCCTGGCAATTGCTGGTGTCGCCCTAGTCGTCGTGCTGCTCGTAGCAGTTTTAAATGATAAACCGGCAATGGAAAATCAAACAGCTGACGAACAGAATCAAAAATCCATCGCAGAACAACTCCAAGGCAATAATGATTCTAGCAATGGCGAAGATACAGAGCAAGCTGATGAAGAGAAGCAGGATGACGACGAGAAAGAAAAGGAAGACAAAAAAGAAGCTGAACCTTCAGATGATAATGTGAAGGAAGCGTATTCGAAGGACTGGGAGCCGGTAGGCACCGAGCAGTCCGGGACTCATACGACAACCTTTGAAAAAGGCACGCAGGACTGGAATGAAATGATGCAGGCCGTTGGAGGAGCAGTTGGACTGGATCCAGCCTCGATGACAGCTTGGTGGGTAGAGAACAATGGCAATGGCGGTAATGATGTCATTGCAACAGTCTCTGCAACTGATTCAGAAGAGACATTCCGTGTATTTGCAAGCTGGGTGGATGGAAAAGGCTGGCAGGCAACAAAAGTGGAAGTACTGAAAGAAAACGATAGGAAGAGTTAAAGGAGCAGGCAGAATGACAATCGGGATCATTGGAGCAATGGATGAAGAAGTAGCATTACTGAAAGAAACAATGGCAAACAAAAAAGAGGTCATTGCAGCAGGGTATGAAATCACGGAAGGCACACTATCTGACAAACCAGTTGTCCTGCTTAAATCGGGAATCGGAAAAGTGAATGCAGCACTCGCTGCATCTATGCTGATTGAACGATATGCACCGGAAGCAATCATCAACACTGGTTCAGCGGGCGGATTTGCTTCGAATCTGGAAGTAGGGGATATTGTCATCTCTGATTCGGTCGTTCACCATGACGTGGACGTAACAGCATTCGACTATGTTTATGGTCAAGTACCGCAAATGCCGCCAGCTTTCCAGGCAGATCAGGAGCTGGTTCAGCTAGCCAAGAGTGTTATCGATCAATTCCCTGATACGAACGCTGAAATCGGCCTTATTGCGACCGGCGATAGTTTTATGTCTGATCCAGAACGTGTAGCATTTGTCCGGGACAAGTTCCCAGCTATGCTGGCAGCGGAGATGGAGGCTGCTGCAGTGGCTCAGGTTTCGTATCACTACGAAACACCTTTTGTCATTGTACGGGCGTTGTCTGATATTGCAGGCAAGGAATCGTCTGTATCATTTGATGCTTTCCTTGACCAAGCTGCTCGCAATGCAGCGACATTGATCATGAAAATGGTTGAACGATACTAACACTTATGACAGCAATTACCAGGTAATTGCTGTCTTTTTTTGTGTTACAATGTTGCTAGATTGGAAGAGGAGGCGACAAGATGAATAAAAGACAACAGCAGTTGATTGACAAGATTGCAGATTATCGTCGTTTTGCATTGGCGCTTCTGATTCTTGGCAGTTATTTATACATTGGTTCGGTTATCAATGTTTATTTGGCACCTACAGACAAAGCAGATATCCTATTTGCTATGACTGGCGGATGCGTCATTACAAGCATACTGATCTGGTTTGCAATAGAAAGATGGAAAAAACAATTAGAAAGCTAAAAACTCCGGTATAAAACCGGAGTTTTTTTTAATCCCATATATTCTCCCAAGCATAAGCTCCTCCTACAAAAAGCAGGACAAGAAAGGCAGCAATAAGCACGCTGGTGCTTGTTCGCTGCTGATAATGACTGGGTGAGTAGCTGTTCGCATACATATTGGTAACCTCCTTCTTAACAGAATAGTAAGGTATAGCATATGCTTTTATGTGCGATGCTGTCGGTAGTATTCATGGAAAATTTTCATCAGTGCACGTTTTTCGATGCGGGAAACGTAGCTGCGGGAAATATTTAATTTTTTTGCAATTTCACGCTGTGTCATATCTTCTTCGTTATTAAGTCCATAGCGGCTGACTATTACTTCTTTTTCACGTCCATCCAGGATATCAATATATTCCTTTATTTTCTCGACTTCCATATTCAACTGGATATACTCAATGATATCCTCATTGTCTGCTTGGAGAATGTCGATAAGGCTGATTTCGTTACCCTCTTTATCCTGACCTATGGGATCATGCAGGGAAATATCCTTCTTGGTCTTCTTCAAGGCCCGTAGATGCATAAGGATTTCATTTTCGATACACCTAGCTGCGTATGTAGCGAGTTTTGTGCCTTTATCACTCGAATAGCTTTCGATCCCTTTAATCAGTCCGATTGTACCGATGGAAATGAGATCCTCCGAATCTTCGCCAGTGTTTTCGAATTTCTTTACGATGTGAGCAACCAGACGCAGGTTATGTTCAATTAACTTGTTACGGCTTGTTTCATCCCCTTGCTGCATCCTTTCGATATGCAATGCTTCTTCCTCGGGTGGGAGAGGCTGAGGGAATGCATGGTTCTTTACATAGGAAACGAAAAACATCGCTTCCTTTACTAGAAGTCCGATAGCACCAATAATACTCATTTCATTGCACCTCCTGTACACTCTCAAAGATTGCCTATACACTCACTTTATGTGAAGGAGTCTCAGAACGTGTCTGTCCAGAAGAAAAAGAAAAAGTGAATGCCCAAGGGCATTCACTTTGATTTTCGTTGCTGTTTTTGTCTTCGCTTTTCCCTATCGATTGCTTCCTGGTATTGATCCTTCAACGTTCCGTATGGTTTTGCTCCGCGAAGGTGAGCAGCCCTGGATATCAGATGACTTGCGACAGGGGCTGTGAGAAAGATGAACAGAACACCAAGGATTAATTTTCCGCTTATAATTCCGTACTCGGTGTAGTGGAAGATAAAAGCACCGATGAGAATTCCGGCAACACCAAGTGTAGAACCTTTACTCGCTGCGTGAAGCCTTGTATAAATATCAGGGAAGCGCAGAATACCAACAGATGCAGTGAACATGATAAATGTACCGCCTGACAGAAATACGATTACAAGGATATTCAGGATGATTTCAATCGTCTTCTGTATCAATTAAATCACCCTTTTCCAAATAGATTGCAATTGCTACTGTTCCTATAAATAGCAGGATTCCGATCAATAATACGATATCATTGAAGTTAGGTGTAATTAGGATGATAGCAAGCAAGGAAGCGAAAGCCATTATATTTACACCTATGGCATCCAAAGCGACAGCACGGTCAGCATTTGTCGGTCCTTTCATTACACGAATGATTAATAAGAGGATAGAGACACTTAGAGCTATCAGGCAAATGATAGAGACTATCTGAATAATATCAGCAAAATTATTTTGCAGTGCGCTCATCGTGTCACCTCCATGATGTGCTTCTCAAAGCTATTTTTGATGGCATGCACAGCATCTTTCATGTCAACGATATCCATGGCATGAATATAGAGCTCCTTTTTATCAGGTGAAACAGCCATAGTAACAGTACCGGGAGTAAGTGTGATCAGAGTTGCTAATAGGGTAATTTCCCAATCTGTTTTTAATTCTGTCTCGAGTGTAAAGATACCTGGGTTTATATCCAGGCGCCTTGCATAGACAAGTTTTGTGATTTCGAAATTGGAAAGAAAGAGCTCTTTAATAAATATCAGCGCCAACACCAGTATCTTGTATCCCCGCCATAAATAGAACGGACCTTTAAGGAAGCGGCGCAGCAGGAATAATAAGGCGATACCAACGATATAACCAGTTACGAATCCGGCAACACTATATGACTCCCCGAGGAACATCCACATGAAGGCAATCAATAGGTTTATACAGACTTGAAAAGCCATCTAACGCTCCCCCTTCAATACGAGATCGATATATTCCTGTGGATGAAGCAAATAGTCGGCAATTAGCTGAACGGTCGGCAGAATCGCTTCTGCTCCAACACCTAGGAATACTGTGAATAGCATCAAAAATCCAGCTGGTAATAGCCGACGTGTACTGTGACGTGTTTGTTGTGTTTTTGCTTCGCCCTCCCCCCAGAAAATGGAGATAAAAGCTCTAACGATCGAAAGCAATATAAGTAAGCTCGTGAGCAGCATAATGATAACAGTAACTGTTTCGCCTTTTTCGAAGGCACCTCTTACCAAAAGCAGCTTTCCGATGAACCCACTGAATGGCGGAACACCTGCGAGTACAAGACCGGCAAGGAAGAACATCCAGCCAAGGACAGGGTGTGAACGGATCATTCCGCCCATTTTGTTGATGTCCGAAGTGCCGGCTGCTGCTGCAATCGTACCAGCCAGCAAGAATAGCGCTGCCTTTACAATCATATCCTGCAGCAAATAATAGATGCTTCCGCTCAGACCATCATGATTGAAAATCCCGATTCCAACCAGCATGAACCCGATAGCAGGAATGATATTATAAGCAACAATCAATTTGATATTACGGGATGCCAAGGCCCCAATTACGCCGAACAGCATAGTCAGATTTCCGACCCATATGAACAGCTGATCCATAATTTCAGGCTGCTGATGGAAGATGAGCGTAAATGTACGGATGAGGGAATACACACCGACCTTCGTTAAAAGTGCTCCAAATAAAGCTGACACGACTGGGTTTGGAACGATGTAGGAGTGCGGCATCCAGTAATAGAGCGGAAATGCAGCACCCTTGGTCGCAAAGACAAAGAACAGCAGTATGGCAACCGTCGTGATTATGCCTGGCTGATCAGAGGCTGCTGCCCGTTCAGCCAGCTGCGCCATATTCACTGTACCCAGCACAGCATATATGTAGGAAACAGCGGTAACAAATAACATGGAAGAAAACAAATTGATCAGGACGTACTTGATCGATTCACGCAGCTGTACTTTCTTCCCTCCATGTGTAATCAAGGCATAAGATGCCATCAGCAGGACTTCAAAGAATACGAACAGGTTGAACAAATCCCCTGTTACAAAAGCCCCTGATACCCCAGTTACAAGTAAAAATACAAAGGTATAAAAATAGAAGCCTTCCTGTTCCTCCGAAACGGACGCTGGTGCATACCATACGACAGCTAGAAGAATGATGGAAGTGGTCAGAACAAGTAAAGTACTCAAAGGATCCAGTACAAGGATGATACCGTATGGAGCGATCCAATCTCCTGCTTCCAGAACAATACTGCCATCAAGTAGGACTCTGTAAAGGAGCAACCCCATTGTGATCAGATGGACGATTGCAAAGAGCATTGCCAATCGTCTAGTGAGCAGAATCCGGTTTTGGATGAATGCCAGCAGTATACCAGCTAAGAATGGAATCAATATTGGTAAAATAGCAAAATTAGTCATGATCATTACCTCTTAATTCTTCCATATTATCCGTGCCGTTCGTTTTTACTGCCCGATAAGCTAGGACAAGAAGCAGGCTGGTGACACCAAAGCTGATAACGATGGACGTCAGTATCAGTGCTTGCGGCAACGGATCGGTATAATTCTCCGTTCCTTCAGTAAGAACAGGAGCGGCACCACGCTTCAACTTGCCCATCGTCAAGATGAACAGGTGCGCAGCGTGTGACAGAAGGGCAGTCCCGATGATGATTCGGAGGAGCTGCCTCTGCAGCATGTTGTAAACCGCAAATCCGAAGAGGATGCCGGCTAGTACAATCATGATAATTTCCATCAGCGATCCCCTCCTTTTTGACGCAGTTTGATCAGGGAATAGATTCCCAAAGCTGCAATAGCCAGTACAGTGATTTCAAATAATGTATCCAATCCACGGAAATCGACAAGGATGACATTGACGATATTATCGCCGCCTCCCAGTTTGTAGGAATACTTGATAAAGTAATCCGAAATGCTAGGGGAGAGGCGCTGACTGTATGCAGCCAAGCCGACGAACATCATCATAAGGCCGCAAAGAGAAGCGATGATGATATTTGTGATTTTTTTGGACGTTTTCTCTTTTCTTTCTCGTTTCATTTCCGGCAAATGACGGAAGCACAGCAGGAACAAGACGACAGTGATTGTCTCGATACTAAGCTGTGTCAGTGCAAGATCAGGTGCTCGGAACAAGACAAACAAAATGGACAACCCGTATCCTACAACGCCCAAGATGATCACGGCAGTCAGCTTTTTCTGTGATACAGTGCTTCCGAAGGCTGCAGCGATCATGATAAATGCAACGGCCAGCTCTGGCAGGCTTTGAGGAAGCGAGACGGGCGAAGTATCAATATGTCGCAAATCAAAGGAGTTCGTTCCGAACAATATCAGTAAGGTTACAATCGAGATGACACTTATAATGATTGCATTATATTGTCGGATAGAGCCACTTACGATTCGGTCATTCAATCTTTTTGTTTGTTTTTCACTAGCTGACAGAAGCGATGCATAAACGATATTTCCAGATAACTTTCCTGGCAGGATGTTGTATAGAGCCATCCAATATTTCCTGGTGGCATAAAATACAATACCTAATACGACCACGATCAGAGACATGATAAATGGTGGCACAAAACCATGCCAGAAATGGATGGAATGTTCATTCATTGCTTCACCATAAACAGCATTCGCTGCTGGCTGAAGCAAATGACGGCTGAACCAATTCGGGAAGATACTGATCAATAGAACTCCCAAAACGAGCAGGACAGGTGTTGCCAGCATCCCGAATTTCGGATCATGGGCTTTTTCAGCAGTGGCTTTCTCTGCATTCCCCGTAAATGTACGAAAGTAGAAGTACATGCTGTACACAAATGTGAAGATACTGCCTGCAACAGCTGCATAAGGTACGATAGTAGCTAATACAGCTGCAAAGTCTGTTCCGAACGCACGGTCGGCTGTCAAATCCCAGGAGCTTGAAAAGAACTCCTCTTTACTATAAAAACCGTTTAGAATTGGCAGCGGCACACCAGCCATAGAGAAAGATGCCAGTATGCTGATTATTCCTGTAACTGGCATGAGCTTCCAAAGTCCGCCGAGCTTTCGGATATCCCGGGTCCCTGTTTCATGGTCGATAATGCCGACAGCCATGAACAAACTTCCTTTAAATGTTGCGTGATTGAGAATATGGAATATAGCAGCAAAGATGGCTGCTTCTGTTCCGTAGCCGATCATCGCCATAATCATGCCAAGCTGACTGATGGTGGAATAAGCTAATATCCCCTTGAGATCTGTCTGCCTGACTGCCATATAAGACCCCCAGAACAAAGTGACGAGACCGATTATAGATACTGCAATGAAAAATGCTTCGCTTTCTTTAAATACGGGAGTAAAGCGGAGCAAAAGGAATAGACCGGCTTTAACCATTGTAGCGGAATGCAAGTATGCACTAACCGGTGTCGGGGCTTCCATCGCATCTGGCAGCCAGATATGGAATGGAAACTGGGCAGATTTCGTACAGGCAGCCAACAGCAGCAGCACAATAATCATCGGGAACCAATCACTTGCAAGGATAAGGTCTCCCTGTGTCAATATCTCACGGATACTCGCAGACCCCGTAACCAAGTGTAGAAGCACCAATGCACCGAGTAACGAGAATCCACCTAGGAATGTGATCAGCATGGATTTCAGAGCGCCGTCTGTGGAAGCTTTTCTAGTGAACCAGAAACTGATCAAAAGGAAAGAAGATACAGAGGTGAGCTCCCAGAAGGTGTAAAGGGCATAAATGTTATCTGAAGTGACAATGCCGAGCATCGCTCCCATGAACAGAAGCAAATAAACATAGAAGGACCCTAGCCGTTCCTCTCGGTTAAGATAATAGATGGAATAAAAAGCTACAAGAGCACCGATACCGCTAATCAGCAAAGCAAAGAAAAGAGCCAGTCCATCAGTATAGAATGTTAAATCCAGTCCAAGTGACGGTATCCAGCTGTAACGATACAGTGTATCAGTTTCCCCGCTGACAAGCAGAACGAGAAAATATAGGAAGATGGAGAGCGATGTAGCGAACACCGCATATCCGGTATGTATCCTGTATTTGAATTTCGCGAAGAATGGGATGCACATAGCAATTATAAATGGCATCAGAATGGCAACGATCATATTATGGCAGTCCTCCTCTTTGATTTTGGCTCTTAAGAACTTCTTCTATTTTAAATAAGTGCTAAAAAATCCTATACCCAATTGTAAAGTAATTCAACCATACACTGCAACAGACACAGCTCCCTTTCAGAAAGAAAAAAGCCTTGCCGTAGCGGCAAGACTGAGGGAGACGATGTCTAGCTGGTATAACGGATCTTATGCGATAAGCCCCGTGACTGGATTTCTTTCTCTATTAGATGAATAAACTCTTGGCTCAAGTGGAGTTCGTTCGCCTTGTGGTAAGATTCGATCAGCAATTCATCAGACAGATGTTCCATCTTGCATTCCTCCTGATTGGAGATATCTTACTATCTTGCAGATCTTCTGTACGTGGGTTGGGGAGTTGAATAAGTTATTAATAATGTATCACGAAAAAAATAGGGGGACAAGACGATAGTTATCTACATAAAACTGTTCATAACCTGTAGATAAAGTGTTTATAAATATGCAGAATTGATTCATATTGCGGTTGGTTATGTGGACATAGTTATCCACAAGAAGAAGAATGTAGAGATTTGTCGAAAGGTTTTGCTTCTGATTTCTTGCCTATGGCATAAAGAAAGGTCGAAAAAAAGAGGAACAATGAAAGATTTTTTTGAAACCGTAGCAAAAATGTCTTATGATGGGTAAGTAACTGTTGAAGTGTACGAGATCGGAGGAAATCCACAATGCTAAAGAAGTTCTTGCCGAACGAGCATGTGAAAAGCATTTTTGATATAAAGCCAGAGAAATTGAAAGCGCAAGGAATCAAAGGTATCATTACGGATCTGGATAATACCCTTGTTGCATGGGATGTTGCAGATGCTACGCCGGAAGTGACCAATTGGTTCAAGGAAATGCGCGCACATGATATTAAAATTACGATTATATCTAATAATAATGAGCAACGAGTGAAACTGTTTTCTGAACCCTTAGAAATTCCTTTCGTCTATAGCGCAAGAAAGCCGCTGGGACGTGCCTTCAAGCAGGCTGTCAAGCAGATGAACCTCGAGAAGGGCGAGATTGTAATGATTGGTGATCAGCTCCTTACAGATGTATTAGGAGGCAATCTGGCTGGTTTCTATACGATAGTTGTGGTGCCAATCGTCAAAACAGACGGAAAAATCACCAGAATCAATCGGATGATCGAACGACGGATACTCAACTATTTCAGAAGAAAAGGAAAGATCACATGGGAGGAATGAATGTGGAAGAATTGATTTGCCAAGGCTGCGGAGCGCCGATTCAAACAGAAGACGCATCCTTGCCCGGTTATATCCCTGCTTCAGCACTAGGGAAAAATGATGAGGTCATCTGTAAGCGCTGCTTCCGGCTCAAGCATTACAATGAAGTCCAGGATGTTGCAGTGACGGACGATGACTTCTTTACGTTGATCAGCGAAATCAATAACAAAGATGGTATTGTCATTAAACTAGTTGATATATTCGATTTCAACGGGAGTTTCATTTCCAGCATCAAGCGGCTTGTAGGAGACAAACCGATTATCCTTGTTGGGAATAAAGTGGACCTTCTTCCGAAATCGACAAACCACGAACGTGTGAAACAGTGGCTGCGCGGGGCAGCTAAAGAGTATGGTATCCAGGTGGCGGATGTGCATTTGATTTCCGCAAAACGGGGTATCGGAATGGCGGAGCTGGAAGATAGCATCCAGGATTTGCGCGATGGACAAGATGTATACGTGGTCGGCAGTACGAATGTCGGCAAATCTACGTTCATCAATGCTTTGATTAAACATTCTACAGGCATAAATGATGCAATCACCACTTCATATTATCCTGGTACAACACTTGGATTTATTGATATCCCTCTGGATGATACAAGCTCCCTTTACGATACACCGGGAATTGTCAACCGCCAGCAGATTGCGCATTATGTGACGGAAAAAGACTTAAAAACCATCACACCTAATAAAGAAATCAA
This sequence comes from Terribacillus sp. JSM ZJ617, assembly GCF_044383785.1. NCBI lineage: Bacteria > Bacillati > Bacillota > Bacilli > Caryophanales > Bacillaceae > Terribacillus > Terribacillus sp. JSM ZJ617. Next base: position 712,339 of record NZ_JBISEQ010000002.1, on the reverse strand, counting down.
AGCTCGTATCTTCCAATTGAACGATATGCAGACATTATTTATTGGTGGTTTGGCACGAATCGATTTCGAAAAAGGGGAAAGACAGCCATTTGTCTGCTATTTTTCTAATGCGCTTGTTATCCATCGTACGAAGCTTGAGAATGCGGATGCGCTTTATGAGCGTCAAAAAGGGGAATTGCTCACACCTCCATATAAGGAGCAGCTTGAGAACTTTCCATCTTTCCGAAAATCAACATTCAGGATAAAAGATCAAAAAACGGATATCGTCATTCCAGGACTAGGATGGATAACGCTGTCAGGTGAACCTGCTTCAATTACAGTCCATACACCAGAAGGAGTGCCGGCAACGATCCGCAGATCATTAATCTAAGGGGGAACGAGAAAATGAGAATATTGAAGTTAGGCCTTATCGGCCATCCAGTGGAGCATTCTTTATCACCATGGATACATACACAATTCATGGAACAGGCTGGTATCGAAGGAGAATACAAGTTATATCCGATCGAACCAGGTGTTTTTGATGAAAAAATTACTGCATTAATGCAAAGCGGGATTGATGGCTTCAATATTACAGTTCCATATAAACAGCGCATCATTCCATTCCTTGATGAGCTCGATCCAGATGCAGCGAAAATCGGGGCTGTGAATACCGCAGTACGAAAGAACGGCAAATGGATCGGGTATAATACGGATGGAGCGGGCTATGTGCGTGCATTGGAACAAGTGATCCTCTCGAAAGACTCCTTGCATGTGCTTATGCTTGGCGCAGGGGGAGCTGCTCGCGGAATATACCGGGCACTGGTTGCTAAGGGTTTCCGCTATATCGATATCGCCAATCGCACTGTTTCCAAAGCTGAGCAGCTGCTTCAATTACAGGAACCGGAAACCATTACCGAGATTCTGTCTTACGAGGAAGCGCAACAGAAATTGGGCAGCTATGACATTATCATCCACACGTCCAGTGTGGGAATGAGCCCGCATGATCAAGAGCAGATCATGTCATTAGCCAACTTGAAGCCTGAAGCGGTGGTTAGTGATATCGTCTACAAACCGATTGAAACGATGCTGCTTCGCAGTGCCAAACAGCAGGGAGCCATTATTCATCATGGCCATAGCATGCTTTTATATCAAGCACAGTACGCATTTGAAATCTGGTCGGGACAGCAAGTCATGATCGGGGACTTATTGAATCAGCTGGAACAAAGATTAACGGAGGAATAATATGTTAACAGGTAAACAAAAAAGATATCTTCGCGCACAAGCGCATCATTTGAAACCAATTTTCCAGGTAGGGAAAATCGGTGTGAACGATAACATGCTCGTCCAAATCGGCGAAGCATTGGAAAAAAGGGAATTGATCAAAGTGAGTTTGCTTCAGAATTGTCTGGATGAGAAAGAGGACGTTGCTGCAGCAATCGAAGAGGGGACAGGTGCCTCTATCGTTCAAATCATCGGCAGTACAATCGTCCTTTATAGAGAATCAGAAGATAATAAACAGATCAAGCTGCCGTAAAGGAGTAAGACATGAAAAAAGTCGGATTATTGGGGGGGACATTCGATCCGCCCCATCTCGGACATTTGTTCATTGCGCAGGAAGTTCAGCACAGACTTGGACTGGATGAAGTCTGGTTCATTCCTGCCCACGAAGCACCGCATAAAGAAAAGTCCCATACCGATGCGGTTCTGCGTCTCGAGATGGTGCAGGCGGCTATTGCGGATAATCCTATTTTCCGTATGGATCCGATTGAGGTGGATCGTTTAGGTAAATCCTATACATTTGATACAATAAAACTGTTGCAGGAAATGCACCCGAATACTGCATTCCATTTCATCATCGGTGCTGATCTGGTGGAGAGTCTGCACACGTGGCATCGTATCGATGATTTAATTGAGATGCTGACATTCGTAGGCGTCGGCCGGCCTGGATATGAGCTGGTGACAACTTATCCTGTCACTTATGTCGATATACCGGAGCTTGAGATATCATCAACCATGATCCGGGAACGAGTCGAACAGGGAGCTCCAGTACACTATCTTATTTCAGGCGCAGTGTTCGATATAATAAAGGAGCAAAAGCTGTATGCAGAGAGATAAGGCATTAGCGATCGTTGAAAAACAATTAAAGAAACCACGGTATGATCATACTATCCGTGTAATGGATACAAGCATCAGGCTGGCCAAACAGTATGGTGCAGATGAAAAAAAAGCAGAACTAGCTGCTATTTTTCATGATTATGCGAAGTATCGGCCACTTGAGGAAATGAAACGCTGGATCTTATCAGAACAGCTGCCGAAAGACTTGCTGGATTATCACCATGAATTATGGCATGGTCCGGTAGGAGCGCTGATGGTAAAGCGCGAAGTCGGTATTAGCGACCCGGAGATACTGCATAGCATCACGGTACACACAACTGGATGTGTTGGTATGTCCGTACTTGATAAAGTAGTATTTCTTGCAGATTATATTGAACCAGGCCGTGCTTTTCCCGGCGTGGATGATGTACGTAAAATTAGTGAGAAGAATTTGGATAAAGCGTGCTGGATGGCTTCCCGGAATACGATCAATATGCTCGTCTCGTTAAACAGGAAAGTATACCCGGACACGTTCCATGCTTATAATGATTTATTAAACTCTACTGGAGGTAACACATAAATGGAAACTATTGATTTAGCACAAATAGCAGCAAATGCTGCAGATGCGGTAAGAGGGGAAGACGTTGTCCTATTGGAAATGAAAGAGGTCTCCTTGATTGCTGATTACTTCATGATTTGTCATGGAACGAGCGAACGCCAAGTGCAAGCTATCGCCAGAAGAATAAAAGAGAAAGCCGAAGAAGCTGGCGTGGAAGTGAAGCGTTTGGAAGGGTTGGAACAGTCAAGATGGGTGCTTGTCGATCTTGGAGATGTAGTTTGCCATGTATTCCACATCGATGAACGCAGATATTATAATTTAGAACGCCTGTGGGGAGATGCGCCGCAAGTGGAACCGGTATTCTCCCAAGAAAGCTGATGGCCGCATACGAGCGGCTTGCCGCCGTATATGAACGTCTGATGCAGGATGCGCCTTATGAGCCGTGGCAGCAATTCATGCAGCAAATATTCCAAAAGCATGCCCAGATCGAGATCAAAGAGATAGCAGACTTAGGCTGTGGAACAGGATATGTCACCAGACAGCTTGCAAACGCAGGCTATCAAATGACAGGGATTGATCAATCTGAAAATATGCTTGCCTATGCTGCTTCCCGTGATACGAATCAGCAAGTGCGCTGGATACAGCAGGATTTGCGGGAGCTGGAGTCGATTAAAGCGGATGCTGCAATCAGTATGTTTGATGTGGTCAACTATATAACGTCACCGGAAGATGTAAAGCAAGCTTTCTCCAGGGTATGGCAGATGCTTGCTCCTGGCGGTGTTTTCTTGTTCGATGTCCATAGCATACGCCATATGGAAGAGGACTTGGCCGGTGAGGTTTTTGCTGAAATTCATGATGACCTTTCTTACACGTGGTTCTGTGAAACCGGCGAAGAGAAAGGAGAGGTATTCCACGACCTCACTTTCTTTACAAAAGAAACTCACTCGGATAAATACGATCGTTTTGATGAATATCATCATCAGCGTACATATTCCATTGAAACGTATATCTCCTGGCTTGAGGAAGCAGGCTTCCAGGTGTCAGGGGTATACGGTGATTTTGATATAGAACGGACAGAGCAATTGGAAGAAGCAGATCGACTATTCTTTGCATGTTTGAAAAACCAGGAGGCATAATGCTGCTACCTGGTTTTTTTATGCAGGAAAAGCGGAGTATGTGTCGAAATGTTAGTTGTACAATCCCTTCTGAATTGCTTCCTTTTCTTCACGGAATTTGCGATGAGTTGCTTGGAATAATTGAGGAAACTGTTCTGTTGTTTCCTTCTCCAGCACTGCGATTCCTTCTCCTGTAATACCGCCTTTCACACAAACCTTTTTTATCAGTTCATCCAATGTATAGTGCCCGTTTGCCAAGAGAGTTCCTAGTCCGATCAGCATCTCCGAAGTTAAATGAGTGGCTTGTTCTTTGCTGATTGCTGTTTCCTCCACTGCGCCATCGATAAATCGCTGCGCAAGGTAGCTGAAGAAAGCCGGTCCGCAGGAAACAATATCTGAAGCTACTCTCGTTATATCCTCTGGAATATAAAGTGGATTAGAATAGCTGCTGACTAAATCGATCAGTGCGGCTTTATTACGATTTGACAGACTTGTTCCGAATGTCAGCAAAGTCGTTCCCGCTGCAGCTCTGTTCGTAATACTTGGGATGGCCCGTGCTACCTGACATGGTACAAGAACTTCGAGATCTTCAATGGAATACGGACTAGTGATGGAGACTAGTACTTGATCCGGCTTTAATATAGGGTGAAGCTCGTGACAGACACCAGGCAAGTGAGGCGGGCGCACACAGAGAAACAAAATATCAGCATATTCCGCAATGTGGCTAATGGAATCAGCCACATGGATGGATGGATAAGCTTCTTTCCACTTCGCAGTTTTTTCAGCAGAACGGTTTAAAATCATAATGTCTTCCTGGTTGATGGATCCGGAGTTTACCCACGTCTCCAGCAGCATACCTCCCATATTTCCAACTCCGATTATTCCCCATTTCGTCATTCTAAACTCCTCCTCTGCCCATTTTCTGCTTGTTGCCCATTTACGCTGTTATCAAACTTATGCTTTAACGATATAGATTATGAAAGGAGATTTATGGTGCAAATCGTCAAACAATATAGCTGGGCTATCATACTCGCTGCTGCAGTATGTGTGGTTTTAGTCATATGGATCCGGGAGCCTAAGGGTGATGCTGCTGTTCAGCAGCTTGAAGAACCTGAAAACCCTTCTGAGAATCAGTTGTTGCTTGCAGAAACACCAGCTGAAAAAGAGCCGGTGCCTGATCACAGGAAGTTTGTAGTAGATATAAAAGGAGAGGTTCAGAACCCCGGAGTATACGAGCTTGCTCCAGACAGCCGTGTGGAGCAGGCGATAGATGCAGCTGGCGGGCTGACAGATAAAGCGGAGGGGAGGAGTATCAATCTGGCCCAGCAAGTGGCAGATGAACAGGTTATTTATGTTGCGGCTATCGGAGAAGGAGCGGATTTACCAGCTCAATCTGCGGGGACGAATGCTTCATCGGACAAAATCAATATCAACCAAGCAGACAGCGAGGAACTGACGGAGTTGAACGGCATTGGGGAAGCAAAAGCGCAGGCTATCATTGCTTTCCGGGAGGAAAACGGTCCTTTCACTTCTATTGAGCAGCTTACAGAAGTACCCGGCATCGGGGAGAAATCATTAGAGAACATGAAGGAACAGATCAGCTTGTAGAGCTGTTGACGGATGAGAAGGGGGATTGTACACTTACTCTAGAAAAGGAAAGGTGGCGAAGCGTCATGGAACGAATCGCATGGAATCAATACTTTATGGCGCAAAGCCATTTGCTGGCATTGCGCAGCACCTGTCAGCGTCTGATGGTTGGTGCGACTGTAGTCCGAGATAAACGGATCATCGCCGGCGGTTATAATGGCAGTGTCACTGGCAGCAAGCACTGCGTCGATGAAGGTTGCTACGTAATCGATGGTCATTGCGTGCGGACAGTACACGCAGAAATGAATGCCCTCTTACAATGTGCGAAATTCGGTGTACCAACCGAAGGAGCTGAAATTTACGTTACACATTTTCCGTGCTTGCAATGCTGTAAAGCCTTAATTCAAGCTGGTATCAAAACTGTCTATTATGCGAATGATTACAAAAATCATCCTTATGCGGTAGATCTTTTTGCTGAAGCAGGTGTCAAGACGCAACAGGTAGAGCTTGATGCAGTTGTAGTGGATACGAAGCCGCAGGAAACTCAAAACCTGATGGAAAAAGTAGTGGAGAAGCTCAAGCAGCTGGACGATACCGAAAGTCTGCAGCTTGCTGAAGAAGCTGCTTCTCGTTATCAGCTTCCAACCAAAGAACGGATATGATCGGAAGATGGCATATTGTCGCGCTGGCAGCCCTTGGCGGGATGCTGGCGCATTCCTTACATTTCTCCATCTTGCTGCTAATAGTTGTTTGGCTATGCCTCATGTATTACACAAGGCGAATACAATTTACACTCCTGCTTCTGTCCTCGCTTGCTTCACTGTTATTTTTCGGCAACAGTATCCTCGGCCAAAAAACACCCCCTGAACTACCGCTGGATAAGCCAATTCAGCTCACCTCCGCTATATCAGATATCTCCGAAACAAATGAGCGGATTCAATTCACTGCAGAAGATCCTTCTGGTTCCCCTTCTATCCAAGTGACCTATTTCAAACAAGAAGCTAATGAAGTATTAACTGGTTTATCTGCAGGTGCTAAATGTGTCATCAAAGGCAGAATTATCCAGCCAGATCCAGCTACTAACCAAGGACAATTTGATTTTAAGCGTTATTTACGGCGGCAAGGTATTTTTTACGAAATAGAACTTCAAAATCTCCAGGATATCTCTTGTACTGGAACATCACGATTCAATCAGCTGTTAAAGGCGAGAACTGTGTTTTTAGAAAAAGCGGATAAGAACCTTGATTCTCATACCGCCGCATGGGTGCAGGCGATGATTGCTGGGAAAGACAGCAATTTGGATGAGGGGACGGTAGAGCTTTTCAATCGCTGGAGCTTGTCACATATCCTTGCCATCAGCGGCATGCATATCGCATTATTTTCTGCAATCCTCTTCTTCCTCTTCACAAAACTCCAGATTCTAACGATAGAGAAGACCTATTGGTTTTTATTTGTCTTTTTGGCTGTTTATCCCGTATTTGCAGGCGGGGAACCGTCGGTTTGGCGTTCTGCTTTAATGGTGATGCTCATCATGGTGCTGATGCGCTTTCGCATTAGGCTGCCTATCATCGATAGCATCAGTATCGTTTTCTTACTTTTACTTGTCCTCGACCCGCATTATCTATACCATATTGGTTTTCAATTTTCGTTTCTTGTCAGCTTGGCATTGCTTTTATCGGCCCGCCTTTACACTGGCTCTTTTATAAGTGCGCTGCTGGAAACAAGCCTTTTAAGCCAGCTCGTCATCCTTCCTCTGCAGGTCTCCCAATTCTACTTCTTGAATCCATTGTCTGTTTTAATGAATCTCTTTGCCATTCCGTTCTATACGTTTATTGCTATTCCTCTTTTGCTGTTAATAAGTATCCTGCTATACCCTTTGCCACAGTTTGCTGCTCTTCTAGGGGAGTGTTTTCGTTTTCTAAATGAATTATTGATCCGATTTATTGAATGGGTAGATGTTGCAGCTTTTTATCCTTGGGTAACAGGCAAGCTTCCAATTGGTATCTCTATAGTTTATTTTCTGATTCTTGTTCTATTTTGCTCAGCGTGGGAGAAAGGCAGGCGAAGGATTGCTCTTTGTTATGGTGCTTTACTTACAGCAGTTCCGCTTGCTGCAGCGCTGCTGCCTTATACGAGCAGTACAGGATATGTCACGATGCTCGATATCGGGCAAGGAGATGCATTTGTCATCGAATTACCTTATCGCAGAGGTGTTTATTTAATTGATGCAGCTGGCAGTGTCGGAACAGACTTTAAGCCGACTGATAAGAATTTCAAGCAGGTAATCAAACCATATTTGTATGAGCGGGGAATTGCCAAAGTCGATGGCATCTTTGCTTCGCATGCGGATCATGATCATATCGGGAGTATCGGTAAGCTGACAGAGGAATTTCATGTGGATTGGGTACGTACTTCTGTCTATTTTGACCGTTCAAAAGCAAAATCTTGGGATTCGGATATAAAGATATTACCTTGGAAAGCTGGAGAGATGATCCGTCTTCCGGGCTGGGAAATCCAGCTGCTGGCTCCTTCACGTGATAAAAAGGATCCCAACAAGAATTCGCTTGTCATGTATACGGTGCTGGGCGGAAAGAGCTGGCTTTTTACGGGTGATATTGGCAAAGAGGAGGAAAAGGAAATCATCCGGAGTTATCCGACTTTACGAGCGGATGTACTGAAGGTCGGACATCATGGCAGCAATACTTCGACTGATCCAGCGTTTCTCCAGCATGTGAAGCCGGAGACAGCGCTGGTTTCGGCTGGCCGGAACAACAGATATGGCCATCCGTCTCCAGAAGTTGTTGATGCATTGTCACAACAAAACATCCGTATCTGGCGTACAGATACGGATGGGGCGGTCGTCTATGCCTTCTCAGGGAAGACAGGCACATTTAGCCCGTTCCTCCCATAAGATACGGTAGTTATAAATGAGGCAAATGAACTTACCACAGGCAGCAGGTACTTACCTCGATTAGCAAGAGTTGTCACCAATAACTTGCATGATTAAGGATAACCTAGAGGTAAGAAAACACCGCTTCGCGTTACAGCCTCCGGAGCTGGATAACAAGAGCGTTCATATAGATTGGGGGGGAACGTATTATTGTTCTCCTCTGTTCCACCTTGCGTTAATTCCTATTTGCCGATACGATAAACAATAGGATTACGTAGGAGTGAGAACATGTCATATACTGACGCTTTAAAAGCAATCAAGAAAAAGGATTTTTCACCTATATACTTACTATATGGCACCGAGTCCTATTTCATGCAGGATATAAAGGAAAAAATAGAGAAACAATTCGCCCTTTCCGATGGAACGAATGTTTCCGTCTACGATTTGGAGGAAACCCCAATCCAGGAAGTTATTGCGGATGCAGAGGAATATCCTTTTTTCAGCGAACAAAAATTAATTCTCGCTTACAACCCTTTCTTCCTGAAAGCGAAGCCGGATAAGTCGGCAGTGGATCATCGTTTGGAAAGCCTGGAACAGTATGTAGAGAATCCAGCAGCTTGGACGACACTCGTTTTATTAGCTCCATATGAGAAGGTAGATGAGCGGAAGAAAATCATCAAGAGCATCAAAAAGACAGGGCAAGCTGTGGCTTGTCTGCCGGTAAAAGAGTGGGATTTGTCGGATTGGATCGTCACGTTAAGCAAAGAGCATCAAATTGTGCTGGAAGATGCAGTTGCTGATTTGCTCATCCAGGAGGCTGGAACAGATCTTTCCATGCTGCGCGGAGAGATCGAAAAGCTCGCACTTTATGCAGGCGAGGGAAGTACGGTAACCTTGGAGATGGCAGAATCACTTGTTTCCCATCAACAGACAAGCTCTGGATTAAAGCTGGTTGACAGCTTGATGGCGGGTGACTTAGCAAAGGCGATTTACATCTTTCATGATCTGATCAAGCTTAAGGAAGAGCCGATTGCATTGATAGCATTGCTTGCATCCCAATTCCGGACGATTTTACATGTCAAGCTTCTCAAGCATAAAGGATACAATCAAGCAAAGATGGCAGAAGTAACGAAGGTTCATCCATTCGTGATCAAGCTTGCATTGAAGCGGGAAGCAAACTTCTCGGAAGAAGAATTGAAACATATTCTGTTCTTAGCCGCTGAAACGGATGCGGATTTGAAGCAGGGACGTATGGAGAAGAACCTTGCCTTTGAACTGCTGCTTCAGCAGATAGTAACAATACGAAAAAAAGCCCGGATGGTTTAATAAACCGCCGGGCTTTTTTCTATTAAAAAACGATTCCCTTAAGGAATCGTTCTTCTAAAGCATATTATGCGCCAAGAGCGTTAACTTTTTTAGTCAAGTTAGACTTCTGACGGTTAGCTTTGTTGCGGTGGATGACACCACTTTGTGCAGCTTTATCAATTTTGCTTGAAGCTGTTAGAAGAGCTGTTTTAGCAGTAGCAGCATCGTTGTTGGAAACAGCAGTTTCCACGTGTTTCACTGCAGTACGCAAATCGCTTTTCAAAGCTTGGTTTCTTAGACGAGCATCGTTGTTTACACGAACGCGTTTAATCGCTGATTTAATATTTGCCATGTTTGATTCACCTCCGGCACATTTCATCTTACAACAAAAGCCATTGTACCAAAGCAGAGCGATGTTTTCAACAATTCTTTTCACTGATGGTGTCACTTTTCGTATGATTTGCTGTTAATCTGCTTATGCTAATGCTGACATTTGTGAAAAGTGGAGGGATGATTTTGATCAAGCAGCTGCAAGTACGGACGGATTTGGCTATCGAAGCAAAGGATCTTTATACATCGAGTGAACAGAAGCAGGGGACAGCAGCAGGTATTTCGGTAACAGAGAAAAAGACAGAAGGTATCACCGTCAATTATGTACAAGTAAATGAAGAAGGCGCAAAGCAGATCGGAAAGAAACCAGGCATCTATATTACGATTCATACCGAGGCAGTAAAGAATCAGGACACGAAACAGGAAGAGGAGACAGCACTTGTACTTGCGAAAGAACTGGAACAAATGCTGACTGAAAACAATATTCCTACTAATGCGACAGGTTTAATTGTCGGACTTGGAAACTGGAATGTGACACCGGATGCTTTGGGACCGGAAGTGATTGAGAAAATCATGGTCACCAACCATTTATTCAAGCTGCAGCCAGAATCAGTGGAGGAAGGCTATCGGCCGGTCAGTGCGGTATCACCTGGTGTGATGGGAACCACTGGTATTGAGACTAGCACCCTTATCCACGGAATAATTGAAAAAACGAAGCCGGACTTCGTCATAGCAGTAGATGCTTTGGCGGCTCGTTCGGTCAGTCGTGTGAATAGCACAATCCAATTATCCGACACAGGTATCCATCCAGGCTCGGGTGTTGGCAACAAAAGGAAAGAGCTGAGCAAAGATACGCTTGGTATTCCTGTTTTCAGTATTGGCGTTCCAACCGTCGTCGATGCGGTCACCATTACGAGTGACACAATCGATTATCTCTTCAAACACTTTGGGAGAGAATGGAAGGAAAAAGACAAGCCGTCAAAAGCACTTGTGCCGGCAGGGATGCGTTTTGGAAAAAAGGAACTAACAGAAGAAGATTTACCAAGTGAGGAACAGCGTCAGGCGGTCTTCGGGATGGTTGGCGGTCTTAGTGAAGGGGAGAAGCGTCAGTTGATCCATGAAGTGCTGACTCCTCTTGGGCATAATCTTATGGTAACACCGAAGGAAGTGGATGGTTTTATTGCCGATATGGCCCATGTCATAGCAGCTGGCATTAATGGCGCTCTGCACGAAAAGGTCAATCCGGCGAATCTCTCGGATTACACACGCTGATTTCTTTCAGAGGTTCTACTTCGAGCTTCTCTCTCATAGATTCTAGTAGAGTTCAACTAGATTCAAAAAGAGAGGAGCTTCTTTCTTGGGAAAAAAGAAGAACAGCTTTAAGCGAAAGCGTTCAGGCGTACTGTTCATATATAAGCGGACACTTATCCTTGTCGGCTCCATCCTTTTTCTATTGACCGGTATAGCGGCGCTAACTTCTGCTGGGCCGGCGTACCGGCTGTCCTCACAAGCCATTACAGATTGGACAAGACAGCTTGACAGCAGCATATATTTGCATATACTCGGAAACGAAAATAAGGTTTTCGAAAGTGTTAGACCAGAAGAAGCTCCATCTATACAGATATCTGCCATTCTTATGCAAATGCTGACAACCATTAAACCGGATGATCCGAGGACTCTGCTCGGCTCCGAAATACCAGGATTCTCACTATATGAAAACCAGATTGTCATTGCAGGAGAAGGGACAAACTATACGAACCTTCCGATTGAGTCGGCGCAGCCGGATCATATTATCGAACAAGAGCCTGTACAAGTGAAGGAAGAAGAGGCTCCGCCAGAGAAAGAGGAGCAAAACCCGACGGAAGATAGTCAGGAACAAAAAGACGAGGAACCTGCACCTTCCACAGGGGAAAAAGATGTTGTTTATATCTATCATACACATAATCAGGAGTCCTATCTGCCTTCATTGGATGCGCAGCAGGAAGATAACGCTTATAACAAAAATTCTAACGTTACCGATGTTGGGGAAGCAATGGCAAAGCGGCTGGAGGAGCTGGGTATCGGGACAATAGCTGACCAGACTGATATAGGAGCTATTTTGAATGAAAATGGCATGGCTTATCATCAATCCTACGATGCCTCAAGAGGAGTGGTGGAAGCTGCTGTAGCAGAAAACAAGGATGTTTCTTTCGTTTTCGATATTCATCGGGACAGCTTGAAACGGAAAGACACGACCAAGGAAATCGAAGGTAAAACATATGCAAAAGTCGTCTTCGTCGTCGGCGCAGAGAATAAGGAATTTGAAAAGAACTTGAAGCTGGCAACGGATCTGCACAAGAAGATTGAAGCCGAATACCCAGGCTTGAGTCGTGGTGTCATCACGAAACAAGGCGCTGGAGTCGACGGTGTTTATAATCAGGATGTATCTGACAAAGCAGCTCTCCTGGAAATAGGGGGGGCGGAGAATACACTGGAGGAAGCGACGCGTACGGCGGAAATTTTTGCCGAGATATTTGCGGATTATTACTGGGAAGCAGAAAAAGTTCAAGGAGGCCAAGCAGGATGAAATATGTAGTAATTGTTCTCACGATGCTGACGTTGTTCTTTGGCGGTATTTTGATAGGGATGGAAAAAGAGGATGTACAGCAAATAGAACAGCCCCCTGCTGCAGGACTGCAGGAAGGAAAGCTGACTGCATCTGCTTCATTTGATGGTACGAAAGAAGAGCCCGTGTTCGAAAATACTGCACCAGTTTCGGATGAAGGGGCAGACAGCTCCATCGTACAGCAGCTGGCAAGCGGTCTTGGAAGTCTGTTCACAGGTATCTGTTCGGTTATCATCACAGCGATCGAACAGCTTTCCAACGCTTTGTTCGGCTGAAGCAAAAGCGCTTAAAAACATTGAATAAACAGGGCGCAATTGCTATAATCAATGCTAGTTATTGTTACGGCTGCTTCTTATGGAGGCAGCTTCGGACAATTTAGGAGTGATTTTGATTGGTAGAGACAAACAGACGAAATCAGCAGCATGTGCGGAATTTCTCGATCATTGCCCACATCGATCACGGGAAGTCTACACTGGCTGACCGTATTCTCGAGAAGACGAAGGCTCTTACTGCGCGTGAAATGAAGGCGCAGTATTTGGATGCAATGGATCTGGAAAGGGAGCGCGGCATCACTATCAAGCTGAATGCAGTGCAACTTGAATACGAACGGGAAAATGGCGAGAAATATATTTTCCATTTGATAGATACACCGGGACATGTCGATTTTACATATGAGGTATCCCGGAGTTTGGCAGCCTGTGAAGGTGCCATCCTCGTTGTGGATGCAGCTCAGGGTATCGAAGCCCAAACATTGGCCAATGTATACTTGGCGATGGATAATGACTTGGAAATCATTCCGGTTATCAATAAAATCGATCTACCGAGTGCCGACCCGGAAAGGGTTAAGCAGGAAATCGAGGATGTCATTGGCATTGATGCGAGTGATGCTATTTTGGCATCCGCTAAAGCAGGAATTGGTATAGAAGAGATTTTAGAAGCGATTGTCGACCGGATCCCGCCGCCGAAAGGGAATGAGGATGCGCCGTTAAAAGGTCTGATCTTTGACTCTTTGTATGATTCCTATCGCGGTGTTGTCGCGTATACGTGTATCAAAGAGGGTTCTGTAAAAGTAGGCGACAAAATCCATATGATGGCTACAGGCAAGGAATTTGAAGTCAATGAGGTCGGTGTTTTTAATCCAGCGCCAGTTAAAAAGGACGAGCTAGTCGTTGGTGACGTTGGTTATTTGACTGCCTCTATTAAAAATGTAAGTGATACGCGTGTAGGGGATACCATTACATTAGCCAATAATCCAGCCAGTGAGGCACTGCCCGGCTATCGCCGCTTGAATCCGATGGTTTATTGCGGATTGTTCCCGGTTGATGCGAGCAACTACAATGACTTGCGTGAAGCACTGGAAAGACTGGAGCTGAACGATAGTTCCCTGCAATATGAAGCGGAGACTTCCCAGGCGCTAGGTTTCGGATTCCGTTGTGGCTTCCTTGGTCTATTGCACATGGAGATCATCCAGGAACGTATCGAACGAGAGTTCAATATTGATTTGATCACGACAGCACCAAGTGTTATCTACAATGTCGTCATGAATGATGGCAGCGAAGTGCGTGTCGACAACCCGGCGGCTTTGCCAGATGCACAATCACGTACGGAAGTGCAAGAGCCATACGTAAAAGCGACAATCATGGTACCGAATGATTACGTTGGTACAGTCATGGAGCTATGCCAGAAAAAACGCGGTGATTTCCAGGACATGCAATACTTGGACGATGTCCGTGTAAATGTAGTTTATGAAATCCCGCTCTCTGAAATCGTGTATGACTTCTTCGATCAGCTGAAATCCCAAACAAAAGGGTATGCAAGCTTCGATTATGAACTCGTAGGTTACAAGGCATCCGATCTGCAGAAGATGGATATTCTTTTGAATGGCGATACGATAGATGCTCTATCCTTCATCGTACACCGTGATTTTGCCTTCGACCGTGGTAAGGCAATAGTAGAAAAGCTGAAGGCGTTAATCCCGCGCCAGCAATTCGAAGTGCCAGTCCAGGCTGCAATCGGGAACAAGATTGTTGCCCGTTCCAATATTAAAGCGATGCGTAAGAATGTCTTGTCCAAGTGTTATGGAGGAGATATATCACGTAAACGTAAATTACTTGAAAAGCAAAAAGAAGGTAAGAAACGGATGAAGATGGTCGGTTCCGTGGAAGTGCCACAGGAAGCGTTCATGGCCATCCTGCAGATGGACGACGAATAAAAAACAGACAACCCTTGTCCTTATCAGACAAGGGTTTGTCATTGCGGAAGGAGGCAGCATGATGAACGAAGTAAAATCCGCGTATATCCATATACCTTTCTGTGAACAGCTTTGTCATTACTGCGATTTCACGAAGTTTTTCTATCGGGAAGATAGTGCAGATGAATATGTAGAAGCATTACGGAAGGAAATGGAGCATTACATTCCAAACAGACAGCAAATGAATACGATCTTTGTAGGTGGCGGAACACCAACCGCTTTGAATATGCAGCAGCTGGAGCATGTGCTGAAGAGTGTTGACAGCGCATTTGATGTTCACGCAGCCAGAGAATATACATTTGAAGCAAATCCCGGGGATCTATCATTAGAGAAGGCAAAGCTGCTTAAGCATTACGGGGTAGATCGAATCTCCCTTGGCGTTCAAGTGTTCGATGATAAACTTCTCGAAGCAATCGGCCGTGTTCACCGCGTCAAGCATGTATATGAAAGTCTTGATCTATTGAAACAGGCTGGCTTTGACAATATCAGCATCGACTTGATTTATGCGCTGCCGGGACAAACATTGGAGCAGTTTGGGCATACTGTGGAAGAAGCCTTGCAGTTCGATCTGCCGCATTATTCTTCTTATTCGCTTCAGATTGAGCCTAAGACGGTCTTTTATCAGCGGTATAAAAAGGGTACATTGAAAAAGGCGCCGGAAGAATTGGAAGCTAATATGTACAATCTGCTGCGCGATCAAATGAAGGCACATGGCAGAGAACAATATGAAGTGAGCAATTTTGCGCTTCCTGGTAAGGAAAGCCAGCATAATCTTGCATACTGGAACAATGATTTCTATTATGGACTTGGTGCAGGGGCACATGGGTACTTGCCAGGACGCCGCGTTATCAATATCCGTCCGCTTCCTGCTTATCTGAAGCAAGCGAATGAAAATGGTATACCGGTTCTGCATGAGGAGCCGATTGGCCGTAAAGAGCGTATCGAGGAAGAGCTTTTCCTTGGTCTTCGCAAGAAATCAGGAGTGAACAAAGCGAGCTTCCGAGACAAATTCGGTATCGAGCTTACTGAGGTTTACCGTAAGCCTCTGGATCTGCTGATCAGTAAAGGATGGCTCATTGAAGATGCTGAACACGTTGCTATGACTGAGGATGGATTTTTGTTCGGAAACGATGTATTCCAAGAGTTCCTTTTAGAAGAAGAACCGGCAAGCGTTTCGAATTGACAATTTTTCTAGGCTTTGTTACCTTATATGTATATTTAGCACTCCCTATTATCGAGTGCTAATCGAGGTGATGATCATGCTGACAGAAAGACAGCTGCGTATCCTTCAGGTCATAGTCGATGATTTCATTGAAACGGCGCAGCCGATTGGTTCGCGTGCTATCTCCAATAAGCAGGACGTTGCCTATAGTGCCGCAACGATTCGTAATGATATGGCTGAGTTGGAGCAGCTTGGCTTGATCGAGAAGACGCATACCTCATCCGGAAGAATACCTTCTGAAAGGGGCTATCGCTTCTACGTGGATCATCTACTGACACCGTTTCATTTGACGCGGCAGGATACGTCAGCGATCAAACAGACATTTTCGACGAACATACGTCAGATGGAAGAAGTCGTACAGCAATCCGCAGCTCTGCTTTCAGAGCTTACCAACTACACAAGTATCATATTGGGACCGGAAATGCTGGAGACGAAGCTCAAGCATATTCAGATTCTTACTTTGTCCGATTTTAGTGCTGTCATGATTCTGGTGACAGACACAGGGCATGTAGAGCATAAATCTTTCCGGATACCAGATGGGATGGATCATGCTGAGATGGAAAAGGTAGTGAATATCCTGAATGACCGTTTAGCTGGTGTACCGCTTATGATGGTGCCTGGCAGACTGAAGTCTGAAGTGCAGGAGCTGCTCAAGCAGCATACCGTCCATTTTGATACGATGTTCGCTTATCTGCGCTCCTTCATGGAAACGGAACAGCCGCTCAAGCTCTATTTCGGCGGTAAGACAAACATATTGATGCAGCCCGATTTTCAGGACTTGAATAAGCTGCGGAGCCTTTATACGATGATTGAAGAAGAAGGCGAGACGATTGCGCGTCTTCTCAAAGGAGAGCAAAATGGTCTGCATGTATCCATCGGCACAGAGAACAAGCTGGATGCGATGCAGGATTGCAGCTTTGTCACTGCGAGTTACACAGCGGATGGCTTACACATGGGAACCGTCGCCTTGCTGGGTCCGACCAGAATGGAGTATTCCCGGGTAATGTCGTTGATGAATGTTTTATCTAGCAAACTGACCAGCGCCTATCAGGACTGGCAGAAATGAGTTGAATATGGCTTGCTATACAGCAAGCCTTTCATATAAGCAATGTTTTTCAGGAGGTGACCATCATGGCAAATGAAAAAGAAAAAGTGAATGAAACCGAAGAGCAGGAAGCTGTTGAAACAGAAGTGGTTGATGTAGCCCCAGCTGAGGAATCCGAAACTAACGATGAAGGCAGCGAGCAACTAGCACAGCTCGAACAAGAAAAAAACGAGATGTACGACCGTCTGCTGCGCTTGCAGGCTGAGTATGACAATTTCCGCAAGCGTACACAGAAGGAAAAGGAAGCTGCCAGCAAATATAGATCTCAGGATTTGGCGGAAGCCTTGCTCCCTGTTGTCGACAACCTGGATCGCGCCCTTCAGACTGTTCAGGACGAAGAAGCGAATAAAGGTTTTGTCGATGGTATCCGCATGGTGCATCGTCAATTATTAGATGCATTCGACAAGCAAGGTATCGAGACGATTGAAACTGTAGGACAGCCATTCGATCCTCATCTGCACCAAGCTGTCATGCAGGTGGAAAATGATGAATACGAACCAAATACTGTCGTACAGGAATTGCAAAAGGGCTATAAGCTGAAAGACCGTGTCATTCGACCGGCTATGGTCCAAGTGAATCAATAAAGCACTACATATGCTGTAGAGGAGGAAAAATACAAAATGGGTAAAATCATTGGTATTGACTTAGGTACAACAAACTCTTGTGTGTCCGTAATGGAAGGTGGAGAAGCTCGCGTTATCCCGAATCCGGAAGGTAACCGCACAACTCCATCCGTTGTAGCATTCAAAAATGGAGAAAGACAAATCGGTGAAGTGGCGAAGCGTCAAGCGATCACGAACCCGAACACAATCCAATCCATCAAACGTCATATGGGTACGGATTACAAAGTGGAAATCGAAGGTAAGTCTTACACGCCTCAAGAAATTTCTGCTATCATCCTGCAGTACATTAAATCTTTCGCTGAAGATTATCTAGGTGAAACGGTTGATAAAGCTGTTATCACAGTTCCAGCATACTTCAACGATGCAGAACGCCAAGCAACGAAAGATGCTGGTAAAATTGCAGGTCTTGAAGTCGAGCGTATCATCAACGAACCGACAGCAGCTGCGCTTGCTTATGGTATCAATACAGAAGAAGATCAAACAATCCTTGTTTATGACCTTGGCGGCGGTACATTCGACGTTTCCATCCTTGATATCGGCGATGGTACATTCGAAGTAGTTTCCACTGCGGGTGATAACCGTCTTGGCGGTGACGATTTCGACCAAGTGATCATCGATCATCTTGTAGCGGAATTCAAAAAAGAGAACGGCATCGATCTTTCCAAAGATAAAATGGCAATGCAGCGTTTGAAAGATGCAGCTGAAAAAGCGAAAAAAGATCTTTCAGGTGTTACACAAACACAAATCTCACTTCCGTTCATCACGGCTGGTGCAGAAGGTCCGCTTCACTTGGAGCTTTCCCTATCACGTGCGAAATTCGATGAGCTTTCTGCTGATTTAGTTGAGCGAACAATGGGACCTACTCGTCAAGCTCTTCGCGATGCTGATCTTTCTGCAAGCGAAATTGATAAAGTTATCCTAGTCGGTGGTTCTACACGTATTCCGGCTGTAGTGGAAGCAATCAAAAAGGAAACTGGCAAAGATCCTTCCAAAGGCGTTAACCCGGATGAAGTAGTTGCACTCGGTGCAGCAATCCAGGGTGGTGTCCTTCAAGGTGATGTGAAAGACGTCGTACTTCTTGACGTTACTCCACTTTCCCTTGGTATTGAAACAATGGGCGGCGTGTTCACCAAATTGATCGAGCGCAATACGACAATTCCGACAAGCGCATCCCAAACATTCTCTACAGCAGCGGACAACCAGCCTTCTGTAGATATACATGTACTTCAAGGTGAACGTGAGATGGCAGCTTACAACAAGACGCTTGGCCGTTTCCAACTGTCGGATATCCCGCCAGCACCACGCGGTGTGCCGCAAATCGAAGTTACCTTTGATATCGACTCAAATGGTATCGTTAATGTTCGTGCGAAAGATCTTGGAACAAACAAAGAACAATCCATTACAATCAAATCTTCTTCAGGTCTTTCTGATGAAGAAGTAGAAAAAATGGTGAAAGAAGCGGAAGAGAACGCGGAGGAAGATAAAAAACGTCGTGAAGAAGTAGATCTTCGCAATGAAGCGGATCAGCTAGTCTTCCAAACGGATAAAACGTTGAAAGATCTTGCTGAAAATGTTTCTGAAGAAGATAAACAAAAAGCAGAAGCAGCGAAAGAAGAACTGAAGAAAGCATTGGAAGGTACTGATATTGAAGATATCAGAGCTAAAAAAGATGCGCTTTCCGAGCAGGTTCAAGCATTGTCTGTCAAATTGTATGAGCAAGCAGCACAGGCCCAGCAAGCACAGCAAGCGCAAGGCGGAGAAAAAGCAGATGATGATGTCGTAGATGCTGATTTCGAAGAAGTAAACGACGACAAAGACAATAAGTAAAAACTAGTTTCACCCGACAAGTCAAAGCCGCTTTCCGAGCAGCTTTGACTTGTTACATGTTTACAGTGTTTGCTGCCTATAGGGCTTAATGGTATGATAAAATTTATGTATAAGAGAGAGTCGGGAGAGTGATTGTCAGTGAGTAAGCGGGATTACTACGATGTGCTTGGCGTCGGGAAAGATGCCTCGAAGGAAGAAATTAAAAAAGCATATCGCAAACTTGCGCGCCAATACCACCCAGATGTGAATAAGGCGGAAGATGCAGCCGATAAGTTCAAAGAGGCAAAAGAAGCCTATGAAGTACTCGGCAATGAACAAAGGCGTACCCAGTATGATCAATTTGGCCACGCAGGCCCGCAGAGCCAAGGCTTCGGGGGAGCTGGAGCGCAGGATTTTGGCGGTTTTGGCGACATTTTCGATATGTTCTTTGGCGGCGGCGGACGCCGCAGCGATCCGAACGCACCACGCCAAGGCGCAGATCTGCAATACAGTATGACGCTCAGCTTCGAGGAAGCTATTTTTGGTAAGGAAACAGATATTGAGATTCCGAAAGAAGAGGAATGTGATACTTGTCACGGTTCAGGAGCCAAACCAGGCACCAAGCCGAAGACTTGTACGCATTGTAACGGAAGCGGACAGCTTAATGTCGAACAAAATACACCATTTGGCCGTGTTGTGAACCGTCGCGTATGTAATACATGTAATGGAACAGGTAAGATCATTCCAGATAAATGTAAGACTTGCAGTGGTTCCGGCCGTGTGCGTAAACGCAATAAAATCCATATCAAAGTCCCTGCGGGAATTGACGATGGCCAGCAAATCCGTGTATCCGGTAAAGGAGAAGCGGGTGTCAATGGAGGACCTCCAGGAGACCTTTATGTGGTCATTCAAGTACGCAGTCATGAGTTCTTTGACCGTGAAGGCGATAATATTTATTGTGAAATGCCTATTACATTTGCTCAAGCAGCACTTGGTGATGAAATTGAAGTGCCGACAGTTCATGGCGCAGTGAATCTTAAAGTTCCAGCAGGTACGCAAACAGGACGTACATTCCGTTTGAAAGGCAAAGGATCACCGAATGTGCGCGGGTATGGTCAAGGGGACCAACATGTGAAAATTCGTGTTGTAACACCTACGAATTTATCGGATCGTCAGAAGGAGCTATTGCGTGAGCTCAACGATATAAGCGGTAATGACCCAACCGACGAACAGCATGACAATATTTTCACACGTATGAGACGTGCGTTCAAAGGTGAGTCTTAATAAAAGGAGTGACGTGTACGTGAAATGGGCGGAGCTGTGTATCCATACTACGAATGAAGCGATTGAGCCAATTTCGAATATCCTGCATGAAGCAGGTGCCAGCGGTGTTGTAATCCAGGATCCAGAGGACTTGGTCAAAGATCATAAAACGACGTTCGGTGAAATCTATGCGCTGGATCCAAAAGATTATCCAGCAGAAGGCATCTTTGTGAAAGCATATTTGCCTCTTAACAGCTTTTTGAATGAATCGGTGAATGAGATCAAAGCAGCGATCACAAATCTGAAAGAATATCAGATTGATATTGGTGCAAACGACGTGACAGTCAGTGAAGTAGATGAAGAGGATTGGTCTACCGCTTGGAAGAAATATTACAAACCGGTGAAGATCTCCGAAAAGTTCACCATCATACCTACATGGGAAGAGTATACACCGGTAGCAAGTGATGAAGTGATCATGGAACTTGATCCTGGCATGGCTTTTGGTACAGGGACTCACCCGACGACGGTACTTAGTGTACAGGCAATCGAACGTTATATAACTAAAGGCGACATTGTCATTGATGTTGGTTCTGGTTCTGGTGTACTGAGCATCGCTGCCGTACTGCTCGGTGCTGAGCATGTACATGCATTCGACCTCGATGATGTGGCGGTAAACAGTACCAGGGTCAATGCAGAGCTGAATCAAGCAACTGACCGTATTACGGCCAGTGCGAACAATTTGCTCGAAGGCGTTGAGGTGGAAGCGGACGTTATCGTATCGAATATCCTTGCTGAAATCATTTTGAAATTCACAGATGACGCGTATAAATTGATCAAACCAGGTGGTCTGTTCATTACGAGCGGCATTATCAGCCAGAAGAAAGGCGACGTAAAAGAAGCCTTGATAAAAACTGGTTTTGATATTGTTGAAGTCAATGAAATGGAAGATTGGGTTGCCATCATTGCAAAGAAGAATTAAGGCAGAGGTGAGCATATGCAACGCTATTTCGTAGAAGCTGCCAATTGGCAGGATAACCGGATTACGTTGAATGGACAGGACGCTCATCATATCAATCGGGTGATGCGGATGAAAACAGGCGATAATATCATCTGTGTCCATCCGGATGGGCATGCCGCAAAATGTGAGATTGACGAATTGGTGTCAGATCATGTTACTGTCTCCGTAGTCGAAAAAGTCGATATGGATACTGAAATGCCAGTATCAGTAACGATTGCCCAAGGGCTTCCCAAGGGTGACAAACTGGAATGGATCGTGCAGAAAGGAACGGAATTGGGTGCAGCTGCATTTGCTCCTTTCCAAGCTGCTCGTTCCGTTGTAAAATGGGACGAGAAAAAGAAGGACAAAAAACGGCAGCGCCTTGAAAAGATTGCCAAAGAAGCTGCCGAGCAGTCCAGCCGTTTGATAATACCGGCAATAGAGGATGTGCAAACCTTCCAAATGCTGCTTGATAGCAGCGATACATACAAGCACAAATTGTTCGCTTATGAAGAAGCAGCAAAAGGATTGAAGGCAGAACCGCTTCGATCTGTTTTCCAGCACATTTCCCCATCAGACAATGTGCTTGTCGTAATCGGACCAGAGGGCGGATTCAGTGAATCAGAAGCTGATGCGCTTCAAAATGCAGGTTTTGCACCTATCAGGCTCGGACCTCGAATTTTGCGCACAGAGACCGCTCCACTGTATATGTTGGCTAGTCTATCGTACCATTTTGAAGAATGAGGTGTTTTACCATGCCTACAGTGGCATTCCACACATTAGGTTGTAAAGTGAACCATTATGAGACGGAAGGTATTTGGCAGAAGTTCAAAGCCCAAGGCTATGAAAGGGTGGATTTTGATCACCAGTCAGACGTGTATGTTATCAACACTTGCACGGTTACGAATACTGGAGATAAAAAAAGCCGCCAAGTCATTCGCCGGGCAGTACGTAAAAATCCTGAGGGCGTCATTTGTGTAACCGGTTGTTATGCGCAAACGTCCCCTGGTGAAATCATGGAGATTCCGGGAGTGGACATCGTAGTTGGTACGCAGGGCCGGGACAAGATGATTGAGCATATCGAGGAATTCAAGGTGAAGAAGGAACCGATCAACGGAGTTTCGAACATCATGAAAAACCGTGTTTTCGAGGAAATGGATGTACCAGCCTTCACCGACCGTACGCGTGCATCGTTGAAAATCCAGGAAGGCTGCAACAACTTCTGCACTTTCTGTATCATTCCTTGGTCCCGCGGATTGCTGCGTTCCCGTAACCCTGAGGACGTCATGAAGCAGGCTCAGCAGCTTGTGGACGCTGGTTACAAGGAAATCGTCCTTACAGGGATTCATACAGCAGGATACGGCGAGGATATGCAGGATTACAATTTTGCTAAATTGCTGCGGGAATTGGAGGCGAATGTACGTGGATTGAAACGAATCCGTATTTCCTCCATTGAGGCAAGCCAGATTACGGATGAGGTCATTCAGGTACTGGATGAGTCTGAGAAAATCGTGCGTCATTTGCATATCCCGCTTCAATCTGGATCTGATTCCGTTTTAAAACGCATGCGCCGCAAGTATTCTTCAGACTTTTACCGCAGTAAAATCGATAAAGTGAAGAAAGCTTTGCCTAACCTTGCCATTACGAGTGATGTGATTGTCGGCTTCCCGGGTGAGACAGAAGAGGAATTCATGGAAACATATCGTTTCATTCAAGAAATCGGTTATAGCGAGCTCCATGTGTTCCCTTATTCCAAGCGTACAGGAACACCTGCTGCACGTATGGCAGACCAAGTGGACGACGAGACAAAGAATGAGCGTGTCCACCGTCTGATTACACTTTCGGATCAGCAAGCGAAAGAATATGCTTCTCAATTCGAAAATGAAGTATTGGAAGTCATTCCAGAAGAGCTTTTTGACAAAAACGAATCCGACACATTATATGTCGGCTATACAGATAACTATTTGAAAGTGAAATTCGAGGCAACACCGGACATGATCGGTAAGATTGTCCGTGTCAAGCTGACTAAGGCTGGCTATCCGTATAATGAAGGCCAATTCGTCCGGGTAATGGATGATGAGGAAGCAAGTGTAACTATCTAAACTTGACTATAAAAGGAGTTATTTCTCTTGGAAAATATCGCTGGATATATTGATCACACACTTTTAAAGCCTGATGCTACAAAGGAACAAATCGATGTAATTGTTGAGGAAGCGGCAACCCATAAATTCGCTTCTGTTTGTGTAAATCCGTACTGGGTTTCTCATTGTGCAGAACAGCTTAAAGGTACAGATGTGAAAGTATGTACTGTTATCGGATTCCCTCTTGGCGCTTCGACTAGCGCGGTAAAAGCTTTGGAAACAAAGGACGCTATTGAAAAAGGTGCTGGTGAGATCGATATGGTCATCAATGTCGGTGCTTTGAAATCAGGCGATTTAGAGACTGTTGAATCTGACATTCGTGCAGTTGTGAAAGCAGCAGCAGGTGTACTGACGAAAGTGATTATCGAGACTTCATTATTGACTGATGAAGAAAAAGTAACAGCTTGTGAGCTTGCTGTAAAAGCTGGAGCTGATTTCGTCAAAACTTCCACTGGTTTTTCCGGCGGTGGTGCAACAGTGGAAGATATCAAATTGATGCGTAAGACAGTCGGCCCGGACATCGGTGTAAAGGCCTCCGGCGGTGTGCGTGACCGCGAAGCTACACTGGCTATGATCGAAGCAGGTGCTACTCGCATCGGTGCCAGCGCAGGTGTTCAGATCATCGCAGGCGTTGCTGGAAGCAGCGATTATTAAGAAGGAATTATGAAATGTGCGGTGATTATGCACCTTTCTATTGACCAGGATTTAGCATTATATTATAATGAGCAAAGACATATGCAGCAGTGCATATGAGTTAGCACATTGTTGTATGCTTCGGAGGGAGGGAAATTAGCATGTCAAACACTACTCGCGTTCGCAAAAACGAGTCTCTTGAAGATGCTCTTCGTCGCTTTAAGCGCACTGTTTCTAAAAGCGGTACTCTATCTGAATACCGTAAGCGTGAATTTTACGAAAAACCTAGTGTACGTCGCAAGAAAAAATCTGAGGCGGCTAGAAAGCGTAAGTAAGCAAAGAGGGTGCAAAGAGATATGTCATTAACAGAACGTCTGAACCAGGATATGAAGACTGCCATGAAAGCAAGGGATAAAGAAACGCTCAGCGTAATCCGTATGGTGAAAGCTGCCCTGCAGAATGAAGCAATTCGTACTGGAAATGACACGCTGTCAGAAGATGAAGAACTTACCGTTTTATCTCGTGAGGTAAAACAACGAAAAGATTCCCTCCAAGAATTCCAAGAAGCTGGACGCGATGATCTTGCCCAGAAGCTTGAAGCCGAGCTTCAAGTCCTGAAAGATTATATGCCCGAACAGCTTTCGGAAGAAGAACTTGAAGACATTATTAAACAGACCATCACGGAGGTAGGAGCTACTTCCAAGAAAGACATGGGCTCAGTCATGAGCGCTGTTATGCCGAAAGTTAAAGGCAAAACCGATGGTTCTTTAGTTAATAAAATCGTGAATAAGCACTTGTCTTAACTGATAGTTATATGAATATCTAAAAGGAAAACCCAATCATGAATGATTGGGTTTTCTGCTTTTTTACGAAAGTTTATCTACATATGAAACCTTTTCTTTATCCAAGCGTATAAGTTAACGTACATAACAACTGTAAACGAAACCAGGAGGATTTCTATGCTGCAATATATCACACTTCCAAGTCTTCAAACAGCGATGCACAGCTTCGGCGAAACAATGCAGACGTGGATCACTTCTCCGGTTCTTGTGACAATCCTGCTTTCCATAGCTTTTGCTGGATTGGCTGTCGAAATGTTCACACCCGGCTTTGGAGCGGGTGGGATACTTGGAATCATTGCTGGAGGAATGTTTCTTTACGGTCATATTGCGGCAGGACTAGCAACCAATACGGATATTCTGCTTTTGACTGCAGCCATCATTTTACTTGTCTTGGAATTATTCGTACCTGGAGGCATAATGGGCATACTTGGTATGATCGGGTTACTATGGGCGCTTTTTTCTATGGCGGCTGATAGAACCGATATGATGATGAGTGTAAGTATTGCATTCGTGGTCACCGTTTTGGCTGTTGTATATGTTATTCGCATTGTCGGATTTGAAAAAGGGATGTTCAAGCCGATGATACTCCAGGAAACACTCAAGCCGGATACGCTTCCTAGCTTGACAGTCCTGATTGGTAAACGTGGTGTAGCGAAAACACCTTTGCGCCCGTCAGGTACAGCCGATATTGATGGCAGGGTAATGGATGTCATCACTGAAGGCAGGTATGTTGCCAAAGGATCGGGAATAGTTGTTATCCGTACAGAAGGCACGAAAATCATCGTCAGTCCTGTGACGAACAAGGAGGAAACAGAATGAATCAAGATATACTAGTACCGATTATTATTGCTGCAGTCATTTTGATTGCATTGATTATTTTATTCACTTTCGTACCAGTTGCATTATGGATCAGTGCCCTGGCAGCAGGTGTCCGTATCAGCATATTCACATTGGTAGGGATGCGTTTAAGACGTGTTATCCCATCACGTGTCATCAATCCATTGATTAAAGCCCATAAAGCAGGCTTGAAGGTTGATACAAACCAGCTGGAGAGTCATTATCTGGCAGGAGGTAATGTCGACCGTGTCGTCAATGCACTTATTGCAGCACACCGTGCGAATATCGAATTACCATTTGAACGCTCAGCAGCAATTGATCTAGCTGGTCGTGATGTATTGGAAGCTGTGCAGATGAGTGTCAATCCGAAAGTGATTGAAACACCGTTTATTTCAGGTGTGGCGATTGATGGTATCGAAGTGAAGGCGAAAGCCCGTATCACCGTGCGTGCCAATATCGACCGACTTGTGGGTGGTGCCGGAGAGGATACCATCATCGCGCGTGTAGGGGAAGGAATTGTCAGTACCATCGGTAGCTCGACCAACCATAAGAATGTATTGGAAAACCCGGATAAAATCTCACATAATGTGTTAGAACGCGGTTTGGATTCCGGTACGGCATTTGAAATTCTCTCCATCGATATCGCAGACATTGATATCGGTAAAAACATTGGGGCGATGCTTCAAACGGATCAGGCAGAGGCAGATAAGAATATCGCCCAAGCCAAAGCTGAGGAACGTCGTGCGATGGCTGTAGCACAGGAGCAGGAAAACTTAGCCCGCGTACAAGAAATGCGTGCCAAGGTAGTAGAAGCAGAAGCGGATGTTCCGCTTGCTCTTGCTGAAGCACTGCGTTCAGGTAACATGGGCGTGATGGATTATATGAACTACCAGAACATCAATGCAGATACAACAATGCGAGACAGCATTGGTGACTTGTCAAATAATGACGAGGAAGAACGTTAAGTTTTAGAAAGGTGGCAGGTGCATGTTTGACATTTTGCAATTTCTCGTGCCGTTAGCAATTGCTGCCATTGCTTTCTTTTTTAACTCCGCAGGTAAAAAAGGAGATCAAGATAACGATCCCCGACGCACGCAGCCTCCGGTCAAGAACTGGAAGGAAAAGCAGCCTCGTGCAAGCAGAGAGGATCGTCAGCAGAAACAGAGGCCAGTTAAAGCACCAGAACTGATTCAAGCCGAGCAGAAAGCAGATGAATATAGAAAGCAGACGACGGAGGCAATTCAGCAAGCTCTGGAAGTGCGCAGTGCCTCCTCTGTCCGTCGTCAGGATAATAAAGACCAAACTCTAGCTAAGCCAATCAAGCTGAAACGGCCTACTAGCAGACAATTAGCAGAACAGGTTCTCTGGTCTGAGATACTCGGAGAACCACGTGCGAAAAAACCGCATCGCGCATTCAACAAGCGAGTCCAATAATGGGCTCGCTTTTTTCGTGCATCAGACTGTTCTCACTTGCCTCTTAGCAACATAGAATGTGCAGAGGGGAGCTGATGGAAATGAAAAAATGGCAGCAGCGGATCGGAAATTGGTTCACCGAGCATTTGGATATGCCTGCTGATGTGGTGCTTGAACTCCCTCGGATTACGACAATCGGCCATTTTCATGCATATATCGAAAATCACAGAGGGCTTGTGCTTTTTTCTGATAACGAACTTAGGCTGCGTCTCAACACAGGTTTCCTCCGGATAACAGGGGAATCATTCGTACTGAAAGTCATGCTTCCAGAGGAAATCCTGCTCGAAGGCAAAATGAAGGAATTCAAATTCATTGAATCATAAGGCAAGCGGATCGGGGAGGTACGTATGAAGAAGCACACACAGGATATTTATTTTACTGGATATGTGACCGTACTGATAAAAGGGGACAGACCGGAGCTATTTTTTAATCAGCTTGTACAGGAGAAGGTTCTTGTCTGGGATATCATCAAAAAAGACAGTCAGACATGTGAAGCGAAGATAAGGAAACAGGATATAAGCAAGCTTCGCATGCAGCGAAGAGGGACAGGCTACAAAATTCAGTTCCGCAGCAAGCATGGGTTTCCTTTCCTCTTCACTGCATTGCTGCATAAGAAACCGTTGCTGCTCGGTATAGCCATCAGCATCCTGTCTATTTTCTTTCTCTCCAATACAGTCTGGAAAATTGAAGTGAAAGGCGTAAGCCCGGAGTTAGAGCATCAAATCGAAACACAGCTGGATGAGTACGGCGTGCGTTTAGGTGCCTTCAAGCTGACGCTTGGCGCTCCAGTTGATATCCAGCAGCGTTTGTTACAGGATATTCCGGATCTTCTGTGGATAGGAGTGCAAGAGAAAGGGACAACCTATGCATTGGAAGGTGTACCGAAAACAATCGTTAAAGAAGAAGCACAACCAGGACCTCGGCACCTTGTGGCAAAGAAAAAAGGCGTTATCGTCGACATGTTTGTATCAGAAGGAGTGCCGCAAGTTGGGGTGCATGATTACGTAGAGCCTGGAGATGTGCTCGTTTCCGGTTTGATCGGGAATGAACCTCCTCCTATTGACAAGGATCAAAAGGATAAGACAAAGCAGAAAGATACACGTAAGCATGTTGCAGCGACTGGTAATGTCATCGCACGGACGTGGTATAATGTGTCTGCAGCAGTTCCGCTTGAAGAAACATATACTGTTCTTAGCGGTAAACAGGAAAATAAATATGCAATTCGGATTGGAGACGATTTCCAGTTTCCGGTTTGGGGGTTCGGGGAAACTGGGTTCAAGGATTCCCAGGAACAGACTGCTGTACGCCATCTCCGGTTCCTCCGCTGGGAGCTGCCGATCGGGATGAGTAAAACGACGGAGTACGAACGGGTCACGAAACAAGTGAAACGGACAAAAGAGGAAGCGAGTAAACAGGCTGAAAAATTAGCCAAACAGGATTTACAGCTCCAAGTTGGTGCTGATGCTGACATTATTTCTCAAAAAATTTTACATGAGACTGTCGAGAATGGTAAAGTTAAATTAATCTTATACTTTCAAGTAAATGAAGATATTGCAACATCTCAACCTATATCTCAAGGAGATTGATTATGCCCGAAGACGTAAAACGTGTGAATTTGCAATTAAAAGATACTAATGAAACATTAGCTCTGTTCGGCACGGAGGATCGCCATCTGAAGCAGATCGAAGAACATTTCCGTGTTTCCATTGTCACGCGTGGGGAAGAAGTTCGCGTAACTGGACCAGAAGAAGAAGTCCGCACGACAGAGGAGTTGCTGCA
The DNA here is from genome assembly GCF_044383785.1 of Terribacillus sp. JSM ZJ617. Classification (NCBI taxonomy): domain Bacteria; kingdom Bacillati; phylum Bacillota; class Bacilli; order Caryophanales; family Bacillaceae; genus Terribacillus; species Terribacillus sp. JSM ZJ617. The sequence goes on along the minus strand of NZ_JBISEQ010000002.1, from coordinate 682,903 downwards.
AGCGTTGGCTGCTGTCATTCGGCGCGGCATTCCGATTGGAGAACGCGATGTGGTGTACGCTATTGAGTTAGCCAAAAAAGATAAACTGGATCAATTCGAAACATTATTTGATGATGAAATAACGAAAAATGCAAAAGGCAAGTCAATTCGTGTCAAAACACTCGGCCAGCGGAATTATATCAATGGTATCAAGTCCAATGACTTGGTCTTTGGTATAGGACCTGCTGGTACAGGTAAAACCTATTTGGCAGTTGTAATGGCTGTCAATGCTTTGAAAAAAGGTATCGTAAAGCGTATCATTTTGACACGGCCGGCAGTGGAAGCAGGCGAAAGCTTAGGATTCCTTCCAGGTGACTTGAAGGAAAAGGTAGATCCGTATTTGCGCCCGTTGTACGATGCCTTGCATGATGTACTCGGCTTAGAACAGACGACTCGTCTGATTGAGCGTGGAACGATCGAAATCGCTCCGCTTGCTTATATGCGCGGACGTACACTGGATGATGCTTTCGTTATCCTGGATGAAGCCCAAAACACAACAAACGCCCAGATGAAAATGTTCCTCACAAGACTCGGTTTCGGGTCCAAGATGGTCATCACAGGCGATTTGACTCAGATCGACTTGCCGAAAGGTGCTCTATCTGGTCTGCGTTCTATCGAGACAAAGCTCAGTAATGTAAAAGGTATCTATTTTACCTACTTAAAGCAGACAGACGTAGTGCGTCACCCGCTTGTGCAACGAATTATCGAAGCTTACGAATCAGAATAAAAAGGAAAGAGGCCCGGCTTCGGGTCTTTTTCGGTTTAAGCGGATAGGAGGGCAGAGTGTGGCTAGAAAGAAGTTCAGGGAACTGTTTAGAAGAAAATCAGAAGCTGGTGAACGTGCATTCATTTTGATTGGAGCAATATTGCTCGGATGCTTCTTCTTTGTTACGACAGCTTCCAATGTGACAACGAAGAATTATGACGTCCAGATTTATGATGCAGCAAAAGAAACGATACGTTCACCGATTACCATCGAGAATGAAGCCGAGACGGAAAGACAAAGACAGGAAGCCAGCCAGCAAATAGATGACCGCTATACTGTATCCTCTGAAATAACAGAAACGAAAACAGATGCGGTTGAAGAGATTTTCTCTGCGATCGGACAAGCAGATGAAGCCGACCAGCCTATCGACCAAAGAGTCGAGTCAGTCAAGAATCTGCTTTCCGAATCTGTTAAGGAAGATTTGACAGACAGACAGCTGGAACAGCTGCTCCAAATACCGTCAGACGAAAGAGAAATCAGTGAAAAAGTATTCGTCGACACGATGACTGGATATCTTGAAGATGGGGTAAAACGCGATGAAGTACAGCAGACGAAGGAAGAGATGGGAGAAAGAATCGGTTATGCAGATGTGTCTGCAGGCGCTAAGCAAGCACTCCGTTCGCTGACTAGCTTTGCTATTGTACAGAATGCATCCTTTGACGCACAGGATACAGCCTCAGCAAGAGCAGAAGCCCAGCAGAGCGTAGCTCCTGTCATGATTCGTGCAGGCCAGATCATCGTCCAGGAAGGACAGACGATCACGAACGATGTTTATGAAGAACTGAAGCTCGTAGGTCTATTGAACAATACTAGGAATGTCCTGCCGCTTGTCGGTCTGGTACTATTCGTGGCTCTTTTAACCGGTGTTCTGGCATATGAAACAATACATACATTAAAAAAACGGACTAGACCGAGTAAGTCTGTCCTTTTGTTTTCGTTTTTGCTTATTTGTATGTCTGCCCTACTGTTGAAGTTGGTCAGTGCTCTTGGAACAACTGATCTGCATTACTATTTACTGCTTCCTGCAGCGTTTGCGGCAGTTTTGTTCAGGCATTTACTGAGCGAACGGTTCGCTATCGGATATGCCATCGTGTACAGTATATTGGCTGGAATCATCTTGAACGATGAAATACCTGGATCTTTAAACATGGAGGCGACACTTTACTTCCTGTTCGCCCAGCTGGCAGCTGTCTATTCCATTCGAAATGTAAAGGATAAAGCAGCGATGGCAAAAGCACTTCTTTTGCTGGCAAGTGTGCAAGTGATTAGTGTATTGTTATTCTTATTCTTCGCATTCGAAAAATATGCTTGGGATGCGGTGCTGCTTTATGTTGGTTATGCCGTTTTGTCAGCTATATTGACAGTCGTACTTGTAGCTGGTATTCTGCCGTTCGTCGAAGCCGGATTCGGTGTCCTTTCCGAAACGAAGCTTTTAGCATTATCGAAACCGAATCACCCATTACTGAAAAAGATCCTTACTGATGCTCCTGGGACATATCATCATAGCATCATGGTAGCCAATTTGTGTGAAGCTGCATGTGAAGCAATCGGAGCAGATGGCCTGCTAGCCAGAGTCGGTGCGTATTACCATGATCTTGGCAAAACACGACAGCCGCAGCTTTTCATTGAAAACCAAATGGGCCGAAAGAATCCACATGACAAGTTATCACCGCGGCAAAGTGCTGAAATTATCATTCGCCATCCATTTGATGGGGCACAAATGCTGCAAAACAACCATTTCCCAAAGGAAATTGTTGATATGGCCGAACAGCATCATGGGACATCGCTTTTGAAGTTTTTTTACTACAAGGAAAAGGAATATAATAAAGACGTAAAGGAAGAAACTTATCGCTATCCAGGTCCAAAACCATCGACGAAAGAGACAGCGGTCCTATCGATTTGTGATTCTGTCGAAGCAGCAGTTCGATCCATGAAAGAGCCGACTCAGGAAAAAATCGGCACCTTGGTAGATAATATCATCAAGGATAAGCTAATGGATGGCCAACTAGATTGTGCGCCGTTGACTTTACAGGAATTGCAAGTAATCAAAGAAGCGATTTGTCAGGCGCTTACGGGAATATTCCATTCCAGGATCGAATATCCGGATGAAGAAAAAGTGAAGGAGGCAAACTAATGCATATTGATTTCCATGATAAAACGAATAGCGTGACAGCAGATTATGTAGATCTGATTGATCGGCTTATCCAATACGCAGCAGATGCAGAGAAAATAACAGAAGAAGCGGAGATGTCCATCACATTTGTGGACAATGCTGAAATACAGGTGATCAACCGTAATTACCGTCAAAAGGATGTACCGACAGACGTCATATCCTTTGCCATGCAAGAAGAAGGGGAAGGCGAACAGCAAATAATCGGAGAAGAAATCCCGATTGTTTACGGTGATATCATCATCTCTGTCGACAAAGCGAAAGAACAGGCAGAAGAGTATCAGCATAGTGTGGAGAGGGAACTTGGTTTTCTCGCTTTGCATGGCTTCCTGCATCTTTTAGGATATGATCATATGAATGAGGCAGATGAGAAGAAGATGTTCGGCCGACAAGAGGAGATTTTGAATGGCTTCGGACTCAAACGGGAAGAAAACTAAGTCTGGCATCGGATTCCGCTATGCGTGGAATGGGATACGCTGGACTTTCCTCGAGGAGAGGAATTTCCGTATTCATACAATCGCAGCAATCATCGCCCTGATAACAGGCGTGATTCTCCGGATCGACCCAGCGGAATGGGCGGCTATCCTTTTAAGTATCGGTTTCGTCATTGTGACGGAGATGATTAATACAGTCGTCGAACTTATGATGGATCACCTATCGCCCGAACAAAGCAAGGCAGCAGGTCTCATCAAGGATATTGCAGCAGGTGCCGTCCTCATTGCGGCTATCACTGCCATTTGTGTCGGTCTTGTCGTTTTCGTTCCGGAAATCATTTCTGTATTGTGAGGAAAACCGTCCATGTAGATGGACGGTTTTTTTACTCTCATTGGAGCATCGTCTAGCTGCGGGAGTCAGGGACTGCGCCGTAAGCGATAAATCCCTGCGTAAGAGAAGAACACCTTACTCCGGGCTTTCTCACTTACTTCTTCGTCCCTAACCGACTCTCTCCGCTTTTGGTTTTCCGTCTAGCTGCGGGAGTCAGGGACTGCGCCGTAAGCGAGAAATCCCTGCGTAAGGGAAGAACACCTTACTCCGGGCTTTCTCACTTACTTCTTCATCCCTAACCGACTCTCTCCGCTTTTGGTTTCGTCCAGCTGCGGGAACCAGAAACTGCGTTGTAAGCAATGAATCCCGCCGTGGGGAAATCACCCACTCTGGGCTCCTTTGCTTACCACTTCGTTTCTTAACGGTTCCCTCCGCTTTTGATTTTTTTAACCCCTTTTGTCGAATGGGTGAAGTGGCGGGGGATTTGTAGTAAGATAGAGATACAACATTTTTATAGTACTCGAGGTTTTTGTCGTACTAGTACTTGGAGGAATATAACAGCATGGAGAAAGAATTTCGCTCAGGTTTCATTTCCATCATCGGGAGACCCAATGTTGGGAAATCAACTTTATTAAATCGTTTTGTCGGTCAGAAGATCTCTATTATGAGTGATAAGCCGCAGACGACGCGCAACCGGATTCAAGGGGTGCTCACGCAGGATGATGCACAATTCATCTTTATTGATACGCCTGGAATCCACAAACCGAAGCATAAGCTCGGAGATTTTATGGTGAAGACAGCAGAGAACACAATGAATGAAGTGGACGCTGTCATGTTCATGGTCAATGCCGAGGAAGGCTATGGCAGAGGGGATCAATTCATCCTTGAACGACTGCAGAAAGTCAACAACCCGGTTTTCCTGGTACTGAATAAAATTGATAAGGTCCATCCGGATAAGCTGCTCGAACTTATCGAGCTGTATAAGGACAAGTTGGACTTCACAGAAATTGTCCCAATCAGTGCGCTGGAAGGCAATAATACGGCGCATTTACTTGAAACGTTAAAAGGTTATCTGCCAGAGGGGCCGCAGTATTACCCGGAAGACCAAGTGACGGATCACCCGGAGCGCTTCGTTATAAGTGAGCTCATTCGTGAGAAGGTACTACATTTGACACGGGAGGAGATACCGCATTCGATCGCTGTTGTCATTGAAGCAATCGAGAATCGCCACAGCACGACGGAGAAGGTATTTATCCAAGCTACGATCATCACGGAACGAAAATCCCAAAAAGGGATCATCATCGGAAAGCAGGGCAGTATGCTCAAACAAGTCGGTAAGCTGGCGCGTAGAGATATAGAGATGCTGCTTGGCAGTAAGGTATTTCTCGAGCTTTGGGTTAAAGTGCAGCCTGATTGGCGGAATAAGCAAGCGCAGCTCAATGATTACGGTTTCAGCCGTGAAGAATATTGATAGCTGGTAATATTTGAAGCACATGGATTGAGGAGAAGGTGTCATCCTAACTAGGAGAATGTTTTGTATATTCATTTCTTAAAAAAAGCATAGAAAGGTGGACTTCCTGTGATTGATTTCCATTGGCAAATCTTTAGCAAGACCGGGAGTATCGAAACCTACTTATTGATGAAAGAAATCGAAACAATGTACAATTCACTATTACCTCCGGAGCAAAATAACATCATTGAGCTCCCGACTTATAATCGGCTTCAATCTAAAATGTAAGCAACTGGACTGGGGAGAGAGCGTTGCTCCAAAACGTAGAAGGAATCATCCTGCGCACACAGGATTATGGGGAAACACATAAAATCATTACCATATTCACAGAAGATCGCGGCAAGATCGCTGTGATGGCAAGAGGTGCAAAGAAACCGAAAAGCAGGATGGCTGCCATTGCGCAGCCATTCATCTTTGGGTCATTTCTAGTACAGCTTGGCTCGGGCATGGGAGCCATGCAGCAAGGAGAACCTCTGCAAAGCTTCCGGTCGATCCGTGAAGATATCGTCAAAACAGCTTATGCGTCTTATATAGCGGAAATGACAGACAAGCTGACAGATAATAATAAGCCTGATCCTGATTTATTTCGCCAGCTGCTGCAGGTGATGGAGTGGATCAATGACGGCAAGGATGCAGATGTTTTGCGAATCATCTATGAATTGAAGATGTTCCGCCGCGGTGGTTTTGCGCCGACAGTGCATCAATGCGTTAATTGCGGAAATACGGAGCTGCCTTTCCGGTTTTCCGTACCGGAAGGCGGTATGCTTTGCAGACGCTGTATGCATCTTGACCCGGATGCATATGTATTATCAGAAAAAGTAACGAAGCTTCTGCAGCTATTTTCGAGTATCGATATTTCCAGGATTGGCAATATATCGGTGAAGCCAGAAACTAAAAGGCTTCTAAACGAGCTGCTTGATACTTATTATGATCGGTACGGTGGTTATTTCCTGAAAAGCAAGAAGTTCCTTGCACAATTAGATAAACTTCAATAAAGGTTTGTTGACAATTAGTGCGGCCTTTTAGTATGATAGTAACAAAATCGACGGCTTGCGTTGAAGAAGAGTAGTATCCGTCCGGTCCTTTGCATAGCGAATCTGGGATAGTGAGAGCCAGAACAAAGACAGACGGAGAAGGCGCTTTGGAGCAAAAGGAAAAAAGAGTGGCTTCCATTTGGGAGCAATTAGGGTGGAACCGCGGTAATCCCGTCCCTATGCTGTTTAAGCAGCATAAGGACGGGATTTTTCTTTGTCCATCCAGACGTTGATGAAAAGAAGATGGAGGGAATCCGATGAATATCCAAAATATGATTTTGACGTTACAAAAGCATTGGTCAGACCAGGGCTGTCTATTGATGCAGGCGTATGATGTAGAAAAAGGGGCAGGAACAATGAGCCCTATGACTTTATTGCGCAGCCTTGGACCTGAGCCGTGGAACGTAGCTTATGTGGAGCCTTCCCGACGCCCAGCTGATGGCCGATACGGGGAAAACCCGAACCGTTTATACCAGCATCATCAATTCCAGGTGATCATGAAGCCTTCACCAGACAATATCCAGGAACTATACTTGGACTCTCTTCGCAAGTTGGGCATCGATCCATTGAAGCATGATATTCGCTTTGTTGAGGATAACTGGGAGAACCCGACACTTGGTGCCGCTGGACTTGGCTGGGAGGTTTGGCTTGATGGTATGGAGATCACGCAGTTCACGTATTTCCAGCAAATCGGCGGCTTGGAAGCAAAACCCGTTTCCGTTGAGATTACATATGGTCTGGAACGACTTGCTTCTTACATTCAAGATAAAGAGAATGTTTTCGAGCTCGAATGGACAGATGGCGTTACAGTAGCTGATATCTTCAAGCAGCCGGAGTTTGAGCATAGCACATATACTTTTAAAGAATCTGATACAGACATGCTGTTCCAGCTGTTTGATATGTACGAAAAAGAAGCGAAGCGGATCATGGATCAAGGGCTTGTCTTCCCTGCGTATGATTACGTGTTGAAATGTTCCCACACATTCAACTTGCTCGATGCCAAAGGCGCCATCTCAGTGACAGAGCGAACTGGTTATATCGGCAGAGTACGTAACTTGGCCAGATCCATTGCGAAGAGCTATGTAGCAGAACGGGAACGACTTGGCTTCCCAATGCTGAAAGAAGGAGCGGATGAGCATGCAAAATAAGGATGTACTTTTCGAAATTGGCTTAGAAGAAATGCCAGCACGGTTTTTGCCTGGCACGATTGAGCAGTTGGAAACCAAGACGACAGCATGGCTGAATGAGCTGGGTCTCTCCTTTGAAAAGGTACTTGTACAAGCAACACCGAGACGTGTGGCTGTTTCAATCCTAGCACTTTCCGATAAGCAGCCTGACATCGAAGAAGAAGTGAAAGGACCTGCACTTCGAATCGCAAAAGATGAAGCAGGACAATGGTCGAAGGCAGCACAAGGTTTCACGCGCGGCCAAGGTGCTTCAGTTGATGATATCTATACGAAAGACGTGGATGGAACAGAATACATCTTTGTGAAGAAGTTTGTCAAAGGTCAGCATGCTACAGACTTGCTGCCAGCTTTCAAAGATGTACTGTTAAGTCTGCATTTCCCTAAGAATATGCGCTGGGGATCCGGCAGCTTGCGTTATGCACGACCAATTCGCTGGATCGTAGCACTGTATGGTGAAACGGTCATTCCAATGGAGATAGCGGGAACAGCATCATCAAATCTTACTTACGGTCATCGATTCCTTGGAAAAACAGCTACAATTGATAATCCTTCTGTTTATGCATCTGTACTGGAAGAGCAATTTGTTATTGTAGATCAGAAGAAGCGCCAACAGATGATCATCGATGGTATTCGTCAATTGGAAACTGCAAACGGCTGGCAAATTCCAATTGATGAAGATCTTTTGGAGGAAGTGCTGTATTTGGTGGAATACCCGACTGTATTCCATGGCGATTTTGCTGCCAGCTTCCTGGATTTGCCGCAAGAAGTGCTGATTACGAGCATGAAGGAACATCAGCGTTACTTCCCAGTCACAGACACGTCTGGGCAGCTTTTACCGCATTTCATCGGTGTACGTAATGGAAACAGCGATCATTTGGAGAACGTAGCACGCGGAAACGAAAAGGTGCTTCGTGCCAGACTTCAGGATGCCGAATTCTTCTATGCGGAGGATAAAGCGCAGCCGATTGAGAAAGCGCAAGAAAAGCTGTCTAAAATGGTGTATCAAGTGGAACTCGGTACCTTGCAGGATAAAGTGGACCGAGTGACGAAGATTGCGAGGATGATTAGTGAAGCTGCAGCTATCGATTCGGAAACGTCAGCTCGGGCAGAGCGCGCTGCAAGCATCGCCAAATTTGATCTTGTGACGAATATGGTGAACGAATTCACTGAACTTCAAGGTATCATGGGTGAGAAATATGCGCGCCACTTCGGCGAAGCTGAAGAAGTAGCCCAAGCAATTCGCGAACAGTATATGCCGCTTTCCTCCCATGGAGAGCTTCCTGAGTCTGTGGAAGGTACGATTGTCAGCATTGCCGATAAATTGGACACAATCGTTGGAAGCATGGTAATCGGCAATGTTCCGACTGGTTCACAGGATCCTTATGGTTTACGCCGTCAAGCAATTGGCATCATCCAAATGCTGTTGAAGACAGACTGGCAGATCACGGTAGAAGAGATAGTCGATCGCACAGTGGAATTGTTTGAGCAGCAAGCTTTGCCGACTGTTGAAAAGGATACTTATACAGAAGATATTCGCAATTTCTTCTACCAGCGTGCTTCTCAATTGCTGAAAGAGGAAGGTATCTCTCATGATGTTGTGGAAGCCGTTCTTTCTGTACAAATCGGTAACTACCCGTACACACTTGCTAAAGCGAAAACATTGCAAGTATTGCGTCAGGATGAGAGCTTCAAACCAATTCAGGAAGCATTGGGACGCGTCATAAACCTTGCTAAAAAAGGTGCTGATCACGGGGTAGAGGAAGCGTTATTCGAAAATGAATACGAGCGGCAGCTATACAGCAAGCTCGCTGAGAACAAAAAAGCTTATATGGAAGCTGCAAGCAACCGTCAAGCGAAAGAAGCTCTGTATACGCTGGCAGCGTTCGCTGACACTATCCATGCATTCTTCGATCATACTATGGTCATGGCAGAGGATGAAAAATTAAAAACGAACCGCTTATCATTATTGAACCAATTGGCTGCACTAATTCTCAGCTATGCAGATGTGACAAAAGTACAGTGGAAACAGGTCCAATGAGGGCAGTTCTTGGATAGAGGTGATGAACATGGATTTGTCTAAAAGACAACAGCAGATTATCGCGATTGTGAAAGAAGCGGGTCCGATTACAGGAGAACAGATCGCGGAGCGGCTTAATCTGACACGGGCGACTTTGCGTCCAGATTTGGCGATCCTGACAATGGTAGGTTTCCTGGATGCAAGACCGCGTGTTGGTTACTTCTATACGGGTAAAACAGGTTCAGAAATCATTACAGAAAAACTGATGAAATACAAAGTAGAGACCTTCCAATCGATGCCTATTGTCGTCAAAGAGGATGATTCAGCTTATGACGCGATCAGTGCAATGTTCCTGAGTGATGTCGGAACGCTTTTTGCAGTCGATCAAGACAACAATCTCGTTGGAGTCGTTTCTCGTAAGGATCTACTGCGAGCAAGTATCGGCAATCAGGTACTGCAGGAAATTCCGGTTCATATCATCATGACGAGGATGCCGAACGTAGCCGTTTGTTATCCGGATGAATTGCTGGTGGAAGCGGCCAATCGGTTGATTGATAAACAAATCGACAGTCTTCCGGTCATAGAAAGATCAACTGAGGCAGGTGCCAAAGTAGTTGGACGTATTACAAAGACAACGATCACAAAGGCTTTTGTGGAACTTGCTCGAAATGAACTTATGTAAATATAACCAGGAGGGGAACCGATGGAGAAACCAATCGTCTATGTTGTATCAGATTCTGTAGGGGAAACAGCAGAGCTAGTCGTAAAAGCAGCATTGAGTCAGTTTAATCTGGAAGAGCCGTTTGCTTTGCAGCGAGTTCCCTACGTAGAGAACACATCCATATTGGAAGAAACGCTGAAACAAGCAAACGAACGTCCATCAATCATCGCCTTCACGATGGTCAATCCGGATTTCCGGGCTTTCCTTACTAGCGGAGCACAAAGGCACGGTATACCTTGCATCGACCTGATGGGGCCGCTTATGGATGCGATGGCTGATATGTTCCATCAGAAACCAAAGCTTCAGCCAGGCCTTGTCCATCGTCTTGATGAAGATTATTTCCGCAGAATTGAAGCGATCGAATTTGCGGTTCGTTATGACGATGGACGTGATCCACGTGGTATCGCAAGGGCTGATATCGTACTCATTGGTGTATCGCGCACTTCCAAAACGCCATTATCACAATATCTTGCGCATAAACGTCTGAAAGTCGCCAATGTACCGATTGTCCCGGAAGTAGATCCGCCTCGGGAACTTTTCCAAGTGGATCCTTCTAAATGTATCGGTCTACGCATCAGTCCTGAGAAGCTAAACGATATCCGCAAGGAACGTCTAAAAGCGCTCGGTCTGGGGGATCAAGCGAGCTATGCCAATATCGACCGAATCAATCATGAACTGGAACATTTTGATAAGATTGCCGAGCGTATCGGCTGTCGTGTGATTGATGTTTCCAATAAAGCAGTTGAAGAAACTGCCAATAGTATCTTGACTGTCCGCAACCAACAGGATTAAGTTAATACAAAGTTAGTGTTAAGATTCTGTTTATCATGTTGACGGTCCTCCGGTAAAATCTTTACGATAAAAACAGAAGAGGTAACGGCAGGCATCTGTTGTTGCCTCTTCTGTTTCGTAAATGACGTCTACAAGGAGACCTAACATGAAAAAACAACAGCAGATCCAATCGATCTATCTGATGAGACTCTTGGCAATGGCACTTGTCGTGCTCGTCCATGTGACAGGTGCTTATGCTACTGTTCTTCCATTTGCAGGCGATGCGTACGAGAAATATCATTTTTTGAATAGGATCATCCGGATAGAAGCAGGATTGTTTATAGCTATTACTGGTCTGGTTTTCTTTTATCAATACAAGCATAAAAAACTGACAAAGACCTTATGGAAAAATTATTACAAGAAGCGAGTCAGCTTTATCCTGATTCCTTACATCATTTGGGCTCTTGTGTACGAAGTGCATAAAGTGATTCTCGGCTTCGGAGATCTCCATCCAACAGCTATCGCCAAGCGGATACTCTTTGGAGAAAGCTACTATCAGCTGCACTTTATATTTCTCATTGTTCAAATATATGTCGTCTTGCCTTTGCTGATTTGGCTGGATCACAAAATTGCTATCTTTAGAAAATATATGTTTGTGTTCGGCGGCTTGCTGCAATTAGGCTATATTGCCCTGCAGACGTTCGTGCCATTGAGCACTTTTCCGTTATTTCTGCAATTAATGGGTACGTTATTGCTCGGAGGATGGATTGGCATCCACTATGATAGGGAAAAAGCGAAAAGCAGACGCTGGACTACGTGGGGATGGCTGCTGATCAGTGGTATAGCAGGATCATTCATAGCGGTTTATTATTATTTCTCCGGGACTCTCGGTGCCTTTGAATGGAACAACATTCTATATGAGAGTGTAAATTATGTTTTCCTTATAACAGGCTGTTACAGCATATTCCGGATTGCTGAATCTTTGGCAGACAAGCTTTCGACGTCAACATTAACCAGATTACAGCAAATTGCGAGCTATTCTTTCGGTTACTATCTGCTGCATCCACTCATTCTGGATTATGTAACAATAACAATCCCTGCATACAGCAACTATTTATTTCATATACAGATGATGCTACGTTATCTGGCTGTAATGGGAGTTTGTTTTTTGATCATTTATCTTTGTCATCGCTTTGTGCCTTTTGCTTCGTTATTCTTTGGTAAATTACCAGGAAACAGCAGTCTGCCGAAGCAATCTAAGGCTTCCTGAACGCCAGTTAAAATAATGGCTTTTTTAATTACTTTGTATTATAATTAGTTTTTGTGAAAAAATGTTGTTAGTATGAAAAAAGTTTAATTGGTAACCCTTGAGGTAAAAAGCTTTATAAAAATTTTACGAAAAAGGAAGGATTCCGCATTTTATTGTAGAATTAGTGAGACATGAAATCACATAACCCTATTGTCTATGTGGATGCAGATAGCTGTCCTGTCAAGAAGGAGATTGTTTCTGCATGTGCAGCCTATCACGTTCCTGTCCGATTCGTAACCACAATCAATCATCTGAGCAGTGATTCAGATGCCTCCTGGGTGGTTCTTGATCCAGTGGATCAGGCGGTGGATTGGTATATTCTGAACCATATAACGTCTGGAGCTTGTGTTGTAACGCAAGACCTAGCTTTGGCTACTTTGCTCACAGCCAAGGACGTAACAGTCATCACACCTCGCGGAGAGCTGATTACGGAGGACGATGCCGATGAGATCCTTCTAAGAAAGCATATGCGAATCCAAAATCAACGACAGGGCAAACGAATTAAGGGACCTTCCAAGCTGACAGCTGCCGACAGAAGAAGATTCCTTACTATTTTTTCGTCTTTTTGTCGAAAAATGCAGGAATCAGACGGAAGTTGTTGAATTATATAGGTTGGTGATGTGAAATGGCTGGTGCAATACCAGAAGAAATAGTCGAGGAAGTCCGCAAGTCAAATGATATCGTCGATGTGGTCGGCGAGCATGTCCAATTAAAGAAACAAGGCCGGAACTACTTCGGGCTTTGTCCATTCCATGGTGAAAAATCACCATCATTCTCCGTGACCCAGGAAAAGCAGATTTTTCATTGTTTCGGTTGTGGAAAGGGAGGAAATGTATTTACCTTTCTAATGGAATTGGAAGGCCTGTCCTTTTCCCAGGCTGTTCAAAAGCTTGCAGAGAGAAGCGGGACAGAGGTACCTGCCTCTGTAGCAGCACAGCAGGAACGCGGGCAATCCAGGGAAGAGCAGACTGCACTTGAGGCGAATGAATGGGTCGTCAAGCTCTATCATAACTTGCTGCGCAACACGAAAGAAGGTAAGACTGGTTATGAATATCTTCTCGGCCGCGGTTTGACTGATGAGACGATTGACACCTTCCAGTTAGGCTTTGCACCAAACAGCAGAGACTTTACTGTAAAATTCCTTGAAGGAAAAGGATACAAGCCGCAAGAACTGCTTCATACAGGTCTTTTTTCAACCGATAAAGAAAATAAGCCTCAGGATCGCTTCCGGGGGCGCGTTATTTTCCCGATACGGAACCATCTCGGTAAGACAGTAGGCTTCGGTGGCCGTACACTAGGTGGAGGTCAGGAACCGAAGTACTTGAACAGTTCCGAAAGTGAGCTTTTCCAAAAAGGAAGAATGCTGTTCAATTTCGACTTAGCCAGAAGTGAAATTCGTAAGACGGGTCAGGTCGTTGTATTCGAGGGTTACAATGATGTGATTGCAGCGCATCAAGCAGGTGTCAGAAACGGGGTTGCAACGCTTGGGACATCTCTGACAGAGACCCAGGCAAGGCTTTTAAAGCGGTATGCAGAGCAGGTCGTCATTTGTTATGACGGCGATAAGGCGGGGTTTGAAGCGACTTACCGGGCTTTGCAAATACTGCAGAAAACTGGCAATCATGTGCGTGTTGCTATGCTTCGGGACGGTCTGGATCCAGATGACTACATCCGTGAGCATGGAGCAGAGAAGTTCAAACGATCCATCATCGATGCAGCACTGACGGCTATGTCCTTCATGATGCACTACTTGAAGCAGGACTTCAACCTTTCACTTGAAGGAGATCGCCTGCAGTATGTAGAAAAAGTATTGGATGAGATTGCGCAGATTGAAAGCTCTGTAGAACGGGAACACTATCTGCGGGAGCTGTCTAACGCAATGGACCTTTCCTTGGATACGCTTGTCACCGATCTTGAGCCCAGACTCCGCAAACGGGAAAGCAAGAGAGGGGCCAGCAATTCGGCTAAAGCACCGGCTCCAAAGCAGCAATCCCGTCGAAATTATGAAAAAAAAATACCAACTGCTTTTCAGACGGCAGAAAAACAGCTGCTGGCGCATATGCTTAGAACAGCGGCAATTGCGGATAAAGTGCAAGAAGAGTTAGGGGCTTCATTTATAACGGATCAGCTCCAGGTGATCGCCACCCATCTGTATGCTTTTTACGAAGAAGGCAATGATGCGGATGTGAGCCAGTTCGTATCATCGCTGGAGGATCCTTCCTTGCAGCAGCTGGTCATCCAGGCAGCAATGCTGCCGGTAGTCGAGGATATCAGTGATCAGGAGATCAGTGATTATATCCGCACCATTAAACGCGAGCAAGTGAATAAGACGGATATTAGCCAGCTGCTGGCCGAACAGAGGCAAGCCGAACAGGAAAATGATCCCATTCGGGCAGCACAGATAGCCATGAAAATCATGGAAATACGAAGAACTTTAAAAAGTTCTCTGTAACAATAGATAGCTTGATGTTTTGGAAGGAGGAGGACTTATGGCAGAGAATAAGCCAGCAGGTTCTAAAGTGAATGAGACTGAAATGACATTGGAGCAAGCAAAAGAACTCCTTGTTGAAATGGGTAAAAAGCGTGGAGTCCTTGCTTATGAAGAGGTAAGTGAGCGTCTTGCAAGCTTTGAATTGGATTCCGATCAGATGGATGAGATCTACGAGCACTTGAACGAACAAAATGTGGAAGTGATTGGTGAATCCGACCAAGACCCGAATATGAAACAAATTGCGAAAGAGGAAGAATTCGACTTGAATGACCTAAGTGTACCACTGGGCATCAAGATCAATGACCCTGTCCGTATGTACTTGAAAGAAATTGGCCGCGTCGATTTATTGTCAGCAAAAGAGGAAATTGCGCTGGCTGAACGTATTGAAGCTGGAGATGAAGTGGCAAAACGCCGATTGGCGGAAGCGAACTTACGTCTAGTAGTAAGTATTGCAAAACGTTATGTAGGACGTGGAATGCTGTTCTTGGATTTAATCCAGGAAGGTAACATGGGTCTCATTAAAGCAGTTGAAAAATTTGATTATCGTAAAGGTTTCAAATTCAGTACGTATGCTACTTGGTGGATCCGTCAGGCAATCACTCGTGCAATAGCTGACCAAGCTCGTACAATTCGTATTCCTGTGCATATGGTGGAAACGATCAATAAGTTGATCCGTGTGCAGCGTCAGCTCCTGCAGGATCTAGGGCGTGAGCCGTCTCCAGAAGAGATTGGTGAAGAGATGGAGCTTACACCGGAAAAAGTACGTGAAATCCTGAAAATTGCTCAAGAACCTGTATCCCTTGAAACACCAATTGGTGAGGAAGATGACTCCCATCTTGGGGACTTTATCGAGGATCAGGAAGCAACTTCTCCTTCTGACCATGCAGCATACGAATTGCTGAAAGAACAGTTGGAAGATGTACTTGATACTTTGACTGACCGGGAAGAGAATGTGCTTCGTCTGCGTTTCGGACTTGATGACGGAAGAACAAGAACACTTGAAGAAGTCGGCCGGGTATTCGGCGTAACCAGAGAGCGTATCCGTCAAATCGAAGCTAAAGCATTGCGCAAGCTTCGCCATCCAAGCCGTAGCAAACGCTTAAAAGATTTCCTAGAATAAGAAGGCTTTCGCTCAGCTATCATGTGTGTAACCGCATGTGGCTGGGCTTTCTTATTGCTCTTAGGAATACATACATTTTACAAAAATTGAAAGCCGAATGCAAATTCTCTCAGCAAAAAGTGTGGGAGGATATTTTACAAAAAACACGTATATTTGACAAAGGAGTTGGATATAATGAACGTTTTATCATTGTCAGAGCGGCTTTCAGCAGTCGCTGCCCATTTGCCGAAATCTGCGCATTTTGTCGATGTTGGATCTGATCATGCCTATCTACCTTGCTATGTATGTTTGCAGGATCCATCCAGCAAAGCTGTGGCAGGAGAAATTAATGAGGGACCATACCGCAGTGCTCAGAAACAGGTGAAGCTTCAAGGCTTAACAGATCGAATAGATGTACGAAAAGGTGATGGACTTGCAGTTGTTCAACCAGACGAGGTACAACAAGTCGTTGTCGCAGGTATGGGCGGTCCCTTGATTGCATCAATTTTAGAACGAGGCAAAGAAAAGCTTGGTCGTGTAGAACAGCTTATTGTTCAGCCCAATATAGATGCCAGAGCTCTGCGTAAATGGTTCCAGAAAAATGGATTCATCCTGCAGAAGGAACAAATCTTAGAAGAAGCAGGCCATATTTATGAGGTGTTGGTAGCTGTTCGTGAGGGAAAGAGTATTTATCACGAGGATGCAGATGTACGTGAGAAGGAGCTTTTGTTTGGTCCTGTCTTATTGAAGGAAAAAAATGAAGCTTTCCGGGCAAAATGGCTGGACTACAAGCGGAAGCTGGAGCGCAATGTGGCGAACATGCAGCATGCTCAGCAAGTTGATGAAGCTAAGCTTGCTTCCTTCAAAACAGAGCTTAGATGGCTGGAGGAGGAATTAAATGACTGATAATCAGAAGCGTATAGCAGACGTGATTGCGTATTTCGAGTCATGGTGCCCGCCTTCGCTTGCAGAAAAGTGGGATAATGTCGGGTTGCAAGTTGGAACGCTTGATCAAGCTGTTTCGGGTGTGCTGACGACATTGGATGTAACCGAAGCCGTTGTAGACGAGGCTATCTTGCATAATGCCAATCTGATTATTGCACATCATCCATTATTATTTGCACCTCCAAAGAAATTGGATATCGACACGCCTAAAGGACGCGTCATTCAGAAGCTTTTGAAGCATGATATAACTGTGTATGCAGCGCATACGAACCTCGACATTGTCGAAGGCGGTGTCAATGATTTGATGGCAGATGCATTGGGGCTTGAACAAAAGCGTGTGTTCCTTCCTTCGGGGCATCAAATTTTCAAAAAATTGATTGTGTTCGTTCCGAAAACACATGAACAAAACGTGAAGGATGCATTGCATACGAACGGAGCCGGAAACGTAGGTAACTATGAGAAGGTAAGTTTTGTTTCAGAAGGCAGCGGGTATTTTCAGCCGAATGCGGACGCCCAGCCATTCATCGGTCAAGCAGGAGAATTAGAACGCGTAGAAGAGGTTCGTATCGAAATGCTTGTGCCTGAAGAGAATGTAAGTAAGGCAGTAGCTGCTATGATAGAAGCACATCCTTATGAGGAAGTCGCTTACGATGTTTACCCTGTTGAAATGGAAGGGAAGGCTTATGGATTAGGAAGAACCGGTATACTGCCTTCTCCCATGACCTTGCACGAATTGGCTCAACTGGTGAAACAGCGGTATGATGTCCAGCATGTACGATTCACGGGTGATGCTTCTGCCTCAGTAGAAACAGTAGCTGTACTCGGAGGAAGCGGCCGGGATTATATTGATCAGGCAATGCAGCAAGCTGATGTATATATAACGGGTGATTTAACTTTTCATGAAACACAGGATGCAATGCTTGCAGGTCTTTGTCTTATTGATCCCGGTCATTATGCAGAGAAGATTATGAAGCAAAAAGTGGCAGATTATCTACAGCATGCATTTTCAGATGTACCAGTACGTGCTTCGCTGGTAAACACAGATCCTTTCAAGGGCATATAAAAAACCGAGTCCAGCCGGACTCGGTTTTCTTACGCTTTCTTAACTTTTACCTTCGGAAGGATTTTCTTCGGATCAACATTGAATTCCAGCTTCACATCTTCCAGGTTCGCTGGATCAAATTTCTCGATAAAGTTGATAACTTCCTTTGTCACAGGAGTAGGAGTAGAGGCACCAGCAGTAATAGCAACTGTTTCGACTCCCTCCAGCCATTCCAGCTTCAACTGGGAAAGATCTTCGATACGGTATGCTTTCGTACCAGCAATCTCTTGAGATACTTGTGCGAGGCGATTGGAGTTGTTGCTTCGCGGATCGCCGACAACCAGTGTCAGATCAGCATCTTTCGCCTGTTCGGCAACTGCTTCCTGGCGCACCTGTGTCGCCATGCAAATTTCTTGGATCATTTCTGTTTGCGGGAATTTCTCTTTCACAAGCTGCATGACATCGTAGACATCCCACTGACTCATTGTTGTCTGATTGGTAACAATAAGTTTCGGTGCATCCAATTCAAGTGCTTGTACGTCTTCTTCGGTCTGGACAAGGTGAACTTTACCAGGAGCGACGCCGATAGCACCTTCTGGTTCCGGGTGTCCTTTTTTACCGATATAGACGACTTCATAGCCTTCTGCTACTTTTTCGCGGATCAGATCATGTGTACGTGTCACATCCGGGCATGTAGCATCAAGGACAGTCAGACCTTTTTCATGTGCGCGCTGTTTCACTTCAGGAGAGACACCATGAGCAGTGAATACAACGGTACCGCTGTCTATTTGTTCTAAAAGCTCCATTCGGTCCGAACCATCGAGTGTGATGACACCTTCCGTTTCAAATGCATTGGTCACATGGGCATTATGCACGATCATGCCGAGAATATAGATCGGCCGGGGAAGATTCTCATCCCGTACGGCATTCTGCGCTATCACCATGGCATCTACCACACCGTAGCAGTAACCTCGTGGCGCTATTTTAATTACGTTCATTCGCTGTGTTTCCCCCTTCTCCGTTTGCACGGGACATCTATTTCTGGGTCTTCTCCATTATAAAGGCTATTAAGGAATATGACAAAGATTGTTTATTATCTTCGAGTAATCGTGCAAAATATGACAAAGTCCTCTATAATATAAAAGGAACAGAATGACCAAAAGGAGTTACACATGAAAAATCACCAATTTAAACAATACGCGCTTCTGCCAACAGTCAATGAAGCGATTGATAAACTAGGCTTTGCCAACCCAACACCGATCCAGGAAAAAGTCATCCCGGCAGTTCTGCGGGGCGAGAGTGTTATCGGCCAATCCCATACTGGATCTGGTAAGACACATTCTTATTTGATCCCGTTGTTCAGTAAATTGAAGGAAGCCGAGCAGCATGCACAATTCGTTGTCACAGCACCGACACGCGAACTTGCTATCCAGATTTATGAGGAAGCCCGTCATTTCATAAAACTTGCCGGTAAAGAGAACGATTGGCATGCGAAGCTATTCATTGGCGGAACAGACAAGAAAAGATCAATCGAGAAATTGAAAACACAGCCGCAGATCGTCATCGGTACCCCAGGAAGAATCCTGGATCTGATGGAGGAGCAGGCACTGGACTTATATCCAGCTACCAGCTTTGTCCTTGATGAAGCAGATTTGATGCTTGATTTAGGCTTTATTAAAGAAGTTGATCAGATTTTGACACGTATGCGTCAGGATGTACAACTGCTTGTCTTCTCAGCGACAATTCCAGAGCGTTTGCAGCCGTTCCTGAAAAAGTACTTGGAAAATCCAAAGCACTTTGAAATTGGCGGCCATCTATCTCCAGAAACGATGGAGCATCGCTTAGTTCCGATGCGGCACCGTGATGAAGCAGAAATGATCATGAAAATAGCTAGTGTCATCCAGCCATACATGGCCATTATTTTCGTGAATGGAAAGGACGCAGCCAATGTCCTTGCAGCAGAGCTTACGGATAAAGGCTTGCAGGTCGGTCTTCTTCACGGCGGACTTACACCTAGGGAACGAAAACGCGTACTTCGCGATATTCAGGAACTGCGTTTCCAGTATCTTGTTGCGACGGATTTGGCAGCACGCGGCATTGACATCAAAGGTGTCAGCCATGTCATTAACGCCCAGCTTCCGAAAGAAGAACCATTCTATGTTCACCGTGTAGGAAGAACTGCACGTGCTGGTATGGAAGGGACTGCAATCAGTCTTTACAATGATTATGACTTAGAACTGATTCAGAAACTGGATAAGAAAGGTCTTGAATTTACGACCTATGACATTGCCAATGGAGAATGGAAAGAACTGAAAGCGTGGAACGAACGGGTTACACGTAAGAAAACTGAATCTGATAATGAATCCCAAGCTTGGAAGCAAGTACGTAAACCGAAGAAAGTAAAACCGGGCTACAAACGGAAAATGCAGTATCAGAAAAATAAAATCAAGAAGAAGCTGGACCGACAAGATCGTTTTAAGCGAAAGTAAGGAGAAAGTGGATTTATGATAATCGGATCACATGTTAGTATGAGTGGTAAGAAAATGCTCTTGGGATCGAGTGAAGAAGCTTATTCTTATGGCGCTAACGCCATGATGATTTACACAGGGGCACCGCAAAACACAAGAAGAAAAGCGATTGAGGAGCTTAACATAGAAGCTGGCCGGGCGCATATGAAAGAGCATGGCATTACAGATATCGTAGTACATGCTCCTTATATCATTAATGTCGGCAACTCGATCAAGCCGGAGACATTCGAATTGGGTGTGAACTTCCTCCGCAGTGAAATAGAACGGACAGAAGCTATTGGAGCGAAGCAGATTGTGTTGCACCCAGGTGCGCATGTTGGCGAAGGAGTCGCTGCGGGTATCCAAAAGATTATTGAGGGTCTGAATGAAGTGCTCGTAAAAGACCAGAATGTTCAGATTGCCTTGGAAACAATGGCTGGAAAGGGCTCTGAAGTAGGATCCAACTTTGAGGAATTGGCACGTATCATCGATGGCGTCACACATAATGACAAGCTTTCCATCTGCTTCGATACTTGCCATACGCATGATGCAGGCTACGATATTGTGAATGATTTCGATGGTGTATTGGATCAATTCGACAGAGTGATTGGTCTGGACAGGCTGAAAGTTCTCCATGTCAACGACAGTAAAAATGAACGAGGAGCCAGAAAAGACCGTCATGAGAATATCGGATTTGGTCATATCGGCTTCGATGCTTTGCGGTATATCGTCCATCACGACCAGCTGCAGCAGCTGCCGAAGATACTGGAAACACCATTCGTTGGAGAAGATAAAAAGAACAAGAAAGCACCGTATGCGCATGAAATCGATATGCTCATGAACAACAGCTTCAACCCTAATTTAAAAGAAAATATCATGGCTTAAGGAAATACCCCGAAGCAGCATTTGCTGCTTTGGGGTATTTTTTACAATTTGATGCCGTGCTCTTTTGCCAGCTGCAGGAAGATTTGATGGGTTTTTTGGGCGGTCTGTGTGTCGGTGATCTGTGCGAGCGCTTTTAGCATCTGCAGCCGATCAGATTCCTTAAATGGATCTAACTTGTTCTGCCGCAGAAATTGAACAATCTGGGATGCTTGCACGGGTGTAAGAGGCACTTGGTATTCTTGACTTTGCTCCAGGATTTCGTCAACGGTCAAATTTCGCAGCTTATTCAGCACCAGTTTATGAACAATGAAATTCATTTGAAACCTCCAGCTCTAAGATGTGGATGAAGCGTGCTAATTCCTTTATCTACCTGGTAAGTTTATGCCGGATCCACACAAAATAGAACCATACCTTACCCCAGATAAGGAGGTTTCACATGGATAAGGAACAATTCGATCAAGATGTAAACAGTAAGCGTGATGTCGAGACGGCAGCAGAGATTTCTCCTTCTGAAGAACGTTATCGACGCACTGAAAAAGAAGGCAGTCAGCAAACGACTGATTCCGGAAAAATGTTCGGCTATATCGCCTTGATCTTATCTGTTGCGTCTTTCTTTTTTGCACCGATTCTTGTCGGAGCAGCTGGTATCGTCTTCGGCGTATTGGCAAAGAGAAAGGGCGCAGATGTATTAGGGAATATCGCCTTGATCATAAGTATCATAGCAATTGTCATTTCTTTATTTACAGCACCGTATGTATAAAAAAAGCTGACTCCTTCTGGAGTCAGCTTTTTCTTATGCTTCAGCTGCTTCTTTTTCTTTGGCTGTTTGTTCTGCAAAATATTCTTCAGCAAGCTTATCAATTTCAATTTTCAGTTCATCTACCATTGTTTCCTCAGGTACTTTACGGATGATTTCACCGTGGCGGAACAGAAGACCCTCTCCACGTGCACCAGCAATACCGATATCCGCTTCACGAGCCTCACCAGGACCGTTTACTGCACAACCGAGTACAGCTACTTTGATAGGTGCTTTAATAGTGCTGATGTACTCTTCGACTTCATTTGCAATACTGATCAAGTCAATCTCAATACGGCCGCAAGTAGGGCAGGAGATTAGAGTGGCAGCATTGGATGAAAGGTTGAATATTTTAAGAAGCTCACGAGCTACTTTAACTTCTTCAACTGGATCTGCACTTAAGGAGATACGCATCGTACTTCCGATACCTTTGCTTAAGATAGCTCCCAAACCAGCAGCACTTTTCACCGTACCGGCAAATAGTGTTCCTGATTCTGTAATACCAAGGTGCAGCGGATAAGGAATTACTTCTGCCGCTTTTTCATATGCTTCGATAGCCAATGATACATCAGATGCCTTAAGGGAAACGATGATATCATGAAAATCAAGCTCTTCGAGAATCTTAATATGATGCAATGCGCTTTCTACCATTCCATCAGCAGTTGGGTAGCCGTATTTTTCTAGGATATGACGCTCCAGGGAACCGGCGTTAACACCGATACGAATCGGGATACCTTTGGCTTTGGCTGCGTTTACGACAGCTTCGACTTTCTCCCGTTTTCCGATGTTACCAGGGTTGATCCTGATTTTGTCCGCTCCGCCTTCAATTGCTGCCAGAGCCAATTTATAGTTGAAATGAATATCTACAACTAGTGGGATATTGATGCGCTTTTTGATTTCAGGAATCGCATCAGCTGCACGCTGATCCGGA
Organism: Terribacillus sp. JSM ZJ617; assembly: GCF_044383785.1. Lineage (NCBI taxonomy): Bacteria > Bacillati > Bacillota > Bacilli > Caryophanales > Bacillaceae > Terribacillus > Terribacillus sp. JSM ZJ617. Next base: position 659,918 of record NZ_JBISEQ010000002.1, on the reverse strand, counting down.
CATGCTACCCGCACTACTTGGCAGCCTGCTTCCTCAAGACGCAGTATTTCCGCTACAGTAGCTTCCACATCATGCGTTTTTGTTGTTGTCATAGACTGGATGACAACCTCGTTTTTACCGCCGATCGTGATGTTGCCAACATTGACCTGACGGGTATCTTGTCTGTGTATTAATGCCATTTATATATCGCTCCTTTGATTATCGCGAGGAAAACAGGGATATATCCTTATATTTTCCCATTATAATGCTAATACTGCTAAATTAGAAGTAACTAGGCTCAACTTTAATAAAATCTTCATCTAAGATAATGGGGGAAATAATAGGCAGATCCTGCATCCAGTGCATACGGATCCTTCCCGGGATTCAATTCCTCGAAATCCACGATCACCTGTTCCATCGTAACGCGCAAGTCGTTATTGTTCAACTCATTTGCTACAGAAAGTAGTGTGTCTCCTTGTTTTACCTGCAGAAGCACTGGCTGAAACGTCTCTTGGTTCGATTCCTGCTTTTTATCTTGTACCGGCTCTTCCGTGTTTGGTTCTGCTGGTGTGGCAGGTACCGGACTGCCTATTGTGAGATCCTTCCAAATGCTCATGAATAACGCACAGCAAAACAGAAAAATACCGATCCGTTTCCACATATATTCTCCTCCGCTCTGGGTACTTGTATGTTAAGTATTAGGCATAGGAAGGAAAATACCTTTAGGATGAAACAAAAAGGATCTTTGCTCGTATATAGATAGTAGGAGAAAGGAGTATGTGCATGCTTGATTATAATTGGATTCCGGTCTTCATGACTGGACTCGGTACGATGTTTCTTATAGGTGAAATTTTAGTGAAAACCAAAGGTATCCTCTTTTTATTAGGGGCAGGCTTTATCAGTACATTCTTTATAAGTTATTTGGATCCCTCCGCTATATGGTATATGCTTCCGTTGTATTTTATCGGGATGCTATTGATCGTAATCGACGGAAAACTTTTGAATGACGGTACGCTCAGCGTCATCGGTTTACTGACGATGCTTTTAACAGTTGGATTCACAGCACCGAATTGGACAGCAGGTATCTATGCAATTATTGGAGTCATTGTCGGAGCAGTTGGTTCCTTCGTTTTCCTAAAGGCATTCCCAAAACGGGATATGTGGGGGAAAATAGCTTTGCTTGATACACTGAGTTCCGAAAAGGGATATAACTCGATGAATGAGACGTACGCTGCCCTTGTAGGACAAGAGGGAGAAGCGATAACCCCGATGCGTCCCTCAGGCACAGTGCGGGTGGACGGCCGGGAGTTTAGTGCTGTCACGGATGGGAAATGGCTTGATCGAGGAAGCAGAATCAAAGTAACAAATGTGAGCGGAGCGAGAATCATGGTAGAGAAAGTAGAAGATGATACGAAATAATTTACAAAAAGAGCTAAATAAATTGTAAATTTCCATACAAGACCTTTACAAGCCTTCTGACAAATTCAATAATTAAGTAGGAAACAATGTGAAGGGAAGGAATGCTTGCTTTGTCTAATTGGGAATTTATCATCTTTGAATTTATCGGCGGTTTGGGCTTGTTCCTTTTTTCTATCCGTTATCTTGGGGATGGGCTGCAGCGGGCTTATGGCAAACAGCTGCAGCTAGCCATGCACAGATTCACTGTCCATCCGCTTGTGGGAGTGCTGTCAGGCCTTGTCGTGACAGTTCTTATCCAAAGCAGCACTGCAACTAGCATACTAGTTGTCGGACTGGTCAACGCCGGTTATCTCACATTAAGACAGGCTGTTTCTGTCCTCATGGGAGCGAATATCGGAACGACTTTGACGGCGTTTTTTATCGGAATCGATTTGATTAAATTCGGCCTGCCGATCATGGCGCTTGGAGCGTTCCTGATTTATTTCTTTGTCAATCAGCGTACACAGCAAATCGGGAAAGTGTTATTTGGAGCCGGGGGTATATTCTACGGACTGACTTTGATAGGCGAGGGGCTGCATCCTGTCCTGGACATGGAAGCATTCCAGTCGTTAGCTGCAAGTATGCACTCGAATCCGATAACCGGAGTTGCGATCGGGACATTCACAACCATTGTAGTGCAAAGCAGTGGCGCTACAGTTGCGATCCTGCAGGAGCTCTATGCACAGAATGGAATCGATTTGAAGGGAGCTATGCCTGTTCTCCTCGGAGATAATCTGGGGACGACTCTGACGGCTATGCTTGCCGCGATTGGTGCCACAGTTCAGGCAAAACGGGCTGCGCTCAGTCATGTTATGTTCAATGCCATTGGTATGGTTGCTTTTCTCTTGATTTTGCCTTTATTTGTAGATATTGTAGCGTGGATGCAGCAGGCATTCGAACTGAATGATAAGCTCACAATCGCAAGCGCGCATGGATTCTATAACGTTGCGAGCACATTACTTTTGCTACCGTTTCTCGGTTCATTCGTCTGGCTTATCACAAAAATAATTCCTGGTGAGGAAGAGAAGCCGATGGCATTGAATAACCATCTTGATCCGTTATTCATTCAGCAATCTCCTGTTCTTGCATTGGAGCAAGCGAAGCTGGAGGTGCTGCATATGGGCAGACTTGCGGTAGATGGATTGGAACAAGCAAGTACATATGCGAATAATCATGAAAGGCAGTTCGCTGATTTGGCTATGCAGCTGGAAAAGGAAGTGAACCGAAAGGATCGGGAGATCACCGATTATCTCTCGAAGATTTCCACTAACACGTTATCAGAGGAAGAGAGTATCATGCACGCAGCTCTCCTGGATGCAATTCGGGATATCGAACGTATCGGAGACCATTTTGAGAATGTTGTCGAGTTCGTCGATTTTCAAATTTCAAGTAACATTAAGCTGACGAGAGAAGCACAGCAAGAACTGAACAGCATGTTTGATTTAACGATCATGACAGTGAAACAGGCCCTCGAGGCATTGGACAAGCAGGATCGGGAAACAGCGCTGGCAGTCCTTCAAAAAGAAGATAAAATCGATAAAATGGAACGTGCTTACCGGAAGTCGCATCTTATTCGTCTGAATGAAGGGAAATGCGCCGGTTCCGCGGGAATAGTATTTGTGGATATTATCAGTAATCTGGAGCGGATCGGCGATCACTCTGTGAATATAGCCCAGCTGATTTTAGGTGAGTAGACAGGAGGAATAATCTCCTGTCTTTTATTTTTTGCTTGCACAAATATGAGCAGACATGCTATAGTATTCCTGTCAGTTAACAAGAACTAAAAAACATAATAAAAATTTATGTAAAAACAATTGACAAGTTTTTAAATGCATGATAAATTATATAACGTCGCTAATACATAAAGTAATTGCGAATACATAACTTATCACATTATTCCACAGTAGCTCAGTGGTAGAGCTATCGGCTGTTAACCGATCGGTCGCAGGTTCGAATCCTGCCTGTGGAGCCATGGCGGTGTAGCTCAGCTGGCTAGAGCGTACGGTTCATACCCGTGAGGTCGGGGGTTCGATCCCCTCCGCCGCTACCATATATTTCATTTAAGTCATGGCGGTTGTGGCGAAGTGGTTAACGCACCGGATTGTGGCTCCGGCATTCGTGGGTTCAATCCCCATCAATCGCCCTTTCATACTTAAACCGGACCCTTAGCTCAGTTGGTTAGAGCTATCGGCTCATAACCGATCGGTCGCAGGTTCGAGTCCTGCAGGGTCCACCATTTGAAGAATTTCATATGAAACATCGCGGAGGAATACCCAAGTTTGGCTGAAGGGATCGGTCTTGAAAACCGACAGGGGCTTAACGGCTCGCGGGGGTTCGAATCCCTCTTCCTCCGCCATATCTTGGCTCGGTAGCTCAGTCGGTAGAGCAACGGACTGAAAATCCGTGTGTCGGCGGTTCGATTCCGTCCCGAGCCACTCCCTAAACAGCCGTTCAGATGAACGGCTGTTTTTTTTGTGCGTTAAAAAAAGAAGAAGCTGGGAAGAATATACAAGGCTCTTGAAGCAAAATGCTTGCCGTTTCAGACAAGCTTTGGTACGCTTTACGAAAAGGTAATCACCTTTGAATTACATATCATTTAAGGAGGAATAATCATGGCTAAATTTGAACTACCAGAATTGCCTTACGCATACGACGCACTTGAGCCTCATATCGATAAGGAAACAATGAACATCCACCACACAAAACATCACAACACATATGTGACGAAGCTAAACGACGCAATCGCAGGAAAAGCTGACTTGGAAAGCAAATCCTTGGAAGAGCTTGTTGCAGGTGTTAACGAACTTCCTTCTGACGTACAGACAGCTGTACGCAACAATGGTGGCGGCCATTACAACCACAGCCTATTCTGGAAGCTTCTTTCTCCAAATGGCGGCGGTGAGCCAACTGGCGAAGTAGCAAGTGCCATTGCAAACAAATACGGTACACTAGATAAATTCAAAGAAGAATTCGCAGCTGCAGCAGCAGGCCGTTTCGGTTCTGGCTGGGCTTGGCTTATTGTAGAAAACGGTGAAGTGGATATCGTTTCTACGCCAAACCAAGACAACCCTGTAATGGAAGGCAAGACACCAATTCTTGGCCTTGATGTATGGGAGCATGCATACTACTTGAAATATCAAAACAAACGCCCTGATTACATCAGTGCTTTCTGGAACGTTGTAAACTGGGATGAAGTAGAGCGTCTTTACAGAGAAGCAAAATAAGACGGTTATTTAAAAAGATATCAGCATTTAGCTGGTGTCTTTTTTTGTGCATATCTCTTTTCGGATGGCAGATACTAAGTAGCAGTAAAAGGAGATGGCATTATGAAGCCGAACTTATTTACCGCGGATTCTGCCAGGAAAGAGCTGCATGTGCTGCTAATTATCGGGGCCCTTTACTCTCTCGGTATCTTTCTGTCGAATACGTTCGTCAATATTTACTTATGGAAACAGACCAATGATCTGATCAATATTGCGGTGTACAATTTAGCGATTTATGTTGCTCAAACAATTCTCTTCACATTATCCGGGAGCTGGGCAAAACGAATCGACCGAGTCATCATACTCCGCATAGGGGTATTTTTCCTTAGTGTGTTTTTCCTTCTTGTTTTATTCACGGGGGAAAAAGCAGCTTCTTATAACTTGCTTCTTGGTGCGGTGCTTGGAATAGGCTATGGGATGTACTGGCTGGCTTATTCCGTTCTTACTTTCGAAGTAACAGAACCAGAAACAAGAGACTTTTTCAATGGCGTATCAGGTCTATTGCAATCTTTAACAGGTATGATCGGTCCGTTTGTTGCCGGTTATATCATTACCAGAATGAATAATTCTCATGGCTACACACTGATTTTCGCTGTATCGTTCTTTTTGTTCCTTTTGGCCGTCATATGTACAGCAGGGATCAAAAGAAGAGGGGCAGAAGGTAAATTCGGGCTGATGCAAGCATGGAAGGAAGTCAAACATGATGCTGCTTGGCGCAATACAGTGCTTGCACATGTGTTCCAAGGTGTGAGAGAAGGTATCTATACATTCATCATCTCCGTCTGGGTTTTTATCGTTACAAATAGTGAGCTTTCGCTTGGTACGTTTAATCTTGTCTATTCCGCATTTTCGTTTATCTTCTATTATATAGCAACCCGTTATATTAAAAGCCGGCAAAGAAAGACGGCTATCTTCCTTAGTGGTGTTGCGCTTTCACTAAGTGTCGTGCTTCTATTGGTTGAGCTTAATTTTACTACTTTGCTGATTTATGCTGCTATCATCGGTGTTTTCTATCCGATTCTCTATGTGCCTTATTTGTCCCTTTCGTATGATGTGATCGGTAAGGCGAGGGATGCTGCAAAACTGCGGGTGGAATATATAGTCCTTAGTGATGCAGCAACAAACATAGGCAGGATTGTATCTGTTGTGCTTTTGCTTATCGGGGTAGGGATCTGGGCAGAAGCTTCCATTCCTTACCTGATGTTCATTCTTGGAACAGGACCATTTTTCATCTACTTTTTCACGAGGCATATCAAGAGCTTCGCAACAGCTGCTTCGGTTAAGAAGCTTCCGAAAAATGAAATTGCAGGAGATGACAATCGCTGACAGTCTATAGTAGAAGCGGACCGAGGATGATGATATAATGGGACCAGTATGTAAGAATGGGGGAACATTATGTCTAAAAAAAGGAAGAAGAAGCGTGCGCTGCTTCCTTTCCGTCTCAATGTTTTGTTTGCGATTGTTTTCCTGCTGTTCTCAGCCTTGGTTCTGCAGCTCGGAGTTGTGCAGATAATCAATGGGGAAGAGCACCAGGCAGTATTGGAAGAGACGACAAATGATATCGCTGAAATTTCTGTTCCGCGCGGAATGATTTATGATAGCGAAGGAAATGTGATTGTCGGGAATGAGCCAGTCTATTCGATCACATATACTCCGCCTAAAAATGGAGATTCTTCTGAAAAACGTTTGGAGATTGCCACAAAGCTTGCCGATATCATCAAAATGGATGATAAGGCAATCGACAAGATTACCGAGCGTGAGTACAAAGAGTATTGGTATGTATTGAACTCAGACGAAGCAAACAGCAGGATCACTGCTTCAGAAAAAGAGACCCTTGATGACTCAGAAGTTTACGATCTCACTTTAGATCGGATAACGGAGGATGACTATAAGGAACTTGAGAGTGATGATCATGCCAAACAAATTATCGCCATCAAACGTGAAATCGACAGCGCTACAGAGCTTGTGCCGCATGTAATCAAAAATAAAAATGTCACCGAAGAGGAATATGCGACGATTGCGGAAAACATGGGCGAATTGTCCGGCATCAATGTTGCGACCGATTGGGAGCGTTATTATCCGTATGATGGTTCCCTCAGTGGTATCCTTGGCGGGATCAAGACCGGTATCCCAGAAGGAGAAGAGGATTATTATAAGTCACGCAACTACCAGCTTAATGACCGGATTGGTACGAGCGGACTTGAGAAGGAATATGAAAGTCTCCTGAAAGGTGACAAAAAGCGTGTCCGCTACGTAACGGATAACAGCAACAACATCGTGTCCCAGGAGGTAATCTCTGAAGGGCAGCGCGGTCAGGATCTTCAATTGTCCATCAATATGGACTTCCAGAAAGAACTGGACAAGATTGTGCGTGAAGAGTTAAAAGGTGCAATAAACAAGCATCCTGGTGCAAATCGCTATATGGAAGATGCAATGGCGGTAATGCTTAATCCGAATACAGGTGAAATTTACGCCGCAAGCGGTCAGCATTATAACCGGGAAGATAATAAGTATGAATCTGCTGATATGAATACCGTCTTCAGCGCAAATGCAGTTGGTTCCACTGTTAAGGGAGCGACATTGCTTGCGGGTTATCAAGAAGGTGTTATCGATATGGGAGACAGATTCTATGATACACCGATGAAGATTAAAGGTACTCCAGTAAAATCTTCTTATAAGAATATGGGGTCAATCAATGATTTACAGGCATTGCAAATGTCTTCCAACGTTTATATGTTCAATGTAGCATTGCGAATCGGGGGAGAATATAATTACAAGGCGAATCAATCTGTAAATTTCGATCATGATGCATTCCGGAAATTACGGAACTATTATAACCAAGTAGGTTTAGGTGTTGAAACAGGTATTGATTTGCCATCTGAATCAACTGGTTACGTTGGTACAACAGGACAGGCGGGTAACCTGCTTGACTTCTCGATTGGGCAGTTCGACACGTACACAACTATGCAGCTGGCCCAATATGTTTCTACCATCGCAAATGGCGGATATCGTATAAAACCGCATTTTGTAAGTGAGATTCATGAACCTTCGAATGAGAAGGATAAACTAGGTCCATTAGCTGAAACAAAGTCACCCGAAGTACTGAATAAAATAACGGCAACTGATGAACAAATCGAACAAGTAAAAAAAGGGTTCAAGATGGTGTTTCAGACGCAAAACGGAACTGCCTATAGTCATTTGAGTGAGAAAGCAAAGACTTATGATATTTCCGGTAAGACAGGTACGGCTCAGACTAGTATCAATGGCACAGAATTAGAAAACCTTACATTGATTGGATATGCAGATTCTGAGAACCCTGATATTGCCTTCGCTATCATGGTGCCAAACACTGGCGTAATTAATGGCGGTGGACAATATCCTATTACCTACAATATAGCCAACCGCGCACTTGAATACTATTATGAGCATACAGCTCCGGACGATGAAGACAAAAACGAATAATAATTATACCCAAAGAACCACTCCAATAAACGGGGTGGTTCTTTTTTTTTCAACAAATTAATACTTAAATTTACACAACCTTTACATTCCGTTTATTTTTCCTTAATAGAGACAAGTTAATATTGTACTTGTAAGGCAAATGAACTAATCGAATCACTTAGGGGGAAAATTAAACATGAAGAAGATGAAACTATCTGTATTGCTTGCAATGTTCGCACTAGTTATCGGTGTACTTGCAGCATGTGGCGGTAACGCTGGCGGCGAAGAAACAGAAGGAAACACAAGCGGGAACAGCAATAGCGGCGGCGGAGAAGCTTCTGAAACTTCCATCGTTGTAGCAGGTTCCAGTGCGATGCAGCCTCTAGTAGCAGCAGCAGCTGAACAATACAAAGCTGATAACGCTGATGCAGACATTCAAGTTCAAGCAGGTGGTTCAGGTGCTGGACTAAGCCAAGTTCAGGAAGGTTCTATCGACATCGGTAACTCTGATGTATTCGCTGAAGAGAAAGAAGGCATTGACGCTGGAACTCTTGTTGATCATCAAGTAGCAGTAGTTGGTATGACTGCAGCTATCAACCCTAAAGCAGGTGTGGATGATCTTACAAAACAGCAGCTAATCGATATCTTCACTGGTAAGGTTACGAACTGGTCTGAAGTAGGCGGAGAAGATCAAGAAATCACACTTGTTAACCGTCCTGATTCTTCTGGTACACGTGATACTTTCGTGAAATACGCACTTGATGGCGAAACGCCGGCAGAAGGTATTACAGAGGATTCTTCCAACACTGTTAAGCAAATCGTTGCTGATACAGATGGAGCAATTGGCTACTTGGCACTATCTTACTTCGATGACGATACTATCGTAAAAGCTAAAATCGATGGTGTTGAAGCTACAAACGAAACAATCGGATCTGGTGACTTCCCAATCTGGGCTTATCAGCACTCTTATACAAACGGAGAGCCTGAAGGCCTAGCGAAAGAATTCCTAGATTATATGCTAAGCGACGAAGTTCAAACTACAATCGTACCTGAACAAGGCTACGTTCCAATGACTGACATGAAGGTTGAACGCGACGCGGAAGGAAACATTACTGAAAAATAATATCTAAAACATAAGGTAGATGCAGTGACATACTGCATTTACCTTACTGTGGTTATAAATTAGCTATCACAGACAGCGGGAGGCCTTTTTTAGGGTGTTCCTTTCCGCTGTTTTCATGAGGAGTTGTAGAAGTTGGCAAAAGCATCAGTATCTCCATCAGCTGAAGAACGGCTGATACTAACTAAGAAAAACAGACGGTGGGACGAAGTACGCGGACGTTCCCTCGTTACTATATGTGCAGTAATTATGATTGCTGCTACCATTGCAGTTACTGTTTTCCTTGCGCAAAAAGGACTTCAGTCATTTACTGTCAATAATATTAATCCAATCGCATATTTAACTAGTGCGAACTGGAACCCAACAGGTGGCGAGAATGCATCATTCGGTATATTTCCATTTATTTTCGGCTCATTAGCCGTTACTTTCCTATCAGCTCTAATTGCAGCGCCACTAGGCATCGGGGCAGCGATATTCATGTCTGAAATCGCACCGAAATTTGGTAAAAAAGTACTGCAGCCGGTTATTGAATTATTAGTAGGTATACCTTCTGTAGTATATGGTTTCATCGGACTAGTTGTCCTAGTGCCATTATTGAGAGATCATTTTCCAGGTATCGGGTTTAGTTTGTTTGCAGGTGTCATCGTCCTTACAGTTATGATTCTCCCTACGGTTACTACTATAGCAACAGATGCCATGCGCTCATTGCCGAACAGCTTACGGCAAGGTTCACTTGCGCTAGGCGCGACACGCTGGCAGACAATTCGTAAAGTATTGATTCCGGCAGCATTACCATCACTGCTTACAGCCATCGTATTGGGAATGGCACGTGCATTCGGCGAAGCATTGGCTGTACAAATGGTTATCGGTAATACACGAGATATTCCGGGCAGCATTTTTGACACAGCTGGAACATTGACAACAATTGTTACATTGAATATCGGACATACGACATATGGCAGCATTGAGAATAATACACTTTGGTCTATGGGTCTCATCTTGCTGATCATTTCGTTCGTATTTATCTTTATTGTCCGTTACTTGTCCGGTAGGAGGAAAATCTAATGAACAGCAGAATCACAGATCGTATCGCAACAGGTGTATTTTACACGATCGCAGCAATCATGGTTGCATTGCTGCTTTACCTATTCTATTTCATATTATCTAATGGATTGCCACAGGTGACATGGGATTTCTTGACGTCTCCTTCCAGCTCCTATCAAGCTGGCGGCGGTATCCGTGACCAATTATTCAACTCCTTGTATATCCTGTTTATCACAATGGTCATCACAGTACCACTAGGGGTATGTGGCGGGATTTACATGGCAGAATACGCAAAACCAGGCAAAATCACGAATTTTATCCGTACGTGTATCGAGATGCTGGCTTCTTTGCCTTCTATCGTCGTAGGTTTGTTTGGTCTTTTGATCTTTGTAAACATCACTGGCTGGGGCTACACAATCATCGGCGGTGCTTTGGCACTTACTATCTTTAATATTCCAGTAATGGTGCGAGTAACAGAGGATGCGATCCGGAGCGTACCGAAAGAACAGAAAGAAGCGAGCTTAGCTTTAGGTATTACAAGATGGCATACAATTAAGACAGTTATACTTCCCTATGCTTTCCCAGGTATTCTAACAGGTGCAATTCTAGCTTCCGGCCGTGTATTTGGAGAAGCAGCGGCATTGCTTTATACAGCAGGCCTTTCAACACCGACACTTGATTATGGAAACTGGAATCCATTCGCAGAGAATTCTCCGCTGAACATTTTCCGACCAGCTGAAACACTTGCCGTTCACATCTGGTCTGTTAATACACAAGGACTTATTCCAGATGTACGTGAAGTAGCTAATGGAGCATCAGCGGTTCTAGTCATTGCTGTACTTGTGTTCAATCTCCTCGCTAGATGGTTGGGCAGTGTCATCCATAAGAAGCTAACAGCAGGTAAATGATGAAGAGAGGAGTTCGTGACATGAACTATACAGCAGATAAACCAACAGAAACGAAAACAGAAGATGATATGGCTGCATCCACTACAAGAGCTTCCAAGAAAGAAGTCGTACTTGATGTAAAGGATCTCAGCATTTTCTACGGTAATAATGAAGCGGTGAAACGGGCAAATATGGGTATCGAAAAGAACGCAGTAACAGCACTGATCGGACCTTCCGGCTGTGGAAAATCTACGTTCATCCGCTCCATCAATCGGATGAATGACTTGATCCCTTCCAGCCGAGCAGAAGGTGAGATCATTTATGACGGAATCAATATTCTTCGTGATGATATCAATGTTGTTGCATTGCGTTCTGAAATCGGCATGGTGTTCCAAAAACCGAACCCATTCCCTAAATCCATCTACAACAACATTACACATGCATTGAAATACAATGGTCAGAAAAATAAGAAGGTCCTAGACGAAATTGTTGAGGAAAGCTTGCGCAAGGCTGCTTTATGGGATGAAGTGAAAGACCGTCTGCATCAATCAGCTTTGTCTTTATCCGGTGGTCAGCAGCAGCGTCTGTGTATCGCACGTACGTTGGCAATGCAACCGCAGATTCTCCTATTGGATGAACCTGCATCTGCGCTTGATCCAGTATCCAATTCCAAGATTGAAGAACTTATCCTTCAGCTGAAAGAAGATTATAGTATTGTCATCGTTACACATAACATGTCACAGGCATCTCGTGTATCTGATAAGACCGCCTTCTTCTTAAATGGGGATGTCGTAGAATACGATGATACGAAAAAAATCTTCACTAATCCTTCTGAAACGAAAACAGAAGAATATATTTCCGGTAGATTCGGGTAGGAGGAACGACAGCTATGCAAGTGGCAGCAGAGAAAGAGACAATTTTCCAAGTGAATGATTTGAACCTATGGTATGACGACTTCCATGCATTGAAGGATGTTAGCCTGGAAGCGTTGAATAATGAGATTTATGCTATTATCGGTCCATCCGGTTGTGGTAAATCCACTTTCATCAAGACACTTAATCTAATGATCAATATGGAGCCAGGTGTCCGTATGACTGGTGAAATCAATTACAAGAACAAAAACATCCTTGATTCCAGAGTTGACTTGGTGGATTTACGTCGTAAAGTAGGGATGATTTTCCAAAAAGGTAACCCTTTCCCGCAGTCAATTTACGATAATATAGTGTATGGACCAAAAATTCACGGTGTTAAGAAGAAAAGTGAATTGGATGAAATCGTAGAAACCACTTTGAAGGATGTTGCACTTTGGGATGAAGTAAAGGATCGCCTGAAGTCTTCTGCAATGGGTCTTTCCGGTGGTCAGCAGCAGCGTTTGTGTATTGCGCGTGCGCTTGCAACGAAACCGGATGTCGTCTTGATGGATGAACCGACATCTGCATTGGATCCGATTTCCACTTTGAAAATCGAGGAGCTTATGACGGAGCTTAAGAAAAAGTATTGTATCGTCATCGTGACACATAATATGCAGCAGGCTTCCCGTATTTCAGATAAAACAGCCTTCTTCCTGCATGGTCGTGTTGTGGAGTCGGCGGAAACGGGTAAGATATTCTCTAACCCGGAAGATAAGCGGACTGAAGATTATATTAGTGGACGTTTCGGTTAATTACGTATTGGAGGAGAACGTATGGTAGCGAGAGAGCAATTTTCAGCAGATTTGGAATCAATCCAGAAATCAATTATTTCTTTTGCATATGAAGTAGACACAGCTTTGAAGCAAGCTATAGACGCATTATATGAGCGAGACAGTGATCTAGCTTATAAAGTAATTGAAAATGATGATTTATTGAATGAACGCGATCAGGAAATAAATGAAGCTACGATCCAATTAATTGCGATGCAGCAGCCTGTTGCGACAGATTTGCGACGCTTGGTTGCTTTCCTTCGTGTATCTTCCGACTTGGAGCGGATGGGTGACCATGCAAAAAATATCGCGAAAAGCGTAAACCGATTGAATGTATTAAGCCCGTATGACATTCCACCGGCAATCCGTGATATGCAGGAAGTTGTCAGTAAAATGATTCATAGTGCTGTACAAGCCTTTGAAGAAGAAGATATCACTAAAGCGAAAAAGTTGGCTGATTTGGATAATGTGGTAGACAGTATGTACGGTGAACTATTCCGTGACATGCTGGATGAGCGTAAGGCGCAGTCTGGGAAACATCAACAGACGATGCAGCTTGTCTTTGTTGGGCGCTTTGTTGAGCGTGTAGGAGACCATATAACGAATATCGGAGAAAGTATCCTATATCTTGTTAAAGGTACTGCAGTTGATTTAAATAAATAAGAAGCAGCGGCATATGCCGCTGCTTCTTATTTTGTCATCAATTTAGCAATGTCATCGTATCCCATATCGGAACTTAATTGATAGTTGCCGACTTGCAGTGATTCACTTGCTTCTGTAATGTCCAAATACGTACGGAATGCGGATGCATCCTCGATAATACTGGCTTTTTGAAGTGCAGATGCTACGTCTTCGCTAGTCATGCCAGTTTCCAGCTTAAGAGTAAATGTTTTTTGCTCTTCTTTTTCTGGCTGTTCCGGTGTTTTCTCTTGTGCATCCTTAAGCTGATCATAATCTTTTTTAGTCAGCACATGGTAGTCGTTTTCTTCAAGCTCTTTTTTCATGTTATCTATACTTGGCTTTACAGTTTCGACTGCAGCTGAAGCTGTTGCAGTTTCTTCCGTTTTAGGATCTTCACTAAAATGAAACGCAAGCATACAAATGCCTGCTAAGAGAAGAGCAGTTGCGAACCCTCGGATCACTTGCTTCATAGCTGAACTCCTGCCTGTTTAGCGATGCGGTATACATCTTCCTCAGCCAGACTTGTCTGCGTGGCAATTTCCTTAATGGAATATCCTTGCTGCTGAAGCTTCAAAATTTGCTGAAAGATAGCGGGTTTTTGTGACGCCTTATTTTGTTTGGGCTCATGCTGTACAGTCGGCAGCAGCTCTTCTTCCAGAATCTTGACTTTCTTATTCAACGTATATGTTTCTTGCATAGTCGAAAGGGTCAATTGTTCAATTTGTTGATCCAGTTGTTTGAATTTATCTTGCATGAAAAAAGAGAAAATCCATAATATGATACCGGCTGCAACAAAAGCGATAGCAGCAATTAACATGTTAGTATAAACCTCCTACTTATTGCTAACCTAGTTATACCATATCAAGCAGATGCAGGATATATAGTTTTCGACAATTTTCACTTTTCTTCTGAAATAGTTATCGTTAACGGTTGCTTACCTTACATAATTCTGCTATTATTAGATGGTCTGAAGATCGTTAAGTTTTCATACACTTATTTAAGATTGTTGGGAGGGATTATACATGCGTGTAAACATTACTCTCGCCTGCACAGAAACAGGAGATCGTAACTACATTACAACAAAAAATAAGCGTAAACATCCAGAACGCATGGAGCTTAGAAAATATAGCCCACGCTTGAAAAAGTATACGCTGCACCGCGAAACAAAATAAGCTCGACTAAAAAACTCCCCCTTCATTTGGCGGGAGTTTTTTTACATAGTAAGGAGGCAGGGAAGATGGGAGAAAAAGAAAAACTTCGACAGGAAGGACTACGTTTGCTGAAGGAAATGCCGCTTACAGATAAGCTGCATGTTGAGCATCGGCTTGCAGAGCTCCTCTTTGCTTCTTCCATCTGGAAAGATGCAAAAAGCATTGGCCTGACGATGGCCCTGCCGCATGAGTGGGATACAACGAAGCTTATCCAGCAAGCATGGCTCGAGAAGAAGAGAATATGTGTCCCACTTACAATTGAAAACCGAGGTATGCAGTTTTACCACATCGAAAGCTATAATCAATTAACGGACGGAGCGTTTGGCATCAAAGAACCGATCGCCGAACGTTGCGAACCGGCTTCGAAGGATGAAATGGATCTTCTGATAGTGCCCGGCCTTCTTTTCGATACATCAGGTTATAGGATTGGTTATGGCGGCGGATATTATGATCGTTATCTAACCGATTATCAACATAAGTCTTTGTCTCTTGCAAGCAGCCGGCAGATTAAGCAGTCACTGCCTGTTGGACCATTAGATCTTCCGGTGGACCATCTTTTGACAGATGATGGTTTTCTGTTATAACCGAATAGGAGTATTCGGCTTAGGGTTAAACTAGGCTTATCCCAGAGGAAAGGAAGAGTGCAGATGTGGAAATCCCTCATCACAACATTAACGTTGGCAGCAAGTGTCGTATTCTTGATACGAGAGCGGTATCGAGTGCTGAATGCACTTTTAGCCGTAACGGTTCTTCGCAAAGGTCTTATACGGCTTTCAATGGGATTTGAGCCCCTACGTTCCCGTATGCTCCCGATTTTATTTAAACGCTCAGTGTAAACTGGGCGTTTTTCCATGACTTTTTTGATAAACTGTAGGCAAGAGGGGGAGAGGTATGACCTACAACGAAGAAACGGCCTATTATAAGATGATCAATCATTTGTTAGCCGTTCATGGTTTTACATTGGCGAGAGCTGAAGACGACTTAAGAGTTTGTTGGCTCGAGAAGAAGCAGAATGGTATCACCCATGTTGTGAAACTTAATTATAGAACCTTTACTTGGGCAAATCATTTAAAACAGGATATTTTGAAAACGGCGAATCAGATACAGAATATGAGCAAAGGATTGTTCGCCAGGAAGACGCGTATCTATAATGTCTATTTTGGTGAACAGGAACCTGCGGATGATTGGTCGAAGCTAAAAAAACCTATGATCATCAAAAGTAAGCGTCCTATCCCGATGCAGCTTTATTATTTAGATGGCAGCTCATATGAAAAAGAGTCGGAGAAGCTATTTCGTCATTTGAAGCTTGATGACAAGGTTTCTTTGACTTCTGCTGATGAACATGAGCTTGAGGTGGAGAAGAGCAGACTCCGCAGCTTGCTTGTTCAGCAGCAGCAGGCAGACCAAGCCGTCTTTCATCGAAAAAAGCCGCTTTTGGTCTTTATACTTATCGGAATTTGTGTCGTAATGTTCCTCTTGGAAACACTGCTTGGAGGCTCGACCGACTCTGCAGTGCTTATTGAGCTCGGAGCGAAATACAATCCATTGATTCTAGCCGAAAATGAATGGTGGCGAATCATCTCCTCGATGTTTTTACATATCGGGGCCTTGCATCTTTTGACAAATATGCTGTCATTGTATTATCTCGGTACATTGACAGAGCAGATATTCGGTCATCGTCGTTTCTTCTTCATCTACATTTTAGGAGGAATCATAGGCGGACTGGGAAGCTTTGCTTTCTCAGATAGTCTTAGTGCAGGAGCATCAGGTGCGATTTTCGGATTGTTTGGAGCGCTGATATATTTTGGTGTTGTTTATCCGAAATTGTTCTGGCGTACGATTGGGAACGGTTTGATCGTCATCCTGCTTATTAACTTAGTGATCAGTTTCTCTGCTAGTCATGTGATTGATGTATTCGCGCATCTCGGCGGCTTGGCAGGAGGCTTTGCCAGTGCTTTGCTCGTTGGCTTGCCTGGTAAAAGAAATACAAGAGCGCGCATTGGCGGTACACTTTTGTCCATTGCATTTATTGCTGGTCTCATTTGGTATGGATTTACTGGACCAGTAAATGATGCACTGCGTCACGTTCTTAACGTGGAAGATGCACTAAGACAAAACGATTATTCTTCTGTGATTTCCGATGCGACCCTAGCTTTGAGTGAAGGGGAATCTGTATATGAACCGATGCTTTTATTCAATCGTGGTTTAGCTTACTACAAGACTGGTGACATGGATAAAAGCGCACAGGACTACGAGCGACTGGTGGCATTAACCCCGGAGGATCATGCTGCTCATTATAATTTGGCGCTTGTCCTCCAGGCAGAAGGAAAATTGGAGGAAGCTATGAAGCATGCAAAGAGAGCAGTCGAGCTTAAGCCTGATGACAGCCAGTATGAACAGCTCCAACAGAATCTCTCTCAATAATATTGCAGCAGCTCTCTGTGCTGACCTGTCTCATCCTGATAGAGGACGCGCAGATGCTTTCCTGATTTATCAAACAGCAAAAGCGGGATATACGTAGCTGCTGTGCCTTTTTCCACTGCTGGACCAATCGGCAGTATATAATTTTGATACAGTCCTTCCCATAGCCTGCTGATAATCTCCTGTCTTTCCTTATCTTCTGAAAGTCCTGGGATTTTCGTTAAGTCGGCTGTCGGCAGAGCGGTGAGTGGTAGCTCGGTGTATTGACTTGCTGGAATGGATAATTGTTGTTTCGCATCGTTCCAGACTTGCTGAAGTGTCCGGCTCGTTTCTGTTTTCGCAATCTGACGTGACTGCATTTCTTTTTCATTTTTTGGAAATGAGAAAAGTTCGTGCGTACCAGATGTGTAGGAGCGAACACCGGACATTTTGAATGTGCTGGTAATTTGATTCTTATGCAGTTCAGCAAAATGAAAAGAAACTGCATCGAGCTGCTTATTCGGCTGAAGTCTATGTGTCTTCTCCTGTGTAAGCCGACTGGCGGGGTGCTGCCATTTATTCATTACGCCAACCAATCGGCCATTTTCGTATAAGAGGCCGACATCTTGCCGTAAGTATGCTTCGGTATCGAGTGTGCTTATCAGACGCCAATGGATGCGCCGGAAATCGACTTTCTTCATGGAAGTCGATGTATCGATAAAAGCAGCAGAGCTATCAAGCGGAAAGTGCTGAATGACAGGCTGCGGCTGCTGCATACGAATGATATAAGTGGAGAACAGGACGATGGAAAAAAAGACGCATCCAATTATAAGCCATTTTCGCATTTGTTTTCCTCCTCATTGGACAAACTCTCGCTTATTGATACTATGTAATAGACCGATATGTTATGAAAGAGGGGATACGAATGAAGCGAATAGATCGAATATCAGAAACATTGGAAAATCTAGTGCATATACCAAGTCCTTCAGGTTATACGGAACAGGCGATTGACTTTTGCCGCAGTGTGGCAGATTCACTTGGATACCATTCAAAGGTGACGAATAAAGGCAGTCTACTTATTACGGTACCAGGTAAAGACACAGCTCACCACCGACTGCTGACTGCGCATGTTGACACACTAGGCGCCATGGTCAGAGGGATAAAAGCAGATGGTACATTGTCCTTGGCAATGATAGGGGGATTCCGCTGGAACAGTGTCGAAGGGGAATATTGTACGATACATAGCAAAGATAATGCCTTCACTGGCACAATACTGATGCATCAAACATCTGTTCATGTTTATAAGGAAGCTGGAGAAGCAAAACGGGACGAGAAGAACATCGAGGTCCGCATCGATGAACAAACAACATCTCGTGGCGAAACAGAAGCTCTCGGGATTCGTGTAGGAGATTTCGTGTCGTTCGATCCGCGTTTTGTTCGTACTGACTCAGGATTCATTAAATCAAGACATTTGGATGACAAAGCAAGTGTCGCAATTCTGCTTGAATTGCTAAGAGGACTGAAGGAAGAAAACCTGCAGCTGCCATACACCACACATATGCTTATTTCTAATAATGAGGAGATTGGTTATGGAGGAAATTCAAGCATTCCATCGGAGGTAGTGGAATATATCGCAGTCGATATGGGAGCGATCGGAGACGGTCAAGCCACTACAGAATATGATGTATCCATCTGTGTAAAAGATTCAAGCGGACCTTACCATTATGCATTGAGAGAACAGCTTGCAGAGCTCGCTCAATCCAATGGTCTGCCATATAAGCTGGATATATATCCATACTACGGATCGGATGCATCAGCCGCGATACGTGCAGGATACGATATCCGCCACGGTCTTATCGGACCTGGTATTGCTGCATCCCATGCATTTGAACGCACACATGAAAGTGCTTTGACTGCTACATATACTTTGCTGGATGCTTATTTGAAGAGCGATATGTTTTAATTGTAAAGAATTGACTTGAAGTCAACCGGCTTCAGGTTATTTTTTTTACATTAAGGCATATTGTTAAGAAGGTGTGAACGTAGTCTTAAATCATTTTCAATTTTACGTGAAGGTTGTTATAATAACTTAGGTGATGTGTATGAAAACGGTTTATGATGTGATGCAGCTATTGAAGACGTATGGTATTTTCGTATACATCGGAGACCGCAAGCTCGATTTGACGATGATGCTGGAAGAGCTGCGGGAGCTGTATGACAATAACCTATTGTCATTAGAGGAATATGGACAAGCAAATTTGATTCTTAGAAAAGAGATAAGTGCTTTATCGGATAGTCGAGAAGGAGCGGGAAACAATGAGTAAGGACGGACTATTGGTCGGTGTCGATATCGGCGGCACAACAATTAAGCTCGCCATCATCGATGGAACGAGCGAACTAGTTGAAAAATGGGAGATCAAGACGGATAAATATGAGCAAGGTCTGCACATACCGAAGCAGATCTGGGAAACAATCCAAGCAAAGCTAACAGAACGTGGCATTGCAAAGGAAACAATCCAAGGCATCGGTGTCGGAGCACCAGGGTTCGTTGTCCCGCGTAACGGTGTCATCGCAGAAGCAGTCAATGTCGGCTGGCGTGATTTCCCTCTTTCTGCTGAGCTTGGCGTACTATCCGGATTGCCTGTTTTCATCGACAATGATGCTAACTTGGCTGCGCTCGGCGAAGTGTGGAGAGGTGCAGGTGCACAGCAGGATAATATCATTGCCATCACACTAGGCACAGGTGTTGGAGCAGGTATCATTGCTAATGGCCATATCGTGAATGGAATAAATGGTACGGCAGGAGAAATCGGCCATGTCACCGTCGAAGAGAATGGTGCCCCGTGCAATTGCGGGCGAAAAGGCTGTTTAGAGACTATCTCCTCTGCGACAGGTATCAGCCGTTTGGCAACAGAGGCTGCTGCTGCGCATCCAGAGAGCGGCTTGGGAAGAAGGTTTGCAGAAAACGGTCGCGTTTCTTCCAAAGACGTCTTCGAGCTGGCTGCCGAAAATGATGCAGAAGCGCAAAAGATTGTGGACAGATCGACCAGCGTCCTGGCAAAAACGTTAGCTAACGCTGCTATCCTTACCAACCCTTCCCGCATCATCATCGGGGGAGGCGTATCCAAAGCAGGGGATGCTTTGATGGAACCTATCAGGGAAGCGTTCGTGAAAGCTGCCCTGCCGCGTACAACATATGAATGTGAAATCGTGCCGGCACAGCTCGGCAATGATGCAGGTGTCTACGGTGCTGCTTACTTAGTCAAACAGCACTTGGAAGAGACCGCAAAATAAATAAAGAAATGCGTGCATGGCAGCAGCGCAAGTTGCTGCCATCTGTTTTACGCTTGGTTCTATAATGAGGAGGATTTTTACTTGAAACGAACATTCACTGCACCATTATATATTTTGGCGACAGTTTTGTTTGGACTGAAGACGTATATCATTTATCGTTTCTTATTCAACATCAGCTTGGATAATGCGATGCAGGAATTCATTCTGCTGCTGAATCCGTTTGTCAGTGCCTTTTTAGCTTTTGGTCTCAGCGTTTTATTCTCACGAAAATGGCAGATGCGGTATATCCGGATCATCAGCCTCGTGGGTTCTATCATCTTGTACATCAACTTGATTTTTTACCGACACTTCAGTGATTTCCTTACAGTGCCGGTCCTCATGCAAGGAAGCAATGCCGCTGACCTTGGCGGCAGTGTATTAAGCCTCATTTATCCACAGGACATTCTGCTGTTCTTGGATTTGGCTATTATCTGGTTCCTCAGCTATCGTTTTAAAGAAACAATGACGGTTGAATACCTTCGCAGAAAGAAAGTATCAACAATGGCGGCTATAGCTGCGGTTGTCGTAATAAACATCGGACTTGCGGAAGCAGAACGCCCGCAGCTGTTTACACGCGGATTTGACCGGGAATATCTGGTCAAGAATATCGGTTTGTTCAACTTCCATGTATATGATGCAGTCATGCAATCAAAGACGGAAGCGCAGCGCGTGTTTGCGGACGGAAATGAACTTCCTGAGATTCTTTCTTATGTAAATGAAGAAGTGGAAACAGAGAAGTCAGCTAAATTCGGGCAGGCAGAAGGAAAGAATGTCATCTTCATCTCCCTTGAATCCATGCAGAGCTTCCTGATCAACAATGAGCTGAACGGGGAAGAAGTCACACCATTCCTCAACAGCCTGACAGAAGACAAAGACACGTATTACTTCGAGAATTTCTATCATCAGACAGAACAGGGCAAAACATCTGACTCTGAATTCTTAGTTGAAAACTCCTTATATCCGTTACCTCGGGGAGCAGTATTTTTCACTCACGGTCAGAATGAATACAACGGAACACCTGAAATTTTAGGACAAAGCGATTACACAACTGCGGTATTCCATTCGAACAACTCCAGCTTCTGGAATCGGGATGTCATGTATGACAGCCTGGGCTATGACACCTTCTATGATGAAAACAGCTATGACGTCATCACCGAAGGAGAAGACCAAAATACAGTTGGATGGGGCTTGATGGATAAACCATTCTTCGAACAGTCGATTCCATACCTTCAGGAAATGGATAAACCGTATTATTCGAAGTTCATCACTTTGACGAACCACCATCCGTTCGATTTGCCGGAAGAAGAAGCGACTATTGATCAGTTTGACTCCAACTCCCAGACACTGAATAAGTATTTCCAAACAGCGCGCTACACAGACGAAGCAGTACAGAAATTCTTTGAGCAGCTGAAGGAATCGGGTGAATATGAAGATTCCATCATCGTGATGATGGGAGATCACTATGGCATCAGTGAATATCATAATAAAGCGATGAGTCAATATTTAGGTAAAGATATTACACCGTACCAGCAAATCCAAAACCAGCGTGTGCCGTTCTTCGTCCATATTCCTGGCGATGGAAATGGTCAGGTAATGGAGAAGGTAGCTGGCCAGATTGATGTGAAACCAACCATCCTGAGTCTGTTGGGTATCGACGCTAAACACGACATCCAATTTGGTAATGATGTGTTTGCAGAAGATCGCAAAGATTTCACAGCTCTTCGAAATGGAGATTTCATCAGTGAGGATTATGTGTTCACCAATGATATGTGCTACGACAGACTGACTGGTGAGCCAGCTGACAATATAGAAGGAGAAGAAGCAGAGATATCCGGTGAGACCGGTGAACAGATAGAAAGCGTCTGTGAACCGATTCAGGAACAAGTAACGAAAGAACTGAATTACTCCGATCGGATTATCTATGGTGACTTGCTCCGGTTCTACGATTTCCAAGAAGGTAAGGAAAAAGCAAGTTAACAAAAGGATCGCTGCATAAGCAGCGATCCTTTTTTAATGAATTATAATAAGTTCGTAATAGAAACTAATGTGATGACGACCACAGAAATAAATGTGAAGATCGCCTGTTTCATTTGTCTTTTTTTACATTCTGTAATTAGTGTGCAAACACAAAGAAATGCAATAAAAAACAAGATGATCGAAAGAATCACTTGCTTGCCCTCCTATGAGCAAAATAGTTGGTTACCTGCTATACTTGTGGTAAAGAATGCTTGGCAAATACATACTATATAGTAGTACACACATATATGCTTGTCGAGCCTTTTTTAAAAGAAATCGCAGGGAGGAGCAGATGAATAAAATGAAAATACATACTTTAAGTCTTGGACCGATGGGAACAAATTGTTACATACTGGAATCGAAGAACGACTGCCTGATTGTTGACCCAGGCGGAGATAGCGTCAAACTGATTGAATGGATCAAACAGAAAGAACTGCGACCACAGGCTATTCTACTGACACATGCTCATTTCGATCATATCGGAGCGGTCGATGATGCGCGGGACATCTATCATATTCCTGTGTATCTGCATGAAGAGGAAGCTGATTGGCTAGGTGATCCAGGTAAGAATGGTTCAAAAATGTTTCCAGTCAAGCAAATAACAGCGAGAGATGCGGATGTGAATCTGAAGCCAGGTAATATGAGGTTTGGACATTTCGAATTTGAAGTACGTCATACACCAGGGCATTCTCCTGGAAGTGTGAGCCTTGTCTTCCATAAAGAAAAGTATGCAATCGTCGGTGATGCGCTGTTTCAGCGTGGCATTGGACGAACAGATCTTTATCGAGGTGATCTGCCGACCTTGATGCAAAGTATTACCGATCAATTATTGTCACTGCCTGACTTCTATGAAGTATACCCGGGTCATGGTCCAAAAACGACGATAGGGGAAGAACAGGCGAAGAATCCTTTCCTTATATAAAAGAAGATCCCGCCATTTTGGCGGGATCTTTATACTGGGCTAGCTGGGTTCGAACCAACGATAACGGGACCAAAACCCGCTGCCTTACCACTTGGCTATAGCCCATCGTACATAGACTATTTTGCACTAGATTGTCCATCTTATACGTCATGTAGGATATTTTTTATAATAAGTGACCGATTCCAGACTTTCATCTGTTTTGATTTCGTATCGTACAAGTAGGTGCTGTTCTTCTCTATTAATGGTGATATGAGCTTCCAAAGCTTTGTTATGGATTTCAATGGTTTGATCATCGTCATCTGGTTTTAGATTCGGAAGATAGTGGTTTTCGACTGTTTTGAAAGCGATAGATGCAGCTTGCTCTAATTTATACTGTTCGAAAAGCATGTCAGTCGATTGTACTTTCGTTTGAAGAAGCATACTGCCTGAAGTTAGTAGGAGCAGAAAGAAAGCTGTCAGAAACAAGAGGAATGGATGAAGGAACCCTTGTTCATTCCATATCAATACGTTTCTCATATGACAATCCCTCTTTTCCTTTGACAGTTATGACAATCGAGCTGCCATCCTGGATGAATTCTAAATCTTCAATATGGTGCAAGTAGATTTCATGTCCTTTCTCATCAACTTGTCTTCGAATCATATCTTTATATTGCTCAAAAACTGCTGTTCGACCTTGCTGATCCTGAATGTAAAGCTTATCTTCCGCGGTATTTACAGCAGCGCCTTTGTGCACTTCCATTGATATGAAGTGAAGTGCCTGTCTGACAGACACAGCTTCTGATTTTGTGTCTTGAACCAAAGGAGTCAGAAGGGGAGGGACTGAAACGAGAATCAGAATCAATATGCCCAATGCAATTATTGCTTCAAGAAGCGTGAAACCTTTATTATTCGAGATAACCATATAGGCAGCGATTCTCCTTTCGCCCTTTTACTCTTAGGTCAATGCAGCCTTTTTTAAGTCCATCCTCGATACTGAATCTTAATGCGATAAATAGTTTATCGTCTCTAAAATACTGATCTTTTGGTTCGGCCTTTGCGAGTTCATTTTGGAGAAGACTATAATAAAACGTACGTTTTTCCTGAATGTAATGTTCCTTTTTCACGTCAATCCATAACGGAAGCAGAAGCGTACATAGCAGCAGAAACATCGCGAAACTGAACAATGCTTCCAGCAGCAGAAAACCATCTTGATTATCTGCTTTCTTCATAGCGCCCTCTTCCTTTCCCAAGCGGAAATACAAGTTTATCGGTTCCGGCAGGAGTACGTATAGTGAAATTACCAGGAGCAAGTGCTGTACCTGTTTGATTGAACCCGAATGACAATGCACTGGGATAAATAGTAATCGCATAGCCTTCAGGTATTTCCTGGACTAACAGAACTTTCTTCAATCTGCTTGAATAGATTTCATATTTACCTTTATCTAGGTACAGCTTAGCTGACCTGTCGAATTGCGTGTATTGCTGCAAATAAAGCAAATCTTGTTCCAGCCGATTTTTGAATTGTTTTGCTTCTGCTTCCACAAATAAGTGGGAATACACACCTGTTCCGATGCTAATCAGTAAAGAAGCGAGACCGAGTACTATAATCAATTCAAGCAAACTGAAACCTTTTTGTTTATGAGCCTGATGCATTCGTTAAAGAAACCTCGCCTCCAGGGCTTAGTACCAAGGAACGCTTACCACCCTGACATGTCGTTTCAGTCAAGTAGCCATCTTGGAGCTGTGCAATCGAGGTTGGGGCGGTCCCATTGTCTATCTTATACGTTTGCACTTGACTTTCAGCTAATTTTAATAGTGCCTCACAGCCCTGCGTTTGGACCCGGTCATTTTTATCAGCTAAGTTCGGCACGATAAGAATCATCAACACGGAGATAACAAGCAAAACTATAAGCATTTCTATTAATGTGAATCCTTTTTCATTTCGCATCAGTTAACCTCTTTCTATAGTGTATGAACCATCTGAAACATAGGGAGAAGCAAAGATAGATAGACAATAATGATGCATAGTGCCATGATGCAAAGCAGAATAGGCTGGAGCAGATAGAGGACAGTTTTTGTTCGATCTTCCATTTTAGTTGTCATGATCTCTGCATACATCAGCAAATCTTTTGATTGTGATGATACATCATTTTCTTTCACCAAAATACTTTGAAGCTGGGCATCAAGCAGTGGAAAACTTGGCAGACATTCCTTCAATGTATATCCTGAGGTCAGCTGGGATAGTAAGACACTGCTGTACAACTGAAGCATGTCATGATATTGCTGTTTTGATAGAAGCTGGAGACTTTCATACAGGGAAAGTCCCGCTGAAAGAAAATTACCAAGCTGAATGGCGAACTGGAAGCTTGTCCTTGTGCGGGCTATACTGTGAATGACAGGTATGCGCTCCAAGTAATAGCGTTTCTTTGCGGGTGGCCAGCGTTTCTTAAAGGATCCTTGTAGGAAATATAGACTGATTCCGATCACACCGAGGAGTAAGCTTGCATACAAAAGTAAATTCACCAGATTGGAGAAAAAGCGGAGAAGGGTTGCTGATTCTGCAGAATATGCAAAAAGAGTTAGAAAAGAAGGATAGACATAAAGCTTAACAAAAAGAAGCAGCAGCAGAATACTCAATAGAAGAAAGATGGGGTAACGAGTGACTTTCTTGAACTTAGTAAGCTGCTGTATTTGTTTTTGCATTGTAGTGTAGCTTCTTGCCAATGCATCTTCCAAGTTTCCGTCATGATGTGCCACATAAAAGTGAATGACGATTAACGATGAAAAACGAGCGTGTGAAAAGGCTTCGTCCAGTCGCAAACCTTGCCTAAGACCTTCCTGAAGAGTCTGTGTAGCCGTTCGCCATTGCGGCTGCCAGTGAAGGAAATCAAGCGAGCGAGCCATATCATATCCTTGTGTTCTGAGTCGGTGAAGCTGCTGGAGGAAAAGCATCTGCTGTTCCATAGACAGTTTGTCATCCTTCTTGAAGTTGATAATTTTCTTTCGTGATAAAACCATATGCATAGGCTTTCCTCCTAAGTTTTGCGAATGTCAGGAAAGATGTTTTATTCGTTTTCAGCATGCGGCTGATTTGTGAAGAGTCGGCCAGCTCCATAATGGCCGCACGTGAAGGATGGGGCGTTGTGATAGGAAGAAGTTCCAACGATGCGACACCAATTAACGTATGATGCAAGTCAGCTATGGGAATTCCCATTTCCTTCAAGCGGTGAATAGCGCCTGCTGCATTTTTGGCATGGAGCGTGCTTATGACAAGATGTCCAGTCCTTGCCGTTTCGAAGGCGAAGCTGGCTGTGGATTCATCGCGGATTTCTCCGATCATCAGCACATCAGGATCATGCCGCAGCGCTGCTTTTAATCCTGCTTGATACGTAAGGCCGGCCTTCTCATTCACTTGCACCTGCAGCATGTTTTCCATTCTTTTCTCAATCGGATCCTCCAATGTGATAGCCTGACATGCTTTGATTCGTAATAAATCCTGCAGGATGCTATACATTGTCGTCGTTTTCCCGCTGCCTGTCGGGCCTGTGAACAGGAGAATTCCTGTACTTTCCAGCAATAGTTGCCGCAATGAACTTATTTGGAACGGAAATAAAAACAACTGGTCGAGCAAGGGTGCATCACTTTGGGGAAGTATACGAATTGCCAAGCTTTCTGTTTGTTTCAGCGGCAGGGTAGATAGACGAAGAGAATATTGCTTTTGTCCCTTATACGAAAATGGCATTGCCCCATCCTGAGGTTTTTGCATCTCTCCGATATCCATACCGCTGACAAATTTATAGTAAGCAATCAGCTTGCGAAAACTCGGAGTCGATAAGCGACTGTGCAGGACACGCTTTCCGTGTATCCGTATGAATACGCTTGTTTCATCTTCTTCCGGTGTGAAATGAATGTCTGACGCCCGCTGCTGTATCGCTTCTTCCATCAAACTAGCCGCAAAAACTGAAGGGCTATCCAGCACTTATATCACCTCCTTTGCAGTTACAATACTACAAAGTCATAGCAGCGGTCATATTGCGAAAATAAAGGAAACACAGTGCATTGGAGGACAAAATTCATTTCTGCTAATTAAGAAAGAGAACTTCACGTATGTTGTATGGAACGAAATGAAATTGGTCACGCTACTAGTAAAAGTAGAGGGGGCTAAGCACATGTCTTCCAATGATTATTTCCGATTCGTAACCCAGGAGCTGGTGAAAAAGATGGATGCACCGAAGCAGGAGAAGAAACAGAAGGAAAAAGAAAAACACCAGCTGCACGGAAAGTGGTTTGGTGTTCTGCCATTTGCTTTCAAGCTGTTCTTCCGTAGTCGTAAAAAGTAAGAGGCCTGAACATGATTCAGGCCTCTTTTTTATGGAGCAGTTTCTGTACGGTTTCTTCGGATAGATAGAAGATGCCGGCATTGATTG
Organism: Terribacillus sp. JSM ZJ617; assembly: GCF_044383785.1. Classification (NCBI taxonomy): domain Bacteria; kingdom Bacillati; phylum Bacillota; class Bacilli; order Caryophanales; family Bacillaceae; genus Terribacillus; species Terribacillus sp. JSM ZJ617. Next base: position 632,076 of record NZ_JBISEQ010000002.1, on the reverse strand, counting down.
TCTCCATTTGAATGGATGGGACTAGTCTTTTATGCACTGCATCCAGCTCGTTCTTATATAGTGCAGCTCTTTCTTCGCGGATTTCTTCTTCGAGCTCTTCCTGAGCGCTTTGATCAAAAAAGTGTGCCAGCAATTCTTCTTCTTGTTTGAGCGTTTCTGCTGTTTCTTTCACCCAGCTGTCATCAATAGTATCCAGATAGGTATGCATATAGCTGCTTATCCGTTGGTAGCCGCTTTGGTATCGGATGATAGGGGAGAGGCAATAGCATTGATCGCTGATTTGCTGTCTGAATTCCACCTGGGAGAAGTTCTCCATCCAATCGGTTGCGAGCTGGCCATTCAGTAACTGTAAGCCAACAGAATGTGTTTCCGTACGTTTGCGTTTACCGGAAAAGTGGACGCTCATGTTGCGGATTAGCCACGGGTATAAAGGTGTCCGGGAAGCTGTATCTACCTTTTCATAAAGACGAGCTACTTGGGCGGAGTCGCGGATCAGACGGAATATCTTGTGCAGTCGAGGGCTGCCGAAATGAATATGCTCTGCTTTCTCAGCTGTCTCGTTTGGGTCGGTCAGAAGGGTGAGCTCCATAGGATCACCTTCTTGGCCAAGTCTTTTCTTATAGCGCCAATAAAACGGCCGATTCATCAATTCTTCATCCAGTTCTGGAGTCAATAGGAACCGAAGCAGCCCCTCTTTTTCCTCAAGAAGCTGACAGCCGTTAGATAGGAAAAATTTCCGCAGAAACTGGTGGAGTGTTTGTCTATCCATGTAATTTATCCCTTTCCAGCTGTTCACCCGTCTCGGTGATTACCGCAGTCAAATTATCCAGCTTTACTTTTATTTCTCCTTCGGAACGGGAGTCAGCAAATATCCGCTTAATCTCTTTTTCCACATCGGAAACTTGCAGTTCGGCAAGGATATGATCTAGATTCCCGATTACCCGCTCGAATAAGTTGATTTTCTTATAAAGCAATTCCAATATGTGTGCTTCAAGCGTGTTCCGTACGGCAAAATTATAGATTTGTACATCCTTCTGCTGACCAAAACGATGGATCCTTCCAATGCGCTGCTCCAGCCGCATCGGGTTCCATGGCAAATCATAATTGATCATATTACTGCAAAATTGGAGGTTGATACCTTCGCCGCCAGCTTCGGTCGCAATCAGTACTTGTGCGTGTTTTTCGAACAGCTCGCGCATCCAATCCTTTTTACCGGCCTTGAACCCACCTCGGAATGGAACGGAGGATATGTCGTGCTGCTTCAGCGTCCACTGCAAGTAAAATTGCGTTGCCCGGTATTCGGTAAAGATGATGAACTTTTCTCCTGGAGGAGCAGCCTTGATCAGCTCGACCACTTTCAGTGCCTTGCTATGCTGCGGCAGCTTTTCAATCTCTTTCATAACGGGCAAATACACATTACCGGTTTCCGGATTTTCCTCGACCATCTTTTTCATGGACAAATATGCCGCTTCCCTGGAGCTGCATAGCTCGCGGAGCAGGGTTATTTTTGCAAAGGTTGCTGCAGCACTGGTGGAGTCTTGCATATTTTCATATACCTGTCGCTCTTGTTCGGTAAAATCAATCCAAATCGTCTCCACTTTCCGCTTTGTCCATTGCAGTCCCGTTTCTTCCCGTCGGTTGCGGACCATCACTTTACGGATAAGCTCCTTCAAGTAATGATGCTCTTCTGCATCTCTTCGGTCATCTCCATATGTATCTTTGAATTGCTTGTAGCTGCCAAGGTAGCCAGGCTTTAGCAAGGATACAAGATTGTAAATATCACTTAGCTTGTTTTGGACAGGCGTTGCAGTCAGCAGCAGGCAATATTTCTTTTTGAGCGATTGGATGAACGCATAGTTTCTTGTCTTATTGTTTTTCAGTTTATGCGCCTCATCGATCAGCACGAAATCATAGTCCTGCTCCAAAATGATCTCCCGGTGAGGGGAGCGCTTTGCCAAGTCGATGGAGGAGACGATCACATCATAATGCTCCCACACATATTGCTTACGCTGGGAGGCTGCCGGAATATGAAATTTTGTGTTCAATTCGTTCACCCATTGGTTCACTAAAGATGCCGGCACGAGCAGAAGTACTTTTTTCACCAAGCCTCGTATCATTAATTCTTTCAATACGAGACCTGCTTCAATCGTTTTCCCCAGACCAACTTCATCTGCCAGGATGGCGCGTCCATTCATTTCTTCCACAACTCGCCGGCTTGCTTCCAGCTGATGGGGATGGAAGGTCATATGCGGCAGATAGCCAGGTGCAACCAACCCGGTAAATGTATCGATATTCGTTTCCTTGGCCGCTGTATAAGCCATCTTGAAATGCTCCCATGATGCTGTTTCTCCTTCTTGCTGCAATTTATCATCCATCATGTCGAGGAAAGGTTTATCATCTTTTATATGCACCTGCATTGTGATTTCATCTCCTTATTCTTCGGAGTTTCGTTTAAAAAGCTTAAAAAGGTAGACACATCGTAAAAATGTTATGTTATAATGAGGCTGAAACCAGACATTATCAATATTTTTTATTAAAATGTTTGGATTTTGCTTTTTTATAGGTTGATTGTCTGTTAGTATGCCCGCGTTTTCCAATTTCATAAACCGCGAGTGAATGTTGGAGGAGAGACCGCTGTACAGCGGCGCCGAAGGAGCAAATATTGAGTGAATCTCTCAGGCAAAAGAACTCCAGCACGACGCAACTCTGGAGAGTGCTTCCGTAGTAGAAGCCACCCAAGAAGCAACTATGGTCCAAGGACGATAAGAAACTTTCTGGTAAATGGACAGAGCCCCTCAAAGCTTTTTCGAGGTGGCTCTGTTTTTTGTTGCGAGGTACATAAGAGAGGAGCAAGATGATGAGTGAGTTGAGAAGAACCCCGCTTTATCCTGCTTACGAGGCAAACAGCAAGACGATCGATTTCGGGGGATGGGAACTGCCAGTCCATTTCAGCAGCATCCAGGAAGAACATCATGCAGTGCGGCAGGCGGCCGGTTTGTTCGATGTTTCCCATATGGGTGAGATTCTGGTTGAAGGACCAGCTAGCAAAGACTTTCTGCAGTTTGTCCTGACAAATGACATTGAACTGCTCGTTCCGAATAAAGCGCAATACAGTGTCATGTGTTATGAAAATGGCGGAACAGTAGACGATTTAATCGTTTATATGCTGGAAGAGAACCGTTATCTGCTAGTTGTGAATGCCAGCAATACAGCAAAGGACTTGGAGTGGCTGCTTTCTCATAAACGAGATGGTGTCAGTATCGAAGATCAATCAGATGCTTATATGCAAGTTGCCCTGCAAGGACCTCATGCAGAGCAAATACTGCAGAAGCTGACAGATGAAAAATTGTCGGAAATTTCATTTTTCCGATTCGCTTTTCCAGTGCATCTGGAAGGGGCGGAAGGAGATTTCCTAATCTCACGCACAGGCTACACTGGCGAAGATGGCTTTGAAATCTACGGACCGGCTGCAAGCGGGCAAGCTGTCTGGGAGCTTTTGCTGGAAAACGGTCAAGCATACAATCTTCAGCCAGTTGGTTTGGGTGCAAGGGATACCTTACGCTTTGAAGCGAATCTGCCGCTGTATGGGAATGAGTTGTCGAAGGACATTACGCCGATCGAGGCGGGAATTGGATTTGCAGTGAAAACGAATAAGTCTGCCGAATTCATCGGAAAAGAGACCTTGAAGAAGCAAAAAGAGAACGGAGCGAACCGGAAGCTCGTCGGCATTGAAATGCAGGAAAAAGGGATACCGCGCCATGGTTATCCAATTTTCAGCGGTGACGAACAAATCGGTGAGGTAACGACAGGAACAAAGTCACCGACACTGGATAGTTATATCGGCCTTGCACTCGTACAAGCGGATGCTGTCGAAGAAGGCAGTCTGGTGGAAGTGCAGATACGAAAGAAACGGCTGCAAGCCAAGGTAGTTGCAACACCATTCTATAAACGGAAATAGAGGGAGGATACAGCATGGATTTCAGGTACTTACCGATGACAGAGCAAGACAAAGAAGAAATGCTTCAAACGATAGGCGTGAAAGACACGGAGGAGCTGTTCTCTGATATCCCCGAGGAAGTTCGCTTGAAGGGACCGCTTCAGATCAAGGAACCGAAAAGTGAAGGGGAATTGAAAGCTGAACTGGCAGCTTTGGCAAGTCGTAACGTGACGATGAAAACACATGCTTCCTTCCTTGGAGCTGGTGTGTACGATCATTACATTCCTTCGATTGTGGATCATGTTATATCGAGATCTGAATTCTATACAGCTTATACGCCGTATCAGCCTGAAATTTCCCAAGGAGAGCTGCAGGCAATCTTTGAGTTCCAGACGATGATTGCTGAGCTGACTGGAATGGATGTTGCGAATAGCTCCATGTATGATGGCGGAACTGCACTTGCAGAAGCAGCGACATTAAGCGCTGGCCATACGCGGAAGAAGAAAATCATTGTATCAGAAGCGGTTCATCCGGAATCTCGACAAGTGATCGATTCTTATGGAAGAGGGCAGCATTTGGAAATTGTCACAGTTCCTCATAAGGATGGCTTGACCGATTTAGAAGCACTGGAAGAAGCTGTGGATGAGGATACGGCTAGTGTCATCGTGCAATATCCGAATTTCTTCGGACAGGTCGAACCGTTAGCTGTTATTCGCAAAATCATAGATGCACAGCCGAAAGCGATGATGGTTGTCTCCAGCAATCCGTTGGCTTTAGGATTCTTGACTCCGCCAGGCAGCTTCGGAGCAGATATCGTTGTTGGGGATACACAGGTATTCGGTATCCCGGCGCAGTTCGGCGGTCCTCACTGCGGCTATTTCGCAAGCTCAGCGAAATTGATGCGCAAGCTGCCAGGAAGACTTGTCGGACAGACGAAAGATGAGGAAGGCAGACGTGGTTTCGTTCTGACACTCCAAGCACGTGAGCAGCATATCCGCCGGGACAAGGCCACATCGAATATTTGCTCCAATCAGGCATTGAATGCTTTGGCTTCTTCAGTTGCCATGAGTGCACTAGGCAAAAAAGGTGTAGCTGAGATGGCTCACTTGAATATCCAAAAAGCACTTTATATGAAAAAGCAGCTTGAAGCACACGGGCTGCAAGTCATCTTCCAAGGTGCCTTCTTTAATGAATTGGTAATTAAAGTAGAAGATGATGCGGATGCACTGAATGATCATCTGGTTACACAAGGGTTTATCGGGGGGTATCACTTGGGACGGATTGATGATCGTTTGAAGAACCACATACTTGTAGCTGTGACGGAGCAGCGCACAAAAGAACAGATTGATACATTTGTAAGAGAGGTGGCTGCAGTCCATGCAAAACAATACTGATTTCCCATTGTTATTCGAACAAACGAAAGCAGGCAGGACAGGATACAGCTTGCCGCCGCTGGATGTTCCGGAAACGGATCTTTCAGAAGTTTTCGAGTCAGAATATATTCGAAGCGAACCAGCAGCGCTTCCAGAATTGAGCGAGCTGCAGATCATCCGGCATTACACAGCTCTTTCAAGAAGAAACTATGGCGTTGATTCCGGATTCTATCCGCTCGGCTCTTGTACGATGAAGTATAATCCGAAAATCAATGAAGATGTCATCAGAATGGATGGATTCAGCCACGTTCATCCGTATCAGGATCACAAAACGGCACAAGGTGCACTGGAGCTTATGTTCGATCTGCAAGAGCAGCTGAAGGAAATTACCGGTATGCACGAGGTTAGCTTGCAGCCTGCAGCAGGAGCTCATGGAGAGTGGACTGGACTGATGATGATCCGTGCCTTGCATGAGAAGAATGGCGAGACGCAGCGTACGAAGGTTATCGTGCCGGATTCGGCGCATGGAACAAACCCTGCTTCGGCAACTGTTGCTGGATTCGAATCAGTAACAGTTAAATCAAATGAAGAAGGACTAGTTGACTTGGAGGATTTGCGTCGAGTCGTTGGAGAAGATACAGCAGCGCTGATGCTTACGAATCCGAATACACTCGGTCTGTTCGAAAAGGATATTTTGGAAATGGCCAAGATTGTCCATGAAGCAGGCGGTAAATTGTATTATGATGGTGCAAATCTGAATGCCATCATGGGTTATACAAGACCTGGAGATATGGGCTTTGATGTTGTGCACTTGAATTTGCATAAAACATTCACCGGCCCGCATGGCGGCGGGGGACCAGGATCGGGTCCTGTCGGCGTTTCGGAGGAGCTTGCAGCCTTCCTGCCGAAGCCGGTTGTCCGCAGACAAGGGGAAGGAATCATCCTTGACGAAGATCGTCCAGATTCTATCGGACGAGTGAAGCCATATTACGGAAACTTCGGTATCAACGTACGTGCGTACACGTATATCCGGACGATGGGACCAGAAGGACTGAAACGTGTAAGTGAATATGCGGTCCTGAATGCGAATTACATGATGCGTCGCTTGAGTGAAGCATTCGATCTGCCATACACCCAGCATTGTAAGCATGAATTCGTTCTTTCCGGGCGCAGACAGAAAAAGCTGGGTGTCCGTACGCTTGATATCGCGAAACGATTGCTTGATTTCGGGTACCATCCACCGACTATTTACTTCCCGCTCAATGTTGAGGAAGCACTAATGATCGAGCCAACCGAAACAGAAGCGAAAGAAACATTGGATAGTTTCATTGATACGATGCTGGATATTGCTGCAGATGCAGAACATAACCCAGAGATTGTACAAGAGGCGCCGCATACAACAGTCGTCAGCAGAATGGATGAAACGACTGCCGCCAGAAAGCCGATTCTTCGCTATACACCTACACCAGAATGAAAAAAGAGCTTTGCACACATAATGTGCAAAGCTCTTTTAATCACCTTTACGTTTGATCTTACCGCTCCAGGCTTTGAAACCGCCTTTTAGCTGATTAAGATCCTGATAGCCTTTTTTATGCAGCATTGCTGCAGTACGAACAGTACGTGTACCGTTTTGGTCATACATATAAACAGGCTTGTCCTTGCGGATTTCAGCCAAACGGTAGCGAAGCTGGGTAAGTGGGATATTCCGTGCACCTAGGATGTGTCCGCCGTCGAATTCCTTCGGCTCACGTACATCAATCAGCTGCGCTTTACGGTATCCAGCTTTGAATTCTTCCTCTGTAAGAGTTTTCAGGTGTTTCTTCTGAATGAAATAGCGGATTACACTATATGCGATGAATACAATCAGTGCAACTCCAATAACTAGTACTGCTTCCATGTCATTTCCCCCATCTGCTGATACTCCAACTTACATTATAGCAAGCAGGCGCTTATTTTCAAAGATTTTTTATAGCTGTTCATATAAGTGTAACACTTTTGACCCGCTTCAACTTTGTTGGCTTGTTTGTCCGCTGGAAAAGGTGTATCATATTAAGATAGAAGTTGCAGTGGATTGAATGGAGGAGTTTTATGCCTACACCGAGCATGGAAGATTATATTGAACAAATTTACATATTAATGGAGAAAAAAGGATATGCCCGAGTGTCCGATATAGCAGAGAATCTGCAGGTACATCCGTCTTCTGTTACGAAAATGGTGCAGAAGCTGGACAAAGATGAATATCTGAAATATGAAAAGTACCGTGGCTTGATTCTTACTGATAAAGGAGAGCAGGTCGGCAAACGGCTTGTCTATCGGCATGAACTTTTGGAAGACTTCCTGCGAATAATCGGTGTCGAGGAAGAGAATATTTATCAGGATGTAGAAGGTATCGAGCATCATATGAGCTGGAATTCAATCGAGCGGATCGGTGATCTTGTTCAGTACTTCCAGGAAGATAATGAACGGAAAGAAGCATTGATCAAAATACAGCAAAAACAGAAGTCTTAACAGAAACCATCCAATTTGGATGGTTTTTTTGTTCTAAAAAAGCACTTTCCTGATTAGGTATAATAAAAAGTCATCATGGAGCGTGCTTATGAAAATAGACGGTGTTTTCTCAGGCGGCGGGGTGAAGGCTTTTGCATTCATCGGTGCTATACAGGCTGTGGAGAAGGAGAAATACGAGTTTGAAAATGTGGCTGGCACCTCTGCTGGTGCTATTGTCGCCGGCTTGCTGGCAGCAGGCTACAGCGGGGAAGAAATGGAAGCATTGCTTCAAGAAACGGATATCAGTAAATTCACCGATCCTATTAAGCTTACAAGATATATTCCCTTTGCCAACTGGCTGACGCTTTATTTTAAGATGGGCCTGTATAAAGGAAATGCATTGGAACGCTGGCTTTATGAGGCATTGGCAAGAAAACAAGTGTATACTTTTCATGATTTGAAGCCTCGAACATTGAAAGTGATCGCAGCAGATGTAACGTTAGGCAGGTTAATCGTTTTTCCGGATGATTTGAACGAGACATATGGAATCGATGGCGGAAGTTTCCCGGTAGCCCGGGCTATTAGGATGAGTGCAGGTATTCCGTACATATTCATGCCGGCAAAACTTCTCTATAACAATCGGAAAAGAAGTCTGCTGCTCGACGGCGGAGTGCTGAGCAACTTCCCGCTTTGGACACTGGAAGGGGAGGAGCGTCTATTGAGGCGGCCTATCCTGGGAATGAAGCTGAGTGAAGCAGTACAAAAAATTCCGGTCCAGAAAGTTCATCAATCTTTTGATCTGTTTTATGCGCTTTTTAAGACGATGAAGGTAGCGCATGATATGCGTCATATAAATCAGGAAACAGCAAGGGACATCATCTTCATTCCGGTAGAAGGTATCGGAATGGCCGATTTCGATATATCAGCTTTGGAAAAGGAGAAGCTGATAGCAGTCGGCAAAGAGAAAGCAGAGCACTTTCTAAAACGCTGGCCATAAAAAAAGTCGGGCATCAGATGCTCGACTTTTTGCGTTTCTGTTTGTTTCCTTCGATGACACGAAGCTGCGGACCGCGTGAGCGATCCTTTACCGGACGTTTTTTTCTGGCAGCGGAAGCTTTTTTGATACTAGCTGCTGGTTTAGCTGGTTTGCTGACAGGGCGGGCTTTTGGCTGCTTGTATTTCTGTTTGGACTGCTTTACTGCTTTCTTATATTTCTGCATATCACTGCTGCTGCCGCTGCCGCCTGCAGCGGAGCGGCCACGCAAGCGTGTAAGAATGAAGTAGAGTAATGCACCAAAGAGGACGGCACCTCCGATCCAAACGAGCACGTTTTGGAAGAATGCTCCTGGATTTGTCACGAGCTGCATGCTGACACCGATGACAGCAAGACCAATCAAAACAAACACGATGATGGAAGACCCAGATCTACGCAACCCATTTTCCTCCTTTCCATGCCTTGATGGTGACATGGTTTCGTTATCTTACTATCTTTATACCACTATTCACCTGTACAGAATCATTTTCAAGCACTTTTTTGAAAGAAGCCAGGGCAACTTCCACTTGATCATCCTTTGGCTCTTTTGTCGTGACCAGCTGCAGCCATAGGCCTGGATAGCCAAGGAAGCGAAGAACAGGGATATCACGAACCTTATTCGTCAGCTGCAGTACCTCGAAGGACAGACCGATGACAAGCGGCAGAAGCAGGATACGGTTCACCATACGCCACCATAGCGGATCTGTGGCAACGAACATATACACAATCACCCCGACTATGACAGTGAACAGCATAAAGCTTGATCCGCATCGATAATGAAGCCTGGATTGCTTTTGTACATTCTCTACCGTAAGAGGCAGACCGTTTTCGTAACAGTTGATCACCTTATGTTCAGCGCCGTGATATTGGAATACACGTCTGATCAATGGTGTCAGGGAAACGAGATAAACATAGGCAAGAAGCAGGATAAGCTTCAGGAAACCTTCCAGTGCAACTTGTTCGAACCTGGAAGGAAGCCACTTGTCGAAGAAATCCGCGACGAGTGCAGGAGTCAGTGTGAAGATCAATTTCCCGAAGATAAAGGATAGTACACCAACGGCACCGATACCAATGATCATTGCCAGCTTTGATTTTTTCTCCTCTGGAACTATCTGTGCATCGTCCTCAGGATTGACCCCGTAACGTTCTGAAGAAAAGTTCAGATGCTTCGTGCCATTGGCGCTAGCGTGTATGATCGCTGCGATTCCTCGCAGTATAGGTATCTTTTTCAGCTTGGATAATTTCGGATTGTCTTGGCGTTCGACGGTTAAGTAGTCTATGCTCTCGTCATTTCTGCGAACGGCAGTAACGAAGCTGTTTTTTCCCGCAAACATGACACCTTCAATGACGGCTTGCCCGCCATAGGTATTGGTTTGTTTATCTGACATTATTTCACCAGCCTCGTTTCGATTTCCTTCTATTTTACTAAAAAAATACAGATAACACTAGATGGCATCTGTGATTAAAATCGTTTGGTTAAGGCATGCTACGTATTGAGGTGAATTTTATGCAGCAAAACCGCAAAACCGCATCACGTTTTAATAGAAGTGCCGTCGCTACCGGATTCGTCGGCGGCGTGCTTTGGTCAGCCATCGCATGGGTAGCATACTTCTTTCATTTTACCGACTTGTCTGTGGCGGATTTCGTCCTCCGTTCCTGGGTTTGGATGCCTTGGGCTGACACTTGGGTGGCTGAGCTGATCAGCATTTTCATAGTCGGTATTCTATCCATCTTGATTGCCTACTTGTATTTCCTGTTCTTGAAAAAACAGCAAGGAATCATCCCCAGCTTAATTTTCGGTGTGGTGCTCTGGGTTCTTGTCCAGTTGGTGCTTGCCCCGATTATCCATGGCGTGGATAGTGCATTCCAAGCAGATCGGAATGCAAATATCACGACAATGTGCTTGTATTTGCTTTATGCTGTATTTATCGGATACAGCATCAGCTTCGAATACCAGCAAAGTGAAGCATACCAGGATAATTAAGCATTTCGAATTTTCAATCACAAAGCCTTCGTCTTATGTTACACTATGTGAAAGTTAAAATAATGTAACCAAAGGATGAAGAACGTGAATCGCTTAATGTTGATCAATGGACCGAATTTAAATTTGCTCGGAACGAGGGAACCTGGTATTTATGGAAGTCACACGCTGTCTGACGTAGTTGCGGAAGTTAAAAAAGTGACAGACAGCTTTGGATATGAACTGGAGGACTTTCAATCGAATCACGAAGGTGCGATGGTCGACAAGATTCAGGAGGCTGGCCGTACTTGCAGCGGAATTATCCTGAATGCCGCGGCCTACACGCACACTAGCATCGCTATCAGGGATGCAATTGCGAGTGTCCCGATTCCGGTACTGGAAGTGCATATATCGAATATCCATACGCGGGAGGAATTCCGTCATCATTCGATGCTGGCATCCGTGTGTAAAGGTCAGGTCGTCGGTTTAGGTATTAAAGGATACCGATATGCGGCTTTAGCGCTGCTGGAGAAATAAAGGGAGAGGAAGAAACAGATGGAGAAATTAGAGAAATTACGTGCCTTAATGGAAAAGAAGAACTTGGACGCATTCATCGTAACGAGTGCACAGAACCGCCGATACATATCAGGCTTTACCGGAAGTGCAGGCCTTCTTATCATCACTAAATCGAAGCAGCTGTTCCTCACTGATTTCCGTTATATTGAGCAGGCAACAGAACAAGCTCCTGATTTTGAGATCATCGAGCATAAACAGTCCATCATTCAGGAAGCTTCTGCACAGCTTCTTAAAGAAGGTGCTCAGCAAGCTGGATTTGAGCATGAAGATGTTACTTTCGCACTGTACCAGCAGTTTCAGAATGCTGTACATGCAGACCTCATTCCTGCATCAGGCTTGATTGAGGAGCTGCGTCTGATCAAATCAGAGGCAGAGCTTGCTATCATGAAGACCGCTGCCGAGATTGCCGATGCAGCATATACACATATCCTTACTTTCGTGAAGCCAGGCATGAAGGAAATCGAAGTTTCCAACGAGCTTGAGTTCTTTATGCGCAAGCAGGGCGCGACACAATCCAGTTTCGATACGATCGTCGCTTCCGGATACCGTTCCGCATTGCCGCATGGTGTAGCATCAGATAAGGAGATTCAAAAGGGCGAATTGGTTACGCTTGATTATGGTGCCCTTTACAATGGATATTGCTCGGATATCACCCGAACTTTTGCAGTAGGTGAGATAAGTGACAAATTACGTGAAATTTATGATATAGTACTAGAGGCGAATCTTCGAGGAGTAGCAGGCGTGAAACCAGGTATTACTGGTAAAGAAGCCGATGCGCTCACACGAGACTATATCTCCGAAAAAGGCTACGGTCAGTACTTCGGACATTCAACCGGACATGGGCTCGGTATGGATGTACACGAATCGCCAGCTCTATCCTTCCGTTCCGATACGGTATTGAAGCCGGGAATGGTTGTTACAGTAGAGCCGGGGATCTACATACCGGAAGTAGGCGGATGCCGAATTGAGGATGATCTCGTGCTGACAGCTGATGGCAGTGAACGCCTGACGTTCTCCACTAAAGATTTAATTACTTTGTAACAGCCGTTTTTCGAAGGAGGAAAACAATGATTTCAGTAAACGATTTTCGTACGGGCTTAACAATCGAAGTAGATAATGGCCTGTGGCAGGTTATCGATTTCCAGCACGTAAAACCAGGTAAGGGTGCGGCATTCGTACGTTCTAAGCTGCGTAATTTGCGTAATGGTAACATCCAGGAAAAAACATTCCGTGCTGGAGAGAAAGTATCTCGTGCACATATCGAACATAAAAAGATGCAATATCTTTATGCTTCTGGTGAAACACATACTTTCATGGACACCGACACATACGATCAGCTGGAACTATCTACAGCGCAGATCGAATATGAGCTGAAATTCCTGAAAGAGAACATGGAAATCAGTGTTATGACTTTCGGTGGTGAAACACTTGGTGTAGATCTTCCGAATAACGTAGAATTGAAAGTTGTAGAAACAGAACCAGGTATCAAAGGTGATACTGCAAGCGGCGGTACGAAACCAGCTATCGTAGAAACTGGTTTGAGTGTGCAAGTACCTTTCTTCATCAACGAAGGCGATGTACTTATCATCAACACTTCAGATGGAAAATACGTATCACGTGCATAAGACAGCGAGAGGGCCTCTTCCCAACATGGGAAGGGGCTCTTTTTTTGTGGCATAAACCATTCAGAGGCACATACATTACAGTATGGACAACGTGTCCAATCGAAGTTAGAGGTGAGCAGAATGAAGGAAATCCAGAAATTGTTTCGACCGCCTTTACAAGCTCTCTTGTCAGAAAAAGTAGGGAGACGATGGGACAAGCTGCAGGAAATTCGCTGCCGGACGAATCAGCAGCTTGAGTTGTGCTTCGATGACGGAACTGAATGGATTAAAGCTTCGCTAATGGAGGCTGCAGATGCTCGGTTCATGCTGAATCAATTGAGTGATTTTTCTTTATATGCACTTGAAAATGAATTGCGAGAAGGTTATATCACCATTGCAGGAGGGCATCGCGTCGGATTGAGCGGGCAGGTCAATACAGAGGGCGGTGTCGTAAAAGCTCTTAAGCATATATCCTCCTTCAATATAAGAATTGCCAAAGCAAGACCAGGAGCAGCGGGAAAAATCATGTCTTCCTTGTACAAGCCTGACGGCACTTGTCGCCATACGCTTATCATAGGACCGCCGAAGTCTGGTAAAACGACCATTCTTCGTGATATAGTCCGTTCTCTATCAACAGGCTGGCAGCAATATCCGGCGTTGAAGACTGCAGTCGTTGACGAACGCTCTGAAATTGGAGGAAGCATCAATGGCATACCGCAGCATGATCTTGGAAAAAGGACGGATATCATGGATGCCTGTCCGAAAGCAGAGGGTTTAATGATGCTGATCCGATCGATGTCCCCTGATGTAATAGTGGCGGACGAGATTGGAAGCGAACGGGATGTCCAGGCATTGCAGGAAGCCTTGCATGCAGGTGTGAGGATCGTATGCAGTGTTCACGGTGACAGCTTGGATTCCATCCGTCAACGTCCTTCTTTAAAGCCCTTATTCGAACAGAAAGTATTCGAACGCATCGTCATTTTGAAGAAGGGCATGTCTCCTGGCGTAGTACAAGCTTTGCTGGAAACAGCTAGCCCGGCAGGTGCAAACGCATGAAGTGGATAGGAGCAATACTTGTGCTTATTGCCGCAACTTGGGTAGGTTTCGAGCTGTCCCGCAAACTGCAGCAGCGACCAAAGCAAATCCGCCAGCTGATCAGCAGTCTGCAGGTGATGGAGGCAGAAATACTCTACAGTCAGACAAGCATCATTGAAACAAGCGAAAATCTGGCCAAACAGGTTCCGTATCCGGCAGCTTCCTTTTTTCAATCTTTATCTGATAAGCTGCAGCTGCATCCGGCAGGTCTCTATGACTGCTGGGAAGAGACGACAGAGGCTTGGATAGGCACAACAGCACTGAAACCCGCTGAAAAGGATGTTTGGCTGCAATTCGGCCGTACACTTGGCCAGCACGACTTTGAACAGCAGCAAAAGCATATCCAGCTGGCCAGAACCCACCTGGAACGGGAGCTGGAGGAATCAGAAGAAGCGAGTCAGCGTTATGGAAAAATGATCCGTAACCTTGGATTCCTGACAGGTTTGCTGATCGTACTACTGCTTATCTGAACGAGGTAGGAAAGGAGTCCGCTATGCTCGGAGAAGCAATGATTCTATTTCAAATCGCAGGTATCGGGATGATCGTCGCAATCATTCATACTGTACTGAAGCAAATGGGAAAGGAAGAGATTGCACAATTCACGACACTGATGGGTTTCATCCTGGTACTGCTCATCGTCTTGGGCAAATTATCGGAACTATTCCAGCAGATCAAGTCGGTGTTTTTATTCCAGGGATGAGGCGATTAAGATGGATATCATTATAATCGTATCCATTGGCATTGTAGCAAGTTTGCTTGCCTTGATTGTAAAAGAACAAAATTCATCGATTGCATTTTTTGTTGTCGTGGTGACGGGCATCATCATTTTCCTGTTCATCCTGCAAAAGATTACTGGCATTCTGCTTCTGATTGAACAGCTGGGTGAACGGGCAAATGTGGAAGGTCTTTATATCAAAACGATCTTGAAAATCATCGGCATTGCTTATATCACGGAATTTGGTGCGCATCTAACACGAGATGCCGGATTATCAGCAATTGCTGCAAAAATAGAGCTTGCCGGAAAAATCATTATCATAACGGTGGCCATACCGATTCTGACAGCGGTCATCGAGACAATCATGAGTTTCATGCCGGGCGGATAAGGAGCTGGATACGTTGAAACGCTGCTTGGTATTTCTTTTTGCTTTGTTTGGTGTTCTTGCACTTCCATCAGCTGCTTTTGCGGAGACAGGCCAAGCAGAAGAACAGGAGGCTGCGATCACAGCATTCGACAGTCTGCCGACTGAAGAACTCACGGGTTATTGGGAGCTTTTATCAGACAAGTACGGCCAGTTTATACCAGAACTGGAGAAAGGCTCTTTCGTTGATTTTATCAAGCAGCAAGGAGATATCTCCATCCAATCATGGTTGAAGGGGCTTTTTGAATATCTGCTGTATGAGCTGCTGCTCAATGGAAAGCTGCTTGGTATCTTGATTCTTTTAACTTTATTCAGCAGCATCCTCCAGACAATCCAAACCGCATTCAATAAAGGTTCAATCAGCAAAGTCGCTTATTTGATCGTATGTATGGTCCTTCTGACACTTCTTTTGAACAGCTTCCGTTTGTCGGTGAATTACGCAATGGAAGCTATCAATGGTATGAGTGATTTCATGCTGGCTTTGATTCCGCTGCTGCTTGGATTGATGGCTTCGTTTGGCAGTTTATCTGCCGTTGCTTTCTTTCATCCTATCATTGTTTTCCTTATCCACGCCAGCGGGCTATTGATCGCAAAGATAATCATTCCATTATTCCTCATGAGTGCTCTCTTGCATCTAGTCAGTACAATCAACAAAGAGTATCCAGTAACCCAGCTCGCCGATTTATTGAAAAACATCGGACTATGGCTGTTGGGTATTTTCTTTTCTGTCTTTCTTGGTGTCATCTCCGTCCAAGGTGCCGTTACAGCGGTACAGGATGGTGTAGCGATGAAGACAGCCAAATTCGTTACCGGAAACTTCATACCTGTCATTGGCCGTATGTTCACCGATGCTACTGATACTGTGCTTAGTGCTTCACTGCTTCTGAAGAACGCAATCGGGATTGTCGGGGTGCTGATCGTTTTGGCAATCTCGTTGTTTCCGGCAATCAAGATTCTCGCTATCGCACTTATCTACAAAATTGCCGCAGCCTTGCTGCAGCCGCTAGGTGACGGACCGATCATCAAATCGATGCAAGTGATGAGTAAGTATATCCTTTATATATTCGCTTGTCTGCTCGTAGTCGCGTTCATGTTCTTCATTGCCATTGTCATCATTGTGGCTTCGAGCAATGTCACATTAATGCTGAGATAGGAGCTGGTCACTTGGAAGCCTTGCAATCATGGGTGATGCAGATCATTCTGTTCATCCTTCTCGCTTTTGTACTGGATATGGTTTTACCAGATACCGATATCCGCAAATACGTCAAGCTGGTCATGGGGCTCATGCTGCTCCTGTTATTCCTTAAACCAGTTTTCGCATTATTCCAGGTAGATTCAACGAGAGCGGTGCAAGAAGCAATGGAAGGCTTTGCTGCTTTGACAGACGCCCCCTCGATAGAAAATTCAATAGAAGAGAAGAAAAGTGAAATAGATTCCGTACAGCGCGCATATATTGAGGAACAGATGGCTGTCCAATTGAAGGACCAAGCAAATCCAACGCTGCAAGAGAAGTTTCATATGCAAATTACAGACATCGCAGTGGCCTTTAAGGAGGGAGAGGATGAGGAAACGACCGAAGCAATCGATTCCATCCAAGTAACGGTGCAGGATACCGACCAGGGATTACCGGAAGGAGAAATCAGCGACGTCGTCATCGACAGTTCCCGTCCTATCGAAGCAAATGAACAGACCGAGGACATGGAGAGAGTGAAATCCTATCTGGCCGAAATCTGGGAGCTTGAAGATCTGCCACTTGAGGTCACCCAAAAAGGGGGGACAGGATGAAGAAATTACTAGACAAGCTTTCCGAACAGTGGAAGCTGAAAGATTCCCAGAATAAGAAACCGACAAAGCTTGGATATTTGGTCATTGTCGGACTGCTAGGTGCTTTGCTTTTACTCGTAAGCGGCTTATTCACGGGACAGAAGGAGCCAGATGGACAAAACACCAAGCAGATTCAAAATGAATCAGCAGCAGAAACAGAAGAGACTTTCGCAAAGAAAGAAACCGACGCTTCTTCGGCTTCGACTACAGATTTGGAAGCAGCGTACGAGCAAGACCTGGTCGGCCTGCTGGAAAAAATCAAAGGTGTTTCCGAAGTGGAAGTAATGGTCAATCTGAACAGCACCCATCAGAAGATTTATGAAAAAAATCTGATCATCGGCCAGCAGACATCCGAAGAAACCGACCAAAATGGCGGCGAACGGGTAGTGGAGGATGAAAATGAGGAACAGCAGGTAGTGCTCGTCAGACAAGGAGATCAAGAAGTGCCGCTGCTGGTTGAAACAAGAAAGCCAGAAGTGAGAGGGGTGCTTGTTGTTGCAAAGGGGACAGAACAAGCAACAGTTCAGGAATGGGTTGTGGAAGCTGTATCACGAGTGCTGGATGTACCGACACATCGAATTTCGGTCATGCCGAAAAATTAAGGGGGAATTGGGATGTTGAAGAAACAAACAGTATGGCTATTGACGATGCTGAGCTTGCTGATCGTATTAAGTGTCTATTATATGACTTCTCCGAACGGGGACGAACTGGCTTTTATAAATGATAAAGCGGATGAAAGTGGGACGAGCACAACAGCCGGCGACTCTGGGGAAACTGGTTCCAAAGAAGAAGGAGAAGCCGATGTAACGACTGAACCGGCTAATGTAGATGAACTATTTGCCAGCATCCGGATGCAGACAATGGATCAGCGAAGCGAAGCAAAAACGAGACTTGAAGAAATTGTTGCCAGCTCTTCCACAAGCACAGAAGAAAAGAATGAAGCAGTCAGCCAAATCGAACTGATGGAGCAATTCGCATCGAAAGAGTCCATCCTGGAAGAATCAATCATTGCAGAGAAAGGCTATGAGGAAGTGCTTGTCCGGGCAGAAGATGGACATGTACAGGTTACCGTAAAAGCCGACAAAATGACAGCACAAGAAGCCAATAGCATCATGCAGATGGCTGCAGATGAATTCGCAGGTGCCAACGTGGATGTAAAATACATTCCGCAGAAATAACCAGGGAGGAGCATTCATGGAATGCTCCTTTTTCTATAGGAGGGTGTTTAGTACGATTTTGTTTAGAGTGGTGGTATGCTAGGGTATGATTAGCAGCAGGCTATACATAAGCAGGGAGAAGGCGTAAGCAGTGAAGACAGTATTCAGTTATATTAAACCTTATTGGCTCATAATCGTAACTTCATTGGTTTTTATCATGATGGAGCTTTCCGTTGAACTTGTGCAGCCATTTCTTTTGCAAAAGCTCATTGATGACGGCATTGCCGCTGGCAATAATGGACTTGTAATCGAGCTGGGCCTGGGAATGGTGGCCATTGCAATTATAGGATTCGGAGCTGGAATCATCAATATTTTCTTTGCCGATCATCTTGGTCAAAGTGTTGGAAAAGAGCTGCGGGATCAAATGTATGAAAAGGTCCAGCAGGCGGAGCTTCAGGATATCCAGCATTTTGGCACCAGTACACTCTTAACCAGACTGACAAATGATGTCAACCAAATTCAGCTTACTATTGTCATGTTCTTCCGTTTCATGATCAGGGCACCTTTCCTGATTATCGGAGGAACCGTTATGGCATTTGTAGTGAATGCCAGGATTGCACTTATACTACTGATTGTCATTCCTATTCTGCTGATTTTTCTGCGTTTCATCATGAAACGGAGCATCCGTTATTTCGGGACTGTGCAGCGCGGTGTGGATAAAGTTAATCATGTGATGCGTGAAAACCTTGTCGGGCTCCGGCTTATCAGGATTTTTGCCCGAGAGGAGCATGAACAAAATCGCTTTGAGCAGGCTAGCAATGAGCTGCGTCAGAATATGCTGAAAGCATTTCGCTATACGGAATTGTCGGTACCTTTGCTCACTTTGGTGATGAATATCGCTATTTTGGCCATTTTATATATTGGCGGCATACAGCAGCAAACGAATGTCGGCGATATAGTTGCGATCGTTAACTATGCAACAAGGATTACAGGAGCATTGAGTGTTGTCGGCATGCTGATTACGTTTTATGCACGGGCAAAAGCATCCAGCACACGAATTGCTGCAATTCTGGAATTGGATCCTCCTTCAGATGATGGAGAGACGACATCTGAAACTTATCGCGGAAAGATAGACTTAGAGCAGGTAAGCTACAGATATCCAAATGGTAAAGTACCGGTCATTGAAGATTTCACGATGAAAATCAATCCTGGTGAACGTGTCGCTATATTAGGGGAAACAGGCTCCGGCAAATCAACTTTATTGCATCTTATGATTGGTTTATACGAACCTGACAACGGAAGAGTATTGGCAGACGATACACCTTTATCTAGCTTGGACAGCAGGTCTTTTCGCCGACAAGTCGGTTTCGTTTCCCAGGATGTCCAATTATTTTCTGGTACAATCCGGGAGAATATCGCCTGGGGAGTACCTGATGCAAGCGATGAAGCAATTATACGTGCTGCAAAGGATGCGCAAATTTATGGCACGATTAACAAATTGCCAGATAAGCTGGATACCAAACTCGGGCAAAATGGAATCAATCTTTCGGGCGGACAAAAACAGCGGCTTACGATTGCGAGAGCATTGCTGTTACAGCCGTCACTTCTTCTATTGGATGATAGTACAAGCGCTCTGGATTTGCAGACAGAACGCAAACTATTGGAGGTGCTCAAGCGCTACCACTGTACGACGGTACTTGTCACACAAAAGCTTAGTACAGCGATGCAGTGTGATCGGATCTTAATCGTAGAAGAAGGAAAGCGAACTGCATATGGCACAGCAGATGAGCTTTTGGAGCAATCAGAGCTGTTCCGTGAGATTCGGGCTTCCCAGCAGCAGAGGGAGGCGACATTATGAAAAAGTTATCGGAAGCGTTCAGATATAAACGGCCGGCATATAATGCAAACGCTCGTAAACAGAAAGCAAAAGTAGAAAATCCTAAAGATACTCTGCTAAGAATTTGGCAATACATGCTTCACGAGAGACGTCTGCTTTTCAGTACGCTAGGTATGATTATTGTAAGCTCTATTCTGGCGTTGGCTGGTCCTGTCATTCTGGGGCATATCGTTGACAGATTTGTAAGTGGGGATTATACGGCCGGATATCTTCTGCAGCAATTGAGCTGGCTGCTGCTGATTTATTTCACTGTTGCTGTCATGACATTTTTGCAAGGCTACTGGATGATCACCATCTCGCAAACAGCTGTGTACTCGATCAGGAAGGATCTTTTTGTCCATCTGCAGAAATTGAAGCTTGCTTTCTTTGATAAGCGGCAGCACGGAGAGCTTATGAGCCGGATGACGAATGATGTGGATAATATTTCGACGACGCTGAATACGTCGATGGTTCAGATCGTATCCAGTATCATTACCTTTATCGGTATACTCGTTGTAATGGTCATGCTTAGCCCAGTACTTACGATCATCACGCTGCTCGTTGTACCCATCATGTTCATCGGCATCAAATGGATCACTAACCGAACCCGGCATGCTTTCAGAACACAGCAGCAAGCTGTCAGCAGTGTGAACGGTTTTGCAGAAGAAAGTATATCCGGCCAGGCAGTCATTAAAGCATATGCTCAAGAGAGCAAAGTGACGGATATTTTTCGCAATAAAACAGAACAACTGCAGCATGCGGGATTCTGGGCTCAAACTTTTTCCGGCTTCATTCCGAAGTGGATGAATATGCTGAATAACATTAGTTTTGCGGTCATTGCCGGCGCTGGTGCTCTCCTTATTGGGTATGGACGTGCGGGTATAACTGTAGGGACGATTGTCATCTTCCTGGAATACTCAAGGCAATTCACTCGGCCGTTGAATGACTTGGCGAACCAATTTAATTCCTTGTTCTCGGCTCTTGCCGGTGCAGAACGGGTTTTTGGGATTTTGGACGAGCAGGAAGAACACGAAGAAACGGCGAAACAAACAGTATCTGAACTTCGAGGAGATATACGCTTTGAGAATGTGACATTCACGTATGAAGGAGAACCTGCCTTGAAGGATATCAGTTTCTCTGTTCAGTCGGGGCAAATGGCAGCATTCGTCGGCCCAACCGGATCTGGGAAAACAACTATCATGAATTTGATTGCTGGTTTTTATCAGCCTGATCAAGGGCAGGTAACAATAGATGATAACCCGCTTCCTGAGCTGGATTTTGACAGCTACCGTAATCGAATCGGCGTTGTCTTGCAGCAGGATTTCTTGTTCAAAGGTACTATCCTTGAGAATATCCGCTATGGTAAATTGGATGCTACAGATGATCAAGTGATAGAAGCAGCCAAAGCAGCCAATGCTCACCGGTTCATTACCAGACTTCCGGAAGGATATGAAACGGTAGTGGGGCAGGATGGCGGCGGTCTTAGTCACGGGCAGCGTCAGCTGCTGTCCATTGCCAAAGCGTTATTGAAGGATCCGGATATCCTCTTGCTGGATGAAGCAACATCCAGTATTGATACGATTACAGAACTCAGGATCCAGCAAGCTATGAAAGTGTTGATGGAGGGGCGTACAAGTATTGTAGTGGCGCATCGACTTAATACAATCGAACAGGCCGACAAGATATTTGTGCTGCAGGATGGCGAAATTAAAGAACAAGGGAGCCATCATGAGCTGATGGAGCAAAAAGGCTTCTATTCTGCACTGCAGAATGAGAAAACACAGCATGCTTCGAGCAGCTGATACTCCCCGATTAATCGTAGGTGTTGCGATTTTTTTAACGTTTGCGTAAAATATGTTAGTGATTAAATCTGTAGGAATCATTTTGCAGGACCATTGTAAAGGAGTGCCAATATGCTTAAATTAGAAGAATTGAAAGAACTTATCACCTTAATTGACCAATCTTCAATAGATGAATTCGATTATGAAACTGAAGGGGAAAAAGTCTCCCTTCGCAAAAACAAAGAAGTTGTACAAGTTGCAGCGGCACCAGCGCCAGTTCAGCCGGCCGTAAGTGCTCCGCAGGCACCAGTATCTGCTGCGCAGCCTGAGCCAGCAGCGCAAGCTCCAGAAGCAGCTGCAAAGAATTATGATTACGAAATCACATCATTGATGGTCGGTACTTTCTACAGCAAACCAAATCCTGATTCTGATGTTTTCGTAAGCGTCGGTGAGCGAGTGGAGAAAGATACAGTTGTATGTATCGTGGAAGCGATGAAACTATTCAATGAAATCACTGCAGACGTATCTGGTGAAATCGTAGAAGTACTAGTGGAAAACGGAGAGCTTGTTGAATATGGACAACCTCTGTTCAGAGTGAAGGCTAACTAAGGGGTTGACTCGTTGTGATTAAGAAATTATTGATTGCCAACCGAGGTGAGATTGCTGTCCGGATTATCCGTGCCTGCAAAGAGATGGATATAGAGACGGTCGCAATCTATTCGGAAGCAGACAGAGAAGCATTACATGTACAGCTGGCGGATGAAGCCTATTGTGTCGGTCCGGCAGCAAGTAAAGAAAGTTACTTGAATTTCTCGAATATCATTAGCGTAGCGACGCTGACTGGTGTCGATGCAATCCATCCTGGATATGGATTTTTAGCAGAGAACCCAGATTTTGCAGAGCTATGTGCCGAATGCAACATTACATTCGTTGGTCCTAGTGCGTATGCCATCAACAAGATGGGAACAAAGGACGTTGCTCGTGAAACGATGCGGGAAGCTGGTGTTCCAGTAGTGCCCGGTTCAAACGGTATCGTTGCAGACGCAGAAGAAGGCAAGCAAGTTGCAGAACAGATTGGCTATCCAGTCATCATCAAAGCGACAGCTGGCGGAGGCGGTAAAGGTATCCGAATCGCCCGTACGGAAGAAGAACTTGTAAAAGGAATCAGTGTTACGCAGCAGGAAGCAGCTACAGCTTTCGGCAACCCTGGTGTCTACTTAGAGAAGTACATAGAAGATTTCCGTCATGTGGAAATCCAGGTGCTTGCGGATAACCATGGCAATGCTATCCATCTTGGGGAACGTGATTGTACGGTACAGCGTCGTATGCAGAAGCTGATCGAAGAATCTCCTTCTCCAGCAGTTTCACCGGAAATCCGAGCGAAAATGGGTGAAGCAGCAGTGAAAGCAGCCCTTGCGGTTGATTATTCTGGTGCTGGTACAATTGAATTCATTTTTGATCGTAAAGATCATACATTCTATTTCATGGAAATGAATACACGTATTCAAGTGGAGCATCCTGTGACTGAGCTTGTGACAGGCGTGGATCTTATCAAGGAACAGATTCATATTGCCAACAATGAGCCATTACGTTATGCGCAGGAAGATATCACATTCAACGGATGGGCTATCGAGTGCCGTATCAACGCAGAGAATCCATTCAAGAACTTCATGCCTTCACCAGGTAAAATCGATCTTTACCTTGCACCAGGCGGTTTCGGTGTACGTGTGGACGGAGCAGCTTATCAGGGCTATTCTATTCCGCCATTCTATGACAGTATGGTGGCGAAGCTGATCACGTTCGGCAAAACACGTGAAGAAGCAGTTTCCAGAATGAAGCGCGCTTTGAGTGAATTTGCTGTCGAAGGTGTGCATACGACGATTCCGTTCCATTCACGTATGATGGAGCACCCGGTGTTTGTAGAAGGGGATTTCAACACGAACTTCCTTGAAAATTACACAATCATGGAGTAAATAACCTAAAGGATGTGAGATCTTTGCAGGAGCAATCCTTCGTATCGATTGGTCATAAGGGAGCACTTGGCAACGTCATGCTTTCACCTGCTGTGATTGAGGTGATTGCCGGAATTGCAGCAAGTGAAGTGAAGGGCGTTATGGCAATGAGGGGCGGCTTTGCCACTGGTGTGGCGGAAAAGCTCGGCAAGAAGGCACATGGTAAAGGTATCAAGGTTGAACTCACGGAACAAGGAGTGGCAATCGACGTCTTTATTACGGTCAGTGCCGATTGCAGGATGCCCGAGGTAGCCAAAGACATTCAGCAGCATATCCGTCAGGCGCTGCAGACGATGACGGCACTTGCGACCAAAGAGATCAATGTCCATATAGTAGGTATACAACTCGATCAAAAAGCGGACACTGTCGAATAGACTGTTTTCGCTGGAAAAGACCTTGGCTGGTTCGGCCCTGAGGTCTTTTCTTTTGTTCAAAGATAGATTTAAGCCTATATATCATGTTATGATTTGATGAGATGAGTTAAAAGGAGATAGAATATGAAACGACGTACGGCACGGGAAACTGCCTTCCAAGTCCTCTTCCAGATGGACATGAACGATATTCAGCCAGAAGAGGCTGTGGAAAATGTATTAGGAGAGCCTTTGCAGAATGCTTTTTTGGCCAGTCTTATTAATGGCGTAATCGAGCATAAAGCTGAAATCGATGCAAAAATTGCCGAGCATTTAGAGAATTGGTCATTCGATCGGCTAGCGAGTGTGGAAAAGACAGCATTGCGTATCGCAGTATATGAGCTTCTGCATCATTCAGATGTACCACAAGGCGTAGTCATCAACGAAGCGATCGAGATTTCGAATCTATTCGGAGATGAGAAATCGGGCAAATTCGTTAACGGCGTACTATCTAGAATTATCAAAAAATAAGGGAGCGGATGAGCATGACAGCAGAATTAATCTATGGAAAAGAACTTGCAGCAACGATTCGGGAAGAACTGAAACAAGAAGCAGCAGCACTGAAAGAACAAGATATTCTGCCTCATCTGACCGTTGTCTTAGTTGGAGACGATCCTGCCTCCAGATCTTATGTAAAAGGGAAAGAAAAAGCATCAGCCGAAATCGGTATCAGTTCTGATTTGATTGAACTGCCAAGTTCTACAACGCAGACGGAGCTGCTGGATCTTATTCAGCGTTTGAATTTGGATACGAATGTGAACGGCATTCTAGTCCAATTGCCTCTTCCGGCACATATCGACGAACAAGCAGTTATCGACAGCATTGATCCAGAAAAAGATGTAGATGGCTTCCATCCTGCCAATGTTGGCAAAATGATGCTTGGAGAAGATACATACTATCCATGTACACCATACGGAATCATCCAAATGCTGAAGTCGAAGGATGTTGAGATTGCAGGTAAAACTGCTGTCATCGTCGGCAGAAGCAATATTGTCGGCAAGCCGATCGGGCAGCTGCTTTTGAATGAGCATGCTACTGTGATTCATACGCATTCACGCACACCGGATCTTAGAAGCTTCACAAAACAAGCAGATATCCTTGTGGTGGCAGTAGGACGTGAGCATATGATCAAAGCAGAAGATATCAAAGAAGGCGCCATCGTCATCGATGTAGGTGTGAACAGGAATGCAGCAGGCAAGCTGACAGGAGATGTCGATTTCGAACATGCGAAGGAAGTTGCCTCTATCATAACACCAGTGCCGGGCGGTGTAGGTCCGATGACGATCACGATGCTGATGCTTAATACAATCAAAGCAGCAAGACGCCAAGCAGCAGCGGTAGTGTAAGGAGCAGGTAAAGTATGAGTGATGACCGTTATTTGACCGTGACTGCCCTGACACGCTATATGAAGCGGAAGCTGGAAACGGACAAACATTTGAAGGATATTTGGCTAAGGGCTGAAATATCAAACTTCAAGCACCACAGTCGCGGTCATATGTATATGACATTGAAGGATGATGGAGCACGGATACAATCTGTCATGTTTGCAAGTCAGAACAAAGGAATGAAATTTGTTCCCGAAAACGGAATGACCGTTTTGATCCGCGGAGAAATTGGCTTATATGAGCCGCAGGGCCAATATCAGCTTTATATTCAGCATATGGAGCCAGATGGAGTGGGAGCGCTGTATCAAGCTTATGAACAGCTGAAAGAGAAGCTGGAAAGAGAAGGTTTATTTTCTGCTGCTCACAAGAAACCGCTCCCAGCTTATCCGGAGCATATTGGAGTCATTACTTCCCCGACTGGTGCAGCCGTAAGGGATATTTTGACGACCATCAAAAGGCGGTATCCAATTGTTAAAGTGACGGTTCTCCCTGTATCGGTACAAGGTGATCGATCAGCTCCATCACTTGTGCAAGCTCTCTCTTATGCAGAAGAGCATGACTTTGACGTGCTGATCATCGGAAGAGGCGGCGGCTCGATCGAAGAGCTTTGGAGCTTTAATGAGGAAATCGTCGCACGCGCTATCCACCGGGTGAGTATTCCGATAATTTCCGCAGTCGGGCATGAAACGGACTTTACCATCAGTGATTTCGTTGCCGATGTCAGGGCAGCTACCCCGACCGGTGCAGCTGAATTGGCTGTTCCAGCCCGAGAAGAATTGCTGCACCGCTTAGCCCAGCTCTCAAACAGGATGCATTATGTTATCCGTCAAGGCTACACCCAGGAAGCAAACAGATTGGCAAAACTTCGAGGTTCCTATGCATTCCGCTATCCTGAGCAGCTTCTCAGGCAGAAGGAGATAGAGCTGGACAAGCTTTCCGATCGTCTAAGCAGAGCAGCTGCGACTGCGGTATCAGCACGACAGCAGCAATTTACCACTTTGGTTAATAGGCTTTCACTTGTTCATCCAGGAAAACAGGCGCAGAACTACGGACAGCAGCTAACTGCCCTGCAAGCCAGGCTGAAGCAAGCGATGGAAAAAAGGCATGAAAGCGAACAACAGAAGTTTCTGCATCAGATCAATAAGCTTTCTTTATTGAACCCATTGGAAACGATGAAGCGAGGATATAGTATCTCGTACAAACAAGATACCCTTCTAAAGAGCGTGAATCAGGTTACTAAAGGCGATGATGTGCAAATCCATCTGGAGGACGGCACAATAGATTGTATCGTCAAGGAAGTGAAGGAGGATACAAATGGCTGAGGAGAAAAAACAGAGCTTTGAAGAAGCAATGCAGCAGTTGGAAGAAATTGTGAGCAAGCTGGAGCAGGGGGATGTCCCGCTTGAACAGGCGATCGGCTATTACCAGGAAGGTATGAAGCTTTCCAAAATTTGTGGCGATAAGCTCGAACAAGTCGAGAAGCAGATGGTGGAAATCGTGAATAATGCCGGCGAAACCGAGCCATTCACTGTTCGGGAGGAAGAATAAGTGAATGAATTGTTGCAGGATTATTTGAAAGCAGAGCAGCACCGCTTAAACGAGTACATGATGAACTTGCTCGAAAAAGATAACATGCTACCAGACTCTCTAGCGCAATCTGTTTTATATAGCATGCGGGCTGGAGGCAAGCGGCTGCGTCCGATTCTTATGCGAGCAGCATTTGAATCCTTCGGCGGACATGGCGATAAAGTCCTTCCAGCCGCTGCTGCACTTGAAATGGTGCACACCTACTCGTTGATTCATGATGATCTGCCTGCAATGGATGACGATGATTACCGACGCGGACAGCTTACGAACCATAAGAAATTTGGGGAAGCAACAGCGATTCTTGCAGGTGATGCACTTCTTACAAGAAGTTTTTCTGTCATCGGGCAAGCTGCAGGGTTACAGCCAGAGGAAAAGGTATACCTGATGTCTTATTTATCCGAAGCTGCTGGGCCAACTGGCATGATTGCTGGACAAGCATTGGATATGGAAGCGGAAGATAAAGAAAGTACGCTTCATGAATTAGAGCAAATACATAATTTAAAAACGGGTAAGTTATTAACATATGCGATTGTTGCCGGAGCCTATTTAGCCGGGGCAAAACCGGAAAAACTTGAGCTGATGAAACAGTTCGGTACCTATATCGGTCTTATTTTCCAGGTTCAGGATGACATTTTGGATGTTACAGGTGACGCATCTGTCCTCGGAAAACCAGTCGGCAGTGACGAAGGGAATAAGAAGAGCACGTATCCAAAGCTGCTAGGACTTGACGGAGCAAAGGCGCAGATGGACAAATACGTCAGCTTGGCTCACCAGTGTCTGGAGCAAGCGGATATCAAGGATTCCAGATTGCATGAGCTTACCGTATATCTAAGTAGAAGGACGAGCTGACTGTTATTGATTGTAAGCTGCTAGCCAACTGTGATATATTGCTACTAGGAATATAGGACAGAACTGATACGTACGAACATAGAAAACGCCGTTATCACATATGTGCTAGCGGCTCTTTTTAAATAGGCTCCTGCACGGCCGAAGTGCAGAAAATGTCTGATATTGATGTAGGGGAGATAGAAACAGGGTATAAACCTACAGGATTGATTTCTTCGTCCGGCACAGAAATGTACCTATTCATACTATGCTGTCAGGCTGATCAAGCCGGTGACAAAAGGGGAAGGTTATATGGATTTAACAGCAATTAAGAACCCGGCATTCTTGAAGGAAATGTCAAATGAGGAGCTAAAAGAACTTGCAGCTACCATCCGGACATTTCTGATTGAGAAGCTGTCCGTCACAGGGGGACATCTAGGTGCGAATCTTGGTGTCGTGGAACTCACACTAGCTCTGCATAAAGCATTCAACAGTCCGCAGGATAAATTTATCTGGGATGTAGGGCATCAAGCATACATTCACAAGATACTGACCGGCAGAACAGCAGACTTTGAAACACTACGCCAATATAAAGGCATGTGCGGCTTCCCGAAACGGATCGAGAGTGAGCACGATGTATGGGAGACAGGACACAGCTCTACGTCACTTTCTGCTGCAATGGGTATGGCTGCAGCAAGGGATATGATGGATGAGGATTATGAGGTCGTACCGGTTATTGGAGATGGTGCTCTCACAGGCGGAATGGCATTGGAAGCGCTGAACAATATAGGTGATGAAAAAAAGAACATTACTGTCATCCTTAATGATAACGAAATGTCTATCGCGAATAACGTTGGTGCACTGCATCATGTTCTCGGCAGAATGCGCAGTGCAGGGAAGTACAAGCGGGCGAAGGATGAAATGGAAACGCTGCTTAAAAAGATTCCTGCTGTGGGCGGCAAGCTGGCTAATGCTGCAGAACGGATGAAAGATAGCATGAAGTATTTTATGGTTCCCGGCATGTTTTTCGAGGAACTGGGATTCACCTATTTCGGACCTGTTGATGGCCATAACTTCCAAGACCTTGAAGAAGCGATAAATTACGCCAAGAAAACAAAAGGACCGAAAATCATCCATGTTGTTACCCAAAAAGGGAAAGGGTATCATCCTGCTGAAAGTGATAAAACAGATAATTGGCATGGAGTCGGCCCATACAAGATTGAATCCGGTGAAAAAATCAAAAGCTCCGCTACAGCTCCTGCTTGGAGTAAGGTGATCAGTGAAGCCGTCCTTGAGAAAGCACGTACGGATAAAAGGATTGCAGTCATTACTCCCGCTATGATTCTTGGTTCCAAACTGGAAAACTTCAAGAAAGAGATGCCGGATCGTCTTTTTGATGTCGGAATAGCAGAGCAGCATGCCACAACAATGGCAGCTGGAATGGCGACACAAGGAGTAAAACCTTTCCTTGCTATTTACTCCACTTTCCTGCAGCGGGCATATGACCAACTGCTTCATGACATTGCAAGACAAAACCTGAATGTTTTTGTCGGAATCGACCGAGCTGGTTTTGTTGGAGCGGATGGGGAGACGCATCAGGGGGTATACGACATATCGTTCCTGCGAGCAATGCCCAACTTCACCATTATGATGCCGAAGGATGAGAATGAAGCACAGCATATGGTCCATACTGCTTTGGCGCATGAAGAAGGGCCGATAGCCTTGCGTTACCCACGCGGAAATGCACTTGGTGTTCGAGTAGATGACACAACTCATGCATTGCCTATCGGAAGCTGGGAAGTGCTAAGAGAAGGAACGGATGCGGTTATCCTGACATTTGGGACAACAATTCCACTGGCAATGGAGGCAAGTGAATCACTCGCCGCTGATGGTATTTCTGTTCGCGTCGTGAACGCCCGTTTCATCAAACCGATGGACGAGGCCATGCTTCATGAGATTTTCTCTTCGGATTTACCGATCCTGACTGTGGAAGAAGCTGCACTTAAAGGCGGTTTCGGCAGTGGTGTGATGGAATTTGCTGAGGAGAATGGCTACAATGCTTCTTCTGTCAGACGAATGGGTATACCTGACTACTTTGTTGAACATGGCAGTGTTCCTGAACAAATGGAGGAAGTCGGATTAACGAAGGAAAATGCAATCGACAGACTCCGTAAAATTGTAAGAATGAATGAAGAGCAAAGGGCTTGAGTGAATGGCAAAAGTGAGATTGGATGTTCTCCTCGTGGAGAGAGGACTTATTGAAACTAGAGAAAAAGCAAAAAGGACGATCATGGCTGGACTCGTATATTCTGGCCAGGACCGTCTTGATAAACCTGGTATGAAAGTTGACGAAACAGCTGACTTAACTGTAAAAGGCAAAGTGATTCCGTATGTAGGACGAGGCGGATTGAAGCTGGAGAAGGCTTTGGATTATTTCGCAATCAGCGTCGAAGGCCGGACAATGGTTGATATCGGTTCCTCGACGGGCGGTTTCACTGATTGTGCTTTGCAGCGCGGTGCTGCGCGCAGCTATGCGATTGATGTCGGTTATAATCAGCTTGACTGGAAGCTGCGGAATGATCCGCGTGTCGTAGTAATGGAGAGAACGAATTTCCGTTATGTCACACCAGATATGCTGACAGAAGGACTGCCGAATTTCGCGTCAATTGATGTTTCTTTCATTTCCCTGCGATTGATTTTGCCTGCATTGAAGGGTATTCTAGCGCCAGGCAGCGATATTGTCGCGTTGATTAAACCACAGTTCGAAGCAGGTCGTGAACAAGTAGGCAGGAAAGGAATCGTACGAGATCGGAAAGTGCATTTAGAAGTACTGGAGGATACATTGAAATTCAGTGAATCGCTCGGTTTTCAGTATGAAGGACTGACTTTTTCACCAATAACTGGCGGGGACGGCAATATCGAATTCCTGGCTCACTTAGCTTTGGAAAAGGATACTGCAGGTGAATTCCCTGATACAGAGGCAATTAGAGCAGTCGTCGACGATGCGCATCAGCAACTATCCGCGAAGAAAGGCGTGTCGGAGGAAGCGATGGAGGAAGACAATGAGTAAAATTCAACGACATATCAAAATTCGCGAGTTGATCACAAACAACGATATTGAAACACAGGACGAGCTGGTTGACCATCTGAAGGATTTAGGTTTCAATGTGACGCAGGCTACTGTGTCCCGAGATATCAAGGAACTGCACCTTGTCAAAGTTCCAACCTTCGAGGGAGCTTACAAATACAGCTTGCCTGCTGACAATCGGTTCAATCCGCTTGAAAAACTCAAGCGGCTTATCATGGATGCTTTTGTAAGTATCGATACGACAAGTCATTTTATTGTACTTAAAACACTTCCTGGTAATGGGAATGCACTTGCAGTTCTTTTGGATAATCTGGATTGGGATGAGATTCTCGGTACGATCAGCGGGGATGACACGATTCTGATCATTTGCCGTACAGAAGCTGATACAGAATTTGTGAAAGACAAACTGCTGGCCATGCTGTAAACGGAAGTGAAATGAGGGGATACCATGCTTACAGAACTTTCGATTAAGGATTTTGCAATTATTGACCATATTCGGATACATTTCAAAGAAGGGCTTACTGTGCTGACTGGAGAAACGGGAGCAGGTAAGTCTATTGTCATTGATGCAGTCCAGCTGCTCAGCGGCGGTAGAGGATCGGTTGAATTCATCCGACACGGCCAGAAAAAAGCAGAGCTGGAAGGTCTTTTTATCATTGACTCACCCGATCACCCTATTTATGCGGTAGGTGCCCAATTTGGTGTGGATATTGATGATGGAATGGTTGTGATGGAACGTACAATGACGACAAGCGGAAAAAGTATTTGCCGTGTAAATGGCAAGCTGGTGACTTTGGCTATATTGCGTGAATTCGGCAAATCATTGATCGATATCCATACGCAGCACGAAACCCAATCCTTGATGGATGCTGAAAAGCATATCGAGCTTTTGGATTTATATGATGCAGAAGCAATCGGCAAGGCAAAGGAAGCTTATACGCTTCAATTCAAAGAACTTCAAAAATTGAAAAAACGTTATAAAGAATGGAATACGAACGAACAGGAAATGGCCCAGCGTCTTGATCTGTTGAAATTTCAATACAATGAATTGAAAGAAGCAGAGCTTCAGCCTGGTGAAGATGAACAGCTTACGGAAGAGCGTACAAAGCTGATGAATTATGAACGTATTTATCAAGCCCTTCATGATGCATATAATGCGCTATACGGAGAGCAAAAGGGTTTGGACTGGGTTGGACATGCTTTGGCTAGTCTTGAATCCGCTAGTTCTTATGATGAAGATATCCAGAAGCATCATCAGATGATCAGTGAACAATATTATCTGATGGAGGATCTCACATTCCAGCTGAGCAGTCAGCTTGATTCGCTTTCTTACAACCCAGAACGATTGAATGAAATTGAAATGCGTTTGAATGAAATAAACCGATTGAAAAAGAAATATGGACAATCCGTCGAAGAAATCCTGGAATATGCAGCAAGTATCGAGGATGAAATCGATCAGATTCAAAATCGTGACTCCCACATTCATCAGCTGGAGCAGCAGATTGCCGATCTTGGTGAAGACACAATGCTAGAAGCAAAACAGCTTCATGACCTGCGTGTACAAGCAGCTGTCCAGTTAACAGACGCAATTCATGATGAGCTGAAGGATTTGTATTTAGAGAAAGCGCGTTTCCATGTCGACGTACAGTTAAAGGCTGGTAGGTCTGGTGATCCAGAATTGAATGGCATGCCTGTCCAATTGACAGCAGATGGCTTTGACGCGATTACATTCCATATCTCTACCAACCCGGGAGAACCCTTGAAGGAGTTGCACAAAGTAGCTTCAGGCGGGGAATTATCCCGTATCATGCTAGCTCTGAAGCGTATTTTCTCCAGGCATCAAGGTGTGACGAGTGTCATTTTTGATGAAGTGGATACAGGTGTCAGCGGCCGTGTTGCCCAAGCGATAGGGGAGAAGATTTACGGTATCTCTGTTGGCTCACAGGTATTATGTATCACGCATTTGCCGCAGGTAGCTTCCATGGCGGATACGCATTTATTAATTGAAAAGCATGTAGAAAACAACAGCACGCATACGTCAGTGACTGAGCTCGGTCAAGACACTGCTGTTGAAGAAATCAGCCGAATGATGACCGGAACTGTGCTTAC
This sequence comes from Terribacillus sp. JSM ZJ617, assembly GCF_044383785.1. NCBI lineage: Bacteria > Bacillati > Bacillota > Bacilli > Caryophanales > Bacillaceae > Terribacillus > Terribacillus sp. JSM ZJ617. Next base: position 598,818 of record NZ_JBISEQ010000002.1, on the reverse strand, counting down.
AGAAAAGACCAAAGAGCATGCAAGAGAACTGATAACCCTTGCTGGACAATACAAACAATCATAATCCTGCCATACATGGCAGGATTTTTCTTTTAAATAAAGGAAAAGATAGGCGCTTTTTCTGATGTTTTCTGGGTTTAAAAAGCCTCTGTAAAAGTCAAACTAGAAGTACATAAACAAGCATGAACTGCTGTGGGGTAGGACTTCTAGGAGATGAGAAAATGAAGAATAAGGTAGCAGCACTGCGCATCGCCATTGGTCTTTGTCTGCTGGCTCTAGTATTAGCCGCACCATTGACAAAGCCAGTACAGTCCTTTTTGAGCATACCCAAAACAATGACTTTGTTTTCAAATAACGATCCTTCTGATGCTCTTCCAGCCTTTGGTGACGGTAAGGCTATAGAAGCCATCGATCAAGATGCCTTTAAGGGCCAGTCAACAAGCAAACAAGATCTCGTTTACACGGTAGGAAGTATACCTGTAAAAAAGGTATCTGTTGATGTATTGTCAGATATCCGCATTGTACCTGGAGGACATTCAGTAGGAGTCAAGCTTCATACATTAGGTGTTCTTGTAGTCGGTCACCACCAAGTAAGAACCGCCGAAGCAAGTGTATCTCCTGGAGAAGATGCGGCTATCTATACTGGGGATATTCTGTTGAAGATCGATGAGAAGGAAATCCACAGGATGGAAGAAGTTGCTCCGCTGATCGAAAAAGCTGGTAAAGAAGGTAAGCCTGTCAGCATTGAAGTGAAACGCGGCAGCCAAGTTTTGACTACTGAGCTTAATCCCGCGCTGGATGATAAGGATAAACAGTACCGAATGGGTCTCTATATCCGTGATTCAGCAGCCGGTATTGGTACAATGACCTTCTATGATCCTGCATCGAAGAACTATGGTGCATTAGGCCATGTCATATCGGATATGGATACACAAAAGCCTATTGAGATTCATGACGGTACAATCGTCAGATCTAATGTAACAAGCATTCAAAAAGGAAACAATGGCAAACCTGGGGAAAAACTCGCTGAATTCAGCATGAACCGCAATTATATCGGAACCATCACGAAGAATAGCCCTTTTGGTATTTTCGGCAAATTGGAAAGTGATATGCGTCAAAATGAAGAGGAAAAAGCACTGCCAATTGCTTTAAGCGAGGACGTAAAGAAAGGACCAGCAGTTATCCGGACTGTAGTCGATGGTGAGAAGATAGAAGAATTCGACGTGGAAATCGTCAATAGCGTACCACAGGATCATCCTGCAACAAAAGGTATGATCATCAAAGTTACAGACAAACGTCTGCTTGCTAAAACAGGTGGAATCGTGCAAGGGATGAGTGGAAGCCCGATCATTCAGGATGGTAAGCTTATTGGAGCAGTTACGCACGTATTCGTTAATGATCCGACGTCCGGTTATGGTGTCCATATTGAATGGATGCTGCAGGAAGCAGGTATCGACATTTACAAAAGCGATAAAAAAGCAAGCTGAAAAAGGCAATTCCTGTTCGTTTTCGAATAGGATTGTCTTTTTCTTTTTCAAGTCATACGGTATACTGTAAAGACAAGAAACACCTGTTCGGAACACTCTGCGTCGTATGCTGTCGAATGATGGACGGTATTTCATACTTTGGAAATAAAAGTGAGGTTTTTTTCAATTTGGCAGGAATTGACCTTGATGTGTCGAAACTATAACGTGGAATCATAAGGGATATTAAGGGAGGAAGCTGGGAATGGATAAGATAAAAGCAGTTTTGGTCGATGACAATCGAGAGCTTGTGCAGCTTATGGAGGAATACTTTGAAGACCAATCCGATATAGAGGTAATTGGAACAGCTTATAATGGAAAAGATTGTTTAGATATGCTGGAAGATATCCAGCCTGATGTCATCGTACTCGACATCATCATGCCGCATGTCGATGGACTGGCTGTTCTTCGTACATTGAGGGAAAGAACATCCGCACCGATGCCGCATGTGATCATGCTAACGGCTTTCGGTCAAGAAGAAGTGACAAAGAAGGCAGTGGATCTCGGTGCTGCTTATTTCATCCTTAAGCCCTTCGATCTTGAGAACCTGGCAGCACAGATCCGTCAGGTAAGCGGAAATGGCGGAAGTTATGATTCAAGTCCGATTCGTGTCACAAAAGAGAAAAAACGTGATAAAAAACCGAATTTGGAAGCAAGCATCACCAATATCATCCATGAAATCGGTGTGCCGGCACACATCAAGGGTTATATGTACCTGCGTGAAGCAATCACAATGGTCTATAATGATATTGATTTGCTCGGTTCGATTACGAAGGTTCTTTATCCGGACATTGCCAAAACATATAATACAACAGCTTCCCGAGTGGAAAGAGCAATCCGCCATGCTATCGAAGTAGCCTGGAACCGCGGAAACATGGATTCCATCTCCTCCCTGTTCGGATACACTGTCAGCATCTCAAAAGCGAAGCCGACGAATTCTGAATTCATTGCAATGGTAGCAGATCGTCTGCGGCTTGAGCACCGTGCCAGTTGAAGCTGAAATAGATCGATCGTAATCCAAAAAGACCGAAAACGGCTTTGCTTTAGCTATAAATACTATATTTTAAAGTGTTAACGCTTCTGTTTATCGATCGCCGATAAAGGGAGGCGTTTTTATTTTGGTTATTCCTTTTGGAATAGTTGACTAACAGCCATTCCAAGGGTATACAATAGGACTATCATCAAGGAGAGGAAGATACATACGAAGAACAACAAGTATTATAATTCATTACCTCCTCCTTATTTTGTCAGAAAAAGTGTTCGAGGAGTTTTATTCTATGATTACTGCATTAATAGGGATTTTAATTGGTACAGGATTGTCATTTCAAACAGCTGTGAATTCGCAATTGAGGAAGTTTGTTATTTCTCCGTATTTGGCTTCCATGATCTCATTCGTGATTGGGGCTCTATCTTTGGCCGTTATAACTTTGATAACAGGTTCACCGCTAGGAATATCATGGGGATTCATTTCCCAGCAGCCGGTTTGGATTTGGCTCGGCGGTGTCCTAGGAGTAATTTTTCTTACAGTCAACATTTTGCTTTTCCCTAAATTGGGCAGTGTACAAACAGCAATCATGCCTATCTTAGGACAAATTATTATGGGGATGCTGATTGATAATTTTGGATGGTTCCATTCTATGGAGGAACCATTTGATATGTATCGGATAATAGGTATAGTTTTAGTCATAATTGGTGTGTTTTTAGCTATTGCCATCCAGGAGTTAAGATCAAGAGGGGAAAAGAAGAAAGAAAAAAATCTGAATCTGTGGATCTGGCGTCTAGTCGGAATAGCATCAGGAATGCTGATGTCAACTCAGGTAGCGATAAATGGGCAGCTTGGCATAGTTCTGCATTCTTCCATACAAGCGGCTTTTGTCTCCTTTTTCATTGGTGCACTTACTTTGATTATTGTAGTCGCCTTGAAAGAACGCACTTTTGCAGGGATAAAAAATCCAATAAAGCAAAAAGCCTCGTGGTGGGTCTGGCTAGGTGGATTTTTAGGAGCAGCATATGTATTAATTAACATTTACTTAGTAGGTCAAGTGGGGACAGGGCAGACTGTTGTTTTAGTTCTCTTTGGACAAATTGCTGGAAGTTTGCTGATTCAGCGATTGGGATTGATGGGCTCTTATAAAGCTCAGATTGATTTCATACAGATAGTTGGTCTTCTTATGATCTTGGCTGGAGTAATATTCGTAAGGATGTTCTAACCACAAAAGTAATCTCGTTCGTATTTGGAGAAGAAAAAGCTTGCATTATCATGTTATTGATAATGCAAGTTTTTTTATGTTATTAGTTAATCATAATATAATTATGTAAACTTATTATATCATTTTCTGTATTTAGATGGATTTTTGCAAAAAAACAAAATAAATACAGGTAAATAAAGACAAACAAAAGAATTTAGTGTATAATCCTGTCGTAAGGCAAAATGTAAGCGCTTTATAAAAAGGGTGGTTTTAAATACTGCCGCAATGTATAGGAGGGAATGAACAATGGCAGCAAAACAAGGAAGTTTAAAGGCTACAATTACAGTTGCGATGTCCAATTATTTGGAGGCTGGTTCAATTGTTGCCGGAGCTGGTGGTTTGACATTATGGATGGAGTACCTGAATTTGAATGATGCAAAGCTGGGTCTGCTAGGTGCATTGAGTGCCAATGGCTTTGGATCGGCGATTGGGGCTTTTCTTGGCGGTATCTTGGTGGACAAGTTCGGCAGGAAGTTTATTTATAAGTATGATTTGCTTGTGTACATGCTGGGGATTTTGCTGATTACTTTTTCATTTAATTTCCCGATGCTCCTTGTAGGTTATGTTGTGACAGGAATCGCTGTCGGAGCGGCAATTCCAGCTGCTTGGACATACATAGCGGAAGAAGCTCCCAAGGGTGAGAGGGCGGCTCGTGTCGGCTGGGGACAATTTGCTTGGTCAATTGGTCCTGCGATAACGCTGTTTCTGTCAGTTTTGCTGGCGCCTTTAGGTTTGCTTGGCAGCAGAATCATCTTTGCACAGCTCTTTGTCGTGGCTCTCATAACATGGATCATGCAGCAGCAGATCAATGAGTCGACAATCTGGACGGAGGAAAAAGAAAAGAGCCGCAAAGAAACAGGTAAGCAGGATGTTTCGTGGAAGCAATTGTTTACCGTTCAAGCAAATCTAAAAGCGATTGTACTGCTTGTTGGCATTTATGTTTTCTGGAATCTTGTTGCGGGGGTCATGGGTTATTTCATGCCGTATATTTACGAAACAGTCGGCGGCTTATCTGCATCACAGGCCAACTTATTGCAAGGCTTCCTTTGGACGTTAACTGTGGCAGCAACTTATTTCGTCTTCATCAAGCTCGGTGACCGGGTAAATCGTAAGCTTCTTTATGGAATCGGAGCGGGTATGGGCATCTCTGCTTGGCTGGTTCTTACGTTTGGCGGTATGGGCATGTTCGAGCTGTTCACATTTGTTGTACTTTGGGGGATTGCAGCTGGATTCGGGGCACAGGCATTTTATGGCCTTTGGGCTGGAGAACTGTTCCATACACGTTACCGGGCAAAGGCACAAGGTTTCATCTTTGCACTGGCACGGATAGCAGTTGGATTGATTTCCCTTGTTGTTCCTTTAATGATTAGTTCTCTTGGATTCCAGGCAGCTGGTTTGATTATGATTGGATTCCTCGTTATCGCAGCCGTCGTTGGTTTAATCATGGCACCAGAAACAAGAGGGAAATCATTGGAGGAAATTCAGGAAGAGCGGTATGGAAGTGTAGAAGAGAGACGGCGTCATGCGAGAAATTAACAAAACAAAAATAAACAAATAAAAATAAAGATAAATACACACAAGAAAGTAAATCTGTTATATAATGAATTCATAATTTGAAAGCGCTTCATCAACTGTAGAAGGAGTGGTAAAATTGGTACAGAATAAATGGAATGAATCTAATGCAAATCAGGTCGAAGGGCTCGATGAACTCGTATATAGATCGAATTTAATTGGTAGTGATCGTACTGTCTGTAACTGGGGTGGCGGAAATACATCCATGAAAACTACGATCGAGGACTTCCGCGGACGTCCGGTAGAAGTTATGTATGTGAAAGGAAGCGGTTCTGATTTAGCATCCATGGGCGCGCATAATTTCACCGGATTACGGATGGAGGATATTCGCCCATTGTTTGAAAGGGATTCGATGTCTGATGAAGAAATGGTTGCTTATTTAAGTCAATGCATGATTGATGCTAGTCATCCGCGTGCTTCCATTGAAACACTGCTGCATGCGTTCCTGCCATTCAAGCATGTCGACCATACACATCCTGACAGCATCATCAGTCTATGCTGTGCAGATAATGGTCAGGAAATCGCGAAAGAAATATTCGGTGAGCGATTCGTCTGGGTTCCTTATATCCGTCCTGGATTCACTTTGTCTAAAATGATCGCAGAAGCAGTTGCAGCAAACCCGCAGGCAGAACTAGTTCTGATGGAAAAGCATGGCTTGGTCGTTTGGGGAGAGACAGCGAAAGAGAGTTATGATCGGACGATTGCTGTCATCAATGAAGCAGAAAGCTATATTCGACAAAAGCAATCGGAAACAAAAGCTTTTGGCGGAGAGAAGGTTGCCGCTTTGGATAAACAAAAACGACAACAGCTTATTACGAAAGTGATGCCAATCATCAGAGGTGCAGTGAGCGGAGAAAAGAAAATGATTCTAAGCTTCGACGATAGCGAAGATGTGCTCGAATTCGTGAACAGCGAACAAGTACAGCAGTTGAGTCAGATAGGAGCGGCGTGTCCGGATCATCTTGTACATACAAAGCGAACGCCTTTGTACATTGCATACGATCCATCTGCTGAGGATGCTGAGACATTGAATCGAAAAGTAGAAGAAGGCATCCAAAACTTCGCGAAAGAATACGAGGATTATTTCAATCGCCTCGCTTCAGAGGGAGATGTGATGTTCGAAGCTGTACCTAGAGTCGTGCTCATTCCGGGTGTAGGGATGGTGACGACAGGCAAGGACAAGAAAGCTGCGGATATCAGTGCTGCTTTGTATCATCGCGCAATTGCAGTGATGAAAGGAGCAACAGCACTCGGTGACTTTGTTTCCTTGTCTGAAGCAGAATCCTTTGCTGTGGAGTACTGGCCATTGGAGCTGTATAAGCTGTCCTTGGCACCACCTGAAGCAAGGTTCAGCCGCTCAGTCGTTCTCGTCACAGGCGGTGCCGGCGGTATCGGCAGTGCAACATTGCGTGTCTTCCTGGAGGGTGGTGCTCATGCGGTTGTGACCGATATCAATCTTGAAGGTGCAGAAAAGGTCGCTCAAGAGCTAAATGAAACATATGGAGCGGGACGTGCGATAGCGGTCAAAATGGATGTAACCGATGAAACTGCTATCACTGAAGCGTTCGAGAAAGCGGTTCGACAATTTGGCGGAGTAGATCACATCGTCAATAATGCAGGTCTTGCTACAAGCAGCCCATTCGATGAAACGACATTAAAAGAATGGCAGCTTAATATGGATGTATTGGGTACAGGATATTTCCTCGTTGCCCGTGAAGCCTTCCGATTGATGAAACAGCAAGGTATTGGCGGGAGTATGGTATTTGTCGGATCGAAAAACTCTGTTTATGCCGGCAAGAATGCAGCGGCTTACAGTGCAGTGAAAGCAATGGAAATGCATTTGGCTAGATGTATTGCTGCAGAAGGCGGCAGCTATGGGATTCGGGTAAACGGTGTCCTTCCTGATGCTGTGCTGCAAGGGTCTGCGATCTGGGGGTCTAAATGGCGTGAGGAACGGGCAGCTGCTTATAATATTTCACCAGATGAATTGGAAGAGCATTATCGTAAACGGACGACACTTGGTGTGAATATTTATCCAAGTGATATTGCGGAATCCATTGCTTTCTTCGCCTCAGATGCAGCGCAAAAAACAACTGGCTGCATGATAACAGTGGACGGCGGCGTACCGGCTGCCTTCACTAGATAGGGGGATATCGCATGCATATTGCGGTTGATATCGGTGCGTCAAGCGGGCGGCTGGTCTCTGCTGAACTAAAAGACGGAAAGCTCGTCATCCAGGAGATCCACCGTTTTGCGAATGGCTACCAGAAACAAGGAGACCACCTCTGCTGGGATATTGATCATCTGGAAGAACAGATTTTAAGAGGGTTGGAAATTGCCAAGCAGCAAGGTATCGCTTCATGTACGCTCGGAATTGATACATGGGCAGTGGACTACGTGTTGTTAGGGGAAAATGGTGAGCGATTGCGCGATGTGATCGCTTACCGGGATTCCCGGACAGACGGTGTGATGGAACAGGTGTGGGAAGAGGTATCAAAAAATGAGATTTACCGAAGAACAGGCATCCAGTTTCAGCCCTTCAACACAATATATCAGCTCTTCACAGAAAGCGAGGAGCTGATTCAAGAGACTGAAACGATTTTGCTTGTTCCAGATTATCTGAACTACAGACTTACCGGGAAAAAAGTGATGGAAGCGACCAATGCTTCTACAATGCAGCTGTTACAGCCGCTTACGAAGGGTTACAATACAGATTTGCTTGCTTTAACAGGTTTCCAATCTGAACAGTTTGCTCCTCTCATTGAAGCCGGCACAATTATCGGTGATCTCAGCGCCACTCTAAAAGAACAATATGACCTTCCTGTTTGTACTCTTATTGCTGTAGGGTCGCATGATACAGCTTCTGCAATTGCCGGGGTGCCTGCTAATGGGGAACGATGGGCATATCTTAGCAGCGGCACCTGGTCACTGATTGGGACTGAGCGAAAACAGCCGATCCTGGAGGACAGAAGTTTAGAGAAGAATTTTACGAATGAATGGGGCATTAACAATACGTATCGGTTCTTGAAAAATATCATCGGCATGTGGGTGATACAGGAAATCAGAAGAGTATATCCGGTTGATTATAATTTTGGCGAGATGGTTGAGGAAGCAAAGCAGACTAACCTGAAACAGATAGCTTCAGTCAACTTGAATGATGCAAGATTTCTAAAGCCAGACAACATGATTGAGGAAATCCAGGACTATTGCCGAGAAACGGATCAATTTGTACCTGTAAGTATCGGAGAGCTCAGCCTGACAGTGTTCCATAATCTGGCTATTGCTTACAGCGAAGCTTTGAAGGAGTTGGAAGCTCTGACAGGAGAAAGCATTCAAACGCTGCACATAGTCGGCGGCGGGTCACAGAATAATGTGCTGAATCAGCTGACAGCAGATTATAGCGGATTACAAGTAGTTGCTGGTCCTACAGAAGCGACAGCTCTTGGAAATTTGATTGTACAGATGATAGCCGCAGGTGAGCTGGATTCGTTGGATGCTGGCCGACAGCTTATCCGTGAATCCTTTCCAGTCGAGACGTTCTTGCCAGCCGGTCGTGATGTAACCGGAGAAAACAGGAGGACAATCCATGATTCGAAAAGCTAGTGTGATGTACGTTTACCGGGATAAATTCGATGAATACAAAGAACGCCATGATAAGCTATGGCCAGAAATGGAGCAGGTTTTGAAGGAGCATGGTGTCAGCAACTACAGTATCTTCCTGCATGAACCAACTGCTATGTTATTCGCCTATTTGGAAGCAGAATCAGAAGAAAAGCATGCTAGCATAGCCCAAACAGAAGTGTGTCAGCGATGGTGGACATATATGCGGGATATCATGGAGACGAACCCTGATAATAGTCCAGTCAGTGAAACGGTGAACGAGGTATTTCATTTAGATTGAGGAGGAAAACATATGACAGTAATTAAAGCGTATGAACTGGCAAAATCGATGTATGAGGCATTAGGAGTCGACGTAGAAGCTGCATTGAACAAATTGAAAACGGTACCAATCAGTATCCATTGCTGGCAGGGAGATGATATCGGCGGGTTCGAAGTGCAGCAGAATGAGCTGTCAGGCGGAATCGATGTGACAGGTAATTATCCTGGAAAGGCTACAACGCCGGAAGAACTGCGCGCAGACCTTGAAATGGCATTACGTCTCATTCCAGGCAAGCATCGTATCAATTTGCACGCAATTTACGCAGAAACAAACGGTCAGCACGTGGAGCGTAATGAAATTAAGCCGGAACATTTCCGGAACTGGGTAGAGTGGGCAAAGCAGCATGATCTAGGACTGGATTTCAATCCGACGATCTTTTCCCATGAAAAAGCAGCCGATGGTCTAACCCTGGCCCATCCGGATGAAGAAATCCGCCAATTTTGGATAGAGCACTGCATCGCATCACGCCGAATCGGGGAGTATTTCGGAAAAGAGCTTGGTTCAGCCAGCCTTACGAATATCTGGATCCCAGATGGCTATAAGGACGTACCAAGTGATCGGCTAACGCCAAGAGAACGCCTGAAGCGCTCACTCGATCAGATTTTTGCTGTCGAAATTGATGAAAAATACAATATCGATGCTGTAGAAAGCAAGCTGTTCGGCATCGGCTCGGAGTCCTATGTTGTCGGCTCTCATGAATTTTACATGGGTTACGCTTTGACTCGCGGCAAGCATTTGCTGATGGATACTGGGCATTATCATCCGACGGAAATGGTTTCGAACAAGCTCAGCGGTACGCTTCCATTTACAGATAAAATCGCTTTGCATGTATCACGTCCGGTACGCTGGGACAGCGACCATGTAGTGACGTTTGATGACGAGCTGAAGGAGATTGCCCATGAGCTGGTCCGTAATAACACGCTAGATACGATACGGATCGGGCTTGATTTCTTTGACGCCAGTATCAATCGTGTCGCTGCTTGGGTAATTGGTACCCGCAATATGCAGAAGGCTCTTCTTTATGCATTGCTGACACCGCATGCAGAGCTGAAAGAATATCAAGAGAGGGGACAATTCACAGAAAGACTTATGCTGATGGAAGAGCTGAAAAGTTATCCATTTGGCGCAGTATGGGATTATTTCTGCCAGGAAATGCAAGTACCGCGCGGGACGGCGTGGCTGCAGCATGTCCAGGAGTACGAAAGAAACGAAATGGCTCAACGGTAACACGTTAGATTATGCTACACTATAATCAAAACGTGATAAAGGCAGGAAAAGGGATGTTAGTTGCAGAAAGACAAAGGAAGATCGTAGAACTGGTCAACGAGCGGGCCAGTGTTAGAGTTACCGAACTCAGTTCTCTCTTTCATGTAACCGAGGAGACGATACGGCGTGACCTTGAGAAGCTTGAAAAGGAACAGCTATTGCATCGCAGTCATGGCGGGGCAGTCCGCATAGAAGAAGGTGCAACCGAGATTGCCCATGAAGCGCGTGAAGTGATGCGAATGCAGGAAAAGCAGGCGATTGCCAAAGCAGCAGTTTCGGAAATCCAGGCTGGAGAGCGGATCATACTGGATGCCAGTACAACAGCATGGTATATGGCAAAGGAATTGCCAAATATGCCGCTGACGATCATAACCAATAGTATCAAGGTGGCGCTTGCTTGCAGTTTAAAGGACCAAATACGAGTCATTTCGCTCGGCGGACAGCTGCTATCGAAATCTTTATCCTTCGTAGGGCCGCTGACAGAAAGGTCATTGACAACTTATTATGTGGATAAAACTTTTCTTTCCTGTAAAAGCGTGCATCTCGAACATGGTCTGAGTGACTCGAATGAACAGCAGGCTATCGTAAAGAAAAAGATGATCGAGATTGCAGGCAAAACAATTTTGTTAGCTGATTCAAGTAAATTCGGGAAGAGGGCTTTTGCGACTATTACCGAACTTGGGCGGATTTCAAAAGTCTACACGGATGCAGGAATCGATTCTGCAACTAAAAGCTATTTTGAAAAACAGAACATGGAGTTCCAGGCTGTGAACTAATCAACTGACCCCGCAAGGTAAGCTTTGCGGGGTTGCTAAGGATGGTATTATGCAAAAAAGATCGCTCGTCCTGCTTATTCTGTTGATTTTTGTAAGCGCTTGCAATAAAAAGGAAATACTCTATGTGCAGGAAACGCCGTCAGAGCCGCATCCGGAGCTAACGGAACAAATCGATATTGCCATTGTGCCGAAAGTGATGGAAATTCCTTATTTCCAGGCTGTACAACAGGGAGTGGAGGAAGCGGCGAAGTCCTCTGGCGCTACTGTTCATTTTAAAGGACCGGCAACAGCTGATCCTGCTCAGCAAGAAGAAATCATCCGTACATTCATAAAACAAGATGTTGACGTTTTGGCAGTAAGTGTCATAGATCCAGATAGATTGACACCTGTATTGGCAGAAGCCAGACGGCAAGGTATAACGGTTCTGACTTGGGATGCGGATGCTCATCCCGAAGCCAGGGACTATTTTATCAACATGGTAGATGCAGAAATGCTAGGTGAGCATTTGCTGGACAGCCTAGCTGCTCAAATCGGGGAGGAAGGCGAGTATATCGTTCTTTCTGGTTCACAGTCTTCGCTCAATCAAGAAGAATGGCTGCATTGGATCAAGCAGCATAATCGAGCCTATTATCCGAATCTGATTCTTCGAGAAGTAGCGTATACGAATGATAGTCCTGTCACAGCATACCAGGAATCTAAACGAGTGGTGAAAGCCTATCCAGATTTGAAGGGCATAATTGGGATCGCTTCTCTAGGCCCCCCGGCAGCAGCGGCCGTTTTGAAGGAAGAAAATTTATCAAATGATATCGCTATCGTCGGTTTGGCATCCCCGCGTGACATGAATGAACACTTGAAAGAAGGCAATGTCCAAGGTATCACCTTGTGGAGTCCGAAGAAACTCGGTTACTTGACTGTCATGATTTCGAAGCTGATGCAAGAGGATGCGGTAATTGAAGACGGCATGCTCATTGACGGTGTAGGCAGGATTCAAGTAAAGGGAGAGCAGATCATTATGGGGGAACCGATAGACTTTACGGCGGAGAATGTGGATCAATATGATTTTTAAAGAGAAAATCCGTAATCTGTCATTAATGCATAAACTGTTGCTTTCTTATACATTGCTTACCATCATACCAGTCGCACTGCTCGGTTTTTTTATCTACACAGCATATACGCAAGCAGCAGAAGAACAAATCGGGGCGCTCGTACCGCAAATGCTTGAGCAGGCAAGTCAGCAGATTGACCGTAATGTACAGGATGTTGCGAATATGCCCGAAAGACTTTATCAATCTCAGCAGATGATAGAAATATTGAGAGAGGATAGTTTCCAGTCCCATGCTGAAGCAATGCAGGAGCAATACATGATGGAACGTTATTTATCCAGCAGTTTCCTTCATAGCAGTTCTTCTGATTTGCTCGGGGTTTTCGTCTTCTCTAAAAACAGGGTTTTCGCAGCCGCAGCCAAAAGTTATAGCGGTTTTTCTAAAAGTGAAGCAGCTGTTTATGGTCAAAGCTTGGAGCTTGAAAAAGGAAGTATGATTCTTCTTCCGCAGGATACAAATCTTGTCTTCGAGAATAATGCTGATTATCTGTTAATTGGTGTGCCGCTGCAGGATCGTGATAACCAAGCTTATCTGGGTACGATGTTTCTTGCGTTGGATGTAGCGTTTGTCGATCGCATCACAGGTACGATTAAAGAACAAAACGCAGCCAGAATCATGCTTTTGGAACAGGAATCCGGAAGAATAGCTTATGATTCGAAAAGGGAGAAAAGCGATCAAATTATTCCGAAGGATCTTTATCCGATAGATAACGGAAGCTTTCTGCAGGATGGAAAACTGATCGGCATCACTCCAGCCATACAGCAGGATTATGCTTTGATCTATGAAATACCCACAGAAAAGCTGTTTGCCAAACAGCAGCAAACACGCACCATCTCGATTGTACTTTTTCTTCTATTCATTTTATTCAGTGTGTGTTTGTATACATTTGTTGCCTATAATGTCTCACAGCCTATTAAGCGGCTGATGGATAACATGCGCAGCGTCCAAAGCGGAAAGTTTCAGCAAACGCTGCCGGTTACGAAGCAGGATGAGGTTGGCAGGCTGACAGAAAGTTATAACCATATGGTTATGGAAATACGTGATTTGATCCAGAAGAATTATATGATCAAACTTAAACAGCAGGAAGCTGAATTGTATGCGCTCCAAACACAGATAAATCCACATTTTATTTTCAATACACTGGAAACGATCAATTACGCGGTAGAAGCTGGAGAGCAGGAAGAGGTCATCGATATTATAACGACGCTTGGCAGAATGCTGCGGTATTCCTTGGATAATGGCGTCAAATTTGTATCACTTGCGGATGAAATCGGGCATGTCGAGGATTTCCTGTCCATCCAGCAGTTCCGTTTTTATGACAGGCTCACTTGGAAGACGGATTATCCTGACATCTCAGCTTCTGTGCAGGTTCCAAAATTCATACTTCAGCCGATTGTAGAGAACAGCATTAAATATGGCCTGGAAACCAAGACTGCTATTCATATTGATATCAAGATGAATCAAACACCTGATATGCTCATTTTGACAATAAAAGATGATGGGCCAGGCTTCGATCCGGCAGTCAAAGCAGAGCTCGAAGAAGAACTTAGTCTGGAACCAGGTATAACGTCAAAATCTGCGCACTATGGGTTAAGCAATGTTGCCAATCGAATCAAGATGCTGTATGGAAACGACTACGGTGTCTCATTGGAGAACAATCAAAAGGGTGCAACTGTAAGGCTTTACTTGCCATTTCGCCATGTATCGGAAAGGGGAAGTCTCGATGCAGAATTTGCAAATCATGATCGTGGAAGATGAATATCGAATCCGTGTAGGGCTAGAGCGTTTCATCAATGATCAGCCGCAATGCACGATCATTGGTACATATGCCAATGGGCAAGAGGCGTTGGATGGCTGGAAACATGGGAAGGCAGCTGAAGTCATTTTGACAGATATCAAGATGCCGATCATGGATGGATTAACGCTGATTACAGAGTTAAAAGAGGCGGGCTACACAGGAGAATTTCTTGTTTTGAGCGGTTTCGATGATTTTCAGTATGTGCAGCAAGCATTACGGAATCAAGTTGCCGATTATCTTTTGAAACCAATCGATAGGAAGCAGCTGCAAGATCGGCTGCAGCTGCTATATGTTAAAAAGCAAGAAATGGAACAAGAGCTGGAACGGGAAAGTCAGAAACAAGAGCAGCTTCAGCTGCTTCGAGCACTTTCGGACGAAAGCAGCTTGGCAGACACACAGTGGACTGAGATATTCCCGTCAGGAACGTATTACACGTGCCGATTACAGCTTCAAAACTTCCATCAGCAAAAAGTGAAACGAGATCCTGTTCGATTCCATCAGGAGCTTAGTGCGGTTGTCCGGATATTGAATGCAGAGCTGTCAAAACAATGGTCAGCTTCTTCCTTTTGGTGGTGGTGGGATCAGGAACAAAGCTTTGGTTTACTTGTACATACAGCGGAGGGAAATACTTCTAAAATTATCGATCATCTTGTTCGGACTTTGTCTCATCGATCCTTTTTCAATGTAACAGCTTCACCAGGACAGATACTGCACGAATTGGAATTGCTTCCTGCGGCGATGGAAGCAGAACAGATGGAGATAAAACTCCAACCTGTTTCTGCAGAAGTTCCATATACAGAAACCATTAATGTGAACATCCAGAATATCTTGCATACACTGCGTTTTGCTTTTAAGCAGTTTGTATTCGATGATTTGGATACTGCTTTAAAACAGTTAAAAGAAGGACTCTCCGCAGCTGAGTCGCTTGAGTCGGCAATAGCAATCCTACAATCAGCGGGTATTGAGATGCTGCATGATGTCAGCAAGCGCTTGCCAGTCAATGACGTTAACCGAATGCTGCAGAAATTAGGGAGGAACACGAACCAAGCTTTATCAGCACCGGAAGTGCTTCAAGGATTTGAAAATTGGACTAGAGATCTGGCAGGCATGTGTACAAAATTGGATAAACATTCAGATCTTGCTGCTGTGGAACAGGCGAAAGCGTTCATCCATCACCATGTGCAAGAAGCAATAACGATTGAACAAGTAGCGGCACATGTCTATATGAATCCAACCTACTTTTGTGCTTATTTCAAAAAGCACACGAAAGAAACTGTATTGCAGTATGTCACCAAACAGCGGCTTGAGCTTGCCAAACGCAGGTTGGAGGATACAGATGATAAAGTGACGAAAATTGCTGATTCTGTCGGATACCATGATCACAAGTATTTCAGCAAACTGTTTAAGAAACATACAGGATTCGCTCCTTCTGAATATCGACGCTTGCGTCGATAAGACAATAACAGAAGAATAACCTCCTATTCCGAAAGACGTCCCCTTCTCGAAGCGGGACTTTTTTCATACTCTTTATGTAAGCGCATTCATCAGTAAAGGAGGTCAAAAAATGACAAGTGAATATGTACTTGAAATGAAAGGGATATCAAAAGCCTTTCCTGGTGTGAAGGCTCTTAACGATATGCAATTCCAGCTGAAGAGGGGTGAAATCCACGCCTTGATGGGCGAAAATGGTGCGGGAAAATCCACTTTCATCAAAATCATCACTGGCGTCCATCAACCAACGGAAGGCGAGATGCTTTTGGAGGGCGAGCAAGTGTCTTTCCAGAATCCTAAACAAGCTCAACAGCAAGGAATAGCGGCAATTTATCAGCATGTGACAAGTTATCCTGACTTGTCTGTAACCGAAAATATCTTTATGAATCATGAAATCAGGCACCCTGCATGGAAGACGCTGAATTGGCGGGAGATGCATAAGCAAGCGCGGCAGCTGCTGCGTGAGTTGGGCAGCAGCTTGGACCCTAAAGCTCAAATGAATACGCTAAGCGTGGCACAGCAGCAAATTGTCGAGATAGCTAAGGCGATAAGTACAAAGGCGAAAATAATCATCATGGATGAACCAACCGCAGCTCTGACGGCTAGAGAAAGTGAAGAGCTGTATCGTATTACCGAAAAGCTGCGGGATGAAGGCACTTCTGTCATCTTCATTTCACACCGTTTCGAGGATATGTATCGACTCGCCAGCCGTGTGACAGTGCTGCGCGACAGCAATTATATCGGCACTTGGGATGTAGAAGACATTTCGAATGAAAAATTGATTGTCGCGATGGTCGGCAGGGAAATCAATCAGATTTTCCCTGATAAGAAGACCAGTGCAGGAGAGACAGTTTTGGAAGTGAAGAACTTGTCTAAGCTAGGTGAATTCGATGATATCAGCTTCTCTATCAGAAGCGGCGAGATACTTGGTATGACTGGTCTGGTTGGGGCTGGAAGAACAGAAGTATGCCAGGCTATATTCGGCATAACAGCCTTTGATAAAGGAGAAATTCTGCTAAGCGGCAGTCCGATACGCAATAAAAATCCCCAGGAAGCTATGAAAAATGGTATCGGCTACTTGGCAGAAGATCGATTGGATCAAGGTCTCCTTGTGGATTGGAGTATTGAAAAGAATATAACACTAGCCAATTTAACTGATTTATCGACCTTTACGTGGATCCACAGTGATAAGGAGAAACAGCAGGCCAAAGAATTCGGTGAAAAAGTGCATATCAAGGCCACGAGTATCTTTGACTTGGTTAGTTCCCTTTCGGGAGGCAATCAGCAGAAGGTAGCTGTAGCGAAACTGCTGACAAAGGACTTGAAAGTGATCTTGCTGGATGAACCGACGAAAGGTGTCGACATCGGAGCAAAGGCAGCCATCTATGAAATCGTCCAACAGCTGGCCGAAGCCGGGTATGCGGTTCTATTCGTTTCTTCTGAAATGCCTGAGATCCTCGGTATGAGCGATCGGATCATAGTAATGAAAGAAGGCAGGATTGCAGTCGACTTCGTTAACAGGGGAATTACGCAGGAGATGATTTTGGAAGCAGCAATGGGCGAAGAGCAAGTACAGGAGAAAAGCGGTTAAAGAAGGAGGGGTCACAATGGAAATCAAAACAGAGAATCTAGAATTGGAGAAGAAAAATCCGCTGGCACTGTTTTATCAATTCCGGGAGCTCGGACTGTTATTCTTCATCGTTATTTTATGTATCGGAGTACAGTTACGCAATCCTTCTTTTTTGACGGGAGAAAACATCCTTGACATGGCGACCAATACGTCAATCCTTGTCATCCTCGCGCTTGGGATGATGATTGTTCTGATCACAAGGGGAATTGATTTGTCGATAGGAGCTGTTATTGCGCTTTCCGGTATGCTGACTGCGCAGCTTGTGGCAGCTAATCCTTCTGTAAACCCGTTCCTTTGCCTACTTATAGGCACTGTAATTGGTGCTTTCTGCGGAATGATCATTGGAGTGCTGATTGCAAAAGTCGGATTGCTGCCTATCATAGCAACACTAGCATTGATGAACATCTTCCGGGGTCTTACGTTCTTGGTGAGTGATGGGGAGTGGGTTAGCTCTTATCAAATGTCGGAAGGCTTTGTGGAAATTGCAACTGGAACTTTCCTTGGACTGAATCATTTGATCTGGATTGCGGCGATCTTCTGCCTCGTATTCTTTTATTTTCTCAATTACACACGTACTGGTCGCCAGATCTATGCGGTCGGCAGTAATCCGCAGTCTGCTGCTGTGAGCGGTATTAAACAAGGACGTATCTTATTCCTGGTTTATACCATCACGGGAGGATTATCCGGACTCTGTGGTGTGTTGTGGGTATCCAAGTTTGCCTCGGCCCAAGGAGATACAGCCTCGGGTTATGAGCTAACAGTCATTGCTGCATGTATTCTGGGTGGGGTCAGCATTGCTGGCGGCTCTGGTAAGCTCGCTGGTGTCCTGCTCGGAGCAATATTATTAGGTATTTTGAACAATGCGCTGCCGCTATTGAATGTGTCACCGTTTTGGCAGAACGGCATCCAAGGCTTTATCATCCTGCTAGCGGTTATCGTAAATGCCATCGTGAAACGCCGTGTCGAACGAACTCATCTGCTTAGGAGGGCTGGCTGATGGAACAAAAGAAACAATCATATCAACCTCGTACTCTGGAAACGAATCTGCCGTTCTCCTGGAAACGCCTTTTCTTCCAATGGGAGTGGATGCTTTTAGTCATTTTGGTTGCAGTGCTCCTGCTTGGAAGCAATCTGTCACCTTACTTCCTGAATTATCCGAGTCTGCGGGATGGGACGATGGTTTTCCTCGATAAGGCATTAATCGTCTTTCCGATGGCGATGATTATGATCATGCGGGATATCGATATTTCTGTAGGTTCAACTGTTGCTTTATCATCAGTCGTCATGGCCACGCTTTACACAAGTGCAGGTCTTCCGATGGAAGTTGCCATCATTGCCTGTCTGGCAACGGGAGCTATATGCGGCCTGGTCAATGGACTTTTGATCGTGAAATTCAAAGAGCTTTCGGCAGTTATCGTTACACTCGGTACCATGATCCTTTACCGGGGAATTGCTTACATCATTTTGGAAGACCAAGCAGCAGGAGGTTTTCCTGAATGGTTCGGATTTTTTGGGTGGGGTTATGTTTTCGGAATACCGTTTCTGCTGATTGTATTCGCAGCGTTGGCTCTACTTTTTGGTATCGTACTGCACAAGACGACTTTTGGAAGAAAGGTTTTTGCTATCGGAAACAATCCGACCGCCAGCCGTTTTTCTGGTATCAAGGTAGATAAGGTCAAGGTGATCGTCTTTATGCTGGCAGGCTTGCTGGCTGCTGTGACGGCTATATTCCTTACATCAAGGATGGGCAGTACGCGGCCGAACATTGCTACCATGTATGAATTGGATATCATTGCAATGGCGGCGCTTGGCGGTGTAAGTACGGCAGGAGGCAAAGGGCGGGTGCTCGGTGTCGTCATAGCCGTCTTCATCATCGGCTATTTACAATATGGACTTGGGCTTATCAATCTTCCAAGTCAAATGTTTTTGATCATTGTAGGAGCATTGCTCATCCTGTCAGTTGCCATTCCGAAGCTAGGCGGGATGATGAAAAAGAAGTGAGTATTCCAGCGCTTGCTGATACTAATAGATAAGAAGGGGAGACTGAGATGAAAAAGTGGAGCAAATGGATCGCTATGATGCTATTAGTATGTTTGCTGGCTGCCTGCAGCCAAGGAGCACCAGAATCAAGTGGTGCATCTGGTGGAGGGTCAGACGATGGACCAAAGAAATATGCTTTCGTATTTAAAAATACAGGAAATCCTTATGGTGAGAAAATGCTGGATGGATTTGAAAGCACAATCGAGGAATTAGGCGGAGAAGTAATTCTGCGCTCACCAGATCAGCCAACTGCGGAAGGCCAAATTCAGATTATTGAACAGCTTATCACGCAAAAGGTGGATGTCATCGCGGTAGCGGGGAATGATCCAGATGCATTGGAGCCGGCATTGAAAAAGGCAAAGGATCAAGGAATCAAAGTTTTGTCCGTCGATTCAGCAGTCAACGCTGCCAGTCGAGATATCCATGTGAACCAAGCTAACCCGGAACGGATTGGCCGCGTACAAATCGAAGCAGTTTCTGAAATGATCGGCGGCGAAGGCCAGATCGCAGTTCTAAGCGCAACGAGCCAGGCTACGAACCAGAATACATGGATCGAGTGGATGAAGAAGGAACTTGAGAAAGATGAATATAAAGATATTGAGCTTGTAAAAGTAGCTTACGGAGACGATTTGCGTGATAAAAGTGTATCTGAAACAGAAGCGTTGCTTAAATCTTATCCTGATTTGAAGGCAATCATCGCACCAACGACTGTTGGTATTGCTGCAGCAGGTAAAGTGCTTACAGACAAAGGTTTGGAAGGGGAAATCGCTTTGACCGGCCTTGGCTTGCCGAGTGAAATGGCGACCTACATTGAAAGCGGAGTCAGCCCTTGGATGTATTTGTGGAATCCGATCGATGTAGGGAAGGGTGCTGCTTACGCTGCTTATGAATTGGGTGAAGGCAACATCTCTGGTGAACTAGGAGAGAAAGTAGATTTACGTGATCTTGGTGAAGTGGAAGTCGTCGAGGACGGAGAAGGCACACAAATCATGCTTGGAGACCCATTCAAATTTGATAAATCAAATATCGATGAATGGAAGGATGTATATTAAGAACAATAGCCGGGGACTTAGATCTCCGGCTTTTATACATATAAGGATTTATAACCATTGGAATAGCCTATCCCTTGCTTCTCAAGCTCTAGCGTATAACATGGATCTAACACAAAAGGAGGAGGCTGAACATGGATTTAGGATTGAAAGGTAAAAAAGCTCTTATTACTGCCTCTGCGTCGGGGATTGGAAAAGCCATTGCACACATTGCGTGTTAATGGAGGATTTATATAAGATAGTGAAGAAAAGCGCATGTTGCAGGAGCTTTTCAAAATATAAATTCCAAGGAAATAAGATAAGAACAGAGAGCAGCAACGTTCCGCATATGTATAGATTCTTTATTGACACGGCTCTAACAGTTCAAAAGGAAGAGTATCAAACGTAAAAAGGAGACAAATTAAATACTATCGCCATTTCTTATAACATGAAAATAGAGGAGGATAAATAATTGGGTTATGAATTAAAAACAAAGGAAACAGACAGTAGCGTGCTAGATTTCATCGAAGCTGTAGAAAATCCTAAAAAAAGAGAAGATGCTTATAAGCTGCTGGATATTTTTACAGACACAACAGGCTTTGAAGCCAAAATGTGGGGACCGAGCATTATTGGTTTTGGTTCTTATCACTACCGTTATGCAACCGGACACGAAGGTGACGCCCCGCTTGTTGGGTTTTCACCGAGAAAGGCCAATATTAGTTTGTATCTGGCTCCTGGTGAACCTGATAGAGAAGAGCACTTGCAGAAGCTTGGTAAGCATAAGACTGGGAAGGCATGTGTGTATATTAATAAAACAGCAGATATTGATGAGGATGTTTTAAGAGACTTGATTGGAGATTCGGTGGATTTTCTAAGAAAAACCTATCCCGAATCCTAATGAGGAAAAGGTCAGCTGGCTCAAAGAGCTGGTGATGTATTTTGAAAGCGAAATCATTAATAGCTGACAAGTTTAATATGTACGACCATTAGGGGGAGAATGCATGAGGAAAGCAAGAATTGGATTATATTCGGTAGGGCTGGAGGCTTATTGGGGTCAGTTTCCGTCATTGAAGGAACGTTTGCTCGGGTATAACCAGTATGTAAGCGAACAAATCGAGCAATGGGCAGATGTATGTAATTTCGGTTTGGTAGATTCTGAGCAAGCTGGCAGGATGGCAGGAGAATATTTTCAAGTGAATCAGGTGGACCTTATTTTCTGCCACGCAGCAACGTATTGTACGAGTGCTTCCATCCTGCCGATTCATCGAATTTGTTCTGCGCCTGTCATTTTCCTGAATCTCCAGCCGACTCGTCAAATCAATTATGCAGAGACGTCTACTGAGGAATGGCTTGTGCATTGCGGCGCTTGCCCAGTGCCTGAATTCGCGAATGCTTTTCACCGTGCTAACATTCCGTACCATGTTGTGAATGGTTTGCTTGGACTTTGGAAGACTCCATCTGTTTCCAAAGCAAATGAAGTGACAGCTGAGGAACCGGAGGCAATCGCTGCTTGGAAACAAATCAAGGAGTGGACGATGGCTGCATCTGTGAAGCGCAGCCTGCAATATAGCAACTTCGGTTTTCTCGGAAACACATACAGCGGTATGCTTGATATGTATAGTGATTTTACGATGCTGCAGGCACAGCTTGGCATTCATGTAGACGTATTGGAAATCGGCGATTTGAAAGAGCAGTTAGAGCAAGTGTCTGATAAAGAAGTGGAGGCTAAAAGGGCCGAAATAGAAAATGTGTTTACAATCAGTGACGATTCGCACAGTGATCCGATTGCCAAGAAGCCCACAGAAAACCAATTGAATTGGGCGGCTAAAATAGCTGCAGCGGAGGAGGGGCTTGCTGATCAAAGAAACTTGGATGCTTTGACTTACTATTATCACGGTGCGCCAGGCAGTGAGGAAGAAGCGTTACAGGCAGGAATGATTGTTGGGAACAGTCTTCTGACAGCCAAGCATATCCCATGTGCTGGAGAAGGGGATTTGAAGACAAATATAGCAATGAAAATCTGCGACTTACTCGATGCTGGAGGCAGTTTTGCAGAAATTGTGCTCACGGACTATGCAGAAGGAACGATCCTGCTGGGGCATGATGGTCCGTTCCATATTGCTATAGCAAAGGATAAGCCTATATTGCGCGGAATGGGTCTTTATCATGGAAAGCAGGGAACTGGAGTGGCAGTAGAGGCGAAAGTGAAAGCTGGTCCGATTACAACATTAAATGTCACCCAGACAGTTGAAGGGAAAGTCAAATTTATCATCAGTGAAGGAAAAGCAATAGATGGTCCAATCATGCAAATTGGAAATACGCAGACGCATATCAGCTTCGATGAGCATCCAGATGCGTATATGACCAGATGGTTCAAGGAAGCTCCGACACATCATTGCGCACTGGCGATCGGGCACATTGCTTCTCAGTTGGAGAAGATATCCATATTGCTTGATATAGAGTATGTCATTTTGTAATTCTTTCCCTTAGAATTGCTGGAGTTCTAACTTTAGTGACGACATTAGTTAACAATATTATTATTATGTCAACTAATGTCGTCACTTTTTTCTCAAAATTATGTCTTTCACCTAGCCAGCGGAAGAAACTCTGTGATACTATTTTACCTAAGTAAAGAAAAAGCGTAATGGAGAGAGACACATGAAGGTAGCAAAATTTGGTGGTAGTTCAGTAGCAAGTGCGGAACAGCTCCGCAAAGTAGCGCAAATCGTGAAAGCTGATCAGGAGCGGAAATTCATTGTCGTTTCTGCGCCAGGTAAACGCGACAAAGCTGATACGAAGGTGACGGACTTACTTATTGCAATAGGAGAAGCACATAGCAAAGGGGAGGACGTCAGTACACAGGTAGAAAAGGTGCTGTCGCGTTTCCGGGTCATCGTTGAGGAATTGGAGCTGGATAATAACTTGGTCGAGCAGATAGAGGATCAGCTAAAAGGTATCCTGGCCGATTCGATACCTGCAGTTAATACAATGGATGCGTTGAAGGCAACGGGTGAAGATTCTCTTGCCAAAGTATTCAGTGCTTATCTCAATAAATTAGGAGTGCAAGCAGCTTATGTGAATCCCCAAGAAGCTGGTCTGCTAGTGAGAGAAGAGTTAGGCGGTGCTCGAATATTGGATGAGAGCTTTGAGCTTTTATACAAGCTTCGTGACCGTGATGGAGTGCTTGTCATTCCAGGTTTCTTCGGCTACACAAAAGAAGGGAAGCTTGCAACATTCCCAAGAGGCGGGTCGGATATTACTGGTTCTATCGTAAGTGCCGGAGTGAAAGCTTCCTTATATGAAAACTTCACCGACGTGGATAGCGTGTACAGTGTAAATCCGAATATCGTCGATAATCCAAAAGAGATCAACACGTTGACATACCGGGAAATGCGGGAGTTGTCTTATGCAGGTTTTTCAGTTTTCCATGATGAAGCGCTGATTCCTGCTTTCCAAGCTAAAATACCAGTATGTGTGAAAAATACAAACAATCCATCTGCGCCTGGTACGATGATAGTTGCCGAAAGGGAAGTGTCGGGTAATCCAGTAATCGGAATCGCCAGTGATACAGGCTTCTTGAGTATCTATATCAGCAAATACTTAATGAACCGCGAGCTAGGGTTCGGGCGGAAACTGCTGCAAATACTTGAAGAAGAAAATATTTCCTTCGAGCATGCGCCATCTGGTATCGATGATATGAGTGTCATTCTGCGTGAAAGTCAGCTGCCTCCAGACAAAGAAGCGGTAGTTGTCCGTCGTCTTAAAGAGGAACTCAAAGCAGATCAAGTATCGATTGATCGTGATCTGGCGATGATCATGATAGTCGGACAAGGTATGATTGAGACAATTGGCGTTTCGAGTACTGCGACGAAGGCGTTTAGTGATGCGAATATAAACATCGAAATGATCAACCAAGGCTCTTCTGAAGTATCCTTGATGTTCGGAGTCAAAGCACGTCAGATTAATGAAGCAGTGCAATCTTTGTATCAAGCATTTTTCCAGAATTAAAAAATCCGGACAACGCCAAAGTAGGCGTTGTCCGGATTTTTTAATTTATCTCTGTAGAGCTGGAGTCGGGTTGCTCTTTCGTTCGGACTTTCAGGTAACTTACTTGCAATTAGCTAATAGCGCTTTCAATCTTTTGAAAGGGCTTTCTATTTCTTCTTTTTACTTCAATTCTCCGAAAATCCCAAGAATTACTGTTTGCCTGGTTGCTAAAACCTTCTTCGCCATTCTTTTTGATAGCTCAGTAATCTATTAATACAGAATCAGTGGTAGCTGTAGGTCACTACTGTGATATCGGTGTTTCCATACCTACTCCATACTGCAGAATAAAAGAAGCTATTGTATGAAACTCAATGGACGAATGCTATAAATGTTTTGCTTATGCAAGGGTTGGTGATCCTTTAATAGCGTCAGGATTTTGCTTAGCTGGACGAATGAAACAAAGAAATACATAAATGAAATTCTTTGCAATACGAAATACGTAAAAGTGCGCGGATATATTCGGGGTCTTTTGACGGAATAAAAGACTGCGTCAGGGGTATGATTTAGTTATAACTTCGGATAAAAAGCCACTCCTTGCATGCTAAAAATCTTATTATTGCTAATTTCTGCAGACTAGTTTAGTCTATATATGTGCAAAACTTTGCAGGATGTGATCATATTGAAACATTTACTCGTTGTTGGGGCCGGAGAAGAAGCAGTCCAATTCATCAAGCTGTTCCAACGAAAAAAAGGCTTCCGGATAATCGGGATGCTAGTCAAACAGCCTAGCGCCATTGTGAAATATCAAGCTGAGCGATTAGATACCCCTCTTTGGAAAGACGTGACAGCGGAAGCGCTTGATCATGTCGACTTTGTGCTGGAAACAACAGAGAGATTAGCGGATTATCTTGAACCGACTACCTGCAAGGCGGAGATCATATCCGGACAAAGTGCACAGCTGATACTAGCATTCTCAACTCAAGAAGAGACAGAGAATACTTCTACATATAATAACCAGCAATTTCGCAGTAAAACGCTGGAGTACTTGCATGAGGGGGTCTTGTGCGTCAATCGCCAGGACGAAATTATATATATAAACGAAGCAGCTGAAAAACTGCTTGGCAGCAAGAAGAGCCAATTGTTGGGGAAACCGATAGCAACTGTTATGCCAGATTCCAAGCTGCCAGAAACCATTCGGAAAAGGGAACGTTATGTGGATGAACAGCTAAGACTCCCTTCCGGTATCGAGATTGTCTATACCTGTGCTCCGATGGAAAACGATCAAGAGGAAGTAACCGGTGCTTTTACGGTTATGAAGAAAACGGTCGATATCGTTGCTTTGGCAGAAAAGCTTACTGATGTCAGAGAAGTGAAGTCAATGCTGGAAGCTATCATCGACTCCTCGCAGGAGGCAATCAGTGTCGTAGATGAAAATGGAATTGGTTTGATTGTTAATCCTGCCTATACGCGTCTGACAGGATATACTCCTGAGCAGATTGTCGGAAAACCGGCAGTGACAGACATCATGGAAGGGGAGAGCTTGCATATGCAGGTTCTTCGGACACGCAGACCAGCTACGGGTGCCCGGATGCGTGTCGGTAAGCATGGTAAGGAAATGATGGTCAATGCGGCACCAATCATTGTTGATGGGAAACTGCGCGGGAGCGTGGGGGTCCTGCACGATATCTCGGAGCTGCATGAACTGCAGGATGAAGTGCAGCGGGCCCGGAAGATTATCCGCAGTTTGGAAAACAAATACACACTGAAGGATGTCATATCTGATTCGGAAACGATGCAGGTAACACTTGAACAAGTCAAATTCGCTGTCAATGCGGACGCGCCTTGTCTTTTGCGTGGAGATGCCGGTGTAGGCAAGGGTATGTTTGCAGCAATCATTCATAATGAAAGCAAACGACGACATCGGCCGTTTATCCGTATCGATTGCACAGTCGGTGATGAAGAGAGTTTGGAAAAACAGCTTTTCGGATCTCTGCGCAACAGTCACTCTACTGGAATGATAGAAAAAAGTGACGGCGGTACGCTGTTTCTTGATGATGTTGATGGTATGCCGCTTCGTATTCAGGAGAAGCTCTCGGATTTCATGGCTACAGGTAAACTGCAGCGCACTTCCGGTAAGTCGAAAAAAGTGGACGTCCGGATAATAGTCAGTGCTCGTCATCCTTTAGAACGCGCAGTATTTGAAAAACGATTTTATGAGCCTTTTTTTGAAAGACTGAAGCGTATAACAATCTATATACCGGCTTTAGCCGAACGGATGAAAGATTTCGAGGGATTGTTATCCACAATTGTCCACAAGCAGAATCAGCTGCTGCAATGTTCGGTTCAATCTGTTTCTGAAGCATCAATAGACGTATTGAAAGACAAGAAATGGTTCCATAATGTAAAAGAGCTGGAAACAACCATAGCCCAAGCGATGACATTTATGGAGAAGACGGAACATGTTATCCTTCCGAAGCATCTGCAGATGTCTTCCTTGGATCAGCAATCCTTAGCGGGCACGTTGCAAGAACAGGTGGAGAACTTGGAGAAAAAGCTGATTGAATCTGCTTTGCGGGCAAACGACTTTAACAAAAAAGCGACGGCAGATCAGCTTGGAGTGTCGATTCGTAATTTATACTATAAGATGGATAAATATGATTTTGATAGAAGTGGCATGCAAGATTTTTCATAATGGGGAAGGAAGAATACGATGCATAAGTTTACCGCTCTTGAAAAAATGGCAGCTGCGAAGCAAGGATTTTCGATTGCAATCGCAGCTGCGGACGACCCTTCCATTCTTAAGGCAGTAAAAAAAGCGACCGATCAGCAGCTGGCAACATTTCTGCTGTATGGAGATATTGACCGGCTAAAGCAGTATATAAAGGAAGAACAGCTGACAGAAGAGAAAATCACGTGTATCCATGCATCTTCTGCAGACAGAGCCGCGGATATGGCGATAGAAGCCTGGAAATCAGGCAAAGCGGATTTTCTGATGAAAGGGATTGTCAGTACTGACGTGCTGGCAGGTAAGATCTTGAAAGATAAAACGACGCTCAAGCCAGGGAGCATCCTGTCCCAGCTCGCCATTTTCGATATTCCTTCTTATCATAAACTGCTTTTCCTGACGGATGCAGGTATCAATATCGCACCTTCGCTGGAAATGAAGAAGAAGATTTTGGATAATGCCGTATCTACCTATGTTAAGATGCTCCGCGCAGAACCGAAGGTCGCCGCACTTGCCGCTACGGAAAAGGTGAACTCGGCGATGCCGGCGACAACTGATGCGGCCCTGCTATCTGTCATGCAGCAGCGCGGACAGATTAAGGATTGCACGATTGACGGGCCTCTCGCACTCGATAGTGCATTATCTGCCCAATCTGCTGCCATCAAGAAAATAGATTCACCTGTTGCGGGAGATGCTGATATCCTATTGGTACCGGAAATCGAAAGCGGAAATATGCTTTACAAATCATTCACTTATACAGCAGGAGCCGTAAGTGCTTCTTTACTTATCGGAACAAATTCACCTGTCATCCTTACATCTCGCGCGGACGACAGCACTAGTAAATATTATGCAATATGCTTCGCGATAGCGGCAGCATCACTTGCCTAGGAGGAACTAAGATGAAGATCTTTGA
Organism: Terribacillus sp. JSM ZJ617; assembly: GCF_044383785.1. Lineage (NCBI taxonomy): Bacteria > Bacillati > Bacillota > Bacilli > Caryophanales > Bacillaceae > Terribacillus > Terribacillus sp. JSM ZJ617. The sequence goes on along the minus strand of NZ_JBISEQ010000002.1, from coordinate 570,777 downwards.
AACGTTGGAACAATACGATTACGAACAGCTAGTCCTTTGCCAGGACAAAGAATCCGGTTTGAAAGCGATTATCGCAATTCATGATACAACTCTCGGTCCGGCTCTTGGCGGTACTAGAATGTGGACTTATGCAACTGAAGAAGAGGCAATCGTTGATGCACTTCGTCTGGCAAAAGGCATGACGTACAAAAATGCTGCAGCTGGCCTGAATCTTGGCGGAGGCAAAACCGTTATTATCGGGGATCCGAAAAAAGACAAGAACGAAGCGATGTTCCGTGCATTCGGACGTTACGTACAATCTTTGAATGGACGCTACATTACAGCAGAGGATGTTGGTACTACAGTAGAGGATATGGAACTTATCCATACTGAAACGGATTTCGTAACAGGTATCTCTGCTGAATCTGGATCTTCAGGCAACCCGTCGCCAGTAACAGCTTATGGCGTATACAAGGGAATCAAGGCATCTGCTAAAGAAGCATTTGGTGATGACAGCTTGGAAGGAAAAACAATTGCTGTCCAAGGTATTGGGAATGTTGCTTATGCTTTGTGTGAGCATCTCCATGCAGAAGGTGCCAAGTTGATTGTTACTGACATTAACAAGGAAGCCGTACAAAAAGCAGTAGAAGCATTCGGAGCAACAGCGGTAGATCCTGATGATATTTATGGTGTCGAATGTGATATCTTTGCTCCTTGTGCTCTAGGCGCAGTAATCAATGACGATACATTGCGTGTATTGAAAGCGAAAGTGGTAGCTGGAGCTGCGAACAACCAGCTGAAAGAAGAGCATCATGGACAGATCCTTTTCGAACGCGGCATTGTGTACGCGCCAGATTATGTGATCAACTCTGGCGGTGTTATCAACGTTGAGGACGAATTGCATGGCTACAACAGAGAGCGCGCGCTTCGTAAAGTAGAGACAATTTATGACAGCTTGCAGCGCGTATTCGAAATCGCTAAGCGTGATGACATTCCGACTAGTATTGCTGCTGATAGAATGGCTGAAGAAAGAATTGAAACAATGCGCAGATCCAGAAGCCAATTCCTGCGTAACGGTCATCATACTTTAAGCAGAAGATAAAAACGAGGGGGAAACCGCGTGCAGACAGCAGAAAACCGTATTTTAGCTATTAATCCAGGTTCTACTTCTACGAAAATCGGTGTGTTTGATGACGAGCATAACATTTTTGAACGAGTGATCCGCCATGATTTAGAAGACATCGGCGGATACGAAAGAGTAATGGATCAGTACCAGTTTCGGAAACAAATCATCTTGGATGCATTGGATTTCGAAGGTATTAACGTGTCCAAGCTAACTGCGGTCTGTGCACGCGGCGGACTGCTCCGTCCGCTTGAGGGCGGTACATACCGTGTGAACGAAGCGATGCTTGCTGATCTGAAAGCGGGCTATAATGGTGAACATGCCTCCAATTTGGGAGGATTGATTGCTTATGAAATTGCAAGCAGCCTTCAGATACCGGCTTTCATAACCGATCCTGTCGTGGTTGATGAATTGGATCCGCTGGCACGGCTTTCCGGTTTGCCTGGTGTGGAGAGAAAGAGCATCTTCCATGCATTGAACCATAAGGCTATTGCACGTAAAGCGGCAGCTGCCAAAGATAAGAGCTACGAGGAATCGAATATTATTGTCGTTCACCTTGGTGGCGGCATTACTGTCGGTGCGCATCATCATGGACGCGTGATCGATGTGAACAATGGTTTGAGCGGGGAAGGACCTTATACGCCTGAACGGGCAGGGACAGTTCCTGCCGGGGATTTAATAGAGCTGGCGCTGAGCGGTTCCTACACAAAGGATCAGCTGATGAAAATGCTGACGACCAAGGGCGGATTCATGGGTTACCTCGGAACTAATGATGGAAGACTTATTGCTGACAGGATCAAAAAAGGTGATCAAGAAGCAAAGATGATTTTTGAAGGCATGGTGTATCAAACAGCGAAAGAGGTCGGGGCAATGAGCGTTGTTCTCTCAGGGGAAGTAGATGCCATTGCAGTGACTGGAGGTCTTGCACATGACGAGCTGTTCATCTCGATGATGAAGGAACGGGTGAGCTGGATTGCCGATGTGCTTGTGTATCCAGGCGAAAACGAGCTTCGTGCCCTGACAGAAGGCGCGCTTCGTGTCATGCGAAAAGAAGAAGCGGCGAAAGTTTATGTCGTATAGGAGGCAGAAACAATGGTAAGAGAATATGACATTGTCATCTTAGGAGGCGGTACGGGCGGTTACGTGGCCGCCATCCGTGCTTCCCAGTTAGGGTTAAAAACAGCAATAGTGGAAAAAGCAGAGCTTGGCGGAACTTGCCTGCATAGAGGATGCATCCCATCCAAGGCATTGCTCCGTTCGGCTGAAGTCTACCGGCAAACAAAGGAAGCAGCAGCTTTCGGTATACATACATCAGATGTGCGTCTGGACTTTTCAGGGGTACAGCAAAGAAAAGAAAAAATCATCGATCAGCTGCATCGCGGGGTTCAGCATTTGATGAAAAAAGGGAAAATTGACGTTTTCCAAGGATACGGCCGTATTCTTGGACCTTCCATCTTCTCTCCAACGGCAGGAACAATTTCTGTGGAATTTGCTGACGGCAGTGAAAATGAGATACTACTTCCGAAGAACGTAATCGTTGCGACAGGTTCCTCTCCGCGTTCCTTACCAGGTATCGATTTTGATGAATCAAAAATCCTTAGTTCTGAAGGCGCGTTGGCGCTGCAGGAGCTTCCGGAAAGCATGACAATTATCGGGGGAGGTGTAATCGGGATCGAGTGGGCATCGATGCTTCATGATCTCGGTACAAAGGTTACCATACTCGAGTATCAGGACCGTATTCTTCCAACAGAGGACGAACAGATCAGCAAGGAAATGTTTAAGCAGCTTAAAAAGCGAGGCATCGCAATCCATACGAATGTGCAAGTGGAGAGTGCTGAAGCTGGTGACAGCAGTGTGACAGTCACAGCACAGATGAATGGGGAAGAGCAGGTTTTTGTGTCTGATAAAATTCTCGTCTCTGTTGGCCGTGCAGCAAATGTCGGGGACATCGGGCTCAAAAATACCGATATCCAGCTATCAGAGCAAGGGTTTATCCAGACAAATACTTTTTACCAAACGAATGAATCCCATATTTATGCAATCGGTGATGTGATTGGCGGTATGCAGCTGGCACATGTTGCCTCCAGGGAGGGCATGATTGCGGTTGAGCATATCGCAGGTGTTCAGACGGAAAGCTTGGATTACAGCATGGTTCCGGCTTGTGTCTATAGCTTCCCGGAAACGGCAAGCGTCGGATTGACAGAGGCACAAGCGAAAGCAGAAGGTCATAGTGTCAAGACTGGGAAAATGAGTTTCCAAGCTATCGGAAAAGCTTTGGTATATGGTGAGACAGAAGGCTTTGTTAAGATAATCGCCGATGAAAAGACGAACGATTTGCTTGGTGTTCACATGATTGGTCCACACGTGACTGACATGATTTCAGAAGCTGCGCTTGCCAAACTGCTTGATGCGACACCTTGGGAAATTGGTCAGACGATCCATCCGCATCCGACACTCTCGGAAATTATTGGAGAAGCGGCACTTGCGGTCGATGGAGAGCAAATCCATGGCTAAGATATTGAAGAAAGGGGGAGCGGCGATGTCAGAAACAAGACATGCTTCTCTTGGAATATCAGACGAAAAAGTATTGGAAATGTATAGATGGATGCTCCTGGCAAGAAGAGTGGATGAACGTATGTGGCTCTTGAACAGAGCCGGTAAAATACCGTTTGTTATCTCTTGTCAAGGACAGGAAGCTGCACAGGTTGGTGCTGCAATGGCGCTGGATAGGGAGATTGATTATCTTTTGCCCTATTACCGCGACTTAGGATTGGTAATGCCATTTGGTATGACTGCAAAGGATTTGATGCTTTCCGCGTTTGCGAAAGCCGAAGACCCTAACTCAGGCGGCCGCCAGATGCCTGGGCATTTCGGGAAAAAATCTTCTCGAATCGTTACTGGTTCTTCACCAGTGACAACACAGGTGCCGCATGCTGTCGGTTTTGCGCTAGCTGCCAAAATGGAGAAGAAACAGCTCGTCAGCTTTGTGACTTTAGGTGAGGGTTCTTCAAACCAAGGTGATTTCCACGAAGGCTTGAATTTTGCAGGTGTTCATAAATTACCGGTAATTACGATGGTTCAAAACAATAAATATGCCATCAGTGTTCCGCAGGAAAAACAGCTCGGCTGCGTCAATGTGTCCGACCGGGCTCAAGGATATGGCATGCCTGGATTCACGATTGACGGAAATGATCCTTTAGCTGTTTATCAAACAGTGAAAGAAGCGCGTGAGCGTGCACTGAATGGGGAAGGACCGACGCTCATCGAAACAGTGGGCTACCGTCTTACACCGCATTCCAGTGATGACGATGATATGACATACCGTGAAAAGCAAGAAGTCGAGGAAGAACGCAAAAAAGACGGCTTGCTGACATTCGGTGCGTATCTTCGTGAAGTTGGCGTGCTGACGGAAGAATTGGAAAACCAAATGGAAGAAGAAATCAAACAAATCGTAAATGAAGCAACAGACTATGCTGAGCATGCTGAAGATCCGGAACCGGAATCCGCATTGCTTCATGTGTATGCCGATTAAGGGGGAGAAACAATGCCAGTAATGTCCTATATCCAGGCAATTACGCAGGCGATGCGTGAAGAAATGGAAGCAGATGAAAAAGTATTCGTATTAGGAGAAGATGTCGGAAAAAAAGGCGGTGTGTTCCGAGCTACAGATGGCTTATATGATACATTCGGGGCAGACCGCGCATTGGATACACCGCTAGCTGAATCGGCAATAGCCGGTGTTGCAGTAGGTGCTGCCATGTATGGGTTAAAGCCGATTGCTGAAATGCAGTTCGCTGATTTCATCATGCCGGCAGTTAACCAAATCGTCTCAGAAGCAGCGAAAATCCGTTATCGATCCAACAATGATTGGACTTGTCCGGTTACGATACGTGCTCCATATGGTGGAGGTGTACATGGTGCTTTGTATCATTCCCAATCCGTGGAGGCGGTTTTCGCAAACCAGCCTGGATTGAAAATTGTGATGCCTTCGACGCCTTATGATGCAAAAGGTCTTTTGAAAGCAGCAATCCAAGACCCGGATCCAGTATTGTTCTTTGAGCATAAACGTGCTTATCGTCTTATCAAGGGTGAAGTGCCCGCTGATCCTTACACACTGCCGATCGGAAAAGCAGATGTGAAACGCGAGGGTTCCGATATTACCGTTATCACGTACGGGTTATGCGTCCATTTCGCACTGCAGGCAGCCGAAAAGCTTGCTGCAGAAGGTATAGAAGCACATATCCTCGATTTGCGTACCATTTATCCACTTGATAAAGAGGCAATCATCGAGGCAGCTTCCAAGACAGGGAAAGTTTTGCTGATAACAGAAGATAACAAAGAAGGATCGATAATTGGAGAAGTTGCAGCTATCATCGGAGAGAATTGCCTCTTCGATTTGGATGCTCCGATTCAGCGACTGGCGGCACCGGATGTGCCGGCGATGCCTTATGCGCCTAGTACAGAGAAATACTTCATGGTCAATCCTGCAAAAGTGGAAGCAGCCATGCGGGAATTAGCGGAATTCTAAACGAGGTGTAATGATGACGATAGAAAAAATAACAATGCCAAAGCTTGGTGAAAGTGTTACAGAAGGAACGATCAATACTTGGCTTGTCAAACCAGGCGACCAAGTAAGTAAATATGATGCCATTGCGGAAGTAATGACAGATAAAGTCAATGCAGAAATCCCCAGCAGCTTCACGGGTGTAATCAAAGAATTGATTGCATCTGAAGGTGATACGGTCGAAGTAGGGGCTCTGATTTGTACAATCGAAACAGAAGAAGCAGGGCATAAAAAGGAAGCAGAAGCAGATCCAGCTCCTTCAGCAGAAGAATCAACAATCAGCAACGCTTCTGCTGATACTGCGATGAAATCACGTTATTCTCCTGCGGTCATGCGGCTTGCCCAAGAAAATGATCTAGACCTTACAGCAATTAACGGCAGCGGAAAAGGCGGACGAATCACCCGTAAGGACATCGAAGCAATCATTGCCTCAGGTGAAAAGCCGCAAAAACAAGAGCAGAAGCAAACAGCAGCTGCAGAGGCTCCATCATCTGTTCGTGAGCAGCCAACTGAATCAGCACAAGTGACACAAACAGATGCTGCTGGTAAATCCATACCAGTTACAGGTGTTAGAAAAGCCATCGCAAACAATATGGTTAAAGCGGCAACTGAAATTCCGCATGCATGGATGATGGTGGAAGTAGATGTTACCGACCTGGTTGCCTACCGTAATAAGGTGAAGGATACCTTTAAAGAAAAAGAAGGATATTCACTTACTTTCTTCAGTTTCTTCGTAAAAGCTGTCGCGCAGGCGCTAAAAGAATTCCCGCAGCTGAATAGCTCATGGGCTGGCGATAAAATCATCCAGCACGACGAAGTCAATATTTCCATTGCAGTAGCGAAAGACCAGGAATTGTTTGTTCCAGTTATTCAATCGGCAGATGATCTAAGTGTAAAAGGTATCGCAAAACAAATTACAAACCTTGCCAAGAAAGCTCGTACAGGCAAACTGACAGCTGCTGACATGCAAGGAGGAACGTTTACGGTGAACAATACTGGCTCCTTCGGTTCAGTGCAAAGCATGGGGATCATCAACTATCCGCAAGCAGCGATATTGCAAGTGGAATCGATTGTAAAGCGACCAGTCATCATCAATGATATGTTCGCTGCCCGGGATATGGTGAATCTGTGTCTCAGCTTGGATCATCGCGTTCTTGATGGGCTCATTTGCGGACAATTCATGGCTAGAGTGAAAGAGATTCTGGAGAACGTATCCGAGTCAACGATGCCGGTTTACTGAGAAGGTCATAGAAATTGAAAGAGACTGAAATTGCTGATACACTTAAAACAGTGTAAAAGGAGGAATACCGATGGCAGATTTCAGAATGTATATGAATGATATCGTAACAACTGCTAGGAAGGATCTTACCGATGCAGGATATACGGAATTAACTACACCGGAAGAAGTGGATTCCACACTTAAGAACTCCGGGACGACACTTGTAATGATCAACAGCGTTTGCGGATGTGCCGGCGGAATTGCTCGCCCGGCAGCTGCGCATAGTCTGCATTATGACAAACGCCCTGATCAGCTTGTGACAGTTTTCGCAGGTCAAGATAAAGAAGCGACTGAAAGAGCAAGGGAATATTTCACTGGCTTTCCGCCAAGCTCTCCGTCATTTGCTTTCTTGAAGGACGGCGAAATCGTTACAATGATCGAACGTCATGACATCGAAGGTCATGAGCCAATGGAGGTAGTCAATAAACTGCAATCATTGTTCGATGAGCATTGTAAAGAAGTTTGACAGAAAAAGTCCCCATCCATTTGGATGAGGGGCTATTCTGCTTTTGATCACTTTTGATGAGGAGTACCATTGTGAGAATAGGTTACCGAACGATTAAGACGGCCGTAGGAACACCGCTTGCGATATGGATAGCGGAGCTTCTGCAGCTGGAAAACAGTGTTTCAGCAGGTATCCTGACGATTTTATGTACCCAAGTAACAAGGAAGAAATCTTTTCTGGCCGCTTGGCATCGAGTGGCCGCCTGTCTGCTGGCAATCGTACTGTCATTCGTCATATTCGAGACAATCGGCTTCCACCCGATCAGCATAGGCATTCTGCTGCTTGTCTTCATTCCGGTCACTGTCATGCTGCGAGTCTCACCTGGAATCGTCTCAAGTGCTGTTATCATTTTGCACTTATATAATTCCCATAATATCACGCTGGATTTGATCATCAATGAGATTATACTCATAACAGTCGGAATAGGCGTGGCTCTCATTGTGAATTTGTATATGCCCAGCCTGGAAGCAACGATCCGGCGGAAGCAGATTATTCTGGAGCGTAATTTCACGAAGATTTTAGAAGAGATTGCTTTGTATCTGCGTGATGGTGACCAGTCATGGTCAGGAGAAGAAATCACTCAGACCGAAAAGGTACTGAAGGAAGCAAACCAGCTAGTCGGCAGGGATGTGGAGAATCATGTACTCAGGTCAGAGCATCCGTATTATGATTACTTTGAGATGCGTACAAAGCAATTTGCCATACTGAAAAGAATCCTGCCCCTTATCAGCAGGCTTCCGGAGACGTCTTATTCCCAGTGTGGGCAGCTGGCTCATTTCTTTTCCGGTCTTGCTGATTCCGTGCACCCGGGTAATACAGCAGTCTTGTTCCTGGAAGAACTCGAGTCATTACGGCAGTCTTTTGATGAGGATCCCCTCCCTAAGACAAGAGAGGAATTCGAAACGCGAGCCCACTTGTTACAGTTGTTGTATGAAATGGAGAATTACCTGGAGCTGAAACAATCGTTCAAAGAAAGCGATGTGCAACATAGAAATAGACAGAAGGAGCAACAATAAGCACATCACCATTTGAAAAGGGGATGTGCTTATGCGGACGTTGCTAATAGCTTTCACCTGTCTGTCAATTTTGTCTCCGTTATGGCCATTCGGTGAGAATCCTATGCCGGGAAGGCCGCTAATCATTGTTAATAAAACAACAAACCAGCTTGCTTTTTTGGATAAAGGGGAAGTAATCAAGGTTTATCCTGTAGCTACTGGAAAGAAGCCGGAGTCGACACCGGAAGGGATATTTCTCACTTTGTTCAAAACGGAATACCCTGGCTACTCCCGAAAAGGAATTGCTGGGGGAGACAAAGACAACCCGCTAGGAAGCAGATGGATCGGTTTTAACGCTAATGATACGCAAGGTCGTACTTTCGGAATTCATGGGACGAATAGACCGGAGTCAATCGGCAGCCGAGTCTCAGCAGGCTGTATACGGATGCGAAACGAAGATGTTGAAGAATTGTATAAACAGGTTCCTGTCGGGACGAAGGTAAGAATAATGACAGGCTGGAAGTCATTTGAAGAAATTGGGATAGAAGATGGAGCTATTTTGTCTCCTAGAAGACAAAATAGCTCAGGGTGATTGCGAGAGTGGAAATAAGCATCGTGAATATCATCAAGTAAACCATGAATTTCATTGCGATATTTTGTTTGGATCTTTTTTTATTATGCTTGGCCAATGGAATGGAGCCCCCTTATCTGTTTATGTCCATTGTACAGGGAAGCGGGTAAGGGGACAAGGAGAAACCAATAGATAGAATAGGAGTACATAATCATGATAAATATAAATGAAAATCGTTTAGTTGAAGAGTTCTTTGAATTGGTTCAAGTTGACTCGGAGACAGGTAACGAGAAAGAGATTGCTGAAGTGTTGAAAAGAAAATTCACTGAACTAGGTGTACAAGTGCAAGAAGATGACTCAATGGCGAAAACCGGCCATGGAGCAAATAACTTGGTTTGTACCTGGAAAGGGAATGTCGAATCCGCTGAAACAATCTATTTTACTTCTCATATGGATACAGTGGTTCCCGGTCAAGGTATCAAACCACAGATCAAAGACGGGTACATTACGAGTGACGGAACAACGATTCTCGGTGCTGATGATAAAGCTGGACTGGCTGCTATTCTTGAAACAATCAAAGTTTATAAGGAACAGGAGTTGCCTCATGGCACTGTTCAATTCGTGATAACAGCAGGTGAGGAAGCTGGTCTTATTGGAAGCCGCGCGCTTGATTCATCCCTGCTCACTGCTTCGTTTGGGTATGCCATTGACAGTGATGGCCCTGTTGGTGACATCGTTGTTGCAGCACCAACCCGTGCCTCTGTGCTTGCAAAAGTATATGGCAAGACTGCGCATGCAGGTGTGGCACCTGAAAAAGGAATTTCAGCCATCACAGTAGCTGCCAAAGCAATTTCTAAAATGCCGCTTGGTAGAATCGATGATGAAACTACTGCGAATATAGGCAGATTCGCTGGAGGCAAACAGACGAATATTGTTTGTGATTTTGTCGAAATACTGGCAGAAGCTAGGTCGCTTGAAGCAAGCAAAATGGAAGCACAAGTACTGAAGATGAAGCAGGCATTTGAACAAACAGCTGAAAGTATGGGTGCACGTGCGGAAGTAGAAATCAAAGTTGAGTATCCAGGCTACAAACAAAAAGCTGGCGACCGTGTCGTTGAAGTAGCTCGCACAGCTGCGAAAAGCATCGGGCGTGACAGTAACCTTACAAGAAGCGGCGGCGGCAGTGATGCAAACGTGATTGCGGGCTTCGGTATCCCGACTGTCAATCTGTCTGTCGGCTATGAAGAAATTCATACGACCAATGAACGCATACCAGTAAGCGAATTGGTTAAAACAGCTGAAATGGTTGCTAGCATCATCCGTGAGGTTGCGAACAGTTGATAATAGGAGGCTCATGCCTCCTATTTTATATGTAAACATGTTATAATAAGAACGACAGTTCGCATTGAGAGGAGGGACAGCATGCAGCCAAAAGGAAGGGCGATTTTCCATGTGGATATGAACAGTTTTTATGCTTCGGTTGAAATGGCATTCGATCCATCACTCCGCGGAAAACCGCTTGCCATCTGCGGAAATCCTGCCGAGCGGAAAGGTATCGTCGTAACCAGCAGCTATGAAGCGAGGAAGAAGGGTGTTCGTACGACGATGACACTTTGGGAAGCTAGACGCCTATGTCCGGAATTGCTCGTGCTGCGCCCAAACTTTGAACGGTATCGGAAAGCATCCAGTGAAATGTTCAAAATCCTGCAGGAAGTGACGCCAGTCATTCAACCGGTTTCCATAGATGAAGGATATATGGATGTGACGGATTGTGCCCATTTGGGATCTTCGTTGGAGATCGCCCAATCGCTTCAGGAGCGTATCATGAAAGAGCTGGATCTACCTTGCAGTATCGGGATCGCTCCGAACAAATTTCTTGCAAAGATGGCTTCGGACATGAAGAAGCCGCTTGGTATCACAGTATTGCGAAAGCGGGATATACCTGAGCTGCTATGGCCGCTTCCAATCGAAGAAATGCACGGGGTCGGAGAGAAGACTGCAGAAAAGATGCGCTCACTCGGTATTAAGACGATTGGTGACTTAGCTCAAAAGGACATCTACCAGCTGAAACGTGTTTTCGGTGTAAACGGGGAGAGGCTGGCTAATCGGGCCAATGGCTTAGATGACAGACCGGTCGATCCAGAAGCAGTGCACAGCTTCAAAAGCATCGGGAGCTCGCAGACGCTTCCGCACGATACGACAGATGATAAAGAATTGGATAAACTTCTGCTGGATTTGTCCAAAAGTGTGGAAAAACGGATGCATAGGAAGGAAGCAATCGCAAAAGGTATTCAGCTGATGATCCGTTATCATGATCGTAAGACGATCACGCGCAGTATGAAACTGCCAAATTTCTTGGAATCGGCGCATGACGTATTCAGTCATGCGCAGTCCTTGCTGCAGAAGCATTGGAACGGGGAACCAATCCGTCTGTTAGGGATCAGTGTATTTGATGTGGCAGAGAAGAAAGAAGTCGGGAAACAGCTTGATTTGTTCACATATGAAAAAGAAGCATCAAAAGAGGGGTTATATCAAGTAATCGACCAGCTGACAGCAAAGTTTGGGAAAAATCCTTTCCGTACTTTACACTCATCGTCGTCAGATAGCATGAGGACAAGCTTTCAAAAGGATTTTCTTGATGACTATACAAAATAGCAGCGATTCTTATGAATCGCTGCTATTTTTTGGTATATCAAAAACGCGCATATCTTCTGCTAGCTCTGTTTCCAGAAAAACAGTCCGTGCTTGTTCTGTCAATATCTGTGCATCGTCTTGATGATATCGTGCAGATATATGCGTCAGGATTAATTTTTTAACATTTGCATCTCTGGCCAAGCTTGCTGCTTGTATAGCTGTAGAGTGCCCGTAAGCCTTCGCCATTTCCGGTTCATCTGCTGAAAAGGTTGCCTCATGAACGAGAATATCAGCATCTTCCACAGAGTCCTTAAGCTCTGGCAGATAGGTTGTGTCACCTAAAATAACTATTTTCCTGCCTGGCTTATCCGGACCGACAACATCCGATCTTGTGATCAGCTGCCCATCAGGCAATTCAGTGATTTCCTGATCTTTGATCAGGCGATAAATCGGCCCGGGGGAGATGCCCATTTGTCTGAGCTTGTCCACTTTAAGTTCTCCTTGCACGGCTTTTTCCTCCACAATATATCCGAGACATGGAATACCGTGGGAAAGCTTAACAGCATCGACTGTCCAGCCTTCATCCTCGAAAATTCGCCCGGGCTCAATCTCATGGATGATGAGGGAACTTGCCACATTACTTCCGCTGACACGCAAGGAGACTTCGATAAATTCCTTGATGCCTTGCGGGCCGTAGACTTCCAGCTGTAGGTCGGACTGCTGGAACGAACGGGTTGATAACAAACCAGGCAATCCATATATATGATCCCCATGCATGTGGGTGATGAAGATTTTTTCGATTTTACCCGGCTTTAACGGTGAGTAAAGCAGCTGATGCTGGGTAGCCTCGCCGCAATCGAACATCCAGACTGCTTGCCGCTCCTGTGGCATTGACAAACAGATGCTCGTCACATTCCGATCTTTTGACGGCAATCCTGCACCTGTTCCAAGAAAATGTAATTCCATAATAAAAAGCCTCCTGCAGTTACCAGCCTCGTTTATACATGGCTGGTGCTTCCAATCTATAATTCAGCTGTTCGGCAGCTTCGAGCGGCCAATAAGGATTTCGCAGCATAGCGCGCGCAATGAAGACAAGATCGGCGCGTTCATTTTGCAATATTTCCTCAGCCATTTGTCCGTTTGTAATCAAGCCGACAGCAGCAGTATCGACAAGAGCATGCTTCCGTATCCGTTCTGCATGAACTACTTGATAGCCCGGATACACAGTGGATGGACCATCTGGAACGACTCCCCCTGTGCTGCAATCGATTAAATCGACACCTTGTCGTTTCATTTCAATGCTGTAGTAAATGAAATCATTTATACCGTTTCCACCTTCTGCATATTCATCAGCTGAAATACGGACGAACAATGGACCATCCCAAGCCTGTTTGACCGCATCGAGCACTTCTCGGAGAAAACGGTACCGATTTTCACGAGCTCCGCCATAGGCATCAATTCGCTTGTTTGTAAGTGGAGATAGGAACTGATTGATTAAATAGCCATGAGCAGCATGGATCTCAATTACATCGAATCCTGCTTCCTTCGCACGAATTGCAGCCTTACGATAAGAATCGACCAATTCGTTTATCTTTTCTTCTGTCAAAGCTTCCGGTGCGACGGATTCGCCATCCCACGGCAAATTACTTGGTGCGACAATTGGATCTTCCGCTCTTGATTTCCTGCCGGCATGACCAAGCTGGATGCCGCTTTTGCTGCCATGCGCTTGAATTCTTTCACTGATGGTGCGAAGTCCTTCTATATGTTCATCAGACCAGATGCCAAGATCCTGATCAGAAATTCTTCCTTCTGGTGTAACAGCCGTAGACTCCAAGAAAACAAGTCCAGCTTGCCCAATCGCCCTGCTTTCATAATGGGTGATATGGAAAGGAGTGACTTTGCCATCTTTTTCTTCGACGCTGTACATGCACATCGGGGAGACGACAATGCGATTTTTAAAGGTACAGTTTTTGTATGTGATTGGTTGAAATAATTTAGGTGTAGCCATTGTAGGACCTCCGATTGTTTGATTAACTAGTGATATAGCCCTTTTGCAATTCTAGTGCACGATCTGGCACATCCGAGATGATAACATCACATTTCGCTTCAAGAGCACGTAGTATATAAACTGGCTGGTTGACTGTATATACCCGAATCGGTACATTATGCTGCTCGCACTCTTGAATAAGTTTTTTGTTCAGCAAACGGTATTTTGGGTGTAAGGCTTTCGCACCGATTTCTTCCATCAATGAAAAAAGCTGACGGGGACGCCTTGAAGTAAGGAAGCCTGTATCTATACCATCATCCAGATCAGATATACGACGGATAGTATCCGCGTTAAAGCTTGATATGATCGTCCTGTCTTTCATTCCATGATCCGAAAGGCGCTGTAAGACGATTTCCTCGATACCAGGGTATGGATACTTATTCGTTTTCAGCTCCAGATTGAGTAGCATAGGAGTCTTTTTGATCCATTGCAGAAACACATCTAATGAAATGATTCTTTCACCAGCATAGTCGCGTGAGAACCAAGCTCCAGCATCCGCCTGGAGCAATTCTTCATATGTAAGCTTCCGAATCAAACCACGTTTATTGGTCGTGCGATTGATGCTTTCATCATGAATGATGACTGGAATTTGGTCTTTCGTCAGCTGCACATCGGTTTCGATGCCATCAGCCTGCATCAGTTCTGCCAGCCGAAAAGCGGCCATCGTATTTTCCGGTGCATATTTGCTGGCACCGCGATGTGCAAATATTTTGGTAGACATGGTTTCACCCCGAACTTGGACGTATAGTTGAATTGTGCGAGAAAAACTGGCAAAAGTCAATTTGAAAGGACGTGCATGCATGAAACAGTGGCAATCGAAGGACGAATTAATAGCACTACTGGCAGAGCTTGTTGAAATCGAGAGTATTACAGGTTCTCCAGAAGAAATCCGTTTTCCGGAGCATGTTCATGCCCTTTTGGAACAAAAGCTTTATTTCCAGCAGAACCCAGCTCATTTGCAGCTTCATCCGCTGAAGGACGGCCGTCAGCTCCTCACAGCATTAGTTAAGAAATCTGACAAAAAAGATACTATTATCTTGCTCAGTCACTTTGATGTCGTCGGAACAGAGGATTTTGGCACCTACCAGCATCTTGCCACAAAGGTGCATGACCTGACTGCGGCTTATTTGAATGATGAAGTGGAGCTGCCTTCTTATATAAAAAAGGAAATGCATCAGGGAGAATGGCTCTTTGGCAGAGGAACGATGGATATGAAAGCTGGTCTGGCAATCCATCTTTCTATGCTGGAACGCGCGATGGATGCTGCGTTCGACGGAAATATCCTATTGTTGACTGTGCCCGACGAAGAAGTGAATTCTGCCGGAATGCTGCGCGCACTTGAAATTTTGCAGCAGCTGCAGACAACTGAGGAGCTGGTATACAAATTATGCATGAACGGAGAACCTGTGTTCAGCAAATACCCAGGTGATACAGGTAATTATATGTATAGCGGATCCATAGGAAAAGTGCTTCCAGGTTTCTTTTGCTATGGTAAGGAAACGCATGTTGGTGAACCGTTTGGTGGTTTGAATGCTAATCTGATGATCAGTTATTTGTCACAGGAATTGGAGCTTCAGGAATCCTTCATAGAAGAAGTGGACGGAGAAGTGACTCCGCCGCCAGTTAGCTTGATGCTGCGCGATTTGAAGGAAGCATATTCTGTGCAGACGCCTGTATCTGCAGTCACGATGTACAACGTATTGTTTTTAGAACAATCCATTCAAGAGATCAATATGAAATTAAAGCAAGCAATGGAGCGAGCTGCTAGGAAAATAGAGACACATTATCAACAGAAAGCAAATCTTTCTGCGGCTAAATCGAGTGCTTTTCAGCCAATAGCTTTCCAAATTAAGACTATGTTTTATGAAGAACTTTATGCGCATGCGGTCAAACGGTTCGGGAAGGCGGAAGTGGAAAGAAGACAAAACAGGCTCGTAACGACGCGTAAGGAAGGGGACCGGGATTTTTCGACTAAGCTTGTGAAAGAGCTGGTTAGCATGTGTCATGATCTGGCACCTGTCATCGTTCTTTTTTACAGCCCGCCATTTTATCCTGCGGTTTCCTCTAAAAAAGATCCCTATGTAAGGCAATTGATTTCTAATATCCAATCAGAGGCAAAAGCGACCTATTCGGCTGATCTGAAAGAAGTACAGTTTTTCCCGGGTCTTTCAGATTCAAGTTTCATTGGCAAGCCTACATCGCGTACAGCGATACAGGATTTGATATCTAACATGCCGCTGCAGCAGAAAGGCTTCACTTTGCCAGCTGACTTGATGGAAGGGCTGCAAATGCCAGTGCTTCATTTAGGACCATACGGTAAGGATGCACATCAGTGGACAGAGCGGCTGGAAGTGACCTATAGTTTTGGCAAGCTGCCTGACTTGATGGAAAGTGCCATCCGGTTTGCTTTCCGTACATAATCATCCTGTAAGAAGGGTAAACAGAAAGAGGTACT
This sequence comes from Terribacillus sp. JSM ZJ617, assembly GCF_044383785.1. NCBI lineage: Bacteria > Bacillati > Bacillota > Bacilli > Caryophanales > Bacillaceae > Terribacillus > Terribacillus sp. JSM ZJ617. The sequence continues at coordinate 554,625 of NZ_JBISEQ010000002.1, read as the reverse complement.
GCATATGGGAGCAAGTAAGAAAAGCCTGTTGATAACAGGAGCCTCAAGCGGCCTTGGAAGGGAACTGGCCGTTGAAGCTGCGGCTGCCGGCTATCAATTGCTGCTTGTTGCAAGATCCGAGGAAAAGCTAAAACAGTTAGCTATTGAGCTGAAAGAGCGATTCCAGATAAATAGTACGATTTACAGGGCGGATCTGAATGACCCTGAAGAATGGCGTACTGCATTGCTGCAGATTGTAAGGGAGAATCAGCATATTGATGTATTGATCAATAATGCGGGAGTGGGGTATTTCCGTCTCTTTAAAGATACAGATCAAATACAGATAGAAACGATGATGCGAGTCAATTCCCTGGCAGCTATGGAGGCTTCAGCAGCCATACTGCCAGGTATGATGAAGCAGGGGGCAGGACATGTAATCATGATCGGTTCGATGGCTGGTAAAGTAGCCACGCCAAAAGCTGCAGTATACGGTGCAAGTAAACACAGCATCATCGGCTTCAGTAATGGACTGCGCCAGGAGCTGAAGCCATATGGGATCCATGTGACGACTGTTAATCTAGGACCGATGGATACAAACTTTTTTGACACAGCTGATCCGAGCGGAAGATATCGCCAGGCGAGCGCCCGTTATATGCTGCAGCCTGATAAAGTAGCTCGTAAAGTCATCTCAAGCATCGGGAAGAACAAGCGTGAAATCAATCTGCCTGGCTGGATGGGCATCGGAAGTAAGGTGTATCAGCTGGTGCCGGGAGTGGCAGAGAAATTGCTCGGCGGTCAATTCAACAAGAAATAAGGAGGAACATAACATGAAATTAACAATCACAGACACAGCCTGGGAAAAAGTACAAGCATTGCGGGAAGAGGCACATCGATACCTGGTTTTATACTTTGATACGGTAGGAGTAGGATGTAAATCGAATGGCATTCCGACAGTCCGATTTGCTGAAAAACCGCGCTCTAGGGACATCGAGGTGGAGAGCGAGACAATACCGGCATTGGTGGATAAGCAGCAGGAGGTATATTTCGCCGAGGAAGTGAAGCTGGATTTCAGTAATAATGTGTTCCGTCTATCCAGTAAAGAAGGATTTTTGAATGCATTGATTCCGCAGGCACATCTGACACATACTGATTTTCTAGATGAAGAACCGGAAGCTGGCAGGGGAGATTCCTGCTGACTTCCGGTTTTTCTTTATCGGTGGCTCGTATACTGAATTGACCGGGTGACTTGCTGAAGCAAATCGTAAGTTTCATGAGATAATGGAACAGTGGAGAGTGCGGCATTCTGCTTTACCTGATCCAATGAACTTGCTCCCATAACGGCACTAGCCAAAGCAGGATGCTGAAGAACATAACGCACAGCTAGAGAGGTGACGGAGGTATCCTCCTGCTCAGCCAGCCCACGCAGTTTTTCGCTTGCAGCCAGCAGCTCGTCGTATGTGTGTGTCAAATAGCCATCTGCTCCTTTTTGTTTTACCTTTTCACTGGCGTTGTCACTCAGCATGCCTTTAGCAACACTGCCGCGCGCAAATACACTGATTTCGTTATCTGCCAGTAAATCAAGTACTTGTTCCTCTGGGCGTCTGTCCAGCAAGCTGTACTGCATCATGACGCTGATGATATTCGACCGTTTGACATATTCACGGATGACATTCGGTCGAATGGAAGAAATACCGTAATAGCGGATGAGTCCTTCTTTTTTCAGCGTTTCGAATGCATCAATTGTCTCGTCAATATCATCCTCCATCGTTCCGCCATGAAGCTGATAGAGGTCTAAATAATCCGTTTGTAACCTGCGAAGGCTTTCTTTGATCTGCGAAACAATATATTGCTTGCTCGCATCCCAATGCCACGACTCGCCTCCGGGATCCAGCCGGTTCCCGACTTTGCTGGCAAGGATCACTTTGTCTCGTCTGCCTTTGAAAGCTTTACCGACAATCTCTTCATTTTTGCCTTGATCATATAAATCTGCTGTGTCGAAATAATTAATACCTAAATCATGCGCTTCGTGAAGCAGCCGTATTCCTTGCTGTTCGTCTGTACCGATGCTCATCGTCCCGAATGAGATTTCAGAAACTTGAAGATCAGAAGTGCCTACTCGTCTTTTCTGCATCAAACAGTCCCACCTTCCTTTTTTTCCTACGTGTTTAGTGTAAGCGTAAGCAGTTCAGCAGACAACTTATGTGTCCTGGTCAAGCTATGGTAAGATGGAAGAAGCGATATAAAGGAGTGTACATAATGAAGAAATTCGAAGAAAAGACAATCGATACATCCGCCATCTATGAAGGAAAGGTGATTTCCTTGAGAGTGGATACAGTTTCCTTGCCGGACGGGAATACTTCCAAACGGGAATTGGTTAAGCATCCTGGCGCTGTAGCTATCATTCCTATAACAAGAGAAGGAAAAATCATATTTGTCGAGCAATACCGTAAAGCGCTGGAAAAATCGATAATTGAAATTCCGGCAGGCAAGCTGGAGCCTGGTGAAGAACCGGAAGTGACAGCAGTAAGAGAGCTTGAAGAAGAGACAGGCTATACAACTCAAAAATTAAAAAAACTTGGCTCCTTCTATACATCCCCAGGCTTTGCCGATGAATTGCTTCATGTATACGAAGCTGATAATCTCGAGCTCCTTACCCAAAAGGTAGCAGGTGATGAGGACGAATTTGTCGAGCTGATGGAACTGACGCTTGAGGAAGCGGAGGAACTTGTAAAAGAGGAGCGGATTCATGATGCGAAAACTATGTATGCTTTGCTGCATCTCCGCTTGAAACGCGCTAGTAACTAACAGTTCTATCAGACAAGCTTCCGTCATAGATTCTAGTAACTAGACTAGAATACGGAGGCAGATAAGATGAAAAAGCGGGAGTTCATTCTCTTTCATCATTTAAAACAGCATGCAACAAGTTACTTGTTCATGCTTGTACTATTCCTGATTGGAATCATATTCGGTGCGATTGTTGTCAACAGCATGAACTTTACGCAAAAGGAAGACTTGTTTTACTATTTGGAACGATTCTTCGCACAGCTTCAGCAAGGACAGGTGATCAGCAAGCAGGAGATCCTCCAGTCGAGTTTTCTCGCCCATCTCAAGTTTCTGCTGTTTCTGTATGTACTTGGCCTGTCCATCATCGGGATACCAATCATCTGGATGCTGCTGTTCAGCAAAGGACTGATGATGGGATTCAGTGTAGGATTCCTTGTCAACCAGCTGGGATGGAAAGGCCTGATCCTTGCAGCAGCAGCTGTTGCTCCGCAGAATTTAGTAGTCATTCCGCTTTATCTCATAGCGGGCACTAGCGCGATGCTATTTTCTGTTACACTTTTGCGTAAGCTCATCGCCAAACGGTCACCATTATCATTAAGACGCTATTTTTTCCAATACAGTACCATTTTCCTGATGCTTATTGCAGGGTCTGCTGCAGCATCCATCATGGAAACATTCCTTGCGAACCCGCTTCTGTCAATGCTTGTTAATGATTTGCTGTGAGTGAAACTAATAAGAATGATTATAATTAGCTGTTTATAATAATTATAATTTGACACCTTTTTCGCAATCAGTATATAATAAGTGTGGGATTACGAGGGAGGAATTCACTTGGAACACCGCATTGAACGCATAAAGAAGCAATTACATGCGCAGAGCTACAAGCTGACACCGCAGCGGGAAGCGACGGTACGTGTGCTGCTGGAGCGAGAAGAGGACCATTTAAGCGCTGAAGACGTCTACCTCCTCGTAAAGGAAAAGGCACCGGAAATCGGTTTGGCTACTGTATACCGTACACTGGAATTATTATCAGAATTGAAAATTGTTGATAAAATAAACTTCGGGGACGGCGTTTCCCGCTATGACCTTCGCAAAGAAGGGGCAACGCACTTCCATCACCACCTTGTCTGCATGGAATGCGGATCCGTTGAGGAGATTGATGAAGACTTGCTGGAGGACGTAGAGAAGATTGTCCAGAGTGATTGGGGATTCAAAGTAAAAGACCACCGGCTTACATTCCACGGTATCTGCCGCGTCTGTCAGGCTAGTGAGAAGGAAGAAGAGCTCGAAGCAGCCGCTGTGCAAGTGAATCGAACATCATAAGCAGATGAAGCCTTTCCAAGTATATGGAAAAGGCTTTCTTTCGTTTCACTAACCAATTTACAAAACAACGGGAATGAGGTAACGTTATCCTGTACGTATAAATTCCGCTTTCTTTGGCATAGTCTGTTACAAAGACAAGTCTCAAGAAAGGGGAAATGTACATGAAGCGGTTCGTCTTCGACACTTGTAAGCTTCTGCTCGTATTTGTAGCCTGCTCCGCATTCTTCTATTTTGGATTGCGATTCATCCATAGTGAATACGAGAGCTATCACCGTTATGACCCTCCAGAGGGTAATGCAGTGAAAGTAGCAGCAATGGAGCAGGAAAGTCTAGTGGATAGGATGACGTTATTTTTCCGGTTAGGAGAGTAGGATACATGCAAGAAGCGCTGGATGATTTTATCCATTATCTGCAGATCGAACGGGGTCTTTCGGAGAATACACTGCAATCCTACGCCCGAGATCTGCGTACATATGCAAGATATCTCCAGGAAAATGAAGTGAAAGAGTGGGCACAAGTGACTCGCGCCAAGCTGACTGCTTATTTGCGCTGGCTGCATGATGAGGGGAAATCAGCTGCGACGATAGCACGTACATTATCCAGCATTCGACTCTTCCATCAATTTATGCTGCGCGAATACGGACTGAAGGAAGATCCGAGCATACATATCGATACACCGAAGAAAGAACGTAAGCTGCCGAAGATACTTTCTTCCGATGAAGTAGACAAGCTGCTCACATGTCCAGGAACAGATATATTGACGATCCGGAATCGTGCGATGCTGGAAACACTTTACGCAACAGGTCTGCGGGTTTCAGAGCTATTGGCATTGGAACTGGATGATCTTCATCTGGAAATGGGCTTTGTCCGCTGTTTCGGGAAAGGATCGAAGGAACGGATCGTCCCGCTTGGGGATATGGCCAAGGCGAGACTGGAAGACTATTTAAACCGGTCCCGTAAAATGCTGCTGAAGTCCAAAGCAAGCGACATCTTGTTTGTGAATCATCATGGAAACCCATTATCGCGACAAGGATTTTGGAAGGTATTGAAACAGATAGCCCGGGAAGCTGGGATACAGAAAGAAATCACCCCTCACACACTGCGCCATTCATTTGCGACGCATCTGTTGGAGAATGGGGCTGATTTGCGTGCTGTTCAAGAAATGCTCGGTCACGCAGATATCAGTACGACACAGATTTACACGCATGTGACAAAAACAAGACTGAAGGATATTTACAAAACACATCATCCTCGGGCTTGAGCAATAAACTAGGAGGCATTTAACTTGGATTTCAAACGCGTATTTCTTATAGTAATGGATTCTGTCGGCATCGGGGAAGCACCGGATGCGGAAGCTTTCGGTGATAAAGGAGCGGATACGCTCGGCCACATCGCTTCTCACCGCGGCGGATTGCAAATGCCGAATATGGCAGCACTTGGTCTTGGCAACATTCGAGAAGTAGAAGGTATACAAGCTGTCAAACAGCCAAAAGCTTTCTATACAAAAATGCAGGAAGCATCAAATGGCAAGGATACAATGACTGGACACTGGGAAATTATGGGCCTTCGTATAGATCAGCCTTTCCGCACGTTCCCGGATGGTTTTCCAGATGCGTTGCTTGATGAACTGAAGCAGCGGACTGGTCGCGGTATCATCGGAAATAAACCAGCTTCCGGTACGGAGATATTGGATGAGCTCGGTGAACAGCATATGGAAACGGGCGATATGATTGTATATACGTCTGCTGATTCCGTTTTGCAAATCGCTGCCCATGAAGATATCATCCCGCTAGATGAGCTGTACAAAATCTGTGAAATCGCTCGTGAAATGACATTGGATGATCCCTATATGGTAGGACGTATCATCGCTCGTCCATTCATCGGTAAACCAGGCGCTTTTGAACGTACTTCGAACCGCCATGATTATGCTTTGAAGCCTTTTGGCAGAACGACGATGAATAGTTTGCAGGATGCGAAATTCGATGTCATTGCATTAGGAAAGATTTCCGATATTTACGATGGCGAAGGCGTGACAAAGTCCGTCCGTACAAAGGACAATGATGATGGTATGACGAAGATTGTCGAAAGTATGGATGAAGACTTTACAGGCATCAGCTTCCTGAACCTGGTCGATTTCGATGCAAAATACGGTCATCGCCGCGACCCTGAGGGCTACGCACAAGCGCTGGAGGATTATGATAAACGGCTTCCGGAAGTACTTGATAAACTGAAAGAAGACGATTTGCTTATTATTACAGCTGATCATGGTAATGACCCTGTTGCTCCTGGGACAGACCACACACGGGAATATGTGCCATTGATTGCTTACCACACTGGAGCGGATCAAGGTGAGGAATTGGAACTGCGCAATACATTTGCAGATATCGCTGCAACGATAGCAGATAATTTCGGTATCGAAATGCCAGAGCACGGAACTAGCTTTTTACAAGCATTGAAAAAGGGGAAATGAACATGCAGGCAGAAGCAATCAAACAGGCAGCAGATTATATTAAAGAGAAATTGACTGCCACACCTAAGATAGGTCTCATTCTTGGATCAGGGCTTGGAGTACTGGCTGATGAAATCACAGAATCGACAGTTGTACCTTATGGTGATATTCCAGGGTTCCCAGTATCGACGGTCAGCGGACATAAAGGACAGCTTGTCATCGGCAAGCTGGAAGGGCAGGATGTAATTGCTATGCAAGGCCGCTTCCACTTCTATGAAGGGTATCCGATGGAGCTAGTAACTTTACCTGTCCGTGTAATGAAGGCTCTTGGTGTACAAGCATTGATTGTCACCAATGCAGCCGGCGGCATCAACGAAAGCTTCGAGCCGGGCGACTTGATGCTGATCACAGATCATATCAACAATATGGGAACAAATCCGCTTATTGGACCAAACGACGAAGATCTGGGAGCTCGTTTTCCGGATATGTCTTCTGTCTACAGCAAAGAGCTTCTTGGCTATGCGCGTGAAGTAGCGGCTAAAATCGGTCTTGGAGTGAAGGAAGGCGTTTATGTCGGCAACACAGGTCCTTCTTATGAAACAGGTGCCGAAGTGCGGATGCTCCGTGTTTGGGGCGGAGACGCTGTGGGTATGTCTACGGTTCCGGAAGTGATTGTTGCAAGTCATGCAAAAATGGAAGTCTTGGGTATCTCCTGTATCTCCAATATGGCAGCTGGTATCTTAGATCAGCCGCTTACGCATGATGAAGTAATCGAGACAACGAGTCAAGTAAGGGAAGATTTTCTTCGTTTCGTAAAAGAAATTGTCAAGCAGCTTCCAATAAAATAAAGCAGGTGAACGGATATGAGAATGGTTGATTTAATTACAAAGAAAAGAGACGGCGGCACGCTCTCCAAAGAAGAGGTAGCCTTTTTCGTCCATGGTTATACAAAAGGAGACATTCCTGACTATCAGGCCTCTGCCTTCTTGATGACTGTCTATTTTAATGGCATGACAGAAGAAGAAACAGCTTGGCTGACAGAAGAGATGGCCAATTCCGGTGAAACATTTGACCTTAGCAGCATCGAAGGTAAAAAGGTCGATAAACATAGCACAGGCGGTGTAGGAGACAAAATCACCTTGATTACTGGGCCGCTAGTCGCCAGCATCGGAATTCCAGTTGCGAAAATGTCAGGCCGCGGTTTGGGTCACACTGGCGGGACATTGGATAAACTTGAATCCTTCAAAGGCTTCTCAATTGATTTGAGCCGCGAGCAATTCATGGGATTGGTGAATGAAAACAAACTTGCGGTTGCGGGTCAGACGGGCAACTTGGCACCCGCTGATAAAAAGCTATATGCGCTGCGTGATGTTACAGGCACGGTTAACGCGATTCCGCTAATCGCTAGTTCCATCATGAGCAAAAAGCTGGCATCTGGTGCGGAAGCGATCGTCCTGGACGTGAAAACAGGATCTGGTGCTTTCATGAAATCATTGGATGACTCCAAAAAATTGGCGGAAACAATGGTTAAAATCGGGAAGAACCTCGGTCGACAGACTGTAGCAGTCATTACGGATATGAACCAGCCGCTCGGTTTTGAGGTTGGAAACAGCAACGAAGTAAAAGAAGCAATCCAAGTATTAAGCGGCGAGAAGATAACAGATCTACGTGAAATTTCCGTTGAATTGGCAGCTCATATGGCGCTTTTGGCTAATAAGTTCTCAAGCTACGAGGAAGCACGTAAGCATCTGGAAGCCTGCTTGGATAACGGAACTGCACTAGCAGCTTTCCGTACGTTCATTGGGGCTCAGGGCGGCGATACAGCGCTTGTCGATAATCCGGAGCTTCTCCCTCAGGCGGATCATCATATTGAGGTCAAAGCACCTGCTGCTGGCTTCGTTCACAGTATTGATGCTGAAGGAATCGGAACGGCAGCGATGTACCTAGGGGCTGGCCGTGCAACAAAAGACGATGACATCGATCACGCAGTTGGTATCACCCTGAAGAAAAAGCAAGGAGATGCTGTTGAGCAAGGCGAAACGATAGCAATCCTGCATGCGCGTGATGCACAAGCTGCTGATTCTGTAAGTAAAGTCTTGGCTTCATATACAATCAATGCAGCGCAGCCAGAAAAAATGGAACTGATTTACGACGTCATTTCCTAATGTTAAAGCAGTCCTTTTGAAGGGCTGCTTTTTTTGTGTGCAATTTATTAATAAATCATTTCATTTGGGAGAATCTAACTGTATTACCGTAAACGGAGGAACCTTAAATGAAAAAAATGAGTCTAGTAAGTTTGCTTATCGCGTTCGTTATCAGTCTTATGGCGTTGCCGCCACAGACTTTTGCTGCAAAACAAGAGGAGAAGACAGCTAAATCATCCATCTTGATCGAACGAGATACCGGTCGTGTCCTGGCGGGTGAGAATATGGAGGAACAACTCCCCCCTGCCAGTATGACGAAGATCATGACGATGCTTTTGATTATGGAAGAAATCGAAGTCGGCAAGCTGCGATATGATGAAAAAGTCAGAGCGAGTGAGTACGCAGCGAGCATGGGCGGCTCACAAATTTTCCTTGAACCTGGAGAAGAAATGACAGTGAAGGATCTCTTAAAAGGTGTAGCTGTTGCATCAGGTAACGATGCAAGTGTGGCATTGGCGGAGAAGATCGCAGGTACCGAGGATGGATTCGTCCAAAAAATGAACGAGAAGGCAAGAGAACTCGGACTGACTCATACGAAGTTCCAAAATGCTACCGGTCTTCCAGCAGAAGATCACTATTCGACAGCTAAGGATATGGCATTGATGGCCAGAGCATTGCTTGGACATGAAGAAATCACTGAATTCACAAGTATTTATGAAGATTATCTGCGCAAGGATTCTGACGATCCATTCTGGCTTGTCAATACGAACAAGCTCGTGAAATTCTATCCCGGAGTCGACGGCTTGAAAACCGGCTTCACGAGAGAAGCAAGATATTGTCTCACCGCAACTGCAAAGAAGGATGGGATGAGGGTGATCGCGGTCGTAATGGGTGCCGAGTCTCCTAAACAGCGTAATAATGAAGTGTCTCAGCTGCTCGATTATGGCTTTAACCAATACACAGTTAAGCAGCTTTACAAACAGGATCAGACTGTGGCCAAGCTTGATATGCTGAAGGCTCGCGATAAGGACGTTCCAGTTGTGACAGCCTCACCTGTATCGCTGCTTGTCAAAAAAGGAGAAAATCTTGGAGAATTGTCTTCGAAAATCGTATATAAACCAGAGCTCTCCCTTCCTCTGAAAGCAGGGGAACAAGTAGGTGTGCTGGAAGTAAAGGCTGATGGAAAACGTATTTCTTCAACGCCGCTTATCATGAAAGAAGATGTACCAAAGGCGAGCTATTGGCTGCTGATCAAACGCAGCTTTGATGATGTGGTGAAATTCCGCTGATTCTGACTAAGATCTACGAGTTTCTTCTAATTTTGTCACTCGAAAGGTATTCGCCTTTTTCTGCAGAAATCTATATGCAGACAAGGGAGGAGAAAAGCTATGGGGTTGACAGTTGATTATGAATTGAAGGAATCCATCTTGCTGGCACGTCTAAACGGGGAGCTCGATCATCACACAGCGAGCGAATTAAAGGAAAGCTGGCAGCTTGCCCTGCAGCAGCCTGGAATCAAGCATATGGTCCTGAATCTGGAATCTCTTTCATTTATGGATAGCTCGGGTCTAGGTGTCATTCTCGGCAGATATAAAGAATTGAAAGCAGAAGGAAGGGAAATGGTCGTCTGCAGTCTGACACCGGCTGTAGACAGACTGTTTCAGCTATCCGGTCTATTCAAGATTATCCGATTTGAAGAAAATGAGCGCTATGCGCTGGAAACTTTCGGGGTGGTATTATCATGAACACGAATATGATGCGGTTCTCTTTTTCAAGTCAAAGCAGGAACGAAGCTTTTGCCCGTGTAACAGTAGCATCCTTCGTATCTCAGCTGGACCCGACAATGGACGAGCTTACCGAAATCAAAACAGTCGTATCTGAAGCTGTAACTAATTCCATCATCCATGGCTATAATTCAGATCCAGATCAGATGATTACAATAATTTGTACATTGTCTGATGATGAAGTGGAATTGATCATCCAGGATGAAGGCGTCGGTATTCCGGATGTCGATGAAGCAATGGAACCCCTTTACACATCAAAGCCTGATCTGGAACGCTCCGGTATGGGTTTTACCATCATGGAAAATTTCATGGATCATGTGTATGTGCATTCTGCTGAAGGTGAAGGCACAACAGTAACGATGAACAAGCAGTTCAATCGAAGCAAAGCCATGAGTCAGTAGGTGGGGCAGATGGATGTATATTTGAAACAGCAGAAGGTAAAAGAACAATTGACCGATAAGCAAGTAAAAACATACATCCAGTTAAGTCAGAATGGTGATAAAGAAGCAAGGGATATCCTTGTTGAAAGAAATGTACGGCTCGTCTGGTCTGTCGTCCAGCGTTTTATAAATCGCGGCTATGATCCGGATGATTTGTTCCAGATCGGCTGTATCGGATTAATCAAATCGATTGATAAATTTGATTTGTCATATGACGTTCGATTTTCGACATATGCGGTTCCGATGATCATCGGTGAGATTCAGCGCTTCATTCGAGACGATGGCAGTCTGAAGGTTAGCCGATCGCTGAAAGAAACAGCTAATAAAGTAAGAAAGAAAAAAGAAGAAATGACAAAAACGCTCAATCGAGTACCCACTATCCAGGAAATTGCCAAGGAGCTGGAGTTGGAGCCGGAGGATATCATCCATGCGGAAGAGGCTGCAAAGCTGCCTCATTCGATTCATGAGACTGTTTTCGAAAATGATGGAGATCCAATCACCTTATTGGATCAGATTGCCGAACAAGATGATAACTGGTTCGATAAGCTTGCCTTGCAAGAAGCGATCCAAGCACTAGGTGAAAGAGAGCGTCTTATCGTGTATTTGCGTTTTTACAAAGATCAGACGCAATCGGAAGTATCCGAACGGCTTGGAATTTCCCAAGTCCAGGTTTCCCGGCTTGAAAAGAAAATATTGGCTGCCATCAAAGAGCAGCTGGAAAAGTAGCTTTTGCACCTTGTGCAGAAGCTTTTTTTATTGCCTGTAATTACCAGCATGTTTTCCTTCGCTTTTCCCATACTAAGTACAGAAACCCTTCTTCATAGGAGGAGAGGTGCATTATGCCAGCTATTGTATATATCCGGTTCATCCGGAAAATCACTACTGATCCAGAATCTGTGATCAAGCTCAAAGATATCGCACATATCGCAAATGCAGGAGACTATAAGGAGCGCATGCTTGATACGGTCATCCACCGGATTACAAAGAAAGACAGCAATATTGTTGTCCTCGATTGCTTCTCGGTCTTCCAGCAGCTGATGAAGCTATTCCCTGAGCATGAACTGCAGCTGATCGGTGCGGAACAGACCATTGTCCATGTCCAGCATACAACAAAACGCATTGTATGGCCGCTCGTCATTCTTATCTGGCTGCTTTTGTTCATAGGATCGGCAATGACGATCATGAATTTCCATTTTGATGTTGCGATGGAGCCGGTGCAGCAGCAAATCCATTTCTTATTGACAGGGGAAAGGCTTGTGCATCCGCTATGGCTCCAAATTCCATACAGCATTGGCATCGGAGTAGGGATGATTCTCTTTTTCAACCATGTATTCAAAAAACGTTTGAATGAAGAGCCTAGCCCGCTTGAGGTGGAAATGCACAAATATCAGCGTGATATGGATGTTTATGTAGCTTATCACGAAAACGAATTGGAACAGCAGCATGTGGATCGCCATAGTTGAATTGGTGATTGGACTCAGTGCCGGGCTAGCAACTGGAGCAGGATTTGTCGCATTTTTGACTGTACTAGGTATTATCCCAAGGTTGGTGCAGCTAAGTAAAACCCATCATTTCCTGATTTCTTATGAAGCAGGTGTAACTGCCGGTGCTTTTGCCGGAACTATTCTTTCCTTCCACTATTTCCATTTTCATGCGCCGATTCTGCTGATCACGCTGTGGGGTCTTTTGCATGGAATATTTGTCGGAATGCTTGCTGCGGCTCTGACAGAAGTATTGAATGTATTTCCGATACTGACTAGACGAATCGGTCTGGATGGCAGTCTTATCTGGTTCTTCATGGCAATCGTCCTGGGGAAAATCACCGGATCCTTGTTCCAATGGCTTTTACTTTCCTATTAATCAAAGAGGTGACATCATGGATTCCAAGTTCAAGAAAGAAAATTACAGCAATACAGCGAAAACGTATTATCCGAAAGTCCCCTACGTGAGAAATTGTTTAAAAGCTTTCTTTGTCGGCGGTTTTATCTGTCTTATTGGAGAACTGCTGACTAAATTTTACATGCAAGTTTTTGATATGTCCCAGCAGGAAGCCGGAACGCCCACTGTCACAACACTGATACTTATATCTGCGATATTGACAGGGCTCGGGGTCTATGACCGAATCGCACAATTCGCCGGCGCAGGATCAGCGGTTCCGGTAACCGGATTCGCCAATGCCGTGACCAGTGCTGCCTTGGAATATAAATCGGAAGGGTATGTGCTCGGAGTAGGTTCCAATATGTTCAAACTTGCTGGCAGTGTTATTGTATTCGGGGTTACGTCGGCTTATATCGTCGGAATCATCCGGTATGTATTCAGCCAGCTGATTGGGGGATAAAGAAAATGGTGAAAACAGGCAAGCAATCCTGGACGCTGAACCAGCGCGTTTATATTCAGGAAACAGGAACAAGTGTAGGACCGAAGGAAGCGAGAGGACCTTTAGGAAGCTCCTTTGATAAATCCTACGATAATCTTTACTGCGGAGAAGATAACTGGGAAATGGCAGAAAGAAAGCTTCTGCAGGATGCTATACAAATAACGCTGGAGAAAGCTGGTTTAAAGCAGCAGCATATTGATATGTTCATCGCTGGTGATCTTTTGAACCAAAATGTGAGTGCTAACTATACAGCACGTGATTTGGATATGAGCTACCTCGGTATGTTCGGAGCCTGTTCCACTAGTATGGAAACGCTGGCGGTAGCGTCACAATTGGTCGATGCAGGAGTGGCAGACCGCATTTTAACAGCTGTCTGCAGCCATAATGCAACAGCAGAGCGGCAATTCCGTTTTCCGACTGAATATGGCAATCAGAAACCTGCTACAGCAACGAGTACAGCAACTGGAGCTGGTTGTGCGCTTATAAGCCGTGAAAAGAGCGAAATCCGAATTGAAGGGGCAACTATTGGTAAAGTAGTCGATTTTGGTGCAACAAATGCATTCGATCTTGGAAGTGCAATGGTTCCGGCAGCATATGACACAATCAAACGCCATTTTAGTGATTTTGGCACTACACCTGCGGATTATGATTTGATCGTGACTGGTGACTTGTCGAGTGTCGGTTCCCCTATTTTGAAAGATATGCTCCGCAGTGATGGAATAAACATTGATGCCGTACATAAAGATTGCGGCAATTTGCTTTATAACAGCGATCAAGGAATGCTCGCTGGCGGAAGCGGTACGGCTTGTTCTGCCATCGTAACGTATAGCCATCTTCTGGATGAGATGCGGAAGGGAACTTATAAACGGATATTGGTGACTGCAACGGGTGCTTTAATGAACCCGACATTGCTGCGGCAGAAGGAATCCATACCAGCAATTGCACATAGTGTCGTTCTCGTAAGGGAGGAGGGGTAAGCATGGACTTTTTTTGGGCATTTGTAGTCGGCGGATTGATTTGTGTTGTCGGTCAGCTGCTTTTGGATGTTGCTAAATTGGATGCTGGACATGTGATGAGTACCTTCGTCGTACTAGGCTGTGTGCTGGATGGATTTGATCTGTATGATAATTTGATTTCATTCGCAGGTGCCGGCGCTTCGGTCCCTATCACCAGTTTCGGCCACTCTTTACTTCATGGTGCAATGGAACAAGCCGACAAACATGGTTTTTGGGGCATTGCACTAGGCATGTTTCAGCTGACATCCGCAGGTATTGCTGCGGCAATTCTTTTCGGGTTCCTAGTGTCTGTATTCTTTAAACCAAGGGGATGAGCCCTTTATGAAGAGAGTAATACTGGTTACAGACGGAGACGCTTATGCAAAACGCACAATCGATTACTTAGCTGGTAAAATAGGCGGAACGTCTCTATCTTACTTGGCTGATAATCCGATGACAGTGGATGCGAAAGCCATGATCGATGCCATCCATGCTGCAGAAGTCGAACCGGTTTATGTCCTGCTTGATGATGGAGGTGTACCAGGTGTGGGCAGTGGTGAATTGCTGCTCCAATCGATTATTGATGATGCGGAAATTGATGTGATTGGTGCCTTGGCGGTTGCATCTCATACGCAGAACCGGGAGTGGAGCCGCGTCAGCTTTTCCATCGACCAGGATGGGGAATTACAGCCATTCGGCGTCGATAAGGAAGGCGTCATTACAGAGGAAATCGGACGTATTAATGGCGATACGGTATATCTGCTGGACCAGCTTGATCTCCCTTTAGTAGTCGCGATCGGAGATATCGGGAAAATGCATGGGAAAGACGCAATCGAGATTGGCTCCCCAATAACAGAACAAGCGATCCGCCTCATTCTAGAAAGGGAGGGAAGCAGAAATGGCAGATGAACAAAAAATGCCCATTCCGTCTAAGGTCGATGACGTAAATGAGTTTATGAAGGAACGTGTAGGTGTAGGTGTCTCCTTCGACGTTGGTCATCGTACCTTGATCATTCTCAAGAAAAAAGTGGAGATTTACTATACGACCGGTCTTGCGGATGCTGAAGTTGTGCAGCGTGTACTTTCTAAATTGATGAGTATCAATGATGACGAAAAGAACACGAACAAAATCCCTGAAATCATCGAAAACCGACTGGTACACATGCAAGTGAAGCGGACTGAAAGCATTGATGATTGTGTCGATCAGTTCTTATCAGGTTTGATCGTTGTATTCATCGACGGCTGTGACTTTGCTTTTGTTGTCGATACAAGATCCTATCCAGGAAGACAGCCAGAAGAGCCCGACACGGAGAAAGTCATTCGTGGTCCTCGTGACGGGTATACGGAAAATATCATTATCAACACTGCTTTAACACGCAGAAGGATTCGTGACGAACGGCTTCGGCTGGAAATGATGCAAGTAGGAGAAAGATCGAAGACGGATATTTGCATCGCTTATATCGAGGACGTCGCTGACCCTAAATTAGTGAAGCTGATAAAAAAAGAATTGAGGGAAATCGAAATCGATGGACTTCCAATGTCGGATAAATCAGTGGAAGAATATCTCGTGAAGCAAGGAAATAGACCGTTTCCGCTTGTGAGATATACTGAGAGACCAGATATTGGCGCCGTCCATCTTTTTGAGGGGCACGTGCTTATCATTGTTGATACGTCACCAAGTGTCATCATCACACCTGCAACTTATTTTTCCCATTTGCAGCATGCTGAGGAATACAGGGAATCACCAGCACCAGGAACATTCATACGCTGGGTCCGCCTGATAGGTATCTTTGTTTCACTATTCCTCCTGCCGTTTTGGTATCTGATCACGGTTCATCCGGAACTGCTGCCGCAAAGCATTGATTTTATCGGTCCCAATAAAGATGATGGACATATACCATTATTCCTGCAAATACTGCTAGCGGATCTTGGTATTGAATTCCTCAGACTTGCTGCGATCCATACTCCGACCCCGCTATCTACGGCAATGGGTCTAATCGCGGCTATCCTGATCGGGGAAATAGCCATCAATGTAGGGTTGTTCACTCCCGAAGTAATCCTTTATGTAGCGGTTTCTGCTGTCGGTTCCTTTGTTACGCCTAGCTTTGAGCTTAGTGTATCAAACAAAATAACGAGAATCTTTTTCCTGGTTGCAACTGCTATATTCGGGGTTCCAGGGTTCGTCATCAGTATCACATTGGCTATATTGATTCTTGTAGGCACCAAATCACTTAATACGCCATATATGTGGCCGTTCATTCCTTTCAATTTGAAAGCACTGTTGGAAATTGCATACCGTACACCGGTTCCGCTTACAAAATATCGTCCAACAATTACCAATTCTCCTGATAAAACTAGGGCTCCGAATTCTTAGTTGCTAGAAAAATGAGAATATGGTACGTTTACTCTATCTATTTTTTACGACAGTACGGGTAGTGTAGCGTGTGATGCGAAAGCTCATCTTCTTCCTATGCGGAAAGATGGGCTTTCGTTTTTATGCTTATCCGATGAAGCCGTTGTTTGGAGGTTATTTTATGCAGCATCCTTTTGTAATCAATGATCAGCACATTTTGGAAATAGGCGGAGTGGATGCCGTCACATTAGCTAAAAAATATGGTACACCCTTATTCGTATATGATGTTGGCATTATCCGAAAAAATGCCAAGGCATTCGTCGAAGCGTTTGAAACATTGGGGGTCAAAGCGCAAGTAGCATATGCCAGTAAGGCTTTCTCTTCAGTTGCCATGGTGCAGGTAGCGAAGCAGGAGAAACTCAGTTTGGATGTGGTTTCCCGCGGCGAGCTGCATACTGCTCTGAAAGCTGGTTTCCCGACTGAGAAAATCCATCTGCATGGCAATAACAAGAGCTATGAAGAACTTTCCATGGCTGTTGAACATGATATTGGCTGTGTGGTTGTGGATAACTTCCATGAAATCGCCTTATTGGAAGCAGTATTGAAGGAACAAGGAAAACAGATGGATATCCTGCTGCGCGTCACACCAGGCATCGAAGCACATACACATGATTATATCTTGACTGGCAATGAGGATTCGAAGTTTGGCTTTGATATCAGCAATGGACAAGCTGAAGAAGCATTTCGCAGAGTAAAGGACAGCGAAGTGATCAGAATGAAGGGGCTGCATTGTCATATCGGTTCCCAGATCTTTGAAACTGACGGGTTCCTGATGGCAGTAGACAGACTGTTTGAGCTCATTAAAGCTTGGCAGACTGATTATGGATATGCACCTGCAGTACTTAATGTGGGCGGCGGCTTTGGTATCCGTTATACGGAAAACGACGAACCGCTTCCATTGTCTGATTATATCCATGCACTGGTAACACGAATCAAAGCGGCATCCGATGAAGTGTCCATCGACATGCCGGAAATTTGGATTGAGCCAGGGAGATCGATTGTAGGGAATGCGGCAGTTACCCTTTATACAATCGGTTCAGTAAAAGAGATTCCTGGTGTGCGCAAATATGTTTCTGTCGATGGCGGAATGACGGATAATCTTCGTCCTGCACTTTATAAAGCTGTATATGAAGCGAAAATCGCTAACCGCGCAGATGAGGAAGCAATAGAAACAGTTTCCATTGCAGGCAAGTGCTGTGAATCAGGTGATATGCTTATTTGGGATATTGATCTGCCAAAAGCAGAGGCTGGAGACTTGCTTGCGGTTTTCAGTACTGGAGCATATGGCTATGCGATGGCAAATAACTATAACCGCTTTGGCAGACCTGCTGTCGTCTTTGTGGAAGATGGAGTTGACAGACTAGTTGTCAGAAGAGAAGAAGCTGAGGAATTGACAAGGCTGGATCTTTCTTATGAATAAAAAAAAATCCTGTATGCATCATGCATACAGGATTTTTTTTTTATTCTTCGTCGAAAACTTCTACAGTTTCCATTGTGTCGCCGTTTCTCATGTTACGAGCAACTTCAAGACCTGAAGTTACTTTTCCGAATACAGTATGAACACCGTTCAAATGCGGCTGTGGCTCGTGCACGATAAAGAACTGGCTGGAGCCTGTATCTTTACCAGCGTGCGCCATGCTCAAGCTGCCGGCTTCATGCTTATGGGGATTTCCTTCTGTTTCACATTTGATTGTTGTACCGCTGCCGCCGGCACCAGTGCCAGTCGGGTCGCCGCCTTGGCTTACGAAGCCTGGGATGACACGGTGGAACGTTACGCCATTATAGAAACCGGAATTTGCGAGCTTCTCGAAGTTCGCTACTGTGTTTGGTGCTTCCTCCGGATATAATTCGAATTCAATTTTATCGCCATCCAGCATCAGGATGTAACCTTTTTTAGCCATTTGCTTGTCCTCCTAAATTGAAGTGAGTATGTACTCGTCATGATTCTACCACATAAACCCTCACTCCCGCCAGATTCTGCTTCTATCCTTTGTATGGAGTATGGAATGTAGGAGAAACTATCATGGAATTTCCTTGTTGTAGTCCGGCAGAAAGTATATGGGAGAAATACAGGAAGTAAAGTTGACAAAAAACGTAGATAGGTTTTAAATAAGACTACGTACGGCAGGAGTTGAAAAACAGTTGCAGGATAGTGACAAACAAGAGAAGGTGCTTTTCTGGATCATGATGGGGGCTAGTTTGCTTTTTCTTCTCTCTATGGCCAGAAGGTTATTTTCTTAATGAGGGGTTATTATGCTAATACGATACAAGAAGTCAATGGAAAAAATCGCAATGGGACTTTTATCTTTTATGCCCGATGTAAAAGAAGTGAAAAAATTGCAGCAGACAATTCAGGAATACAATAACAATCCGAATTGGCACTTGTTTCTTTGGAAAGATGAAGATGATATCCTCGGTGCGCTGGGAGTCGTAATCGATGAGGATAAGGCTATCGTGCAGCATATTTCGGTCGATCCATCTCACCGGGGCAATGGCATCGGTAAACAGATGGTTTGTGAATTACGTAATATGTATTCGCCGATGCATCAAGTCACAGCGACGGATGAAACAAAGAATTTCCTTGAGAAATGCGAAACAGAAGCTTAAAATAAAAACCAGCCTCCTAAGAGGGCTGGTTTTCTTTGTGCGCTCGGCTTATAGCCAAGCAGCACCTACGATAATTAGAAGAATGAAAAGCACAACGATCAAAGCAAATCCTCCGCCGTAGCTACCCATGGTGAAATTCCTCCTTTATAAGTTAAGACTCAGATAAAAGCCAGATGTCTGAACATTTATCTTACGGTATAAGGTATGACGGAAAGTAAGTCAGGGTATGGGCGGTAGTGAACTTTTTTCGGAAGGAGGAGATTTTGTGCAAGGATACAGTGTGAAACTGGATGGATTTGAAGGCCCGCTCGATCTGCTCCTGCATTTGATTAATCAATACGAAATTGATATTTATGATATACCGGTGGCTGTGATCACCGAGCAATATATGCACTATATACATACGATGCAGCAATTGGAATTGAACATTGCCAGTGAATATTTGGTGATGGCGGCAACGCTTCTGGCTATGAAAAGCCAGCTGCTTTTGCCGAATCAAGCAACACTTGATGAAGAATCAGCGATGGAGGAAGAAGATCCTCGGGATGAGCTGATGAACCGCTTGATTGAATATCGTAAGTTCAAGGAAGCAGCAGAAGATTTGAAAGAGAAAGAGCTGTCTGCTGACAAGCTTTATACGCGGCCGCCAGCTCCGCTTCCGGACAAGCCGGAACTGAAACCGCTCGAGCCAGGTGAAGTTACTGTTTATGATATGGTAGCTGCTTTGCAGCGTGTTTTCCGCAGAAGGGAATGGAGTCAGCCGCTTGATACGAAAATTCAGCGCGCAGAAATTATGCTGGAGGATCGGATGGGAGAAGTGCTGCAATCTGTTAAAGCCAGGAAAGAAGGGGTCGATTTCTTCGAATTATTTCCGGAACGGACGAAGCAGCACATCGTCGTTACCTTTATGGCTATATTGGAATTGATGAAAAAACAGCAGATTTTCTGTAAGCAAAAACGGCATTTTGATGAGTTAATCGTATTTGAAATGGGGATGCACGATGGAAGTACCGTATAACAGTATTTTGGAAGGGCTATTGTTTGCAGCCGGAGATGAAGGATTGACAAAAAAACAGCTCATGCATGCATTGGAAATAGGAGAAAAAGAAGTTGAAAGGGAATTAGCAGCTCTGAGGGAAGCCTACGAATCACCAGATCGCGGTTTATCCATCATGGAAATGAAAGGTGCCTACCATCTGACAACCAAATCAGAGCATGCAGCTTATCATCGGAAACTGCTGGATTCGCCGCAAAACAGCAAATTATCTCAAGCAGCGCTCGAGACGCTTGCTATCATTGCCTATAAACAGCCAATCACAAGAGTCGAGGTCGAGGAAGTGCGCGGGGTTAAAAGCGAGAGGCCGATTCAGACACTTGTTGCCAGAGGTTTCATAGAAGAAAGCGGCCGTAAGGAAGGTATAGGCAGACCGATTTTATATGTTACGACACTTGCTTTCCTTGCTTACTTTGGTTTGCATACATTGGATGATCTGCCTCCTCTGCCGGAAGGAACCGATGACCCGGAAGGAGCCGCAGACCTGTTCTTCGAAGATTTTCCTGCCGAATCGAATTGACAAGATTCCCTTAGCTGGATGGGCACATATGCTAGGGCGAGGTGAGTGATCTTGAACAACAGAAATTATCTGGAAGCATTGCTGGAATGGAGCAAGGCAATGCAAGTACATGTGGTGGAGACTTCAATACAGGAATGGGAAGCCGACCTTCGTGAGCTGCAGCATAATTTGCAGCATACGCTTTTAGACTCCGAAAATATTGCACAGGAGGCAGTATTGCAGTTTCGTCAGGATGCAGAGAGGATTGCAGCCCGGGCAGGGCAGGCCAGCCGCCAGAATAGTGTCAGATGGGGGCAGCACAGACTTCCGCCGCTTCCTTACCGCTTTGATGCACTGGAGCCGCACATCAGCAGGGAAATCATGGAACTGCATTATACAAAACACCACCAATCCTATGTTGATGGTCTTAATAAAGCAGAAGAAATGCTTTACCTGAATCGGGGGAACAAAACCAGCTCGGACTATAAGCATTATTTAAGAGAGCAATCCTTCCATGGTTCTGGTCATTTCCTCCACACGATTTTCTGGTACAATATGTCGCCTAATGGCGGCGGAGAACCTTCCGGACAGCTGGCGCAGCAGATCCGGAGAGACTTTGGTTCCTTCCAGAGGTACAAGGAAATGTTTTCAAAGGCTGCTGACAGTGTGGAAGGGGTCGGCTGGGCCATTCTTGTTTGGGAGCCCAGGTCGCACCACTTAGCTATTCAGACGCTTGAAAAGCACCAGCACTTCAGTTTGGCAGATACTATTCCTTTGTTAGTCTTGGATATGTGGGAGCATGCCTATTATCTACAGTATAAAACAGAGAAAAAGAAGTACGTGGAAAATTGGTGGAACGTCGTCAATTGGGCGAATGTCGCCCAAAGATTCCAAACTGCCAAGCAAGTGAACTGGGCACCATTTTAAGAAAAACCCCTATCCAATAAGGATAGGGGTTTTTCACTTATTCATAAGCTTGTCTTCTGTGCATACACTGATGATAGATGATTAAGGGAGGGTTTGAAACATGTTCAAGCGCGTTCTGGTTGTAATGACTGCCATAATCCTCTGTTTGATGCTCCTGCCAGGGCAAGCGGCCGCAAAACCTGGCGTATCTGCAGATGCAGCAATTCTGATGGAGCTTTCTACTGGCAGGGTTTTATATGAAAAAAACGCATCTGAGCCGAAAAGAATCGCCAGCATCACAAAAATCATGACTGCTATTATCGCGATAGAATCTGGAAAGATGGATGAAGAGGTCCATATCAGCAAAAATGCTGTATATACGGAGGGATCCTCTATTTATCTAGAGGAAGGAGAGGAAATCCCGTTAAAAGATCTTGTTTATGGGCTCATGCTTCGATCCGGTAATGACGCAGCCGTAGCCATAGCTGAACATGTGGGCGGCAGTGAAGAAGGGTTTACCCACTTGATGAATGAGAAAGCGGCATGGCTTGGCATGCAGGATTCCCATTTTGATAATCCGCACGGCCTGGATACAGAGACACATCACAGTTCCGCTTATGACATGGCGTTATTGACGAAGTATGCGATGCAAAATGAGATATTCCGTAAGATCAGCGGAACGAAAACATATAAAGCAGATACCAAGATGTATGCCTGGGGAAACAAAAATAAAATGCTCACGCGTTATTACGAATACTCTACCGGCGGTAAGACAGGTTATACGAAAAAGGCAGGTCGGACACTTGTGAGTACCGCTGAAAAAGATGGAATGGAACTGGTGGTTGTTACGATAAATGACCCGGATGACTGGCGGGATCATATGAATCTTTTTGAATGGGGATTCGATGAATTTGAGCTTACCAAGCTAAAACAGTCTGGGACTGGCACTTCCCTAATCTATCCGCTTTCCGAACAGGAGAAGAAACAAGCGCATACGAAGACACAGCTCCTGAAACAGGACAAGCAAAAGGAAAACCAGCAGATTGGTGCGGATATTTATTATCTGGATGAAAAGAAAATCGGTACAGTGCCGATCTTCGCAGTTCCAGAGAAACCGACACTGGCCGGTAAGACAAAGCAAGTGTTTGACGATCTGGCGGGTGTCCGCTTATGGTGAATTATATATGGGCAGTCATGGCGATCGGCGGTATTATTTATGCCATGATCAATGGGACGATGGATGAAGTGAATAAGGCAATATTCAAAAGTGCAGATGATGCAGTCGTACTTGCCATCAGTTTGATCAGCGTGATGGTGTTTTGGCTCGGCATGACGAAGATAGCAGAAGCCGCCGGACTTTTAAAAGGTCTGGTACGGCTGTCCAAGCCGTTCATTGCCAGGTTGTTTCCAGACATTCCGAAGGATCACCCGGCAATGGGATATATCCTGTCCAACCTGACTGCTAATTTCTTTGGTTTGGGGAATGCAGCGACACCAATGGGAATAAAAGCGATGGAAGAGATGAAGAAGCTAAGCGGCAGTCCCAAAGCGAGCCGTTCCATGATAACCTTCCTGGCTATCAACACATCCAGTTTGACGCTGATTCCAACGACAGTGCTTGCTGTGCGGATGAAATATGATTCGCAATCACCAACCGAGATTGTCAGCGCTACCTTACTGGCTTCGATCATCTCTTTCATTGGAGCCATTCTGATTGATAGGCTCTTTTATGAAATCAGGAGACGGAAGGAGCGGCATGTATGAGTCTGCTTACTACCGCCAGTATGTGGATCATTCCTTGTCTCATTCTTGTTGTACTAACTATCGCGACTGCGAAACGACTCCCGACTTACGAACTGTTTGTGGATGGCGGCAAGGAAGGTATCGGTTTGGCTATCTCGATACTCCCTTTTCTGCTCGGAATGCTAGTCTCGATTGCGATTCTTCGGGCTTCTGGTGCATTGGATGCCATTATCGGTCTGATTACACCTTTTTTGAGCTTTATCGGAATGCCTGCTGATATCGTCCCGCTGGCACTCGTAAGGCCGATCAGCGGAACAGCAGCACTCGGAATGACAACAGAACTGATTGCAACCCATGGTCCGGACTCTTTCATTGGCAGATTGGCTTCCGTGCTTCAGGGAAGTACGGATACCACCTTTTATGTTCTGACAGTCTATTTTGGTGCCGTTGGTATCCGTAAGATGGGGGATGCATTAAAAGTTGGACTGTTAGCTGATGTTATTGGTATAATGGCATCAATAATAGTAGTAACGATTATATTCGGAGCATGAGAGGCGTTGACAACCGTTAACGCTCTTTCTTTTGTTCCTGATGATAAAAAGTGAGGATCAGTAAATGGATAAACAAGCAGAACGCCTGCAGAAAGTAATTGCCCACAGCGGGATTACATCAAGAAGAAAAGCCGAGACGATGATTTTGGAAGGCAAAGTCAAGGTAAATGGCAAGGTTGTGAAGGAACTTGGTATCAAAGTGACCGATAGAGACACTGTAGAAGTAAATGGAATACCGCTTGAAAAGGAAAAGTCTGTCTATTATATGCTTTACAAACCACGCGGCGTCATTTCAAGCGTGCAGGATGAGAAAGACCGGAAAGTAGTGCTCGACTTGATGCCGGAAGTATTGGAAAGAGTCTATCCAATTGGCCGTCTTGATTATGACACATCAGGTTTGCTGCTTCTGACGAATGACGGAGAGTTTGCCAATATGCTCATGCATCCAAGCCAGAAGATCGACAAAGTGTATGTTGCCAAAGTCAAAGGTATCCCTACCCCGGATGAATTAAAACAGCTGAAACGCGGCATTATGATTGACGGACATAAATGCAAAGCTGTTTATGCGAAGCTGATGAGTGCTGACAGAAAGAAGAATACAAGCCTTGTTCAAATTATCCTGCATGAAGGACGCAATCGCCAGGTGAGAAAAATGATGGAAAGAATTCAATTTCCTGTTCAGAAGCTAAAGCGCGAAAGATATGGTTTCTTGACACTTGAAGGGCTTCAGCCGGGTGCATATCGTAAGCTGACACCAGAAGAAGTACATCGGTTCAAAATGGAATACAAAGAAAAAAGTAAATAATTTGTCAAAATTGCTGGCTGGAAGACATGCTATACTTGGCAAAGAGGTGAGGATACATGACACCTATTCGTAAGAGGCGTTTCATTGTACGTCTGACTGTGCTTGTCTTATTGGCTGGCCTTGTTTTGACAGCGTGCTGGCAGCTGTTGGGAGAAGGAAAGGCAGAAAAGGTGGATGCAGGACAACAGGCACCTGCATTCAAGCTGACGGATATGCAGACTGGCCAAGAGTTTAAACTATCTGATATGCGCGGCAAAGGTGTCCTAGTCAATTTTTGGGCAACTTATTGCGAGCCTTGCAAGCAGGAAATGCCTTTGTTCGAAGAGGCATCCCATACATATGAAAACAAAGATGTGATTCTTGCTGCTGTCAATGTGGACGAAAGCAGCGTTGTCATTGATCGTTTCCGAAAGCAGTATGATCTTACTTTCCCAATTTTGCAGGATAATGGACAAGTGATGGAAGCATATGGAGTAGATGCGCTGCCGGCTACGTTTTTCATCTCAGCAAATGGAACAGTCAGCAGGACTGTTTATGGGCCGTTGGAAAAGGAGCGGCTGGAGGAATATTTAGATGGGATTGTGCCTTGAGAAAAGAGGCGATGTTTGTGCAGAAATGTTCTAAATGTAAGCATGAAAACGAAAAGTGCGACCATTGCGGAAGCTACGTAAACGAAAAAATGGACATGCGCTATGAAAATGCAGACCGCCGTTCCCAGCAGCGCAACCAGACGATGATCGATAAGGTTTGGCGTTTTTTCGCATCTGTGCGGAACGGTATGTATATCCTCTTCCTGACTTTGCTTGCAACGGCGCTCGGCACCATTCTTCCGCAGCGGGCATACATACCTATTGATAGACTGGCTCAGGAATTTTATGAATCAGAGTATGGCAACTTTGGGAGTCTGTATTATGCATTCGGTTTTGATCAGTTATACAGCTCATGGTGGTATATGACGCTCCTCGGGATGCTTGGTGCAAGTATCCTGATTGCCAGTATCGACCGGTTTTTCCCTTTGTACCGTGCATTGAAGCTGCAGCCAGTGAAGCGCAAGAAACATTTCCTGATAAGTCAAGTGTATGTTCGGAATATGGAAATCAGTGATCATGAGATCTTGTTAAAGCAAATACGGGCAAGACGTTATCGTATCCGCCAAGATGGACAGGATTATCTGGCTGAGAAAAACAGGTTTGCCAGGTGGGGTCCATATGTGAATCATATCGGGCTGCTCCTGGTGCTGCTGGCAGCTTTCCTTAGGCTGTTTCCTTATTTTTATCAAGATGAATTTGTATGGATAAGGGATGGTGAAACAGCGGTAGTGCCCGATACCGATCAATCATTGTTTATCAAAAATGAACAATTCAATGTCGATACATACGATAAGGATGATCCAAAGTTCAAAGCTGCTATCGAACAAGAAGGCAGGTCGATCCCGAAAAGCTTCACAACAGATATCATTGTTTACGAAGGTGAGGATCATATAGCCGGTGATACTCCTGGTTTGAAGGTATTGACACAATTGAAGGTGTCCGTGAACCATCCAGTCAAAGCAGCTGGGTTTACGATCTATCAATCAGGCTATCAGCTGAATGAGTTCAGCAGTTTGACTCTCCGCGCTGAAAATGAAGAAGGTATATTAGCTGATTTTAAAGTCGATACCGATAATCCCCAAGCGAATTATACGCTTGATAACGGTCTTCAAGCAACATTAGTTGATTATTATCCGGATTATCAATTGGACGGGGACAAAATGACTACTGCATCAAAATACCCTCGAAACCCTGCATTCGTTTTTGATATTTCAAAAGACGATAATACGCAAAGACTTTTCATAGCAATCGATGAGGTTGTTTCGGAGACAGAAACGAACAAATACAACGTACGTGCAGTGGCTTATGATACGCATAATGTGACTGGATTGTCCGTGAAACGCGATTTGACTTTACCAGTATTCCTGCTCGGAGGACTCATTTTCATGATCGGTCTTGTCCAGGGACTTTATTGGCAGCATCGCAGGATCTGGCTTCAAAGACAACCTGATGGATCCTATCTTATTGCAGGACATACGAATAAGCATGCGTCCTCCTTTGAAAGAGAATTGGATAGTATCTTCGACAATTATGATAAAGGAGAGAGCAGCTGATGGAAAAGTTATCTATCATTAGCGGTCATTTGCTGGAAGCTGCTTTTATCAGTTACCTGCTTGGTATCATCTTATTCACATGGTCAGCTGCAAAGCATAGGCATGACCTTATTGAGCGGATTGCTTGGTCTGTCACTGCTGCCGGATGGATTGCGCAGCTCGGTTTTTTCATCCTTCGATGGGTGTACAGCGGACATGCACCGGTAAGCAATTTATTTGAATTCATGACCTTCTTTGGCATGATGCTCATATTGGTTCTGCTGATGATGTATCGGTTTTACCGCTACCCGATTTTAGCGGTAACGGCATTGGTGATCAGTATACTGATTATTGGATGTGCAGCCATGTTTCCCCGGGAAGTAGCACCGCTTGTGCCTTCGCTGCAAAGTCATTGGCTGTATATTCATGTAACAACGGCTGCACTAGGGGAAGCCATACTTGCTGTCAGCTTTTTCGCTGGTTTTCTTTATATCCTGCATGAAACGAATCAAGACAAACAGCATAAGAGGGTATGGCTGATTGAAAGTATAATCGTTGTTATATTATCAGTTGCAGGCTACATGCTGCTCGCTATTCTTTTCCGAACATTCGGATATACTGCTAGTGTGACGACAGCAGAGGCAAGCATGATCTATCAGCTGCCACCTGTCTTTGTTCCAAATGATACGATATCCTCACCATTTCCGATCGGTATTTCTGTTCCCGACTGGCTGCGCGGTGAAAATGCGGCAATGAAGCTAAATACAATCTGCTTGTCCTTGCTCGCTGGTTGTGTACTTTATGTTCTCATTCGTCTCTTTACTAAAAGGAGAATCGGAGCAGCACTGCAGCCGCTAGTGCGCAGAATGCCTAAGGATATGCTGGATGATATCGGCTATCGTTCTGTAGCAGTCGGTTTTCCTATCTTCACACTTGGTGCGCTTATCTTTGCGATGATCTGGGCCCAGCAGGCATGGGATCGCTTTTGGGGATGGGATCCAAAAGAAGTATGGGCGCTGATTACGTGGCTTTTCTATGCTGCTTATTTACATATACGTATGCTGAGAGGCTGGCAGGGCATACGATCAGCATGGCTCGCAGTGATCGGCTTTTGTATCATCATGTTCAATTTGCTGGCAGTAAATTTGCTTATCGTAGGATTACACGCGTATGCTTAACATAAAAAGAGAAAAGGGGAAGGACCATGGAAACAGAAGCACATATTCTTGTAGTAGACGATGAAGAAAGAATCCGCAGACTCGTGCGCATGTATCTGGAGAAAGAAGGCTACACGCTTGATGAAGCCGCTGACGGAGACCAAGGACTTCAAATGGCAAACGAGACAGACTATGATGTTATCCTATTGGATGTCATGATGCCCGGCAAGGATGGAATAGAGGTTTGTCAGGAGATCCGTAAAGAAAAAGGCACGCCGATCATCATGCTGACTGCCAAGGGGGAAGAAGCTGACCGAGTAGAAGGCTTTGAAGTCGGTGCGGATGATTATATCGTGAAACCTTTCAGTCCTCGTGAAGTCGTTCTGCGTGTAAAAGCACTATTGAGACGGTCTTCCACGACTAAATATTTGCATACCGATGCAAAAGCGAAGGACTTGCTTGTATTCTCCCATCTTACTATCGATAAGGATGCCCACCGTGTGACGGCGGATAATTCGGAAGTTACATTGACACCAAAGGAATATGAATTGCTGCACTTCCTTGCTTCGACACCAGATAAAGTGTACGGCCGAGAAGAGCTGCTCAAACAGGTTTGGAAATATGAGTTCTTCGGAGACTTGCGTACAGTAGATACACATGTCAAAAGGTTACGTGAAAAATTAAGCAAGGTTTCAGAAGAAGCTGCTAGCATGATTGTGACAGTGTGGGGTGTCGGATACAAATTCGAAGCGGATAAAAGCTGATGCTGTGGGGAAGTGTTGTTAACAAGTTATGGCTGACTATCCTGGTTCTTGTGTCAGTCGTCCTTGGTCTGCTTACTTTTTTGCTGCTGGAGTTCTTCGGTAATTTCCACATTGAAGAGGCCGAAGAAAGCCTTATGCAGACAGCTACGAAGGTGTCCATTTTACTGGAAGAAATCGATGACCGAAATACCGTCTACGATACTGCAGAACGTGTGCAGGATCCGAATTCCCGCATAGCTATCCTACAGAATGATGAGCTTTGGATATCAAATCCAGATGAGGCGGAGCCTTTGCCTAATGTTGACCAGCAATGGCTGCTGAATGATGATACATTAAATAAAGCTGTAACAGAAGGAGAAGATGTTTCCAAACAGCTTATCTTGCCTAATACCGATAGAAGCGTAATCGTTGTCGGTACACCGCTGCAAGATGGTTCTGGTGCGGTCTATGTCTATCAATCACTATCTGTCGTAAAAGAGACAGGTAATCAGACGACACAGATCATCCTCTTGGGAGCAGGGATCGCATTCGTGCTGACAACCGTGTTTGCCTTTTTCCTATCATCCAGAATCACGAAACCACTGATTAAAATGCAGGATGCAGCACTGAACGTCGCCAGAGGTGAATTCGGGACAGAAGTTCCTGTCGTTACACATGACGAGATAGGCATGCTGGCAACTGCTTTGAACAAGATGGGTAAACAGCTGGAATTCAATATCAACGCACTAAGCCAGGAAAAAGAGCATCTTGCCCGTGTTGTAAATGCCATGGTGGATGGCGTCGTCATGATCAATCGGCAGGGTGAACTAACCGTGACGAATCCGCCGGCTGAAGCATTTATCCATGATTGGCAGTTTGAGAATGGCGAAACATTTCATGAAGTGCCAGGTGTCTGGCTTGAGATCATGGAAAGTGTTGTCTCAACTGCATCGGAGGTTACACGAGAGGTGACGATCCAGGGACGCGAATGGGTGATTATAGCAACGCCCCTTTATGATGATGCAGCTATTCGCGGTGCGGTCGCTGTCGTTCGGGATATGACACAGGAACGAAGATTGAATAAGCTTCGCGAAGATTTTATAACGAATATCACGCATGAACTGCGCACTCCGATTTCCTTACTGCAAGGCTATAGTGAAGCAATCATCGATGATATCGCCGATACAGTCGAAGCAAAAAACGAGCTGGCTCAAATCATCCACGATGAATCTTTGCGAATCGGAAGACTCGTCAATCAGCTGCTTGACCTTGCTCGGATGGAAGCAGGCGATACAAATCTCGTGATGGAAGACGTAGAAATAAATCCTTTCCTGGAGCGGATTGTCCGTAAGTTCCAAGGCTTGGCCGATGAAAGGGAAATCAAACTTGGGCTCGTCAATGCAGTGGATAAACGCACCTATCATTTTGCGCCTGATGCACTGGAGCAAGTACTGACGAATTTGATTGATAATGCCATCACCCATACAGAGCATGCAGGTGCTGTACAGGTATTGGTATCCGACGATAAAGATCAGCTTGTTATAATCGTCAAAGACTCTGGGAGCGGGATACCGGAAGAAGATTTGCCTTTTGTATTCGAACGATTCTACAAGGCCGACAAATCGAGAACAAGAAAAACCGCTAAAACCGGAAATGGCTTAGGACTTGCTATCGCTAAAAATATCATTCAAGCTCACAATGGTACTATCAAAGTGACGAGTAAACTCCGTGAGGGAACAACCTTTACTATTCGTCTCCCGCAGGATACAAACCTGACATAATATGATAAAATAAGCTGAATCAAAGCGTACAAGGTGTCGAACAGACTTGATAGGGAACACGGTGTGATTCCGTGACTGTCCTCGCAGCTGTGATTACCGCCGAAAAGAATATATCCACTGTCCTATTGGATGGGAAGGGTTCTTAGTAGATGAAGGTATCAGTCAGCAGACCTGCCCTGTGTGCTTGTGTTTCACCGCTTCGAGGACTGAGCGGTTGGAGCGGCAGCTTCTAATGCTCTTTCCTTTATTAAAAGGGAGGATTTTTTTATGAGAAAAGCACTACATATGTTATCTGCCTTATTGCTGGCAGCAGGCATACTGGCTGGCTGCGGGACGACTGAACAGCCGCAGCAAAACCAGCAGGCAGAGCAGAAGACCGAACAGCAGGTCACTATCACCTTATCTGAAGATGGAGAAGAGATTTCATCCAAGGAAGTCAGCTTCGAGGAAGGCGACAATCTTTTGGATGTAATGAAAGAGAACTTTGAAATCGAGGAAGATGGTGGATTCATCACGGCAATTGATGGCCATTCCCAGGATGAAAATGCCAATAAATACTGGCTTTTCACGGTTAATGGGGAAATGTCACCAGTTGGAGCGAACGAGGTTGAACTGAAAGACGGCGATGAGGTTGTCTTTGATCTGCAGAAATCTTAATGTTTACAACACGTAAGCTGACGCTGCTGGCAATGCTGACGGCACTTGCTGCGGTAGGCAGGATATATGCGAATGTGCTGTTTCCGTTTCTGCCGAACATGCAGCCGATGACGAGTGTTATCATCATTTGTTCGCTTTTGCTGGGTCCGGCTGCAGGTGTTATTATTGCTGTTTTGTCCACGCTGTTATCCAATATGATACTAGGAATGGGTTTGTGGACATTATGGCAGATGCTCGCTTGGGGGCTGATCGGTCTGACATTCGGACTGATAGGCAAGCTATGGAATGACCCGCCACTAATTGTCATGACGGCTGCCAGCGTTTTGACAGGCTATGTATATGGCTTCTTGATATCACTGCCGAATGTATTCATAATGGAACATTTTCTGGCGTACTATCTTGCGGGCATAAGTTTCGATACGATGCATGCAATCGGTAATGGAATTTTCTTTTTCATATTGTACCCTGTTCTGCGAAAGCTGTTCAGCAAGTGGATTCCTGCAGAAGGAAAAAGAACCACTTCCTCTTAAAGGGAAGTGGTTCTTCATATATGGGATAATGCTTCTTTTGCGATAATCAAATCACTTAGTTTAATCGACTCGGTCGGACACTCTTCAAATGCCTCTGTTACATCTTCCTGCAATTCCTCCGGTACAGCAAAGGTACCAGTATTGCGGTCGAGCAGGACAAATGCCAGACCTTCATCATCATAATCGTATACATCGGGCGCGACAGCTCCGCATGTACCGCAGGCGATACAAGTATCCTGATCGACATATGTATACATTGCCATCCCGCTTTCCCCCTTCCGCTTTCAACAAAGCTGCTTCTTGCTTTATACTAAGTGTAGCGCGTCCCGAAACGGAATACAAGCTTACAGAAAGGTTGATTGCCATGCTTCTGGCTTCTATCATTATACATGCCGTTCAGCCCATCAGGCATGAACGGAGTTCGGCGTCCATCTATCATCTTCTGCAAGGCAAGCGTTCCGCCCAAACATTGCAGGATGCCCATATGTACGGTCTTACCCATCTGTTTGGCATCTATCCGAAGCTATCCAGACAGTTTTTCGACCAGGTGGCCGAGAATGCCATGCAGGAAGAAAGCCAAGATATACTAAAGAATCTGCCATATTTCAATGGTATGACCTATCAGACTCAAACAGAGCCATTCTTATATCGGCTGCTTCTGCTCGTTCAGCTGCTTTCCAATCAAGCGAAAGAGGAGAAGCAGTATATACCTGTAACGGATAATCCAGCTATCCAACATTGGATAAGGCAGTTGTATCGACAGGAACAGCATCACTTGGATGATTGGCGAAACGGAGTATATAAGGAGCTATATGGATTGCTCGGGAAACTGCCGCAAATACAGGCAGATTTATTCGTTGACCGATTGACCGGCTACCATCATATCGGCTTGACTACTGTTCAGTTGGCAGAAAAATATCACGTGCATGAAACAGATGTGCTCCTATATCAGACGTCGACTGTCCACCATTTTTTACAGCATGCTGAGAGCGATGGGGCAGCTTATCCATATCTTGCTGCACTCATGGATAGACCGCAGCAGCAGATCCGTTCCATCACAACTACTGCGCAAAAGACTCGGACAATGCTTGAACGTGGTATGTCAGTAGAGCAGATCGCTTTAGTCAGAGGTTTGTCAGAGAACACAATTAAAGATCATATTGTGGAAATCACCTGGATAGATGGAGAAGCACTTTCCAGTAAATTCATTTCCGATAACGATGCTAGTATCATTTTAGCGAGCGCTATGCAGGCTGGTACAAACAAACTAAAACAAATACATGCTTTGCTGGAAGGGAAATATGATTATTTTCAGATCAGATTGGCATTAGCATTACGGAAAGAACAGGAGGTGAAAGCATGAAAGCAGATTTGCAAAAGGCATTGCAGAAGTTCTATGGCTATGATCAGTTCCGTACTGGGCAGGAGGAGATACTGGGAAGTGTCCTAGAAAACCACCATACATTGGGAGTTTTGCCGACAGGAACGGGGAAATCTATCTGTTATCAGCTGCCTGCTTTCATGCGGAGCGGACAAGTCATTGTTGTTTCTCCCCTCCTGTCTCTGATGGAAGATCAAGTGAAACAGCTGCGTGCCAGAGGTTTCAAGCGAGTAGCTGCACTGAATAGTTTTCTTGGGTTTGAAGACAAGCAGCAGATCATGCGGAAACTTCAGCATTATGATCTGCTGTATGTTTCTCCGGAGATGCTGCAAAACGAATTGCTGATTAATCGTTTGCAGACACTGCATATTCAATTGTTTGTAGTGGATGAAGCCCATTGTATTTCGCAGTGGGGGCAGGAATTCCGGACGGATTACCTTCGCTTGGCAGAAGTGATCCGAAACCTGGGCAGTCCGCCAGTACTTACATTGACGGGAACTGCTACTCCAGAAGTCCAAGCGGATATTCAGCATTTGCTTGGGGATCTGGACATGGATAAGCATATCTATCCGATGGATCGGGAAAATATCTCTTACTTCGTAAAGGAAGTACAGGACCAGCAGGAAAAGAATGAAACGATGCTAGCTTTGCTGAGAAAGATTCAAGCTCCGACAATCATTTATTTTTCAAGTCGAAATATGGCCGAAAGTACGGCAGCTATCATTCGGGCAAATATGCCGGACATGCCGTGTGCGTACTATCACGGAGGCATGGAGAATGAAGACAGGATATTGATCCAGCAGCAGTTCCTTGCCGGCCAGCTGCAGATCATCTGCTGTACGAGTGCATTTGGTATGGGAGTGGATAAAGAAGATGTTCGTCTGATCGTTCATTATCATTTGCCAAGTGATAAGGAATCTTTCATTCAGGAGGTCGGCAGAGCGGGACGTGATGGCGAGGAAAGTGTAAGTGTTGTTCTTTATAGTCCGGGCGATTGGCAAATACCCATCCACCTGATTGAGCAGGACCTTCCAGAGCAAGCTTCGATTCAGCAAATGCTGCGTTTCCTTTATCAGCGTGTAAAAGCAGGTCATACAGAACTTCCATCTTACGAGCTGCTCATCCAGCATATTCCGATTAGTGAGACGCAATGGCGATTTTTACTTTATCAAATGGAGAAACATGATATAGTTAAGGGAAATCATCTGCATTATAAGGTAAATGCCTGGAAGGAATTCCTTAACCAGATAGAGAAGTTTGTTGGAGACAGGAAAAGGCATAAGCTGAAGCAGCTGCAGCGTATGAAGGAATGGGTTTATACAGATACATGCAGACGCCAAGTGCTTTTTGCTGATTTTCAGTCTGAAGTGCGCCCAGCAAAAGGCAGATGCTGCGATAACTGCGGTGATACCCTTGCGGAATGGCAGGCAGGTTTGACGAATGCACAGCCGGAACGTACTGGCTGGCGGGAGCAGCTGCATCACCTCCTGCAGCAGTAAAAAGGAAATGGAAGGATGGACACTTCATGGCAAAGACAGAAGAGAAGGATCAGAATCTGGAGGAGCTGGTGGCATCCGTGACACAGTCTCAGGGTGCCGAGGAATTTAAACCCGATCAAGAAGAATCGGAACCAGCAGTTCAGCGTATCGATGTTCTTAATTTACCCCCACGCCGGACAGTCCATGACGGGCAGCGGACAAGCTTCCGCCTGCGCTGGAATGGAGGTATTGCCAGGTTCATCCTCCTGACGGTCATCGTGCTGGCAGTAATAGGATTTATTCTGTTGTACACAGATGTGCCGCTGTCGATACCAGCCCTATTTTAGTCCGTTTTCAGTTTGGACAACAAGGGTATTTTTAACTCAAAGATTAATATACTAACTATACGTACAAATCCTTTCTGTTCGAGGTTGTAAACTATCACGAAAATGGACGCTCCCATTGGGAGAGTGCCGCGTACAAAACATAAAGCGAATCATATGCTATCTATATCTAGAATGGCATCCAAGGGGGAAAAGTGATGAAGTTAGAGCGCGTTTCATTAAATCAATTCAAGATCTTTCTTACCTTCGACGATTTAATCGAGAGAGGCTTGACTAAAGAAGATCTGTGGCATGATCTTCCAGGCGTTCATCAGCTTTTTCACGATATGATGTATGAAGCAAGCGATGAATTGGGCTTCGAATTGGAAGGCACACTTCTTGTTCAAGTGCATATTCTTCAAGCACAAGGGATGCAGATCATCGTAACACAGTATCCACAGACGGAAGACTTCGAAGAAGAAGAGGATTATATCGAGATGAAAGTGACACTTGACGAAAGCAGGGAGCTTATCTTCTCATTCACAGATTTTGAGGACATCATCAGCGTTTCACGTCAGCTGGACCAAATCGGCATTGAAGATGCCGCTGTGTACTTTATGAACGATCTTTACTATATGGAAATTCGAACGCTGCTCCATCCTGCGGCGCGGGAAAACTTGATTGCAGTCATGTCGGAATTCGCTAACCCGAGTATTGTCACCTCGGTTCGGCTGAATGAATACGGCAAAAAGATTTTCGATAAGGATGCAATACGGCAGATCTGCACGTATTTTGCATAAGTTGCCGAAGATACCGGAGCATCTGCCGGTATCTTTTTGATTTTTGATTAAATACACGTTTCTCATTATCCATCTGGCTGCTTTTTTGTTAGAATGGAGGGGAAGATTCGATGTGGTAATATCGCTAAACAAGATGGGGAAACATTTAGGAGGTACAGAACAGTGGCCGACAACGCTGCGGAATCTACCAACAACAAGCATAGGGACGTATTAGAATCGACACAGAGGGTCGTACAAACGGCTTTGCAGAAACTGGGCTATCCCGAGGAAGTCTATGAATTACTGAAAGAACCAGTGCGGTTAATGACAGTCCGAATTCCAGTTCGAATGGACGATGGCAGTACGAAGATATTCACAGGGTACAGGGCTCAGCATAACGATGCAGTTGGTCCAACCAAGGGTGGCGTTCGTTTCCATCCGGAAGTGAGCGAGAATGAAGTAAAAGCATTGTCCATTTGGATGAGTCTGAAAGCGGGTATCGTCGACTTACCTTATGGAGGCGGTAAAGGCGGTATCATCTGTGATCCCCGTGAAATGAGTTTTCGGGAGCTGGAAGGCGTCAGCCGTGGATATGTACGGGCAATCAGTCAGATTGTCGGTCCGACGAAAGACATACCAGCACCGGATGTGATGACCAACTCTCAGATAATGGCATGGATGATGGACGAATACAGCAGGATGGATGAATTCAACAATCCAGGGTTCATCACCGGAAAGCCGATTGTATTGGGAGGTTCACATGGCAGGGAAACAGCTACAGCTAAAGGCGTGACAATCTGCTTGAAGGAAGCTGCCAAGCAGCGAGGCATCAAAATCGAAGGAGCGCGTGTTGTCATACAAGGCTTTGGAAATGCTGGCAGTTACCTAGCTAAATTCATGCACGAAGCTGGCGCGAAGGTAATCGGTATTTCAGATGCTTACGGGGCGCTTCATGACCCGGATGGCCTGGATATCGACTATTTGCTTGATCGAAGGGACAGCTTCGGAACAGTGACCAACTTGTTCAAGTCCACAATTTCCAACCAGGAATTATTGGAGCTTGATTGCGATATACTTGTACCAGCTGCGGTAGAAAACCAAATCACCAAAGATAATGCACATAAAATTAAAGCTCAGATTGTGATTGAAGCTGCAAATGGACCGACGACGTTTGAAGCGACCAAGATCCTGACAGAACGCGGTATCTTGATAGTTCCGGATGTGCTTGCATCGGCAGGCGGTGTGACGGTCTCCTATTTTGAATGGGTGCAGAACAACCAGGGCTTTTATTGGACGGAGCAGGAAGTAGAAGAAAGATTAGAGAAAGTGATGCTGAAAGGGTTCCAAAATGTATACCAGACTGCACAAACTAGACGGGTCGATATGCGGCTGGCTGCATACATGGTAGGTGTCCGGAAAATGGCGGAAGCATCCAGATTCAGAGGCTGGATCTAATCATATTGGAAATTATGCTCTTATCCTGAAGCAAAAAGGATAAGAGCTTTCTCTTTTCTCGGGAAGAGGGATAGAAAGGAGCAGTACAATGCATAAAGAACAAGCAATCATTATAGGAGCCGGTCCATGCGGATTATCCGCAGCAATTGAGCTGCAAAAAGTTGGTATCGAACCGCTTCTTATCGAAAAAGGCAATGTCGTGAATTCGATTTATAACTATCCTACCCACCAGACCTTCTTCAGCTCCAGTGAACGGCTGGAGGTAGGCGATATAGCATTTGTTACCGAAATGAAGAAACCTGTCAGGAACCAGGCGCTGGCTTATTATCGAACAGTTGCTCAGCGGCAGAATTTGCGTATACATACTTTCGAACGAGTGATACAAGTGTCTGGAAGTGTTCATGACTTTACGTTAACTACGAAGACGATAAAGGAGGAAGAAAAACACTATAAAGCAGATTATGTTATTGTAGCAACCGGATACTACGATCAGCCTTACTTGATGAATGTGCCTGGTGAGAATCAGCCGCATGTATTCCATTATTTTAAAGAAGCTCATCCTTATTTCGGTAAAAATGTGACGGTAATTGGCGGGAAAAATTCCGCCGTCGATGCTGTGTTAGAACTTCATAAAGCAGGAGCGAATATTACTGCACTCTATCGCGGCAGTACATATTCCAAAAGTGTAAAGCCTTGGATCCTGCCAGAATACGAATCATTGGCTCGTAATGGATACATCGACCATAGATTCAATGCACATATTAAAGAGATCACCGATACACAGGTTATTTATGAAGCAGAAGGCAAGACTCAATCGGTCGACGCTGATTTCGTTTTTGCGATGACTGGGTACCGGCCCGACCTGAAGCTCCTGCAAAGCATGGGTATCTCCATTCATCCAGGATCAGGAAAGCCTGACTATGATCCGGAAACGATGGAGTCGAACGTACCGGGTATTTTCATTGCGGGAGTAATCGCAGCTGGGAATAATAACAACGAAGTATTCATTGAAAATGGACGTTTCCATGGTGGACAGATTGCCCAATCAATTGCTTCGCGTAACTGAAAGGAAGAAAATCGATGAAAAAAGGGAAAGTTGTATTGATCACTACTGGCGGCACAATTGCCAGTGTTCCGAATGAAGAAAGCGGGAAACTTGCATCCGGTGAAATGACGGGTGAGGAACTG
This sequence comes from Terribacillus sp. JSM ZJ617, assembly GCF_044383785.1. NCBI lineage: Bacteria > Bacillati > Bacillota > Bacilli > Caryophanales > Bacillaceae > Terribacillus > Terribacillus sp. JSM ZJ617. The sequence continues at coordinate 516,178 of NZ_JBISEQ010000002.1, read as the reverse complement.
CGCAGCCAGATTGATCTGCCGGATCATATCGAAGTCAAAGTGGTAAGTGCACTTCAGAAACCGAGTATGCACATTACGTTTGATGACCTGCTGTCATTAAAAGAAATAATCGAACAGCAGCTAAAGGATCCGCAAGTCCAAGGGGTTGTTGTCACACATGGCACAGATTCGCTGGAGGAAACGGCTTATTTCCTTGATTTGACCATAGCGGATGCCCGTCCAGTTGTAGTCACAGGTTCACAGCGTGCTATCCACGAACTTGGTTCTGATGTGTTCATCAACCTGCGCCACGCTGTTCTGACAGCTTTTGATGACCAATTGTTGAATTGCGGGACTGTTGTTGTTTTCAATGAGCGTATTTTCCCAGCAAAATATGTTAAAAAAGAGCATGCCTCCAATATCCAAGGCTTCAATGCTTTCGGGTTCGGTTATTTAGGTATTATTGACAATGATAAAGTGTATCTCTATCAAAAACCGGTCAAACGGAATACGTATCAGCTGAAAAGCAGGCTTCCTGACGTGGATATTATCAAGTGCTATCTGCAGGCGGACGGCAAATTTATTAAAGCAGCGCGTGAAGCAGGGGTGAAAGGCATTGTCTTAGAGGGCGTTGGGCGAGGACAAGTAGCTCCAAAAATGAAAGAAGAAATCCTTCAAGCCTTACAGGATGGTATAAAAATCATTCTGACGACTGCTTCTGAAGAAGGTAATGTTTATACGACTTATGATTATGAGGGAAGTGCCTATGATCTGTATAAGGCTGGTGTTCTGTTAGGGAAGGATCAAGATAGTAAGAAAGCCCGTATCGAGCTTGCTGTTGCTTTGGCATCGTATCAGACCGATAGGCTTATATAGACCGCAGGAATTATTTCCTGTTTCTTTCCAGTAACATATTCCAAAAAAATAGACCACATGGTACGATAAGGGAAGATTGTTAGTTGGAAGAGGTGCTATCATGCTTACCATCCTTTCCGCAGCTATTGCGCCAGCCCTCGCGCTTCTCACCTTCTTCTATTTGAAGGATCGTCTGGAGCCCGAGCCGCTCAGCATGGTACTGCGGACTTTCCTATATGGCGCTCTGCTTGTTTTTCCTATCATGTTCATCCAATATGCGATGAAAGCTGAAGGATTAAGCACGCATCCGATTGTTTATTCATTTTTCACTGTCGGATTCATGGAAGAGTTCTTCAAATGGTTCATCTTCCTGTACACAGCTTTCCGGCACACTGAGATGGATTCGGTATATGATGGGATCATTTATGGTGTCAGTATCAGCTTGGGCTTTGCTACGGTGGAGAATGTACTCTACTTATTTGCGCATGGAGTAGACTATGCTTTCACTCGGGCGCTCTTCCCGGTTTCTTCCCATGCTCTTTTTGGAGTGCTGATGGGATATTATCTCGGAAGAGCTAAATTCGGAAGTTATCATCCCCGTTTGCGTATTTTCGGAGCGATGCTGATCCCGTTTTTGCTGCACGGATTGTACGATTATATTTTACTGATTGTTACATTCAACTGGATTTACGTACTGGTTCCCTTCATGATCATCCTTTGGATAATCGGACTTCGTAAAGTGCGATCAGCAATTCAGCATCCTATTGAACAGATACATACAACGAAATAAAAGAGTCAGGCAGTGAATCTGCCTGGCTCTTTTTTTGTTGCATAATATGTGCACACGAGAAGAAAGCTATCAGTATCAGATCATAGTTAGGTTGGAGGAAAAAGACAGATGGAAAGTAAAAAGTTTCGGCTATGCAAATTGTTATGTGCCGGTCTGATATTGATAGGCGCAATCCTATCGGCACCTGTAGAGACTAAAGCCTTTTCCGATCAGGTGATCCAGCATGGAGCCACAGGTGACGACGTAGTGGAACTGCAAGCTCGCTTACAATATGCAGGATACTACAATAAAACAATTGATGGTGTTTTCGGGTGGAGCACGTACTGGGCACTTCGTAATTTTCAATATGAATTCGGAATGGAGATTGACGGTGTTGCAGGCCAGCAGGCGAAAGACAAGCTAGTTTCCATGACGAAGTACGACAAAGCCTTCGTTATGCGTCAGATTCAAGAAGGTAATACATTCACTTATTATGGTGGAACACCGCAGGAAAATCAGGTGAAGAAGCGTGGTAATGGAGGCGGAGGCGGTAACAATGCTAATGCTGATGCTCCATCTACGTCTGCAGTCAATGTTCCAAATGGGTATTCTCAGAATGATATTAAACTTATGGCTAATGCTGTCCATGGAGAAGCGCGAGGAGAACCGTATGTTGGGCAAGTAGCAGTAGCAGCAGTCATTCTGAACAGGGTGGAAGATCCTTCTTTCCCCAACACCATCTCTGGTGTCATTTTTGAACCGAGAGCTTTCACAGCTGTTGCAGATGGCCAAATATGGCTGACACCTGATGAAACAGCAGAACAAGCAGTATTGGATGCAATAAACGGCTGGGATCCTTCCGGAGGAGCCATTTATTACTTCAACCCAAACACGGCAACTTCGCCATGGATTTGGGGCAGACCTCAGATTAAAACGATCGGTGAACACATTTTCTGTATGTAGAAAGGAGAGCGAAGGATGTACAAATGGGTTATTATCGGCGTTCTGGCTTTGGCACTCACAGGAACAGCTTTTTGGGGCTATAATGAACGCCAGGAAAAGAATGATATCAAGATGCAAGCAGAGAATAATTATCAGCGTTCTTTCCACGAGCTGACGTATCGGATTGATACTCTGCACGATAAGATCGGAGCGACACTGGCAATGAACTCCAGAGATTCCCTTTCCCCACAATTAGCGGAAATCTGGCGTTTATCATCTGAAGCACATACAGACGTCGGCCAGCTTCCATTAGCACTATTACCGTTTGAAAAAACTGAGAAATTTTTAACGAACATTGGAGATTTTACGTACAAAACAGCTGTCCGGGATTTGGACAAGGAACCATTGTCTGAAGAAGAAATGGAGCGCTTGGAGAAGCTGCATGATAATGCGGGGCAAATTAAAGATGAGCTGCGGAATGTCCAAAATACAGTTTTGGGAGATAACCTGCACTGGACTGATGTGGAGCTTGCGTTATCGGATGATGAACCAGATCATTCAGATAATACCATCATTTCAAGCTTTAAAAATGTAGATGATACCTCAGGAGGATTTTCAGACGAAAAAGATTTCAATAACGGTGCATTGCCAGCCTCCAATGAAGAGCATAAATTTGAAGGTGTGACCGGTGAACGAATCAATCAAAAACAAGCAAAGACAGTTGCTGCAAAAGCTTTTGATTTGAATACGATAAGCGGCATAGAAGGCGGAAAATCAGGTAAAGGATCTGATGTACCTCTATATAGTCTCTCCTATCAAAAGGATGGTGAAAGCGGCTATGCAGATATCAGTCAAAAAGGCGGTCACATTCTTACACTAATGATGCAGCGTGATCGGGAGGAGCCGAAACTGGGATTGCACGATGCCCAGCAAAAGGCACAGGACTTCTTGGAAGAGCAGAAACTGGCGGATATGGAAATGGTGCAGAGCAGCCAGTATGATTCTGTCGGTATCTTCTTCTTTGTACCTGTCCAAAACGACGTTCGTATTTATGCAGATATAGTCCAAGTGAAAGTAGCTCTCGATAATGGAGATATACTAGGCTATAATGCCCGTGACTATTTTATGAATCACCATAAGCGTGATTTACAGGAACCAAAGCTTACAGAAGACCAAGCAGCAGAAAAACTGAATCAAAATGTTCAGGTACAGGAGACGCATCTTGCTTTGATCGAGAACGATACCCATGAAGAAACACTCGTCTATGAAATAATGGGTACTAGAAATGACGAAACTTACCGAATTTATGTAAATGCCGATACAGGAAAAGAAGAAGAAATCGAGAAACAAACAACAACAGAAGCACGTTTTCTGCAAAGTACGTAAAGGGGAATGGCAAACAGCCTTCCCCTTTTTGAATATATTTGTAATAATAGGAAGAAAGAACGATTCAAGGGAAGAGGCGAGGTGCTTGCTGAAAATCGGTAGTACTTTAGTATTAGAGAAAACAGATACATTAAATCGGGACGAATGGCTGCGATATCGGGCCAAAGTAATCGATTTGGCAGAAAATGCGATTTATATCGATTATCCGGTAAACGAACAGACAAAACGGACAGATATTTTTCCAGTCGGTACTGCTTTTAGAGCATTATATGTGACAGAAGACGAGAATGCATTTACATTCGGAACATCAATAATGGGCAGAGAAATGCTGAAAGTTCCGGCATTGAAACTATCAATGCCGAAGGAAGATGCTATCCGGAAGATTCAGCGACGCCAATATGTGCGAATTATGACGAGTACGGATGTGGCTCTTCACAGCAACGAAGCTGGTGTACCCCCGATTTCATCCATTACACTTGATATAAGCGGAGGGGGGCTGTCTTTGCTGCTGCCTGAGAAACATGGATTCAAGGAGAGGATGAGCGTAACGCTGTATATTGCCTACTCCCTGCAGAAAGAGGGTCCTGCTTTTCTGACAGCCTCAGGAAATATCATTCGAATCGTCCGTAATGAGAAATCCGGCAAAATAATCGCCAGCATTCAGTTCGATGAAATCCAGGAACGGGACAGACAAGCAATCATCCGTTTCTGCTTTGAGCGTCAGCGGGAACAGCGGAAAAAAGGGGTCCGAATCAGGTAGACTTCAAATAGACCAAGCCGCTTTCCTGTGTTATGCTTTATTAGGTTTTATTTCCGATTATGATGAGAAAAAGGATTGAATTGAATGACGAAAACTATCGCTATCGCAATTGATGGACCTGCAGCTGCAGGCAAAAGTACGGTATCCAAATTAGTCGCTAAGAAATTGCAATTTGTATATGTGGATACTGGTGCCATGTACCGAGCACTTACACTGACTGCACTTGAGGCTGGAGCTGACTTGGAATCAGAGGAAGCCTTACTATCCTTGCTGCAAGGAATTGACATTGTTTTAATGCAGCATGAAGACGGTCAAAAAGTACTTGTAAACAGTAAAGATGTAACCGAAGCAATCCGCACGAATGAAGTGACAAATAATGTTTCCATTGTCGCTAAGCATCCGCTTGTACGCGAAGAAATGGTGAGACGACAGCAGAAACTTGCAGCCGATAATGGTATTGTCATGGATGGCCGTGATATTGGGACTCGAGTCCTTCCGGATGCTGAAGTGAAGATTTTCATGATAGCTTCTGTAGAGGAACGTGCAGAGCGCCGTTATAAAGAAAATATCGCCAAAGGATTCGAGGCAGATCTGGAACAGCTGAAAGAGGAAATTCGTCTCCGTGACAAGCTCGATTCTGAAAGGGAAGCATCTCCATTAGTCAAAGCCGAAGACGCTGTTGAAATCGATACAACTGCACTATCGATCGATGGTGTTGTAGAAAAAATCCTTAAAGCCGTACACGAGGCTCTCGGAAGATAAGGAGTAGGGATTATGTCATTATATACCATAGGTAAGATGATCCTTAGTGCTGCATTTTACCCGATGTTTCGTATAAAAGTATATGGCAAGGAACATGTTCCTAAAGAAGGACCTGTTTTGGTCTGTTCCAATCATATCTCCAATTTCGATCCGCCAATACTAGGTATTACCTGTCCGCGTGACATCGCCTTCATGGGAAAAAGTGAGCTTTTCAAGCCTAAGCCGCTTGGCTGGCTCATGAAGAACTTAAATGTTTTTCCAGTGAAGCGGGGCATGCAGGATCGTGGGGCACTTCGTGTAGGATTGGACATATTAGCCGAAGGCAAGACGATGGGTTTGTTCCCAGAAGGAACTAGAAGTAAGGACGGTAAACTCGGGGAGCCCCTTCCTGGAATAGGTTTCTTTGCCATGCGCTCGGAAGCGAAAGTTGTACCTTGTGCGATTATTGGCTCCTATAAAGGGGTAAAAGCATTGAAAGTAATCTATGGACCGCCAATTGATATGGAAGAGCTGAGAGAGCGTAAAGCGCCGGCTAAAGAAGTATCACAGGTGATCATGGATGAAATACAACTTCTAATGAATAAGCATGTCGGATAGATGCCCTATCACTTGACAAATATCTTCAAATGTTAGAAGTTAGAAAAAAGGACATTTCTATGTTTTTTTACTAATGTTTTGTCTCGTAAACTGAAGGAGGTCTCTTTGATGGATGAAATGAATGAGCAAGCTACGGATTTCAAGGAATTGTCTGTAGGCGATACTGTAACCGGTAAAGTGGTGAAAGTGGAAGATAAACAAGCTTTGGTAGACATTGGCTACAAAGTGGAAGGTATCCTGCCAATCAGCGAATTATCCAGTCTTCATGTTGAGCGTGCTGCTGATGCAGTGAGTGAAGGTGAAGAGTTGACACTTAAAGTGAAAAAAGTAGATGACGAAGAAGTCGTTCTATCCAAGCGTGCAGTCACTGCTGAGCTTGCATGGGATGACCTGGAAGCGAAATTCGAATCCGGAGAAGTCTTCGAAGCTGAAGTCAAGGAAGTCGTCAAAGGCGGTCTTGTTGTAGATGTCGGCCTTCGCGGATTCATCCCTGCTTCCCTCGTGGAAACATATTTTGTGGAAGAGTTTGAAGGGTACAAAGGAAAACCGCTTACGCTGAAAGTGGTCGAGCTGGACCGCGAACAGAACCGTGTCATCCTTTCTCACCGTGCGGTAGCCGAGGAAGAGGAAGCTTCCAAGAAACAGGAAGTGCTTGACAGCCTAGAAGCTGGCCAAGTAATTGACGGTACAGTACAGCGTTTGACTGACTTTGGTGTCTTCGTCAGCATTGGCGGCGGAATTGACGGGCTCGTACACATTTCCCAGCTTTCTCATGAGCATGTGGAAAAGGCATCTGATGTCGTGACAGAAGGTCAAGAAATCAAAGTCAAAGTGCTTGGTGTCGACAAAGAAAACGAGCGCATCAGCCTATCCCTGAAAGAGACACTCCCAGGACCTTGGGAGAACATCAGTGATCGAGCACAAGCAGGGGATGTACTGGAAGGCGAAGTGAAGCGCTTGGTAAGCTTCGGTGCATTTGTTGAAGTATTCCCAGGTGTTGAAGGCCTTGTCCACATTTCCCAAATTGCTAACCGTCATATCGGTACGCCGCAGGAAGTGCTTGAGCCAGGTCAAACAGTGCAAGTGAAAGTTCTTGATGTCAACGAAAGCGAAAAACGCATGAGCTTGAGCATCAAGGAATTAGAACAAGATGAAAACGATGCTGTCATCAAGGAATACGAAAAAGAAGAAGAGCATTCCGGCTTCCAGCTTGGAGATATTCTCGGTGACAAATTGAATAAGTACAAGCAATAATCTTAAAAGACCAAGGCTGTCCCAAAAGGACAGCCTTGGTCTTTTTTTGTGATCCGTGTATAGTTTTTCTCCTCACTTGTCATAATGCTGATACAAGGAGGAGTGAAAAATGGACGGGTTTTACTTTTATTGGGCTACATGGATCAGCTGGATCTTGGTAACCTTTTTCATGCGTCATTCATTGGCTCGGACACTTTTTGCATTCGCTATATTGCTTACCATTTCATTATCTGGTTTTTCCGTTAATTTTGCTGGACATCGAATTTTTGCTACCGTTTTTCTGCTTGCTGTCATTGGCTACCTATTCATTTTTTCCAGTAAGCGAGTTGGAAGGGGGACATTTGGGAGCATTTGTTTAGGAATTGCTTATGCGGGAATGCTGCTTTGGGAACTGACAAATCCCGTCGCACTGCTTATTCCGCGTATCCTTTTGTTTTCATTGACATTATTTGCCCTTGTCATCTATCTGACTCGGAATTTCCATTTACAGCTTGGCATTAGCTGCTTGGGTTTTGCTATCGGGGAAGTCATTTATCTGTTGCTATTGGATATTTATGGTCTGCAGCAAGATGCTGGCAGCTTTAAAGCAATGGATGTACTGGGAACGATACTGCTTCTAATAATCTCAACAAAACTGCTTGGTATGCTGAGAAAGTATCTGCGAAATAAGTCGAAATGGACTCCCGGACGAACATGATGTCGAAAAATATTGTTTCCCTATGACGCTTTTGCTAGAATAAAACAGTTAGGTTGCAACAGAAGAACCAGCACATAAAGGAAAGTAGGAAAGGATGTTCCTTTCATGAGGAAATCAGTAGTTGCCATTGTAGGCAGACCAAACGTAGGAAAATCAACAATATTCAACCGTCTGGCCGGGGAAAGGATCTCCATTGTGGAAGATACACCTGGTGTGACACGTGACAGAATCTATACGGAAGCAGAATGGCTGAACCAGCCGTTTAACATAATTGACACCGGCGGTATCGAAATCGGAGATGCACCATTTCTAGTGGAAATCCGTGAGCAGGCAGAACTTGCCATTGCAGAAGCGGATGTCATCATTTTCATGGTGAACGGGCGCGAGGGTATCACGGGCGCGGATGAAGAAGTAGCGAAGATTCTATTCCGTTCCAATAAGCCTGTTGTACTGGCTGTCAATAAAGTGGACAACCCGGAAATGCGAGATCAGATTTATGAGTTTTACAGCCTTGGCTTTGGCGAGCCATTCCCAATCTCTGGTACACATGGTTTAGGGCTGGGTGATTTGCTTGACGCAACTGTCCAGCATTTCCCTGAGCGTGCCGAGATGCAGGAAGATGAAGAAACGATTCATTTCAGCTTGATCGGCAGACCGAATGTCGGAAAATCGTCCCTAGTGAATGCACTGCTTAATCAAGAACGTGTAATTGTAAGTGACGTTGCTGGAACGACGCGTGATGCAGTCGATTCATCCTTCACAAGAGAAGGACAAGACTTTGTCATCATCGATACCGCTGGTATGCGTAAACGCGGAAAAGTATATGAGACAACTGAACGATACAGTATCCTTCGTGCATTGAAAGCGATTGAGCGATCCGATGTCGTCCTCGTGCTTATTAATGCAGAAGAGGGCATCATCGAACAAGATAAGAAAATTGCCGGATATGCGCATGATGCTGGTAAAGCAATCGTTATCGTCGTCAATAAATGGGATACTGTTGAATCCGATGAGAAGAAGATGAAGGAATTCACAGACGAAATTCGCGCGCATTTCCTTTACTTGGATTATGCACCAATCGTCTTCTTGTCTGCTAAGACGAAAAAACGGATCCATACACTATTGCCTGCAATTCTGACAGCAAGTGAAAATCATGCGAAACGTATTCAGACAAATGTTCTGAACGACGTTATCATGGATGCCTTGGCAATGAATCCAGCTCCGACATACAAAGGCCAGCGTCTGAAAGTGCTTTATGCTACGCAAGTGGCAGTCAAGCCGCCAGCGTTTGCTGTATTCGTCAATGATCCGGAACTGATGCACTTCTCTTATGTTCGATTCCTTGAGAATAGAATCAGAGAAGCATTCGGATTCACTGGTACACCAATAAAGATTTTCCCTAGAAGAAGATCATAAACAGGGACGAGGAGGATTTTTATGACACAACAGATAGCAGCAGTACTCGGTGCCGGCAGCTGGGGAACCGCCCTTGCCATGGTTTTGGCGGACAATGGACATGATGTGAGACTTTGGTCTCATAATCCGAATCAGGTTGCTGAAATTAACGAGAAGCGCCAGAATGAGAAATACCTGCCTGGAGTGACACTTCCTGAGGCTATTACTGCTTATGCAGATATAGAAGAGGCTGTACATGATGCAGCTGCTGTGATCCTCGTCGTACCTGCAAAAGCAACGCGCGAGGTGGCTGCGAAGCTTGCGGGACACATTCCTGCCGAAGCCGTTATTGCGCATGCTACGAAGGGAATTGAACCAAAAACTAGTAAACGCGTCTCCCAGATGATCGAAGAAGAACTGAAGCATGTCACACATCGTCCAGTCGTTGTCTTGTCAGGTCCAAGCCATGCAGAGGAAGTAGCGAAAAGACAGCCGACGACGCTAAGTGCCTCTTCTGTCGAAATGGAAGAAGCGAAGAAGGTCCAAGAGCTGTTCATGAATGAATACTTCCGCGTTTACACCATCACGGACATGGTCGGCGTGGAACTTGGCGGTTCCTTGAAGAATATCATTGCCCTTGGAGCAGGTATTTCCGATGGCCTGGGTTATGGGGATAATGCGAAAGCAGCATTGATCACAAGGGGTCTCGCAGAAATTGCCCGCCTTGGAACAAAGCTAGGAGCAAATCCTCTCACATTCATTGGCTTATCCGGTATGGGGGATCTCATTGTGACTTGTACGAGTGTCCATAGCCGTAACTGGCGCACTGGTAATATGCTCGGTAAAGGTATGACATTGGATGAAGCGCTCGCCCAAATGGGTATGGCTGTAGAAGGTGTCCGAACGACCGAAGCTGTGGCTGAGCTTGCTGACAAGGCTGGTGTCGATATGCCAATCACCCAGGGAATCAATCAAGTCCTCTTCCATGGTGCAAAAGCCAAGGACATTGTTGATCAGCTTATGACACGTTTGCCAAAACATGAAATGGATGATCTTCAAGATGTATTGAATGCCCGCTAACATTTTTTCTCTCCTTGCATATACTGTTTCGTAGCTAATCTGCAAGGAGGAATGAACGTGGCAGACTTTCAAAAGAACTTGATTGATCAGATTCAGAAAAAATCGAATGTGAAGGCTGATGATATCTACAAGGTAGCCAACTCTGTTAAAAGTGCGAATTTCCAAGACGAAGCAACAGTGCGTGGTTTAGTGAAGCAATTGGCTGCAATGGCAGGCAAGCCGCTTACACAGGCGAAAGAAGATAAAATCGTCAAAGCCATCATCGGTAACAATATGCCGACTGATATGAACACGCTAAGCAAATTATTCAAAAACTAACAGCGGCAATTGGGCAGAACAACTTACCATTCCTTGCCCTTTACGCATAAACTAACTCGCACCAGCATATTTTTCTAGGTTGCCTTGGGTATAATTTAGTCTATTTCAAGAAGAAGCGTCTGCTTCTTCTTTTTTTATTGGTATGATCCCCGACTGCAGCGCATAGATTATCCGCAGAGGGCAATATGCTGTTCGTCCTTTCCTGCAAAACCGCCCTTTGATGCCAGCAGGCAAGGAATCCATTATTTCTAGCATATTTGGATAGGACAACATCATAAACTGCTAGTGTATGTAGCTAAGACTGTCCATGCATCGAAAGTAGATCGGGAGGGGATCTTTTGGAAAGAGTAGATATTTTTAAAGATATCTCGAAACGGACAAACGGCGATATCTACCTTGGGGTGGTAGGGGCTGTCCGAACAGGGAAATCGACTTTTATCAAGAAGTTCATGGAATTGGTTGTCCTGCCTAACATGGAGGATGAAGCAGAGCGGGCCCGAGCCCAAGATGAACTGCCGCAAAGCGCAGCTGGTCGGACGATCATGACGACAGAACCGAAATTCGTTCCGAACAACGCTGTCTCCCTTCAAGTGGACGAAGGTCTGGAAGTAAGTGTCCGGGTCGTCGATTGTGTAGGATATACAGTGGCAGGTGCAAAAGGGTTTGAAGATGAAAATGGGCCGCGCATGATCAACACGCCATGGTATGAGGAGCCTATCCCATTCCATGATGCTGCCGAGATCGGAACCCGCAAAGTGATTCAGGAGCATAGCACCATTGGTGTCGTTGTGACGACAGACGGTTCGATCGGCGAAATTCCGCGAACTGATTATGTGGAGCCGGAAGAGCGAGTCGTATCTGAGCTGAAGGAAGTTGGCAAGCCGTTCATCATGGTGATCAATTCGGTAACTCCGCATAACCAAAACACCGAGCTGCTCCGCCAGGAATTGAGTGAAAAATATGATATCCCAGTACTCGCGATGAGTGTAGAAAGCATGACGGAACATGATGTATATAATGTGCTTCGGGAGTCGCTGTATGAATTCCCGGTCCTGGAAGTGAACGTCAATTTGCCGAGCTGGGTGATGGTGCTGAAGGAAGACCACTGGCTCCGTTCCAATTATCAAGTAGCCATCCAGGAAACAGTCAAGGATATCAAACGGCTTCGTGATGTTGATCGTGTTGTGGGGTACTTTGATGAATATGATTATATCGAAAGAGCAAATCTTGCTGGAATGGAACTGGGCGAAGGAGTAGCAGAAATAGATTTACATGCTCCGGATGCTTTGTACGATCAAGTGCTGAAGGAAATTGTCGGGGAAGAAATTCGCGGAAAGGATCACCTGCTGCAGCTGATGCAGGATTTCTCCCATGCGAAACGTGAGTATGATCAAGTATCCGATGCGCTGCATATGGTAAAACAGACAGGCTATGGTATCGCAGCACCTAGTCTTCAGGATATGGCTTTGGATGAACCTGAAATCATCCGTCAAGGCTCTCGTTTCGGAGTTCGGCTGAAGGCTGTTGCACCGAGTATCCATATGATCAAAGTAGATGTCCATTCCGAATTTGCACCGATTATCGGAACAGAGAAGCAGAGCGAAGAGCTGGTTCGATATTTGATGCAGGACTTCGAGGAAGACCCGCTTTCCATCTGGGATTCAGACATCTTCGGCCGTTCCCTCAACAGCATTGTAAGAGAAGGAATTCAAGGCAAAATCAGCTTGATGCCGGAAAATGCCAGATATAAATTGAAAGAAACATTGGAAAGAATCATTAACGAAGGATCGGGCGGATTGATAGCGATCATTCTATGAGCGGCAAATGAGCCGCTTTATTTTTTTGTCAAAAAATCATGCTGAAATGCGATAAATTTAAGGTTTTCTGGCGTTTTGTGTTGAATTATGACGCTAAGTCGTATATTATAAGCGTTGATATCGCTCTGTGAGCGGTATTGATAGGTATAAAACCTATCTTTATAGTGAACAAATGATAGCATATGCTATTATCTTTACTGTTCAAGGTAATGTCAGGGAGGTGTAATGATGAACAAAACAGATCTTATCAATACTGTTGCTGAGAAAAGCGATCTTTCTAAAAAGGATGCTACGAAAGCTGTTGACGCAGTTTTCGATTCAATCATGGATTCTCTTAAACAAGGTGACAAAGTACAATTGATCGGTTTCGGTAACTTCGAAGTACGCGAGCGTGCTGCACGTAAAGGCCGTAACCCGCAGACTGGGAAAGAAATCGAAATCCCGGCGAGCAAAGTGCCAGCGTTCAAAGCCGGCAAGGCCCTTAAGGATAACGTGAAGTAATTACATATGGGCTGTGATGAGGGATGCCTGAATACATCAGGTGTCCCTCATTTTTATTTGACAAGCTTGCAGACAAGACGAAATAGGACTTGCTATGCTATAATACTTTTTATACAGTTTGAAATACGAAAAAGGGCGCAGGTGATTGTTTTGTCCTATGCATCCATGGAAGAGCTACACACATTACGAAATAAAATAGAGAAGCGCATGCAGCAGACTTATCTGGACAAGAATACGGAAGCGCCATTCTTGGACGAAAATAAGCTGCTGATACTGCAGACGCTATTTGGTCAAACGAACCTGCCCGATAAGCAGCAGACAGACTACGTGATCACAATCATGCTAATCCAGATGGCGCTGGACACTCATGATAAAGTGATCGTAACCACTAAATCTGACGAGACGGCTGATGAACGGAAAAACCGACAGCTGACTGTATTGGCTGGTAATTATTATAGTGCGCTGTATTATCAGATTCTTGCTGGTCTGGAAGAAATTGATATGGTAGCGCTGCTGGCAACCAGCATTAAAGAAATCAACGAACAGAAAATGTCATTGCATTATGATACGACTTCAACGGAAGCGTTCTTTACAAAGCTAGGACGGCTGGAAAGCAGCTTGTTCCGAACTGCAGCTTCCCGTTATATGGATACAGCAATACTTGAGCCGCTGAATGACTATTTCCTGATTAGCAGACTACAGCAGGAGGCCAGGGAAAAGAAACAGACGTCCTTGCTTTCAAAGCTTGCTGCAATTCTAGAAACGGAAAAGAGCGGACTGACTGTGATGGAAGCGATACATCAGGAGATAGAAGCTGCTAAAGATCGGCTTCTAGCTAGACTGGATATACTGCCGCCGGTCTTTGCAAAGTTATCCCGCAAGCTGCTGCTTCAGGGGAATCGGCAGGAAGAGTTATTTCTGGAAGAAGGGTAATTATGGCACAAGAAACGAAAGAACAGCGTGTACACCACGTTTTCGAAAAGATATATGACCGCTATGATTTTATGAACTCTGTCATTTCCTTCAGGCGTCACCGTGCTTGGAGACGGAGTGTGATGAAGAAAATGCAGGTACAGCCAGGAGATACAGCATTGGATGTTTGCTGTGGAACTGGTGACTGGTCCTTTTCGCTTGCTAAGGCTGTCGGTCCGAAAGGGCAAGTGACAGGTCTTGACTTCAGCAAGAATATGCTTTCAGTAGCAGAAAAGAAAAACACGGAAAAATCAATCGATCAGCTATCGTTCACATGGGGAAATGCAATGGAGCTGCCGTTTGAGGATAATTCTTTTGATTTCGTGACCATCGGCTTCGGCCTGCGTAATGTACCTGATTATCTCCAAGTATTGAAGGAGATGTATCGGGTGGTCAAACCTGGTGGCAAAGTAGTTTGCCTGGAAACATCACAGCCGACGATGTTCGGTTTCAAACAAGTATATTATTTTTATTTCAAACGAATCATGCCAGTATTAGGTAAGCTTCTGGCGAAAAGTTATGATGAGTACAGCTGGCTGCAGGAATCTGCAAAGGATTTCCCAGGCAAGAAGGAACTTCGCGGGCTATTCCAGCAAGCTGGACTGACGAATGTGAAGATTAAGACATATACAGGCGGCGTAGCAGCTATGCATATGGGAGAAAAGCCGGCGGTAAGGAACTGACTGGCAAAATGTCTGGACGGATGAAGGTGACGTGAATGAAATTACCGATGATCTACTCATATTTAAAAAAGGACTTGGACAGAATCGAGGATGCGATGACAAACACGATTCGCGCTGAGCATCCTGTCCTGGAGGATGCGTCGGTACAGCTTCTCCGAGCCGGAGGCAAGCGGATCCGACCGGTTTTCGTTTTGCTGAGCGGTAAGTTCGGAACGTATGAACTGCCTCGGATCCAAACCGTGGCCGTCGCACTCGAATTGATTCATATGGCTTCGCTTGTCCACGATGATGTCATTGACGATGCGGAACTCCGACGTGGGAAACCGACCGTAAAGGCGAAATGGGACAATAAGGTGGCCATGTATGCGGGTGATTATATCTTCGCTCGATCCCTGGAGTACCTTTCTAAGCTGGAAGAGCCAAGGGCGCACCAGATTCTTGCGCACACGATTGTCGAGCTTTGTATCGGTGAAGTGGAGCAGATTCGGGATAAATACCGGATTGAGCAGCACTTGAAAGATTACCTCCGGCGCATACGCCGTAAGACAGCGATACTTATTGCAGCCAGTGCACGGCTTGGTGCAATTGCATCCGGAGCGTCACTTCAGCATGAGCGTGCATTGTATCGGTACGGTTATTTTGTGGGGATGAGTTATCAGATCATCGATGATGTGCTCGATTTCACGGCATCTGAAGCTGATTTGGGCAAGCCGGCTGGCGGTGATTTACTTCAGGGGAATATGACACTTCCTG
Source organism: Terribacillus sp. JSM ZJ617 (assembly GCF_044383785.1). NCBI lineage: Bacteria > Bacillati > Bacillota > Bacilli > Caryophanales > Bacillaceae > Terribacillus > Terribacillus sp. JSM ZJ617. The sequence goes on along the minus strand of NZ_JBISEQ010000002.1, from coordinate 500,658 downwards.
CTTTGCTTGCATGCGAAGATCGTTTCTTCAAAGAACGGCTTACACAGGCCTTTCGCAATCCGGAAGCCTTGGATCGGGAAACTTTGCAGCCATTTATCCAGCACATAAAAGCTTCAGACAGCATCAAGCGATCGTTGGAAATCAGTGACCGCTACTTACAGAAAGCATATCAGGAATTGGATAAATTGCCGCCAACAAGAGATCGTAATACACTGAAACAAATTGCTAGACATATAGGTAAGCGCAGCTCCTGATTGTAAAACGCTTACATAACTGGTATGATGACAGTAAAGTTCAGAAAAGGGAGCTGTATTTAGTATGGAAAAAACATTTTTGATGGTTAAGCCGGATGGCGTACAACGCGGATTGATTGGGGAAATCGTAACAAGATTTGAAAAGAAGGGCTTGAAGCTTCTGGCAGGTAAGATAATGGTTGTAACAGAAGAGCAAGCAAAGACGCATTACATAGAACATGAAAGCAAACCCTTCTTCGGTTCTTTGATCAGCTATATTACATCCGGTCCGGTATTTGCAATGGTTTGGGAAGGCAAAGATGCTGTCGCACTTACGAGAAGCATGATTGGGGCGACTAAACCAACAGATGCAGCACCAGGGACTATCAGAGGCGATTATGCAGTCGAGATGAGCCGTAACCTTATCCATGGTTCTGACAGCCCAGAAAGTGCTGAACGGGAAATCGCAAATATGTTTAAAGCCGATGAACTGGTTTCATATGAACAAGCAACAGCGAAATGGCTATATGAATAAATGAAAAATGCAGGCGTACATGCCTGCATTTTTTATTTACATCTACCAACAATCGTCTATATACAGTAAAATAGAACTAGATACATATAGACAGGGGAACATGACGTGGCAACAGATTATGATTACTTTGTACAGCAAATCAAAGCACATACGGGTATCGATTTATCACAATATAAAGAAGCGCAGATGCTGAGGCGTTTGACGACGCTTCGTGAAAAGAGAGGCTTTAAAGATTTTAAGGCATATTCTCAGGCAATCAAGGATGACGCTGCTTTGATGGATGAGTTCCTTGATCGCATGACCATTAATGTCTCTGAATTCTACCGAAACTATCAGCGCTGGGAAGTGTTGGAGCGACGGATACTACCCGAACTGCTCAAGAAAAAGAAGCCGCTGAAAATATGGAGTGCCGCTTGCTCTACCGGTGAAGAACCATATACATTAGCAATCCTTCTTGATCGTTACGCTAAGGGAACTTCGTACACCATCCATGCAACCGACTTAGATCAGCGTGTGCTGGATACGGCTAAGCTCGGAAAGTATAATGAAAGGGCATTGAAAGAAATGCCAGCAGCAATCAAATCCGCTTATTTCAATCAAGACGGATCCGTATTCCAAATAAAAGACGAATTAAAGCAGCATATTCAATTCAAGCAGCATAATCTGCTGGCCGATGCTTATGATACGAATTACGATTTAATCATTTGCCGGAATGTACTAATTTACTTCACAGAAGAAGCGAAGGCAGATATATATCATAAATTCAGTAAATCCTTGGCATCTGATAGTTATCTCTTTGTCGGCAGTACAGAACAAATATTCAATCCCGGCATCTATGGCTTGGGTGCAGTCGACACATTTTTCTATCAAAAACAAAAAACAGACTAGGAGAATTCCTAGTCTGTTTTCTTATTCTTTAATCCGTATTATCTTCGACACATGTCGATTGACGAATGCCGGAAGAAAGAAAGAGATGGCGAATACTAAAGTAAAAGCAATGAACCAAGCACGCAGCCAGTTTGATAGTTGGAAAGCTTGTAATCCTGAATTCACTGCTGTTAATGTAAAAGAAATAATGGCGGTCATTATGGCAGCAGTGACAGCGCTGCAAAGAACGCGATGAATTTTTGAATTGACAATCATGTTCGTACTCCTTTTGTAACTAATCTCCAATAATTATATATTATCTTCAAAAGTTGTCAAATGGATTAAATGACGTATAATGATGCTAAAGCTGCATGGAGGGGGCAAAATTTTGAATGGATGAAATTGATTATAAACTGCTGCGGCAGATGGCGGTAACTATTGGAGACGCAGCTAAAATCACTGATATTCCGATTCGAAAGCTTAGATACTGGGAAGATAAAGGTTATATCGATAGCGTAGAGGAAAAGACGAATACGACAAGGCGGTTCGATTATTATATGATCAAGAAAATTGTCCTAATGAAGGAATTGTTGGAAGACGGTTATACCGTGGAAGCTGCCTCTAAAAAAGCGGAAGCCCGTCTCGGCACATTGCGTCACGTATTCGAGGAGAGCAGCCGAAAATAACGATAAGTTACTGCTCGAAAATATTGTCAGAATTGTTCCCACTTAAGAAACAAGTTATGTTATAGTAAATAAAATTACAAAGAACAGAGACAACGGAGGAATATACATGCGCTACTTAACTGCAGGTGAATCACATGGTAAACAGCTTACAACAATTGTAGAAGGTGTTCCTTCCTATTTACCGTTGACTACCGATGATATCAACGCATCCTTGCTTGAGAGGCAGAAAGGTCATGGCCGGGGCAAGCGAATGCAGATTGAAAAAGATTTGGTCGACATTGTAGGCGGTGTCCGTCATGGATATACACTGGGATCTCCTATCGCACTTGTCATACATAATGATGATTTTAAGCACTGGGTAGATGTAATGGGTGAGGACCCAGTGGAAGATCCGCAAGCTGTGCGTCGAATCGTCTCACGTCCAAGACCCGGACACGCGGATTTAAACGGTGCCTTGAAATACGGCCATCGCGACATGAGAAATGTATTGGAGCGTTCATCTGCTCGTGAAACAGCAGCGCGCGTGGCAGCTGGTGCTGTAGCTAAAAAGCTTCTTGCGGAATTGGATATAAATATTGTTGGCTATACAAAGGAGATTGCGGGCATTAAAGCAGTTGAATTCCCAGATTATACATATGAAGAAAGAGATAGTATTTCAAAAGCATCATCAGTACGCTGCCTTGATCCACAGGCTTCTGAACAAATGGTAAATGCGATTGATCAAGCAAAGAAAGACGGAGATTCTATCGGCGGTGTCGTGGAGGTCTTTGTAGAAGGACTGCCAGCAGGTATTGGATCTTACGTGCACTATGACCGTAAACTTGATGGTCGTATTGCAGGAGCTGTCGCGAGCATTAATGCATTCAAAGGTGTGGAATTCGGGATCGGCTTTGAAGCAGCAAGACTTCCAGGAAGTCAAGTACATGACGAAATTGCATGGGATAAAGAAAATGGCTATTACCGCAAAACGAATCGTCTTGGCGGATTGGAGGGCGGCATGACAACTGGTATGCCACTCATTGTCAAAGGTGTCATGAAACCAATCCCGACTCTTTATAAACCGCTACAGAGCGTGGATATAGAGACTAAGGAGCCGTTCAATGCCAGTATCGAACGTTCCGATAGCTGTGCCGTTCCGGCTGCAGCTCTAGTAATGGAGCATGTAGTGGCATTCGAGATAGCAAAGGCGATTTTGGAACAGTTCCCGAATGATCAGTTTCCAAAGCTTCAGGAAGCGATCAAAAACTACCGGGAAGAAATCCGGGTGTTCTGATGGAACAGATAACAGTAAAGGCAAGTCAGTCAAGTTACAAAGTTTCTGTAGGTGCGGGAATCAGGCATAAATTGTCTGAGTTCCTGCCTAAGTCCTATCAAAATGTATTTGTTGTCACCGATACTAGTATCGCACCTCATTATCTGGATGATTATGTAACTTCACTCTTGCCAGATGCTAAGATAACAAAGAAAATCATCGAGCCAGGGGAAGCGGCTAAAAGTAAGGATGTATATTTCGACATATTGGATAGTATGTTCGAGGCTGAGCTTGACCGAAAGGCCCTGGTCCTAGCCTTGGGCGGAGGAGTTATTGGTGACTTGGCCGGGTTTGTGGCAAGTACATATATGCGAGGCATCGACTTCGTTCAGCTGCCGACAACAATCCTTGCCCATGATTCGAGTGTCGGAGGTAAGGTTGCGATCAACCATGAAACTGGAAAAAATCTTATTGGAAGCTTCTATCCTCCAGTTGCTGTCGTTTACGATGTAGACACTATTACCACACTACCAGAAAAAGAAGTGCGAAGCGGCTATGCTGAGCTAATCAAGGAAGCTTATATCGGGAACGCTGCCTTTCTCAGCCAGCTGCTGGAACGTGAAAAACTAGACAAAGAAAATCAGGAACTGCTTATTCAGGATTTGTCTTATGGGATACGTGTGAAAACGAAGATCGTTGAGGCAGATGAAAAAGAAAATGACCTTCGGAAGTATTTGAATCTCGGTCATACACTCGGTCATGCAATTGAAGCAGAAGCAGGCTACGGCACATTCACTCACGGAGAAGCTGTCGCAATTGGTATGCTGTTTGCTTTGGAGTTGAGTGAGAAACGATTCGGAGCTGATTTGCGTTTAGAGGAATTCCGCAGCTGGATGGAACGAAACGATTACCCGTTGCAATTGCCTGATCTTTCTCCTGAAAGACTCGTTAAGAGAATGCAAATGGATAAAAAATCGGAGAACAAAGAAGTACACATGGTGCTGCTTCGTGAAATCGGGGAACCGGTGACTGAAAGAATCGATCATGATACGCTTCATGACGCTGTTAGATCATTCCTTGAGAGGATGAGCAGAGCATGATACGAGGTTTTAGAGGAGCAACAACTGTAGCTGAGAATGATGAGAAACAAATTATCGAAGCAACTGCAGCTATGCTGGATGAAATAGTCTCGGAGAATGCGATAGACCCGGAGGATGTTGTCCAAGTACTTATTTCGGCTACTCCCGATTTGACAAAAACATTTCCGGCAAAAGCATTGCGCGTCTTTCGCGATGACTGGACATATGTACCTGTCATGTGTATGCAGGAGCTGGCAATTGAAGGCGGGCTGCCTAAATGCATTCGTGTGATGCTGACAGCACGGACTGACTTGGCACAGAAGGACATTCATCATGTTTATCATGAGGAAGCAATCAAATTACGTCCCGACTTAAAGGAGGAGCATCAATGAGAGCAAAACAGATTTTGAATGAATTGACAGCTTACAAACCAGGAAAACCGATGGAAGAGGTTCGGAAGGAATTTGGATTGGATCGCATCGTAAAACTCGCATCCAATGAAAATCCCTACGGTTTTTCAGCTAAAGTAAAAGAGGCCTTGCCGACATTCGCAGATGAACAAGAGATCTATCCTGATGGATATGGTACAGCATTGAAAGAGAAATTGGCAGAGCGCTTTGGCGTAGGCTTAGATCAAATCGTTCTCGGAGCGGGCTCTGATGAAATCATTATGATGCTTTGCCGCACATTCCTTGCGCCTGGCCTTAACACGGTAATGGCACATCCTTCTTTTTCGCAATACCCGCATCATGCTTTGATTGAAGGGGCAGAAGTCCGGGCAATTGAAACAAAGAACGGGTTCCACGACCTTCCAGCAATGCTGGAAGCAATCGACGAGAAAACAGGAATCGTTTGGCTATGTACACCTAACAATCCAACAGGAAACCATATTGCCAAAGCAGACTTTGAAAACTTCCTTCGTCAAGTTCCAAAAGAGGTTCTGGTAGTAGCGGATGAGGCTTACGTCGAGTTTCTGGAAACTGATGACTATTTTGATACACTAGCTGCTTTGAGTGAATACCCGAATTTGATCACACTGCGCACTTTCTCTAAAGCGTATGGTTTAGCTGCATTGCGCGTAGGTTACGGAATCGGTCATCCGGAAGTTATTCATAAGATTAACGTAGTAAGAAGTCCGTTCAATAATACGACAATTGCACAAAAGGCAGCGATTGTGGCACTTGATGATCAAGAATTCATCAAGGATTCCATCGCTAAGAATAACCAAGTGAAGCATAACTTCCTGGCATTCTGTGATGCTCACCAAATCAAATATTATGAGTCACATACAAACTTCGTCTTGATATACGACCTGCCTGTCAGCGGAGATAGTGTCTTCCAGCATATGCTTTCCAAAGGCTTTATCATTCGTTCCGGCGACGCTCTCGGTATTCCGAACAGTGTCCGAATCACGATTGGTAATGAACAGGATATGACGGAATTCACTGTGTTACTTGATCAATTCTTGACTAGCGTGAAAGAAAGCTAAGATGGAGACGGTCGTAATCGCGGGACTTGGTTTGATCGGCGGCTCGCTTGCTCGTAATATCCAAACGCACAAGCAAGTTCATCTTATCGGAGTAGATCAAAGGGAAAGTACGTTGGAGTATGCCCTGAAGCATGAGATCATCGATGAAGCGTCGTCTTCTTTCCAAGAAGCTGCACGCAAGGCAGATATCATTATACTTGCTGCACCAGTTTCCAAGTCTGTCGAGCTACTTAAGGAGCTTGATAGTATGAAACTGGAAAAAGATGTGCTTGTAACCGATGTTTCATCAGTTAAGGGTCCGATCTTCCAGCAGGCTGCGTCCCTTCAGTCCGACAAAGTATACTTCGTCGGCGGCCACCCGATGGCAGGTTCCCATAAACACGGAATAGAGGCTTCAAAAGCACATTTGTTTGAGAATGCCATATATGTTTTGACACCTGTTCAGCGGGCTAGGGAAAGTGATATCAAGCGGTTGGAGAACTTGCTTGATGGTACGAAAAGCAGTTTTATCACGTTATCGGCAGAAGAGCATGATGAGATGACCGGAGTTGTTTCTCATTTTCCTCATTTGATTGCATCTGCGCTGGTACAGCAGGCAAAGAAATGGGAAGCGAAACATAGCTTCCTTCCTAAACTCGCTGCAGGCGGATTCCGTGATATCACCCGGATTGCCTCGAGCAATCCCGGTATGTGGCAGGACATTTTCTTTCAGAACAAAGAGAAGATGGGGGTCCTGCTTGACGATTGGATTGAGGAAATGCAGGCTTTTCGAAAGCTTTTGGCAGAAGATCAGGGACAGCAGATTCATACCTACCTGGAAGAGGCGAAGCAATATCGGGACGGTTTAGAACCTCGGAAAAAAGGTGCAATACCAGGGTATTACGATTTGTATGTCGATATTACTGACCGGCCCGGAGCTTTGCAGAAAGTTCTCACCATCGTCGCTGATGCTGGTTTGAGTATTGTGAATATCCAAATACTTGAGCTGCGTGAAGGGCTGACAGGTGTTCTTCGCCTCAGCTTTTCAGAGCAGAAAATCCAGCTGAAGGCAAAAGGTGTGCTGGAAGTTTTCGGATATGAAGTAAAGATAGAAGATTGAAGGTGGAAGCAGTGACAGATGTACGACTCAAACCTACAGCAAAGGGACTTTCTGGTTCTATTACCGTACCAGGCGATAAATCGGTTTCCCACCGAAGCATCATTTTCGGTGCTTTGGCCAAAGGAAAAACTACTGTCCGTCATTTCTTGACTGGAGAGGATTGTCTTCGGACGATAGATGCTTTTCGAGCGCTTGGTGTCTCGATTGAACAGGATGGGGATACGGTTATCATCGATAGCGCAGGGAAAGACAGCTTTACAGAACCGACTGTTCCGATTTACTTTGGTAATTCTGGAACAACCGCCCGCCTATTGCTTGGTGTTTTTGCAGCCTTGCCATTTCATATAACAGCATATGGGGATGCATCACTTACTAAACGACCGATGGATCGTGTTGTGATTCCTTTGCGACAGATGGGGGCAAAAATAAATGGGCGTGAGCAAGGGAAGTATTTGCCGTTGGCCATTGACGGACAAAATCTCTCAGCTCTTACATACCACACCCCAGTAAAAAGTGCACAAGTGAAATCAGCTTTGCTGCTGGCGGGTTTGTTAGCAAATGGCGAAACGCAGATTTCTGAAGATGTCAAGACGAGGGATCATACTGAACAGATGCTGAGAAGCTTCGGGGCGAGCATTGATGTAAAAGGAACGACAGTCACGGTCAAAGGCGGCCAGCAACTCGTCGGCACAGATGTCTATGTTCCAGGAGATATTTCATCGGCTGCTTTCTTCCTTGTTGCAGCATGTCTCGTTCCAGGCAGTGAAATCATATTAACGAATACCGGTTTGAATGCTACACGTACTGGCATTTTGGATGTGCTGCAGCAAATGGGTGCCGATATGGAAATCAAAGAGCATGACATTCAAGCTGGTGAGCGAATCGGAGATATCACGATACGATATCGCACTTTGAAAGGCACAGAGATAGGCGGAAACATCATTCCCCGGCTTATCGATGAGCTGCCTATCTTGGCATTATTGGCAACGCAGGCTGATGGAGAAACAATCATCAAGGATGCGGAGGAACTTCGGTACAAGGAAACCGATCGAATCGAGGCGATTGCAGCAACACTGCGGAGTTTTGGTGCTGAAGTGGAATCGACACCTGATGGAATGAGAATTCCTGGAAATCAATCCCTTACAGGTGCAACTGCTGATTCTTTCGGTGATCACCGAATCGGGATGATGATTGCTATTGCCAGCTTGATTGCAACAGGGGAGACAGTTTTAACTGATGCGGACAGCATCAATATCTCTTACCCATCATTTTTTGCGGATCTACGTGCGCTGCAGGATTGATTAAGTCTGATTCCCAACAGGGAATCAGACTTTTTTGCTGTTCTAAAGCTATTGCTTTAGGTTACACTGAAGACAGATGGATAAGCCGAGAGGCGTGTAAATAGAAGGAAGTGTGAAAAAATGGAAGAAATAAGAAAAGCAATAACTTATATGGAGAATGATCAGCCACAGGAAGCGGTGGATACATTAGAGGCTTATTTACCGGCTGCCAATGAGGAAGAGAAATTCACGATAGCAGAATTATATATGCAGTGGGGCATGCATGAAGAAGCAAAAGCAGTCCTGCTTCAGCTCGAGCAAATGTTCCCGGATGAGATGGAGCTTAAAATGATGCTTGCTGAACTTTTCATTGATCTGAATGAAGACCAGGAAGCAATTGATAAGCTGGATCAGATTGTGGAGGATGAGGACTATTTTATCCCAGCTCAAATGCAGCTTGCTGATTTGTATGAGGCGCAGGGTTTATTTGAGGTCGCTGAGCAAAAGCTGTTGGCAGCTAAACGATTCGACCCTTCTGAACCTGTCATTGATTTGGCATTAGGAGAGCTTGCTTTATCGACTGCATCCTACTTGAAAGCAATCACTTATTATGAAAAAGTCTACGAAAAGCAGACTGTCATGGGTGATATCGATATCGCCCTTCGCCTCGCAGAAGCTTATGCTGCTACAGGTGAATTCGAGAAAGCATTGACTTATTACCAGGAAACAGATGTCGATGATGTGGAACAGCTGTTCAGTTTTGGGTTCACGGCCTTCAAGCTAGCCAGATACGATATTGCTATCAGTACATGGGAGAAACTTCTTAAAGAGGAAGCGGATTATCTGTCTGTCTATGAGTATCTTGCCAAGGCCTATGAAGAAGAGGGATTGATGGAGAAGGCATTCGAAACGGCAGAAAAAGGTTTGTCATTGGATGAGTATAACCAGAAGCTCTATTTCACTGCGGGCCGTCTTGCAAGACAGCTTGGCAAAAATGATCGCAGCTATTTCCTTATTCGTCATGCAATTGCACTCGACCCGGGTTATAAAGAAGCGATTCTCTATTTGATTGAGAATTTCAAGCTGGATGAAGACCACGAGGCTATCATCGAATTATTGACGCATATCTTGGAAACAGATGAAGAAGATGCAGCGTACCGTTGGGAGCTTGCGCGTGCCTATAATGAAACTGAAATGTTTGATGAGGCATTAAAGGCATATGGGGAAGCATATACTAACTTCAAAGATGATAGCGATTTTCTAAAAGAATACGGATATTTCCTATTGGAAGAAGGGAGGATGCAAGAGGCTGTCGAAATACTAAAAGAGTATCTTCGCCTGGAGCCATCAGATATCGAAGTAGAGGAGAATATCAACCGGCTCTTGTCTCAATAAATGCATTGAATTGAAATCATTTCGCTTTCTGGGAGGGGGCACATATGAATATTTCCGTTACCATGCAGGATAAGAAGACGTTCATTCGCTGGTTCTTAGATAATTACCAATTGAAGCGCAGGGAAAGTGTCTGGATCTTGAACTACTTGATAAATCATGATTCGTTTCTTGATAATGTGCATTTTATCCGTGAAGCAAGATTCAGTCCCAGAGGAATCATCATATCCGCCCATTGTTCTGAAGAAGTGCCGTTCCGTTTCTACAAGGACAACATCGTTACAACCGATGCAGAGAAATCATTCCATGATATACGCATGAACAAGAAAGATCCTGTCTATATTCAACTCAATTTCAAGAATTCCCATCAAAGTATGGAATATGTCGCAGTGCTGGAAGACAATCCTTTCTTGCCGGAAGATCATTATGTGACGAAAGAAGACCGGCAGCTGGCAGCGAAACTTCTTGATGCGTCACACCATCAATACAAGAAGAAGAAGCTGCAAGAAGCAATTGATTTAGCTCTTGATAAGAGAGACGAAGATAAATTCAGGTTATTAAGCAAGGCGATGCGGCAATTGAAAGAAGAAGCTGAAGACACAATTGAACACATTTAATTAGATGCGCTGTTATAGCGCATCTATTTTTTTATCTTTCTAGTTAAAAATTTCAATAGAGAAGAAAGATTCTGCTAAAATAAAGTGACTGCTTCTTAAGAAGCAGGCTGGAATACATAAAAGAAAATACTTCATGAAAGGAAATACACAGAATGTATCGTCTTCTATTTCACCGTTACAGCATGCTGATATTGTTTATCATTAATCTTATTGGGACGATCTATGGGTACATATGGTATGGCTGGCAGCTTGAGATTACACCGGCGATTTTCCTTCCCTTTGTACCGGATAGTCCGACAGCCAGTCTCTTCTTCACTATCTTCCTTGGGTTATACCTGATTGGAAGACAAAATGGCTATATCGAAGCGCTGGCAGTTGTTTCATTATTCAAATACGGTATATGGGCGGTCGTCATGAATTTGCTCACCATAGCCGTAGCAGGGTCACTTTCCTGGCAGGGGTATATGCTGATTGCCTCTCATTTGGGAATGGCGATTCAAGGCCTTTTGTATGCACCGCTTTACCGAGTGAAGTTACGGCATCTTGCTGTAGCTGCTATCGTCGTTTTACATAATGATATCATCGATTATGTATTCGACATGATGCCTATTTACGGCAACTTGATGGACTATAGCGATAATATCGGCTATTTCACTTTCTGGCTCAGTATCGTTTCCATCCTGGTTGGATACATAGCCACGCAGCGAAAATCATCTTTACGAAATCTAAACAAATAAGGCACATACCGACATACAAATACGTTTTTAAGCATAGGCTGTAGGAACATTTAAAAAAGAGGGGATGCTTATGAAAAAGCTGCTTCTCGTCATTGTTCTGACAGCCTCTTTTTTTGTACTTGCCAATCTTGCTGAACTACTTCTGCAGCCGCATACAGAGGCTCTGTCGTCATCTTCCGACAAAACAGGTCAAACGTTTGATCAACAGTTCGAAGCGCTTCCTGCATATTTGTACAGTGTTACCGTGCCGGACAAAAACAGTTATGGAACAGGACGATTCTGGGGAATACTTGGTATTAGTGCAAGCATTGTAGGAACACTTGTTTATGTTGGTTATAAGAAGTATCGAGCTGAAAATGACAAAAGTGTGAACAACGATCCTAATAGTTGATTTTTTTCGAATTTTTGACTAAAATTGACCTTAATAAGTTCCAAATATTTTTATGGAGGAATGTATATGTCACTAGGTGCTTATATAATCTATATAGCACTTCTTCTGATTATCCCTTTATGGGCTCAATCGAAGGTAAAAAGCACGTATAAGAAGTATTCGAAAGTAGAAACGTCATCTCTAATGACAGGTGCACAGGTCGCAAGAAAGATTTTAGATGATAATGGAATATATGATGTGCAAATTGAAGAAACACGCGGTATGTTATCTGATCACTATGACCCGCGTCATAAAGTAGTTCGTTTATCCACTGACAACTACCATGGTCACAGCATGGCTGCAGCAGCGGTTTCCGCCCACGAGGTTGGACACGCAATTCAGCATGCAGAGGGATACGGATTCCTGAAGTTCCGTACAGCGCTTGCTCCGGCAGCTGCATGGGGCAGCAACCTTTCCATGTTCCTAATCATAGCAGGTGCTATCTTTGGATCCCTGCAATTCGTCGGACTTGGTATTGCGTTCTTTGCTATCGCAGTATTGTTCCAGGTTGTTACTCTGCCGGTCGAGTTCAATGCTTCTAATCGTGCAATGACACAATTGGTTTCAACAGGAATCATCCGGAACGATGAAGAGCGCTCAACTAAAAAGGTTTTGAACGCGGCAGCAATGACTTACGTTGCGGCAGCTCTAGTAGCTGTAGCCGAGCTTGTACGCTTCATCCTTATGTTCTTTGTCAGCAATAACGAAGATTAACAAAAGGCATCCCGAGGGATGCCTTTTTTATTGTGCTTGTATGACCTTGATCAACTCTCGGAGGTAGTCGGGCAGATCAGGCGGCCGTCTGCTGCTGACAATATGACCGTCTACGACAACAGCTTCATCATGCCATATCGCTCCTGCATTCGTCATGTCATCTTTTATTCCAGGAGTACTAGTGACATTTACACCTTCCAATATGCCGGCAGAGATAAGCACCCACCCAGCATGACAGATTTGACCGATTGCTTTCTTATGTGTGTGGAAATGACGGGTGACTTCCAATACACTGTGATAGCGGCGAAGTTTATCCGGTGACCATCCGCCAGGGACGAGCAAGGCATCATATTGATTCGGATCAACTTCATCAAACGTCAAATCAGAAGTCGCTGGAACCCCATACTTTCCTTTATAAACAGTATTTGCTGACTCACCCGCTAAATACACTTCCGCTCCTGCTTCGCGCAGCCGAAGTATTGGATACCACAATTCCAGATCCTCGAAATCATCACTGACAAACGATAGTATTTTCTTTCCAGTAAGTTCCACGATCTCACCTCTCTCGTTTATTCTTCTCCACTTTACCAATTCAAGTATCAAAATGCATGCAAAACGTCAGTCGGTATTATACGGTTTTTTATTTTCATCCAGTGTAAACCCTTCCCCCATCACATCATGCACCTCGCTAAGGGCGACAAAGGCATGTGGATCGACTGAGGTGATAATCGCTTTCAATCGGACAATTTCGTTCCGGGCGACGACACAATAAAGCACATCACGTTTTTCGCCTGTGAAGCTTCCTCTGCCATCAAGGACCGTTACACCCCGGTCCATTTGCTTTAGTATCTGATTGGCTATATCTGCACTCTGACTCGAAATGATAGTTGCACCTCTTGCCGAGTAGGCGCCTTCTTGGATAAAGTCGATGACTCTAGCGCCAACGAAGACGGCAACGAGTGTATACATACCGCGGATCAGATCAAGATAGGTAAGAACCGATGTGACAATAACAACGGCATCAAAGAGAAACATCGTCCGTCCCATCGTCCAGCCGGCATACTTGTTAGCCAGTCGGGCAATGATGTCGACTCCTCCGGTTGTACCGCCGAAGCGGAAGATGATACCGAGACCGACTCCTATGAATACGCCAGCTAAAAGTGAAGCAATCAGCAAATCGTTGCCTAAGTCAATATTAAACGAATATGTCTGGAATAAACGCAGGAACAAGGAAACTGCCACTGTCCCGATGATTGTATAAACGAAAGTTGTCCGGCCAAGGAACTTCCAGCCGATCAGGAACAATGGAATATTCAGCACCAGGTTCATAATTGCTGGATCCCAATCGAATTCGAATAGTAAAATAAGCGTTATCCCGGTGAATCCGCCTTCCCCAAGTTTATTGGCGATATTGAAATGGACGATACCGAACGAAAAGATAGCCGCGCCTAACAGAATGAACAGGATGTTCTTTATACGCAGTCTGAACATAATCTACCTCCTAAGATGACAATTCCTTCTATATTATAGACAACTATCCTTATCCCTACAAATCTGTCAGACAGGTAAAAACATTTGTCAAATGCCGTATTTTTAAGCTAACATGGTAATGATATAGCGAAAGGAAGATCGCGAATGAATACTACATATACGACAAAGGAAATACAAGCACGTGTCGACGCTTATATTTCCCAATTCAAAGAAGGTTATTTTTCACCGCTCAGCATGCTTGCCAGAATGACGGAAGAAGTAGGAGAGCTTGCAAGGGAAGTGAACCATACATATGGAGAAAAGCCGAAAAAAGCTAGTGAAGAAGCTAATACAGTAGCAGATGAACTCGGAGATATTATATTCGTGATGACATGCTTTGCTAATTCCTTGAATATCGATCTATCGGAAGCATTCGAAAAATCGATGACGAAATTTGAAACAAGGGATAAAGATAGATGGACGAAGAAGACACAGGAGGACATACATAATGACTAAAGATACGATTAAAATTATTGTAGCGGGACCAAGAGGCAGAATGGGGTCGGAAGCATTGCAGCTTATCGATCGGACGGCTCATTTTGAGCTAGTGGCAGCAATTGACCGAAAAAACGGAGGAAAGCGGATCAGTGATATCGAAGGTTTGCCAGCGAGCGATGCGTTCATTTACGAAGATGCTGCGGCGTGTTTAGAGGAAGCGGAGGCAGATGTACTTATCGACTTGACCATTCCGGAAACAGGCTACAAACATATGAAGCTCGCTATTGAACATGGTGTGCGTCCGGTAGTCGGTACTTCTGGTTTTACGGAAGAACAAGTAGAAGAGCTAGGGAAGCTTAGTGAAGAAAAAGGCATCGGAGCAATTATTGCACCAAACTTCGCAATTGGGGCAGTACTTATGATGCAATTCGCCAAGCAAGCAGCAAAATACTTCCCAACAGTAGAAATCATTGAAAAGCATCATGATCAAAAACTGGATGCCCCAAGCGGTACGGCTGTGAAAACAGCTCAGCTGATCCAGGAAGTACGCGAACCAGCAAAACAAGGACATCCGGATGAGAAAGAGACGATAGCTGGAGCACGTGGTGCAGACGTGGACGGCATGCGGATTCACAGTGTCCGTCTCCCAGGACTCGTTGCACACCAAGAAGTTATTTTCGGTGCACCAGGCGAGCAATTCACAGTTAAACATGATAGTTTCAACCGCGCATCCTTTATGTCAGGTGTAGAGCTGGCAGTGGACCGTGTCATGAAGATGGACATACTTGCATACGGATTAGAAAATATATTGGAATGAGGCGATAGACATGCATATTGCTTTAATTGCCCATGATAAGAAAAAACCTGAAATGGTCCGTTTTACGGTCGCATATAAAGAAATGCTGAAGAAACATACCCTGTATGCTACAGGCACGACAGGCACTCGCATCAAAGAAGCAACAGGATTACCTGTGGAATTGTTCCAATCGGGCCCGCTTGGAGGCGATCAGCAGATTGGTGCAAGGATCGCAACGAATCAAATGGATCTGATTATCTTTTTCAGGGATCCACTCACTGCCCAGCCGCATGAACCTGATGTAAGTGCACTAATGCGCTTATGTGATGTGCATCGTATTCCGCTGGCAACCAATCTGGCAGCGGCCGAAATATTTATTCGCGGATTGGACCGTGGAGATTTCGATTGGCGCAAGATCATACGCGATCGTGAGCCGGAGCTATGAAAAAGCTGAAAATCGGTATCACTTGTTATCCGACGCTTGGCGGATCGGGCGTCATTGCAACAGAACTCGGAAAAAAACTAGCTAAAAAGGGACATGACATTCATTTCATTACATCCAGTGTCCCTTTCCGGCTGGATATGCTGCTTCCGAATGTATTTTTCCATGAAGTCGAGATGAGTCATTATCCTGTCTTCCAATACCCGCCATACGATTTGGTGCTGGCTAATAAAATGGCTGAAGTAATCGACGAAGAACAGCTCGATATCCTGCATGTCCATTATGCTGTTCCGCATGCTATATGTGCAATCTTAGCTAAGGCAATTGCCAAGCGGGATGTAAAGATTGTCACTACCCTTCACGGAACGGATATTACGGTGCTTGGAATTGATAATGGACTGCGCAAAATGATCATTCATGCAATTGAAGAGAGTGATGTCGTCACAGCGGTATCACAAAGTCTCGTAAAGCAAACAAGAGAAATGCTTGATGTCACTAGCCCAATCGACGTTGTCTACAACTTTGTCGATGAAGAAGTGTATCGTCCGGCAGATGTGTGTGACATAAGGCAGCAATTCGGTATCAAGGAAGATGATAAAGTACTCGTACATATAAGCAATTTCCGTAAAGTGAAACGTGTACAGGATGTTGTACAGGTTTTTTCGTATATACAGGAGAAGCTGGATGCCAAGCTGATGCTAATTGGGGACGGACCCGAGTATTCAGATATTCTGCGAGATGTGCAGCAGCGCGGTCTTGAAGATAAAGTCCTTTTCTTAGGTAAGCGCAATAATGTTGCTGCCCTGTTAAATATGGCGGACATCATGCTGCTTCCTTCTGAAAAAGAGAGCTTCGGTTTGGTTCTTTTAGAAGCAATGGCCTGTGGGGTGCCATGTATCGGAACAGATGTCGGCGGCATACCAGAAGTTATCCAGCACGGTAAGAATGGTTTTATAACCCAGCTGGGAGATGTAGAGCAAATGGGTTCCTTTGCAATGGATTTGCTGACAAATGAAAGGCTGTGGCAGCAATTTTCCGAAGCATCCATTCAGTATGCTGCGGAAAACTTCCATTCTGATCAAATTGTTGCTCAATACGAAGCAATATATGAAGAGGTTTTGCAATGAAGATATTTGAAAAAGCTTTCCGGGTCATACAGCAACTCGAACAGCATGGTTATGAAGCATATCTGGTCGGAGGTGCGGTGAGGGATTATCTTATCGGAAAAGCTGTCGGCGATTTGGATATTGCTACGTCAGCTACGCCGGATCAGGTAATAAAAGTCTTTGATAAAGTCATACCAATTGGTATCGAACATGGAACTGTTCTTGTGCGTTTTGAGCAGGAAAGCTTCGAAATTACAACCTTCCGAACAGAAGGTGCATATTCTGATTACCGGCATCCTGATAGCGTGAACTTTGTGACCGATGTAACAGCTGATCTTGCACGTAGGGATTATACAGTTAATGCGATAGCGATGGCCAGAACAGGGGAGTTAGTGGATCCTTTCGATGGCAGGAGCGCTATCGAAAAGAAGGAGCTTGTTACGGTAGGTCAGGCCTTTGATCGTTTTCAAGAAGACCCTCTGCGTATGATGCGCGGTGTCCGGTTTGTTTCTCAGCTAGGGTACAAATTGGATCATGATGCACGAAAAGTGATGGAGGACCAGCGTCTGTGGTTAGCACGTATTGCAATTGAACGTGTAGCGATTGAAATGGAGAAATTATGCCGCGGCAAACATGTGAAGACAGCTGTGCAGCTCCTGCAGGATACGGGATTATGGAAAGCAATGCCGATTTTTAAGGATCATCCTGAGCTGATGGGTGAGCTATCCAATAAAATTGTGCCTCTCGGCAGTTTAGCAGAATGGGTCGCGCTTTGTTCTTTATTAAGCACAAGGCCAGTGCTTGATTGGGTAAAAGAGTGGAAGCTCTCCAATGCTGTCAAACAAGACGCTCAAAATTTGGTGCGCTTACTGCAAAGCGACCTGGATGCTTGGGCGGTATATCAGTTGCCAGATCATCTGGATACTGGCTACTGCCGTCTTGTGAAGATTTATAAGGAAATAGATATTCAGGATGAGTTATCAACTTTGAGAAATTCACTTCCGATTCGAAATAGTTCGGAGCTGGCTATTTCCGGTTCTGACTTGATCAGCTGGTTCCCTGAAAGAAAGAAAGGAAGCTGGATCCGTGATCTGCTGCTCGCTGCGGAAAAAGCTGTGGTGGAAAACAGGGTGCCAAATGATAAAGAGCAGCTGAAGGAGTGGGTCTACCATGGACACGACACGTAATCGTCTTATAAGAATTCTCCAGGAACATAAGACGTCGTATGTTTCTGGCCAGAACCTATCCGATCAGCTCGGTATCTCAAGGGCAGCAGTCTGGAAGCATATGAAAGCGTTGGAAGCAGACGGCTATGAAATAGATGCTGTTCCTCGCAAAGGATACCAAGTTAAGCGATCGCCAGACAAACTCAGCAAAAATACACTGAACTGGAAGCTGGATACAGAATGGATCGGACGCAAGATCATCTTTGAAGAAGAGCTTGATTCTACCCAAGTTTTGGCGAAATCTTTGGCGGATCAAGGTGCAGTTCACGGAACTGTTGTCATCGCTGATCAGCAGACAAGCGGTAAGGGAACAAAAGGGCGCAGTTGGCATTCACCAGCCGGAACCGGTATATGGATGAGTTTAATCATCCGGCCTGAATTCGGACCCCGGGAAGCAGCACAGCTGACGTTGGCTGCAGCGGTTGCCATCACACGCGTATTCCGCCAGAACGATATTGATGCTAGCATTAAATGGCCGAATGATATCTATCTGGGCGGCAAGAAGCTCGCTGGAATACTGACCGAAATGCAGGCAGAGCAGGATTATATTCAGCATATCGTACTGGGTATCGGAATCAACATCAATCAGACTGCGGCGGAATTAGCGCCGGATATCCGCGATAAAGCAACATCATTACGTATCGAGACAGATAAGGAATGGAAGCGGCAAGAGCTCATTCATCTGATTTGGAAAGAGTTCGAGGACGTCTATTCGCTATACATAAAAAAAGGTTTCCACATCATCAGGAACGAATGGATGCAGTATGCTTTACGACTCGGGCACCGTGTGAAAGCAACTACTCCATCAACTGTCTTTTATGCAGTTTTCAAGGGAATCGGGGAAGACGGCGAGCTTATCCTTGAAAATGATGATGGCAGTACACAGCGTTTGTATTCAGCTGAATTGGAATGGAGAGAGGAGTAACGAAATGAAAACAAGACTCGATTTTCAGAAGATGAAAGAAAACAACGAGAAAATCACGATGGTCACTGCCTACGATTATCCAACGGCAAAATTGGCGCAGCAGGCCGGTATCGATATGCTTCTTGTTGGCGACTCATTAGGAATGGTCGTACTCGGATATGACTCCACCATCCCGGTAACAGTGGAGGATATGATTCATCATGGAAAAGCCGTCACTCGCGGTGGAAACGATACGTTTGTTGTAGTAGATATGCCATTTATGACGTACCATGTATCGGTTGAGGCAACTATACCGCAAGCGAAACGCATCTTCCAGGAAACCGGAGCACAGGCTTTGAAGCTGGAAGGAGCAGATCAGGTCATCCTGGACAGCATCAAGGCATTAGCAACAGGTGGTATTCCAGTTGTCGGTCATCTTGGTCTGACACCGCAGTCAGTCCATATACTCGGGGGATATAAAGTACAAGGGAAAAACGAACAGACAGCAAAACAGCTGCTGGAGGATGCACGCAAAGTTGAAGCAGCCGGAGCGATTGCAGTCGTGCTGGAGTGTGTTCCAAAGCAATTGGCCGCACTCATCGCCAAAGATATTTCTATTCCGGTCATCGGAATTGGTGCCGGTGCAGAAGTAGACGGACAAGTACTTGTCTTTCATGACCTAAGTCGGTACGGTGTTGATCGTTTGCCGAAATTCGCTGTTAGCTATGCAGATCTAAATGAAACAGTTACGAATGTCTTCTCCACATATAAGGAAAATGTAAAGAATGGTATTTTTCCGAATGACGGACAGAGTTTTACGATGGACGAAGCAGCATTACCTAAACTAGGAGAATGAATATGAAGATCATTTCGACATTAGAAGCGTTGCAGCAAGAAAGAAAGCAGCTGGCGAAAGAGCAGAAATCAATTGGTTATGTAGCTACGATGGGCTTTTTGCATGAAGGGCATCAATCCTTGATGAAGCGCTCCAAGGCGGAGAACGATATCACCGTGCTTAGCATTTTCGTAAATCCGCTGCAATTTGGTGAGGGCGAGGATTTTGAGACTTATCCGCGAGATGCAGTCCGTGATCAGGCTGTCGCGGAAGCAGAAGGCGTCGATATCGTCTTCATGCCAGAAGCAGCGGACATGTATCCAGGCAGCAGTACAATCAAACTGCATGTTGCTGACAGAGTAGACGTGCTCTGCGGCAGATCAAGACCCGGTCATTTTGATGGTGTGGTTACTGTCTTATCGAAGCTTTTCCATTTGATTCAGCCGGACAGAGCGTATTTCGGGCTGAAGGATGCACAGCAAGTAGCAGTTGTACAAGCTTTGGTGCACGACCTTAATTTCCCGCTGGAAGTGGTTCCGGTACCGACTGTGCGCGAGGCAGACGGATTAGCGAAAAGCAGCCGCAACGTCTATTTATCAGAGGAAGAGAGAGAAGAAGCTCCAGCTATTCACCGCGCACTGCAGCAAGCTAAACAAAGCATCCAAGATGGAACAAAGGATCCTGAAAAAGTAGCATCTGCTGTAAAAGAATTTATAAACAGCCAAACAAGTGGTAGAATAGACTACGTTGAAATTTTGTCATATCCGGCCTTGAAGCCAGTCAGGGAAATAGATGCACGCATCATCATTGCTGCAGCTGTCTATTTCGACAAGGCAAGATTGATCGACAATATAGTATTAGAAGCTGATGGCTCCATCATGGACCGTTTTTAATATAGGGGGATAATAAGATGTTTCGCACAATGATGAAGGCGAAGATACATCGTGCTCGTGTCACGGAAGCAAACTTGAATTATGTTGGCAGTATTACGATCGATACGCACATTCTGGAACAAGTAGGCATACTTCCTCATGAAAAAGTGCAGATTGTGAACAATAATAATGGAGCACGTCTCGAAACATATGTCATCCCCGGTGAACGGCATAGCGGTGTCATCTGCCTAAACGGTGCTGCTGCACGTCTTGTACAGAAAGATGATGTAGTTATCATCGTTTCCTATGCCATGCTATCTGAAGAAGAACTGGCTGACTTCAAGCCAAAGATCGCCCTGATGAACGAAGATAATACAGTTCAGGAAATCATCGAGGAAGAACCGCCGCTTACTGTTATGATGTAACGGCATAAAAGAATCGTACGATAAGACTCTTATCTGTGATAAGAGTCTTTCTTTTCTAAGCAGTATGGAGGGTGGAGTATGGAAAAATTTGTAGTGGTGGATCTTGAAACAACAGGACATGCGCCGTCGAATGGCGATAAAATCATAGAGGTCGGGATTGTCGTCATCCAAGGACGTGTGATCACAGATCAATTTCAGACGATGCTGGATCCCGGTATGCCGATTCCACCTTTCATCTCCCAACTGACAGGTATTACGGATGAAGATGTAGCTGGTGCTCCGCAATTTGAAGATGTAGCAGAAGAGATTTCTGCTTTCTTCAAAGATAGCTATGTGGTTGCTCATAATGCGAATTTTGATTTGCGGTTTCTGAACAGCTCTCTGGAAGAGGCGGGACTAACTCCAATTCAGCGCCCAGTGCTGGATACTGTCGAGTTGGCGCGTATTCTGCTGCCAACGGCGCCGAGCTACAAATTAAGTGTTCTTAGTGAGCACCTTTCTTTTGAACATGATCAGCCTCACCGTGCGCTGTCCGATACGCTTGTAACGGCAGAACTCCTGCTGTCTCTTCTTGATGAGCTAGGAAAGCTGCCTTATGAGACAATTTCTCATCTACTAACACTGGAACGCTCATTGAAGAGCGATTTACGCGGCTTACTTGAGTATCGTTTGGAGGAACTTGCATTCGAGGATACACAAGATGATGGGCTTGAGGTTTATCGAGGGCTGGCATTTCGGAAAGTCCAGGAAGAAAATGATACTGTATCTGTTATTACGCAATCTTTCGGTGAGATGGCGGATCAGCTGTATCAAAAGAGTGGCTGGCTTTCAGAGGGAATGAAAGGCTATGAGCCGAGAAAAAGTCAGCTGGAGATGAGTGAACAGATCTTTGATGTTTTCCAATCAAATAAACACGCTCTCCTGGAAGCGGAAACAGGTACCGGAAAGTCACTTGCTTATCTTTTGCCAGCAGTATACACAGCAGTAAAAGAAAAGAGTCGGATCGTTATCAGCACTCATTTGACTCAGCTGCAGGCACAATTGATGGACAAGGAAATTCCGCTTTTACAGCGTATTCTGCCGTTTTCCTTTAAAGCTGCACTGCTGAAGGGAAAGCAGCATTATTTAAGTCTCAGCCGCTTCGAATCAGAGCTTCAGCAAACAGCAAATGATAATTATGATATCGTACTTACAAAAGCGATTTTACTTGTATGGCTGACAATGACTGAAACTGGTGATATTGATGAAGTGAATCTGCCTTCCAGCGGGAAGCGATTTTTCCTGCACATGTCTGCGGATGCAGAGGATACGCAAGATCCATTTTCGCCATGGTTTTCCCGTTCGTTTTACCAGCGGGCAAAAAAAGCAGCATGGCAGGCAGATGTGATTGTGACGAACCATGCGCTGCTTTGCAGCGATATGCAAGAAGAATACCAGCTCCTGCCATCGTATCAGCGAGCCATTATCGATGAGGCACATCATTTCGAGGCGACAGCCGCGAAGCATTTTGGATTGGCATTGGATTATGTCAGCATCCACCATATGCTGTCTCATGCGAATAAAGTATATGAGACAGCAACGGATGAGCTCCCAAATACACAAGCAGAGATGCTGATTTGGCAAAGTTTATGGGATCAGACGAAAGAAGAAGCAGATGACATGTTCCGCTATATCCATGATTTTGTCTTGTCCCAGCATAAGAAGAAGCTCGGAACCAACGACATCGGCAGATTACAGCTGCGGCTCGAGGATGTTCGGCAGACAAAGCAGGTCCTGGTAATAGCTGAAATGAGCAACAGATTATTATTTGGTGTGCGAGACTGTATCCACCATTTGCTTCAGCTGACAAAATCCGCTGATAAGCAGGGGGATAAGAAGATTGCTGATTCCATTCGGAATGCAGTGGATCAGCTGCAGACAATCATTGATGCGATTGAACGGATGTTCCTTATGTATGACGATGAGGAAGTGAAATGGATAGAAGTCGATATGTACGGCGCGCGCAACGCTGTTTACTTGTACAGTGAACCATTAGAAATTGCAGATTTGCTACTGGAACATTTCTTTTCGGAAAAGAAGAGTGTTGTGCTCACAAGTGCAACTTTAACAATGAAGCAATCGTTTGCTTTCATTCAGGAACAGCTAGGCTTGGATGAACACACCGTAACAAGACGTTTCGATTCTCCTTATTCTTATCAGGAGCAAGTACAGCTGCTCGTCCCAAATGATTTTCCGGATGTGCGAGGCAAGGATAACTATCCTTTCATTTATGCGGTTTGTGAATCGATTTTGAGCCTTGCTGCCATTACGGATGGGCGGATGCTAGTATTATTCACTTCCTATGATATGCTGAAAAAAGCTTATGGACTTGTGAAGGAACTGACAGAGGATCAGGATTATACTTTGATTGCTCAAGGTATTACGAGCGGCAGTCGTGATCGGCTGAAAAAGAATTTCCAAAGCAATAAGAAGGCCATCCTGTTCGGAACCAGTTCATTCTGGGAAGGCGTCGATATTCCTGGAGAAGATTTAAGCTGTCTCGTCATTGTAAGGCTGCCATTCCAGCCTCCAGATCATCCAATTTATGAAGCAAAGGCAGCCAAATTGAAGGCAGAAGGAAAGAATGCCTTTATGGAGCTTGCATTGCCTAATGCAGTCATCCGCTTTAAGCAAGGATTCGGCAGGCTGATTCGGTCATCCAGTGATAGAGGGATTGTGTTCGTTTGTGATGACAGGATGATGAAGACAAGATATGGCAGTTACTTCACGGCTTCGATACCAGATGTACCCACACATTATAAGAGTACAGCTGAACTTTTGGAGCTAGCAGAGGAATGGCTATAAAAAAAGTGCGCCACTAGGACGCACAACTGCTGGGGAGAAGGAAGATTTTTGTTGAAAAAACTTTGAACTCGTCTTAGAATTACACCAGTACAACTGGTATAATAAGAATTGGATTGCTTCTCAACATACATTAGTTTGCTGCAGAAAGCCATCTCTATGAGTAACAAATCATGTAAATGAATTGCTCGGAGGTAACGATGATGGAAAATAATAAGATGGAGACATTGTCCACTGTACGTGTACAATACAGCAGCGACCTGTACAAGCTGGTTGACTCACTGAACCGTACACTGAAAGAGAAGGACTTAATGTTCGGATTAGCATTGGATGAGGAAGATCATGATACGGCGATATTCACGATTTACCGTACCTAAATGGGCAAAGATCTCAATTATCAGTGCTTTAGCAGTTTTGATCATTGTCCTCGGCTGCGGTATATACGTTTATAGCACAGCACAAAATGCACGAACAGAGGGCTTTGAAGCTTCAGAGGACTTTGCACTTGATAATACGGATCTTGAAACCGCAGATGAAGTGACACGATTCAATGGCGAACATGTATATCATGTCGTCAAAGGCAAGCAGGCTGATGGAGAAGATGCTATCGCTTATGTCAAAAAGGGCGAGAAGGATCCGAAGCAGATCATTTTTACTACAGATACTGCTGATGAACAGCAAGCAGAAAGCAGCTGGCAGTCAGCGTGCGGAGCGGACTGTGAATTGGATGATGTCCGGCTTGGATTGTACGATGATGCACCAGCATGGGAATTCACATTCCGCGATGGACAGGATCGCCTCGGCTACAGTTATTACACACTAGATGGTACCGAGCAGCTGGAAAGCTATGCTCTATCCAACCAATATCAATAATACAACTACATATGTAGGACAGACAATGGAGGGTTCTTTTTGAAGACAACGATCGCAAAGCTTAGTGAGCATGTAGGAGAAGAAGTAACAATCGGAGCGTGGCTCCGCAACAAACGTTCCAGCGGTAAAATTGCATTTTTACAGCTGCGTGACGGAACTGGATTTGTACAAGGTGTCGTCGTCAAAAGCGACGTATCTGAGGAAGTGTTCCAGACAGCCAAGAACATGACACAGGAAACATCCCTTTATGTTACAGGAAAAGTAGTAGAGGACAGCCGTTCTTCCTTCGGTTATGAAATCCAGGTCAGTGATGTGGAAGTAATCCATGCAGCAACAGATTACCCGATCACACCAAAAGAGCATGGAACTGAATTCTTGATGGACAACCGCCATCTGTGGCTTCGTTCCCAAAAACAGCATGCGGTGATGAAAATCCGTAATGAAATCATCCGTGCAACGTATGAATACTTCCATGAAAATGGCTATACGAAAATCGATCCGCCAATTCTGACAGGTTCCTCTGCAGAAGGTACGACGGAATTGTTCCATACAAAATACTTCGACGAAGAAGCATATCTATCACAAAGCGGACAGCTTTACATGGAAGCAGCTGCAATGGCATTCAACAAAGTATTCTCCTTTGGTCCGACATTCCGTGCAGAAAAATCCAAAACTAGACGTCATTTGATCGAATTTTGGATGATTGAGCCGGAAATGGCTTTTGTTGAGCACGAAGAAAGCCTGGAAATCCAGGAGAACTACATCAGTCACCTAGTTGCTTCTGTACTGAAGAACTGCAAACTGGACCTTGAAATCCTTGGACGCGATACAGAGAAATTGGCTAAAGTTACTGCGCCATTCCCGCGCATCACGTACGACAAAGCGATCGAATTACTGAAGGAAAAAGGGTTTGATGATATTGAGTGGGGCGAAGATTTCGGAGCACCGCATGAGACTGCGATTGCTGAAAGCTTCGACAAGCCAGTATTCATCACGCATTACCCAGCTGCAATCAAAGCATTCTACATGAAGCCAGATCCGAATCGGGAAGATGTCGTGCTTTGTGCAGATCTGATTGCTCCAGAAGGCTATGGCGAAATCATCGGCGGATCTCAGCGTATCGATGATCTTGAATTGATGGAAAAACGCTACGAAGAACATAACCTGACTAGCGATGCGTACAACTGGTATTTGGAATTACGCAAGTACGGCAGTGTACCACACTCAGGCTTTGGTCTTGGTCTGGAGCGGACAGTCGCTTGGCTTTCCGGAGTGGAGCACGTTCGCGAAACTATACCATTCCCGCGTCTTTTGAACCGTCTATACCCATAATAAATAGATTTCCTGACGATCCCTTGTCGAATGACGAGGGATTGTCCTATTAATGGAAGGAGAACCCAGATGAATAACGACTTGAATTACCAACGAATGCTGGGAAATCCATTTTCCTTTCCCGGTATTTTGATGAATAGATATGTATCCCTTGGCTTGAATGAAACGGAAATGATGGTCATTTTGCATATTTGCTTTTTCCAGCAGCAAGGTATCATGTTTCCGACTACAGATCAACTTGCCAAAAAAGTAACGCTTTCCGAAAGAGATGTAGCCTTAGTTTTACGCAAGCTGGTTCAGCGTAATATGCTGCAGATTGAAGATGTGCAGGAAGAAAACGTGCGAAGCCAAGCTTACAGTCTGAACGGATTATGGCATCTCGCGTTTGCAGAAACCGTGTATCCTGAACCTGAAAAGAATACAGACAAAGAAGAAGAGGCTGCAATATTCATTCTTTTTGAGCAGGAATTCGGCCGACCATTGTCACCTTTTGAAATAGAAACGGTCACATTATGGCTCGATGAAGACATGCAGCCGCCATCCCTCATTAAAGCTGCTTTGCGAGAAGCAGTACTGATGAGTAAATTGAATTTCCGCTATATAGATCGTATTTTGCGTGAATGGAAGCGTAAAGGTATCCGATCCGTAGACCAGGCTCGCAAGGAAAGTAAATCATTTCATGAGAACCAGCGGCCTACGGCAGCTGCAGTACGTTCAGAGCAGCAAGCACCAGCCCGCGATGTAAGTATTTACTATAACTGGCTGGAAGAAGATTGAGGAGGAAAAGCATACAATGCTGAACAAAACACAGATACGACGGGCATTGGATGCGATGCGAGACATGTTCCCGGAAGCAGCATGTGAACTGGTCCACCGTAATCCATTCGAGCTGGTGATCGCCGTACTGCTGTCTGCGCAGTGTACCGATAACCTTGTCAATAAAGTAACGAAAGATCTGTTCGAAAAATATAAGACACCGGAAGACTATCTAGCTGTTCCGCTTGAAGAGCTGCAGCATGATATTCGTTCTATCGGTCTTTATCGCAACAAGGCGAAAAATATCCAGAAGCTTTGTCAGACGCTGCTTGATCAATATGACGGAATTGTACCAGACACACGTGATGAACTAGTCAAGCTAGCTGGAGTAGGGCGCAAGACAGCCAATGTGGTAGCATCGGTTGCTTTCAACGAGCCTGCCATTGCTGTAGATACCCACGTTGAGCGTGTATCCAAACGGCTCGGTTTTTGCCGCTGGAAGGACAACGTAACCGAAGTAGAAAACACATTGATGAAAAAGGTACCACGTGATGAGTGGAGCGATACACATCACCGCATGATCTTTTTCGGACGCTACCATTGCAAGGCAAGAAACCCTAACTGCCTGGCATGTCCCTTGAACGACATTTGCCGGGAAGGCAAGAAACGTCTGAAGGCAGAAGCAAATTAAAAGACAGTCACTCCAGATTGAAGTGACTGTCTTTTTTTGTTTGATATTTTGTTATTGCTGCTCGTTTGTATTACCTTGATCAGTTTCCGATTCAGTATCTCCGCCAGTATCCGAATCCGGATTGTCTCCATCAGGATTATCTTCTTCCTCGGTATTGCCGGTTTCCCCGCCTTGATCAGAATTGCCATTGCCATTACCGTTGCCGTTGCTATTCTCATTACCGTTACCATTACCATTGTTCTGGTCACTGTTTTCATCGGCGTTTTGGTCTTGATTCTGTTCATCATTCTGATCTTGGTTCTGCTCGTCCTCATTTTGCTGATCTTCATTATTCTGATCTTGCTGATCCTCAGCATTTTCATCAGGATTTTCTTCTTCTTCAGCATTTTCTTCTCCACCAGGGACGGTGACAGAAGTTGATTTTGCCTCACTAGTCTCACCATCAACTGATGCTGTAACTGCAATGTTGTAGGTTTGTCCAGCTTGAACGTTATCAATTACCGCTGAAGTATCAGATGTGGATGTCGAGCCGCTTGGATCGGCACTTATACTGAAGTTTGCATCGCCATCGTAGTTCCAGCTGATATTAATGCTGTTGCTTGCTTCATCATAGCTTGCAGAAAGTCCGGTAACCGGAGCTATTTCTTCTTCTTCATATCTTTCTGATGTAGCACCAGGAAGATTACCCTTCAGGAATAATTCCGTCAGGATTTCAGAAGAGGGGGTGCCAGCACTAGGAGAAGCAGCAGGGCGAGAGCCTTTTTCGACTTTCGCCTCCACTACGCTGCTGGGTTTTTTAAAGCTTTCCGTGTCCTTACCTTCATGGACTTCTGTCATGATTTGCTTGAATAGCTGTTTTGCAACATTCGTTCCAATTACACCGTTTCCGTCCTGGATTACTGTACTACCTTTATCGTTACCAGTCCAAACAGAGAGGGTGTAATTTGTTGTCAAGCCATTCATCCAGGAGTCAGGACTTCCTTCTTGGTCTTCTAGATTGGTTGTACCAGTCTTACCAGCAATATCCAACCCCGGCACATTTGCTAATGTTCCGGTACCTTCTGTCATAACAGAACGCATCATGTCTGTTACCATATAAGCTGTTGATTCGCTCATCGCTGCTTCAGATTCTGGTTTCATATCCAACGTACTACCATCGCTAAATTCTATTTTCGTAATGGCATATGGCTCCGTGTAGATACCTTCGTTACCAAATGCTGCATAAGCGCCAGCAATATCAATCGTATGGAACTGAGCTGCTCCACCTATACTATCTCCATTTTTGATACCATCCGGAAATTCCAGACCCAGACCATTCGCGAATTTCTCTGCGTTTTCTGCACCAACAGCTTGGAATGTTTTTATTGCTGGAATATTGTATGATTTCGCCAAAGCAGTTCTTGCGCTCATCCAACCATGGAATCGATCATCATAGTTACCAGGAGTCCACTTACCAATAGTAAGTGGTTCATCATTAATTTGTTCATACGTAGATGTATAAACACCATTTTCAAATGCTGGTGCGTAGTCAAGAATCGGTTTCATACCTGATCCCGGCTGACGACCATTTCCCTGGATAGCATAGTTGTAACCGCCAAGTTCGTTGTTTCGATTACCGCCAATAGCCCGAATTGCTCCGCTCTTAGTATCGAGTAGGGTAATACCAGCTTGCAGTTCTTCATTGGGCCAGACAATGCCGCTGTCTTCGCTAAGTGCATTTTCCACAGTGTCTTGCGCATCCGGATCCAAAGTTGTATAAATCTTCATGCCATCTAGATGAAGATCGGTATCTTCAAAACGCTCGCTAAGCTCTTTTTGTACTTGATCAAGAAAAGCTCCATATTTATTTGACTGTGGCTTCTTCTCAGTAAGTAAATCCTCAACCTTTGTCTTTTTCGCTTCATCTGCTTCTGCTTGGGTGATTTTCCCATGCTGTACCATTAAATCAAGAACAGTGTTCATACGTTCCTGAGCAAGATCGGGATTCTCAAATGGGTTGTAAGCAGTAGGTCGTTGTGGTAGCCCGGCAAGCAAAGCTACTTCAGGCAGTGTTAAATCATTCAAGTCATCTTTATCAAAATATGTTTCTGATGCTGTTAATACACCATTTGCATACTCCCCGTAAAAAACTTTATTCAAATACATTTCTAAAATTTCTTCCTTGGAGTACTTTCGATCAAGCTGGAAGGCAAGCCACCATTCCTGTACTTTTCGTTTGATTGTCTTTTCCGGAGATAGGAAAGAGCGTTTGATGACCTGTTGGTCGATCGTACTTCCGCCTTCTGCCCCAAATCCATTCTTAAAGTTGGAAATTAATGCGCCGCCGGTACGAATGATATCGATTCCGTTATGTTCAAAGAATCGGGAATCCTCTGTAGCAGTTACTGCATCGATCAGCTGCTGCGGCAGATCGTCATACGTTACTTTTCGTCTGCTTTCCGAACCTAATTCCGCAAATTCATCGCCATTCATGTCATAGACGATATTGGAAGCAGGGTCGGTTAGTTTTTCTTCGTCCAGCTTAGGAGCTGTAGCAGCGTAGTAAGCAAATACACTACCACCTGCGATAACACATAATACACCTATTAATACAATCGTAAGTAATATTTTCTTCCAAATAGGTTTTTTCTTCTTTTTCTGTTTTCTTCTTGATGCACGAGATTGGCCCTTTTCTGCCATTACTCCTCTTCCTCCGTTCTAAAATGAAGCTGGTCGATAATGTGTAAGTAATCGACCTTTGCCTGATACTTCATTGGAATCAGAAATCCTTGCTCACAAATCACTTCGTAGGGAATGGATTTTCTGCCTCCATCATATTGACGTTTCCACCACGGAAAAAGTTTCTCTGCTTCGAAAAAAAATGTTTGATTATGTGCGGAAAAACGCATAATGACGAAGCAGATAGCCCCATGGCTGCATACATGCTCCATGTGGGAAATCTGGTGCTCGTGGAAATTGGAGAGCGGGAAACTGGTCTTGTTTTTAGTGACCTTGGCTTCGAAGTCTACATATTTTCCGCGATATACGCCATTATAATCCGTAGTGGATGCTTGTTTGAAATACGCTTCTTTAATGACCGCTGCACTTCGTTTTGGATAGTCGACCTGGACAATCTGCACTGGGGTAGGTTTTTTGTGGATGATAGCCTTTTGCTGAGCGAGATAATACTCGTTCGTCTCATTGATATCTTCCTCTAAAGTCATCCCTCTATTGCCGAAGTCGACAGGCTGTGTGAGCCTCGATGCAGCAGTTTGTCTGATGATCTTTTTCCCGTTAGGATATTGCACGGTTTCTCCCCCCACTATAGGAATGATCATACCATAATCCTTAGAATACTTCACTTTGTGTCTGTAACTCAACTGAAAAAAGGGGCAATTCGATGACAATTACTGACATAGCACAATTGCTTTCTTCCATCGAAGAGAAAACAGCCGCTGCAAACTTAGATAATATCCGAAGAACGATGGCTTATCAAGCTTTTTATGAACGGAATCCAGAGATAAAGTGGGCATTCCTGGCTTCCATGGTTTCTAGGAACGCTGGCTGGAATATGACAGATTTACATTTGGATATGTTTCAGGACTTACTGTCAGCACGTATAAGAAAACAGCTTTTTTCTCTTTACGAACGTGCCAATTGGCTCATCTTCTCTGATGCTTATCCGCAGTTGCTGTTGTATGAGTCACATAAAAAAGGACAAATTGACATGATCGCACATCTTCATCATTTTCGTGTGTCTGCTTTTATGGAAGAAACGTGGAAGCAATTCATAAAAGAAGGTGACATGCAGCAACTGCTGTACTGCCTTATCGTCAACGAACAGCATGTCATCGGCTCGCCTGTCATCGTCCAGCCGTTCTATAAAAAGCATGTATTCAGCCGCTGGCCATATCAGCTTCAGGATTTTTTTCGTTTGAATACTGTGTTCTTCCCGACAATGGATGGGGAGTTGTATGGACTGTATGCTCACCATTTTACAAGCGTGGATGAACGAATACAGATGGGGAAGAAGTTGAGCCAGCTCCTTTTTGACGACCAGCTTTATCCCGCATTTGTACAATTTGCCAAACGCGTTCCTTACACGGGGTCTCGAGATGATTATGAGCGCTATGGCAGATTTAGAACCATCGGCAGTTGTCCATTACGAGCGTGCTATCCAGTCATTACACACAAAGATATTATTCGTACGGACTGGTACAGATATGGGGGCATCAAACGAAGTTGGCTGACCCCTGAGAAAAAAAAGCGTCATCGTCCAACCGGAACCGCCTTTTATTGGAAGAGGCGACTGATGAAGATTGCGGCATTGATCAAGAAAAAAAGCAAAGCGATCAATTGACCGCTTTGCTTTTTACACTTATATGGAAGGACGGTTTGGTCCATCAAGCTTTTTATCATACCCGTCGCCGGCAGTGCGGGCTGTCGGCCGTTTCTGGCCAGTCGATGTCTTTCTTTCCTGCTTTTTCATCTTTCACCCTCCTTTATAGTTAGGATGAGCGAAACAGCTCTGAATCATGCGAATGTGCCCGTATTTTTTGTTGTTTTGTCAACTGTGCAGGAGAAGTCTTAAATGGGCAGAAAAAGTAAGGAAAAAGGGGGCATACGGATGAACAAGCAAAATGGTGTGACCAAAGAAGAATTGCAGCTGGCTCTGTTCCAGCTGACTGGCGCATATCGGAAATTGGACCAAAGACTCACCGTACAGGCGAACCGTTCCAGGACGACGTTAAAACAGCCTTTGATTGAACGAGTGCTCCGAGCAGAGTCCCAGCTGGATAAAAAGCATGATAAATGGAATCATGAGCATGGTAAATTAGCCTGACTGCTTGTATAATAGAACAACACGAAAAGCAGAGAAGGGGTTATATTGACTACATTACAGATATATAATAAGCAGCTATCCGACTTGATGGCACGTTTGAAAGAGCGCTTCCTTACGCATGAGCCTCCAAGCGAAAAGCACGATAAAGCATTTTTTGAAATGGTCAAGAAGGAAACAGAACCAATGTATCTGCTGCTTAGGAAGTGGCATCAGGCTGCGGAGGAATTTGTCCAGCAGCGCGAGGTCAGTGTGCATCCGCAGCAGGTAAAGTCTACAGAAGAAAATGTCCATTTAATCATTCTGCATAGTTATTACATAGACATCAAGTCAGAACGATATATGGATTATCACCAATCAATCGGCTACGTCATCCAATTGCTAGATGAAGATTTGGACCGAATTGAAGGATACAACGGAGAGGGAGAAAACAAATGACGAAAGAAGAATTGATTAATCTGGCTAAAGAAGCAAGAGAACGGGCATATATACCTTATTCTAAATTTGGAGTAGGTGCTGCAGTACTGACAAAGGCAGGAAAAGTTTATCAAGGATGCAATATCGAAAATGCTGCTTATCCAGTTACATGCTGTGCTGAACGAACAGCAATTTTCCAAGCAATTGCAAACGGCGAAAGGGAGTTCTCTGAAATCGCAGTTGTTGCGAATACAGAACGTCCAGTTCCGCCTTGCGGATCTTGCCGCCAGGTAATGGCTGAATTCTTCCCGCAGGATGCTGTCATCCACATTTCGAACATGAATGGCGTTTCAAAGACAGTTACTATGGAAGAGCTGCTTCCGTTTTCATTCCAGCCAGAAGATCTCTACTCTGACGAAAAAGCTGCGCAGTAACAATCGACACTGATTCAAGGACTCAAAGTGTTTTTACACTTTGGGTCCTTTTTTATTTTATTTATCGTTCGATAGGTTTCTTCATAAGGCGAACAGGGTAAAGGGGACTATTGGAATGGAGGTCTGACCGTTGACTAAGAAAAAAGTAGCAGTTATCGGAGCTGGTCCTGGGGGTCTGACAGCTGGGATGCTGCTTGCAGCCAAAGGGTATAACGTAGAAATATATGAGAAAAATGATGTGATTGGCGGCCGGACTTCACGTTTGAAGCAAGGCGAGTTCCAATTTGATCTTGGTGCGACCTTCTTCATGATGCCTCAGCTTCTGGAGGAGCTTTTCGAGGAAGCGGGTCGAAATCTTCACGATTATGTCCAGCTGCATCGACTAGATCCATTATATACGCTACGGTTTGGGGACGTCACTTTTACACCCCGAGTCGACAGACAAGATATGCTGGATGAAATCGAACGGGTCTTTCCTGGCGAAAGCGAAGGTTTCATTCACTTCATGGAAAAAGAAGGGGAGAAGTTTGACCGAGTGGAAAAACTTCTGCGCCGTCCTTTCGTACATAAACGCACGTATCTGACTAAGGATGTGCTGCATGCGCTGCCGAAACTGGATATGTTTCAGACAGTATATAGTAAGCTTTCTACCTATTTTAATGATGAACGACTAAAATATGCTTTTACCTTCCAGGCAAAATACTTAGGAATGTCACCTTGGAAGTGTCCTGGCACATTCACGATACTATCTTATCTTGAGCATAAGTTCGGTTTGTACCATCCCATAGGTGGCGTAAATCGAATTTGTGAAGCGATGCGGCAGGTGATTGAGGAGTACGGAGGCATTGTCCATACCGGAAAACCTGTTGCTCAAGTTCTTACAGAAGGCAAACAGGCCACAGGTATTCGTCTGGAAGATGGTCATGTCGTTCATGCTGACGAAGTAATTATCAATGCGGATTACAGTTATAGCATGCAGCATTTATTTGATGGTAGGTGGAAGAAGAAATTCCGGAAGAAAACGGAGAATAAAAAATATTCCTGCTCAACCTTCATGCTTTATCTAGGCTTGAAGCAAGAAGTCGACCTTCCTCATCATATGGTTGTCTTTGCAGATGACTACAAAAAGAATGTAGAAGAGATGACAGAACAGTTCGTTCTTTCAAAGGATCCGTCCGTCTACATTCACTATCCGACGAAACTTGACCCGACAACGGCACCTGCTGGAAAGTCTACAGCTTATTTGCTGATGCCAGTGCCGAATACAGAGGCTGACATTGATTGGAACGAAGCAAGTCCTCGTATACGGCAGAAAATGCTGGATATCCTTGCTCATGAAACCGGTATTGAGAATATAGAGGCTCTGATTGAAACAGAGCATTGCATTACCCCGTCAGATTGGGAAGCGATGAATATTAAGCATGGAGCAGTATTTAATCTTGCTCATTCACTTGATCAAATGATGTACAACCGACCTCATAATCAAGTGAAAGAGCTATCCCATTGTTACCTTGTTGGTGGGGGAACGCATCCTGGCAGCGGACTGCCAACCATTTTTCAGTCAGCAAAGATCAGTGCCGATCTAGTGGAGAAGAATAATGGAGCGAAAACTTATCAAATGATAAATTCCCCTCGGAAGAAGGTGACGATGTGAAAACGGCAATTATCGGTGCAGGTATCGGTGGGCTAACAACTGCACTGCTTCTGGAAAGACAGGGACATGAGGTAACGATCTTTGAACAGCAGTCGAATCCCGGTGGGCGTATGCAGTACGAAACTGACGGCATGTTCCGAATCGACCAAGGTCCGACAATTGTCCTTCTGCCCGATATGATTCGCAGTGTATTGGAGTCATGCGCTATTCCTCAGAAGGATCTTGAGCTGATTAAATGTGATCCGCTTTACCGGATTCATTACGCGGATGGTACTGCGTATACAAAATATGCCGATTCTGCAAAGCAGAAAGAAGAATTACTGGAGAAGTTTCCAAATTCTGCGCTACAATTTGATCAATTTATGCGCGATATGAAAAACGTATACCGGTTTGGGGTGAGTCAATTTTTGGAGCGGGGCTTTTCGAACAGGTTACGTTTCTTTACGACAAGCAACCTGCGTTTCCTTTATAAATCAAAAGCTTACCGTAATGTTCATTCTTTTATCAGTGATTATTTCACCGAACCGAAGCTGCAAGATGCTTATGCACTCCAATCCTTGTATATAGGAGGTTCTCCTTATACGACTCCTGCAATTTATGGCCTTATTTCTTATAGCGAGCATGAGCACGGTATCTGGTATATGAAAGGAGGCTATGCGGGACTGATCGAAACGTTGGTTTCTTATTGTGAAAAACGCGGTGTCACTATTCAGTACAATTCGAAAGTGGAAAAAATCCGGAAGAATGGGAAACGAGTAAGCGGTATCGAGATGGACGGAGTATACCAGCCTTTTGATAATGTAGTGTTCAACGGTGACTTTCCTGCCATTCATTCTTTACTTGATGATAATAAAGCAAAAAAGAAAAAGCAACCTGCTGCCTCCAATGGCTGCCTGCTCATTTATGCAGGTACCAATCGAAAATGGGAAGAGCTGCAAACACATCAATTTGTGCTACCTGAACAGTTCCAGCTAAATATGAAAGCTATTTTTGAGTCCAGGACTATCCCAGATGACCCGTCCTTTTATGTATTCAATCCGGGTTCAATAGATCCGTCATGTGCTCCTGCCGGAAAATCGACATTATATTTCCTAATCCCAGTTCCATCCGGCGACCATATCAATTGGGATCAGCAGCAAGACTTACTCGTTGAACGTGTTCTTCACAAAGCAGAGCAGACGCTGCTGCCAGGATTGTTGGGATCAATTGAATGGCTGAAGGTAAGGACCCCGGCCGATGCAAGTCAAGCTGGTCTGTATCAAGGAGGGAGCTTTGGAATAGCTCCGAATCTGCTTCAATCAGGAGGCTTCCGCCCGCAGAACAAACCATTCGGTATTGAAGGACTTTATGCTGTCGGCGCTTCTGTCCATCCAGGCGGAGGTGTACCGATCGTCATGCAAGGAGCGAAGAATTTAAGTGACCTAATAAAGAGTGAGGTGGGAGACTATGCTCAAGAAACCGTACGCAAAAGCGTGTGAGAAGGCGATGAAGCAGCACTCCGCGAGCTTTTATCAAGCTTTTCGCGAGCTTCCTTCTCCGCGTAAGGAAGCTGTTTTTGTTATTTATACTTTCTGCCGGATGATTGATGACAGCATGGATGAACCTGAAAACAGCGCTTATACGCTGGACGAGCTGGAGTGGAACTTTCACCATCTCAGCCAAGCGGAAGGGCATTTTATCTGGCCTTCCCTTCGCTGGCTGTTCGACACTTTTCCTAATCTGGAACCAGCGCCGTTCTTCACCCAGATAAAGGGTCAGCGCATGGATGAGGAGCATACGCATTACAAAACATTTGAACAGCTGGAAAACTATTGCTACCACGTAGCCGGATCTGTCGGCGAAATGCTGCTGCCGGTATTGCATGATTACCCGTCAGAGCAAATTGTTCAAGCAGGAATCAAGCTTGGTAAGGCAATGCAAATTGTCAATATCCTGCGGGATATCGGAGAGGACTTGGAGCGCGGTCGACGATATGTTCCGCTGTCTATCATGTCAGCCTATGACTATACAGAAGAAGCGTTTTATGCCCAGGAACTATCGTTTTCGTTCAATCAGGTGATTGATGACTTGATAACTACTGCTGACAATTGGTTTGAAGAGGGTCTGGAAGGTTTGAATACGTATCCCGAATCGAGTGCATTTGCAATCACATTGGCAAGCAGCTATTATGCAGCAATCATGGATGCAATCAAGGAAAATGATTATGATGTATTCCATAAGCGTGCATATGTACCGCAGTCACGTAAACTAGCACTTTACAAAGCTGCCAAAAAGGCGAGGAAAAAGGAATCGATTACATGATGTATCGTATCTTTGCTGTTTGGCTGTTTATAGGACTGGTGCTTCTTTTATTCTGGGAGCTGCCGGAATGGCTCTACTTTGCAAATAGTATTTTTATGATTCTTTATATGGCATCCGTTCTGGCAGAAAGCAAAGCATATTTCTTCCATAACACGAAAAAGATCAAAACGACCGCTGTTCTGTTAATCATCGGTGTTACTACACTGCTCATTGAAGCACTAAGTGTTTATACAGGATTTCCGTTCGGCGATTACGGATATACGACCATGCTCGGGTATCATGTGTTGGGAGTACCCTTTACAATCGCCATTGCCTGGGTTGGTTTTATCGTTAACAGCACTATGATCAGTACACAGCAAAATAAGTGGCTGCGGGCTTTGGAAACTGGTATATGGGTTGTATTCATTGATTTAATACTTGATCCTGTCGCATTAGCTTGGGACTTTTGGCAATGGGATAATGGCGGTTTTTATTATGGGATTCCGGCAACGAATTTTATTACATGGTTTTTCCTGGCTGCTATTCTGTCATTAGTGCTTCCATTGCAAAGGGGAGTGAAGCCGTCAGTTCAGTCGTATCGATTATTGGAATTGATGTTCCTGTTTTTCGGTCTGCTGGCTCTGAAGAAAGGTTTCATCCTTGTTGCTTGTCTGGCCATTCTGTTCATTCTTGTTACAGAAGGGAGGAGAGTGTTTGATTCAAGCAGAAAAAAAGCGATGGTTCATTAAACTTTTCGCTGCTTATCAACGGTATTATTTGCTTCCTCGTAACTTTGAACGTGTTGAAGCAACTGGACATGTCCAGACACCAGAAGTACCCGCCATTTATATTGCAAATCACAGTTCTTGGTGGGATGGACTGTTAATCTTCCAGGTTGCGGAAAATCATTTGAGAGGCGATCATTATATGCTGATGGCCCAAGAAGGACTGGAAAATTATCGCTTCTTTCGCAAGCTCGGTGCTTTCTCCATTAACAAAACAAGAATTCGCGATGTTGTCGCTTCCCTTCAATATGCAACACAGCTGCTGGAAGCGGGCAGCTGCGTTTGGCTGTTTCCCCAGGGTCAGATTTTGCATCAAGACCAGCGACCATATCTTTTTGGGACGGGAATAGGTTATTTGCTGCATCAGAAGCAGGTACCGGTTGTCCCGGTTACTTTACATTATCATTTCGGGGAAGAAAAGAAGCCCATTGCTTCCTTGCACTTCGGTAGAGCGATTCAGGAGAACTGGGAAAGCATGACACGTTCCAGTGTCAGTATGTATTTATCTAAACTACTGGAAGAACAAGCAGACGAGCATAAACAGACGATCATCGGGGGGCTGCGTATGGAGTCCCAGGAACAGATCAGCTAGGAAGGGGATGCGTTATGCTTGTACTATTATTAATAATCAACTTCCTGCTTCTACTTCAGCTGATTTGGGTGCTGTATAACAGCACCGCTTTTCCGAAAAGCTTCACGCAAAGAAGTCCTGCGGTCAAGCCATTGAGCATACTGATACCCGCACGAAATGAAGCAGATAACATTGGACAGTTACTTGAGAGTCTGATACCGCAACAGGACTACATAAAAGAAATTCTTGTATTGGATGATCAGTCAACGGATGGAACAGCTACTATTGTGCAGCAATTCCAGCTTAAGCTAAAGAACTTGAAACTAATTCAAGGCAAGGAGCTGCCTTCCGGCTGGACAGGTAAAAACTATGCTTGTCATCAATTGGGGCAATATGCGGAAGGGGATTGGCTGCTGTTTCTCGATGCGGATGTGACAGTGGAGAAAAGTGGACTTCTGCTGCTTCAGCCATATCTTGACGGTCGTTATCATATGATATCTGCTTTTCCGAGGCAGCGTGTTCATACTTTTCTTGAACGCATGCTTGTACCATTCATGGTTTTCCTCGTCATTTGCCACTTACCAATTCGACAAGTAACGAAAACCCAAGATCCTAAATTCACTGCAGCTCACGGTGCGTTCATTTGTATTCACAAGGAAAGTTATCAGAATGCTGGCGGTCATGCTGCTATCAAATCTGCCATAGTGGATGATATGGAACTTATGCGTCTGATGAAACGGTCTCAGTTTCCAGTTGCTTTGTTGCGCGGTGAAAAATTCGCCAGTATGCGAATGTACGAGGCTAACCGTTCTGTGTGGCTCGGATTCCGTAAAAATATTTTCACAGGGACGGGAAGCAATATATTCCTTACTTTATTTATATGTGTGTTATATGCACTGATATATGTTGTACCGACAGTTTGCTTTGTTTCTGCTCTATTGTTTGACGCTACGCAAACGACGCTCGCAGCAGCTTTGGCTTATATGATCGGAGCTATCATTAAATTTATCATTGATTTTCAAGCTAAGACAAGCTGGTATACATTCTTTCTCTACCCAATTGCATGTACCTGTTTTATTTTGCTAGCTATGGATGCAGTAAGGATTCATAAACAAAAAGAGGGATACGAATGGAAAGGCAGGAGATATTACGAATGAAACGTGCTATCATCATCGGGAGCGGATTAGGTGGTTTAACGACCAGTATATATCTTGCTCATGCTGGTTGGAATGTAAGAATACTTGAAAAGAATAAAACACTTGGCGGCAAGCTTCAACAGGTTAACCAGGAGGGTTTCCATTTTGATTTAGGACCAAGCACAATCACGCTAAAGCACATTTTCGAACAAGTATTCCATGATACAGGACGGGACAGCCGAGATTATTTGTCCTTCTACCCAATCACACCAATTGGGAAGAATTTTTTTCCTGATGGGAGTATTGTCGAGCTGACCGCAGACGTCGAGAAGATGCAGGAACAGCTTGCCGTCTATAGTAAGGCTGACGCAAGGGCTTATCCTGCTTTTCTTGCCGAAAGCAAGAGGCTGTTTCAAATTTCTGAGAGGGCATTTCTTCATAAACCTCTATTTCTACTGAAGGAAAAACTGCAGCCGGAGCTTTTGCGCAATTTTGCTAAAATTCGCCCGATACAATCGTTTCAATCTTTATTAAAACAATACTTCCGGCATCCGAATACATTACGTCTGTTCGGCAGATATGCGACATATGTCGGGTCCTCTCCTAATCAAGCACCATCCATCTTTGCCATGCTGGCATTCCTGGAAGCGGGGGAAGGAGTGTATGGCATTAAAGGCGGCACATACAAACTCGTGGAAGCATTTGAAAAGCTGGCTGTGGAATTAGGTGTTCACATTGAAAAAGAAACCGACGTGACCAGTATACAGACAAGCCGAGGCACCGTGACAGGGGTTACGACTACCAAAGGTGACTATGCTTGTGATACGCTTATCGGAAACGGAGATGCCCTAAGCTTGTACAGCGGACTATTGGATGAGTCTGAGCGGCCGCATTTCCCTGATCATAAAATAAAGAAGTTCGAACCTTCCTTGTCGGGCTTTACGATGCTATTAGGTGTTAAAAAGTGCTACGCTGCATTAGCTCATCATAATGTTTTCTTTCCTTCCGATTATGAGAAAGAATTTTCTTCGATCTTTAAGAAGAAGCAGTATGTCGAAGAGCCAACACTTTATATTTGTTTTTCGGGAGCAAGTGAACCCCAACTGGCACCTGCCAATATGAGCAATTTGTTCATTCTTGCAAATGCACCATATCTTACTGGCATGAACCAGCTGCAAGAGAAAGAATGGTATAAAAAACAGCTTATCCGGCAGCTTGAAGAGAAGGGTCTGATTGCTTTATCGGAAAGTATAATCTTTGAAGAGCTCCAGACACCAGCTGATTTAGCGGTGCGGACTCGCGCTTTTCGGGGGGCTATCTATGGGATGAGTTCGAACAAATTCCAGCAAGCCTTTTTCCGGATACCGAATAAAGATACTCATATTAAAGGTCTTTGGTTTGCTGGTGGTTCGACACATCCTGGAGGCGGTACACCAATGGTCACTTTGAGCGGGAAATTGACAGCACAAGCAATATTACAGGGATAGGTTTTGAGCCAGGGGGAAACAGGATGAAAGAAAGATCAATACATAACCGTAAGGATGAACATATACATATTACGTTGAATGAACAAGTGCAAGGAAAAGGAATTTCAACCGGATTTGAATCTTACCGATTCGAGCATCAAGCTCTTCCTGAAATCAGCTTCAATACTATTGATACTAGCACCACATTTCTTCGAAAACAGGTGAAAGTACCTTTTCTGATCAGCAGTATGACCGGCGGCACGCCCCGTGCACATGAGATAAACCGGAATTTAGCAAGAGCTGCTGAAGAAAAAGGCTGGGCATTAGGGCTTGGTTCCAGTCGAGTGGCGCTGGAAAATAAGACAGCTGCTGAGAGTTTTCAGCTGCGGGAAGAAGCGCCGACCATTCCGATCTTCGCAAATATCGGTGCTGTCCAGCTGAATTACGGCTATGGACCTGAGGAATGCAGTCAAATCGTAAGTTTGACAGGTGCAGATGCTATCGTGCTCCATCTTAATAGCATGCAGGAAATTTTCCAAGATGAAGGGGATACAGACTTCAGCGGTCTTCTGCTAAAAATCGCAAGAGTGGCTGATACATTATCTGTACCAGTCGGCATCAAGGAAGTGGGCTTTGGGATCGCTCCTGATACATGCAGCCTGCTGATTGAATCAGGCGTACAATTCATTGATACAGCGGGAGCAGGAGGGACTTCTTGGATCGAAGTGGAGAAATATCGTTCTCAGAATCCAATAAAGCAAAGAGCTGCGTCAGCATTTCTTGATTGGGGTCTTCCGACGGCTACATGCATCGAGCAGCTGAGCAGATTGCCAAAAGCCCCTGACTGCCTGATTGCAAGCGGAGGAATCACGACTGGCGTTGATGCAGCTAAAGCGATAGCTTTAGGAGCTGATATGGCAGGCTACGGTCGTTCCATCTTACCAGAAGCTGTGGATTCGAAAGAGGCACTGCTGGAACGATTCGAGCAGCTGGAACTTGAGCTTAGGATCAGCATGTTCGGAATCGGGGCTCAAAACTTGGAGTCATTAAGAAATACGGACAGGTTAATCAGTCGAAACGCCTGAAATATAGGTTTTTGTCATAGTACATGTTCTTTCGCCCTTTCATATGTTATAGAGAATCCAATACAGAAAGGGGAAAGAACATGCGTAAAAGACATTGCTGTCCTCCTCCGCGCCCAGTACATTGTGGTCCAGTGCACTGCGGAACGAAGACTATTGTCGATCCTGTCATCAACAATGTACAACACACTTACTCTGAAGAGGTAATTGAGCATATACACCCAGTTCATACTACAGTGGTGAACCATCATAAGGTGAAGAACGTCCATATGTATCCGCATACGACTTCTTTTGCCAATGAAAAATCGATGGAGCAGACACATCTCAGCCCTACTCATAATAGTCCGCCAAGACCGAACCCTTGTCATGACTGTGGTCCAATGCCGATGCCAGCACCTATGCCAATGCCGCAGCAGGTTAGCCCGCAAATGTACCAGCCGCAGCCGCAACCTCAGCAGCAGCCGCAAATGGCACCGAAACCTAAACCAACTCAGAAAAAGTGGTACTAATAGCCGTATTAGAGCTGGCGTCAGCCAGCTCTTTTATGTTTAGATAGAAACAGTGAAAAGAAGAGGAGCGCATGTCCCAGATGAAGAATTTATATGTGACTGGATACAAGCACTACGAAATGGGAATCTTTAAGATGAGTGATCCTCGTGTGCATTATATCAAGCAAACCATACGGGACAAGCTGATCGGTCTGATTGAAACTGGATTGGAATGGGTGCTTCTGTCCGGCCAGACGGGTGTGGAGCTTTGGGCAGCCCAGGTTGTACTTGATCTGAAGGAAGAGGAATATGATATACAGCTTGCTGTCATCCCGCCTTTTGATAATCAGGACGCACGCTGGTCAGAAGATTTGCAGGAAGAGTACCAGGAACTGATCATGCTTGCTGATTTCTATCAGCCGATATATGAAGGTGATTATAAGGGACCTTACCAATTCAAAGCACGAGATAAATGGATGCTGTCCAAAACGGAGGGTGCACTTGTCATGTATGACGAAAATCAGACAGGCAGTATCGACTTCTTCCTCAAAGAAGCACGCAGCTATCAAGAAGCGCATGATTATGAGCTCTACTATATAACTGCGCTGGATTTGCAGGACACACTTGAGAAGGAACAGATGAATGATCCTACATATTGGGATCAGACATGAGAAGAAAATTGACAATCTCAACTGATTTTGAAAGAATGGACTTATATACAATTGTATAAATGAGGTGACTTGTGTATGGCTTTGGCAAACATCCAACTGACACAAAAAGATATCTTTGAAAAGAATTTTAAAACAGGTATGCGTGGTTATAACCAAGATGAAGTCGATGAGTATTTGGACAAAATCATTCAGGATTACGAAACATTCCAAAAAGAAATCGATCGACTGAAAAGCGAAAACGAACGTCTGAGACAGCA
This sequence comes from Terribacillus sp. JSM ZJ617, assembly GCF_044383785.1. Taxonomy (NCBI): domain Bacteria; kingdom Bacillati; phylum Bacillota; class Bacilli; order Caryophanales; family Bacillaceae; genus Terribacillus; species Terribacillus sp. JSM ZJ617. Next base: position 457,121 of record NZ_JBISEQ010000002.1, on the reverse strand, counting down.
GCAGTCCTCAAACGACACTGTGAGATCAACCAGATCTGTACAGCAGCCGAAAGAACAAGCTCCACAGCCGGCTGCTCCAGTACGTGAGCGAGAGACTCAGACAAATCATCAAGTGAATTATGACATCCTTAAACGTCTGTCCAATTTGGAGAAGGCCGTTTTCGGAAAAAAATTCGCTGAGAATGATGTTTGATGCTGGGCGGTCTTGACTATTGACGTCGAACCGCGTACAATAGGTTAGCAACTTAAAAATGAATGTTTGAGTAATCGCTGCAGTGATGCAGAGGAAAGTCCATGCTCACACAGGCTGAGATGCTTGTAGTGTTCGTGCTTGGCGAATTCATAAGCCAAGGTAGCAGCAATGCTAACGGCAGGCAGAAAGCCTAAGTCTTCGGATATGGCTGACATGTCTTGAAAGTGCCACAGTGACGTAGTCAGCTTGGAAACTTGCTGAGTGGAACGAGGTAAACCCCACGAGTGAGCAACCCAAATGTTGGTAGGGGCACCCTTGATTATGGGAATTCAACCTAAAAAGGGACAAGTGATGAGCTTGTAGATAGATGATTACTGCCGTTGTACGAGGCTGACCACCGCTCGCAGTGCATCGGTACAGAACATGGCTTACAGAACATTCATTTGGTCCACTGTATACAACAAACAGCCCTTTCTAACTGGTTTCAGCTAGAGAGGGCTTTTTAATACATAAAAGCGAGGTTTTACATGATGAAAAGGCAAGTGACCCTGATTGCCACTGCGGCGATGGGATTGGAGTCTGTCGTTGCACGCGAAGTGAAGCAGCTGGGCTATGAAGATGTTCAAGTAGACAATGGCAAAGTAATATTCCAGGCAGATCCGTCCGCCATTGCACGCTGCAATCTGTGGCTGCGGACAGCTGATCGTATCAAAGTTCTTGTTGGGGAATTCAAAGCGACTACTTTTGATGAGCTTTTTGAACAGACGAAGGCATTGCCTTGGGAAACGTACATACAGGAAAATGGAGAATTCCCGGTTATCGGAAAAAGCGTCAAATCGACGTTATATAGCGTCCCGGATTGTCAGCGTATCGTAAAGAAGGCTGTTGTAGAGAGGCTGAAGCAAAAGCACGGTATTGCTTCCTGGCTGGAGGAGTCCGGTCCAAGACACCGGATTGAAGTGGCTATCTTGAAGGATACGGTTAGCCTTACACTGGACACTAGCGGGACGGGCTTGCATAAACGTGGCTATCGCGTCGGGCAAGGCGAAGCTCCTATCAAGGAAACACTCGCAGCCGCAATGGTGCTATTGACGAATTGGCGTCCGGAATTCCCGCTTCACGACCCGTTTTGCGGAAGCGGTACGATTGCTATCGAAGCAGCACTGATAGGGCAGAACATTGCACCTGGATTTAACCGTGAATTTGATGCCGAAAACTGGCATTGGGTGAAATCTGACCTTTGGGAAAAGGCACTGGAAGAAGCCGAGGACTTAGCCAATTATGATCAGGAACTCCATATTTCCGGTTCGGATATCGATCATAAAATGGTGGAAATCGCAAAGGCAAACAGTATTGAGTCAGGCCTTGGGGAATTAGTCAACTGGAGACAGATGCAGGTGGCAGATTGGAATCCGAAGCAGGATAATGGCTACATGATAACGAATCCGCCTTATGGGGAAAGAATGGGAGATCGCCCTGAGGTGGAAAAAGCCTACAAAGAGCTCGGCTCTATCATGAAGGATAACCCTTCATGGAGCGGTTATATCTTGACATCCCATGAAGGTTTCGAAACATTCTACGGCAAGCAGGCAACGAAGAAACGCAAGCTTTTCAATGGTTTTATCAAAACCGACTATTATCAGTATTTCGGTAAACATATCTAAATAAGGGAGCGGATAGTATGTCAGATGCAACACAGCAGTATTGGGACTTGATCAAGGAACAAAAAGCGTATGAAGAAGCAATAGCCCTCATGCATTGGGACTTGCGGACAAAAGCACCGAAAGCTGGTATGGAATATCGGGCTGAAGCGATCAGCTATTTATCACAGCAGTCGCATCGTCTATCCACATCTGACAAACTGAAAGAACTGATAGACGAACTGAAGCCGATCGCAGAGGATGAAATACTGGTCAAATCATTAGCTGAGAGTGAAAAAGAATACGATCGAAACAAGAAAATTCCTGAAGCAGAATTTAAAGCGTATATCATGCTTCAGTCCAAAGCCGAATCTGTTTGGGGAGAAGCAAGGGAAAAAGGTGATTTCAATTTGCTTCAGCCATATCTGGAGGAACTGGTTGCCTACAAAAAGAAATTCGCTTCTTATTGGAATGCTGAACAGCATCCTTATGACGTTCTGCTGGATATGTATGAGCCTGGCGTGACAATGGAGACGCTGGATGAAGTGTTCCCAGCATTGCGTAAAGCCCTTACAAATCTGCTTGAACAAATCAAACAGTCAAAGGTGAAACCAGACACTAGTGTGCTGCAGACACATTTCTCGAAGGATCAGCAAAAAGCTTTTACTATTTCTGTTCTGGAAAAAATGGGCTATGACTTTGAAGCCGGAAGACTGGATGATACAATTCATCCATTTGAAATCACATTGAATCCGAAAGATGTCCGTATCACGACGCGTTATGATGAAGAAGATTTCCGGATGGCTGTCTTCGGTACGATTCATGAAGGCGGTCATGCGCTGTACGAACAGAACATAGCGGAAACATTAGCTTCGACACCTTTAGCGAGCGGAACGAGCATGGGAATTCATGAATCTCAGTCTTTATTCTGGGAAAACTTCGTCGCACGCAGCGAGGCATTCTGGAAAGGCCATTTTGAGGAATTCAAAACTTATGCGCCTGCATCACTGCAGGAGATTGATTTTGAGACATTCTATCAGGCAGTGAATGAGGTAAAAGCTTCATTCATCCGGATTGAGGCAGACGAATTGACGTACGCATTGCATATCATGATCCGTTATGAACTGGAGAAAGCACTATTCAAAGATGAGATCGAGGTGAAAGATCTGCCTGAAATCTGGAACAGTAAAATGGAAGAGTACCTTGGTATTGTGCCAGAAAGCGATTCCCAAGGTGTGCTGCAGGATATTCACTGGTCAGGAGGGGATTTCGGTTATTTCCCTTCATACGCATTAGGTTATATGTACGCAGCGCAGTTCCATGCCAAGATGCAGGAGTCTTTGGATACGGACAGACTGATTGAAAAAGGGGACTTCGCTCCGATCAAAGAATGGTTAACGGAACAAATCCATCAATACGGTAAAGCTAAGAAACCTTTGGAATTGCTGCAGGATGTAACGGGTGAAGGATTGAATGCCAATCATCTTGTAAGCTATCTGACTGAGAAATACAGTAAAATCTATCAATTATAAAAAAACGATGCAGAGTGATCTGCATCGTTTTTTTAGCTTAGAGCTGTTGCCATATCCGGCACTTGCAATCCAGCATCTTTATAGAGTTCTTCTAAGTCGGACTGGAAAGTGTCGAATTGTTTCTGAGCTGCATCTAAGTTAGGCTCTGTTTGAGAAGCATCGATTGCTTTACTAACTTCCTCGAAGTATGCTTTCAAAGACTCAAGTGAAGCAGTGAAGGCTTCTTTCTCTTCATCTGGAAGATTGCTTTCCAGCTTGTAATCCGCAAGCTTTGCAGCACCTTCATCAGCTGCTTTTTTAGCAGCTTCAGCAGACGTTTTGATAACATCGTCTGCTGACTCTTCGTCAGCTAGTGCAGTTTGGTAAGCTGCAATCGGTGCATAGTTAGGACTGAAATCTGCTGTGAAATCCATTTGTGTACGCAGAAGTTCCTTTTTGACATCGGTCGTTTCTGTTTTTTCTGAACCGCTGTCTGACTTACTTTGTGAATCAGCATTTGAACAACCTGTTGCAAAGATGGCTACGATAGCCGTTAACGCAAGCAAATACATAAGCTTTTTCACGCTAACATCCCCTTTCTAATTGGCTTTATTAGTTTAATGCTAACTTTTTGAATTGTAAATACTTAGTAGAAATGTTGCGCAAGTTAGAAAAATCTAACAAATCCAATAAAACGGAATTATCATAAAATCATTGAAACCGGAAACAAGAATGCTATAATAATAGTCGGATTCTGATAAAGGGGTTTTGAGAGTTGACGAAACATAGCTTGGCCTATTTTCTGGACGATTTATGGGCAAAAGGATTCAAACTGACTGACGAAGACGTACAATTCATTTATTTTGGCAAAAATTATGCCAATGCTCCTGATTGGAAGGTTATTTTTGCTGTGCAAATGACGTTGCGCTTCCAGCATGCCTTTGACGGCAGCTTCTATCTTAGTGTGCTCGATTTAATAGGGGAAGATAAGATACATACAAAAAAACAAGCAGAAGATCTGCTTGCGAGAAAAGGATTTCAGCTTCAATATCATTGATTCTGCCGAATCGCTTCCCGCGCAAGCTGATCAGCTGCTTTGTTTTGTTTTTCTGGTATCCATTTAATGAAGAAATAAGGAAACTGCCGACTAAGCTGCATGATCTGCTCCAATAGTGGCTGGAATTCCTTGTTCTTCGTATGTTCCTTATCGATTGCTTGTACTGCCGCTTGGGAATCCGAGCGTAAGGAGATGATATCGTCGGGGTAATCGCTCTGACAGATTTCCAGTGCTCTGATGATGGCCCAAAACTCCGCTTGATGATTTGTCATCATACCGAGCGGTACGCTGTAAGTCTGGCGTGTTCCATCATTTATAATTACGATACCTGCACCGCTTTGCCCTGGATTACCACTAGTGGCACCATCCGTATATACCTCGATCAATATCCATTCCCCCTAATCGTTGATTTGCCTGTACATACGTTTTGCGCCGTAAAGAAACGGTGTCGAAATGATGCTGACCACGAATTTCAACAAATACGTCGAGATGAATATCTCCATCCATACCGATCCTTCATATGTCCCTGCAAATGCAATTGTGCAAAAGACGAGCGTATCCAGCAGCTGACTGAGCATCGTACTTCCATTGTTTCGCACCCAAAGAAATTTATCATCTGGCAGCATTCGCTTGAGCAATGCATACAGCCAGACATCAACATATTGGCTGATGCCGTATGCAATCAGGCTCCCAAGTGCGACTCGAGGTAGGAATCCGAAAATCGTGCTGAGAGATGAATGCGCAATGTCGCTTGGCGCCGGGTCGAATACAAGAACAACCTGCATGATGATCGTCATGATGATAAGGGTAGCAAAGCCTAGACCGACAGCTTTTCTGGCTATTTTCTTACCATAATTCTCGTTCAGTATATCTGAAGCCAAGAAGATGGTTCCATATATGATGTTTCCCATTGTTGCTGTTAAACCAAACAGCTCGATTGTCTTCGTCACCTGAATATTTGCCAGTACTGTAGCCATACCGACCCATACGAACAAACCGAGACGTCCGAACAGCCGATACATGATTAACAGCAGGACAAAATTTATAATCGAAAAGACAATCCATAGTAAATCGTTATTCAATGCTGCTCCTCCTAGTGAAAAAACTATAGACAATGGAAGAGTATACGCGCTTTTCCAAACGGATGCAACTTATGGAAGGAAGTGTATACAGAAAAGCGGCAATCCATTGGATTGCCGCTTACGATTATATTAGACTTTTTCTACGTTAGCTGCTTGAGGGCCTCTTTCTCCTTCGATTACTTCAAAGGATACTTCCTGACCTTCTTCAAGATTCTTGAAGCCTTCTTCCTGGATGGCGGAGTAATGTACAAACACATCGTTACCGTCCTCTACTTGAATGAATCCGTAACCTTTTTCAGCGTTGAACCACTTTACAATACCGTTTGGCATATTCCTTATCCTCCTAAAAGACGTTTCACAGAAAACGCATGTAATAATACAAATAAGACGTGCATGAATTGAAAAAGGCAGTCTGTTAGAAGGGCGGAATTTCTTAGCTCTTCTAACAAGCTGCCATCGTTCTTATTCCGCTCATCTTGTTTGCTTGACACAAATATAGCTTATTTTGAAAAATGCGTCAAGTACGGAAAAATGGGGTTATATTGGGAAAGTAATCGCTTTCTGATTTGATTTGAAAGGTTATATTATGTCTTCTTTCGTCAATTTGCGATAGTTAATGTATTTTCATGACAAGGCATTGCTCTTCGTTGATGGCTTGATACGATTACATTACAATATAATAAATCGTATATTGTCGGAAGGAGGAGAAGGTTTGACAATACAAGTCGGTGTGACCGGTTGGGGAGATCACGATAAATTATATCCGGATACGAAAACCAGGCAGCAGAAATTGAAAACATATGCAACCCATTTTGATGTTGTCGAAGTGGATTCTTCCTTTTACGCCATTCAGTCTGTCAGTAATTATACGAAATGGGCAGAAGAAACACCGGATCATTTTTCCTTTATCATAAAAGCGCACCAGGACATGACTGGCCAGAGTCGGAAAAAGATGACACGGGCAGAAGCTGCATCACTATTTGATGATTTTCTGACATCGATCCAGCCCATTATGGAAGCAGATAAGCTAGCTGCGGTCCTTTTCCAGTTTCCTCCGTGGTTCCAAGTGGAAAAGACAAGTATCGATCGGCTCCGGTTTATTCGTGAGCTGATGAAAGGACTGCCAGTAGCGATTGAATTTCGAAATCAGTCTTGGTATGCGGACGAATACAGGGATAGGACACTTCATCTGTTGCGTGAGCTAGAATTCATACATACAGTTTGCGATGAACCACAGGCAGGGAGCGGTTCTGTTCCGGCTGTTTCCGAAGCTACAAATGATCAGCTGACGCTAGTACGTTTTCATGGGCGGAATGTGCATGGCTGGAATCAAAACGGTCGCGAGGACTGGCGAAAGGTCCGCTTTCTTTATCGATACAATCAAGCTGAATTGAAGGAGTGGCGGGATACGGCATTAAAGCTGGAGCATTCCAGTACACGTGTCATCTTATTGTTCAATAATAATTCCGGCGGTGATGCCAGTGATAATGCCAAGGAGATGATGCAGCTCCTTGGTCAGAAGCTGCCGGATCCTCCGCCAGAACAGCTGAACCTATTTGACCAGGAAGGGCGATGAACGATGGAACAGAAAAGACAATTGGAAGAAATGGAGCGTTATGCATATACCATTTTCCGCAAAGATGCGACAGGGCACGACTTTTATCATATGAAGCGGGTAGCTAAGATGGGAAGGAAAATAGCTTTTGAAGAGGGCGCAGATCCGTTCCTGACAGAGGCAATCGGCTGGATGCACGATATTGGGGACCACAAACTGTTTGATGAGCCAGCTGATGCTGTGGCTGAGGCCCAAGGTTTTCTCCGGCGTATCGGATTGGATGAAAACACGATTAAAGATATATTCCAGGCATGCCGCAATATTTCCTTCAGTAAAGGACGTACTCCTGATACATTGGAAGGTAAGATCATTCAGGATGCTGACCGTCTTGATGCTATAGGAGCTATCGGGATCGCCCGTACGTTCGCGTTTGGCGGGGCAGCGAGCCGCCTTATCCATTGGCCGAATGATCCGAAGCATTCGAGCGTTCAGCATTTTTATGATAAACTGTTAAAATTGAAAGAAACACTGCACACGAAAACAGCATTGCATATGGCTGAATCGAGACATGCTTACATGCAGGACTTCCTGAACCGATTTTTTGAGGAATGGGAGATGCCGTGTGATGATATACGATAAAGGAATGATATTATATGACAACCTCTGAACAAGCTTATCTGGATCTATGCCGGTATGTTCTGGAAAATGGCACTAAAAAAGAAGATCGCACAGGCACAGGCACTGTTTCCGTTTTCGGCTACCAGATGCGCTTTGACCTGCAAAAAGGTTTTCCGTTGCTTACAACAAAAAAAGTCCCTTTCCGGCTGATTGCCAGTGAGCTGCTTTGGTTCCTAAAGGGCGATACGAATATCCGCTATTTGTTAGAGCATAACAATAACATCTGGAATGAATGGGCGTTTAAGAATTGGGTGGAAAGTGACGCATATGACGGACCGGATATGGCCGATTTTGGCCGCAGATCTCTGCAGGACGGTGACTTCAGGAAAACATACGAAACGCAAATGGAACAATTCAAACAGCTGATTCTGACTGATGATGCTTTCAGCGAACGATTTGGCCATCTTGGGGACGTATATGGGAAGCAGTGGCGAAACTGGAAGACTTCACAAGGTGAAAGCATCGATCAATTGCAAGACATAATTGAAACGATAAAGAAAAATCCAGACTCAAGAAGATTGATAGTTTCTGCATGGAATCCAGAGGATGTCCCATCGATGGCGCTGCCACCCTGTCATACGATGTTCCAGTTCTATGTAGCGGACAATAAGCTTTCTTGCCAGCTGTACCAGCGCAGCGGCGACATTTTCCTTGGCATCCCATTCAATATTGCAAGCTATAGTCTGCTGACGCATTTAATTGCCAAAGAGTGCGGGTTGGAAGTCGGAGAATTCATCCATACAATTGGAGATGCGCATTTATATACGAATCATCTTGAGCAAGTGAAGACACAGCTTGACCGTACACCAAAACCATTGCCGGCATTGCAGATTAAAGATAGCTTCAGCTCAGTATTCGATGCTTCTATGGACGACTTAGAAATCATTGGATATGAACCGCATCCTGCCATTAAAGCGCCAGTTGCCGTATAAGGAGGGACTAGCATGATTTCATTATTATTTGCGATGGATCAAAACCGGGGTATCGGGTATAAAAATGACCTTCCGTGGCGGCTGCCAAGGGATTTGCGATTCTTCAAGGAGAAGACGACCGGTCAAATTATCGTTATGGGGAGAAAGACACTCGATTCCATGAATGGTGCGCTGCCGAATCGGACGAATGTTGTGCTTACGAGGGATGAATCATTTCATTCGGATGGTGTCACAGTTTTGCATGATGTGGCTGACATAAATGAACTGGCGGAAAAGCACGCTGAAAAAGAGATTTTTGTTATCGGTGGAAGTGAGATTTTTTCCCAGACGTTGGAGATCGCTGATCGTATTTATATGACGTATATAGAGGAAAGCTTTCCGGCAGATACACACTTTCCTGACTTTCCGGTGGATGAGTGGCAGGAAATCTCTCGGGAAAAAGGTACCAAGGACGAACGCAATCCTTACGATTATTACTTTATACAATATGATCGGGTGAGGCACTAAATGCTGCATGTATTTTTGCCGCCTGTTTTTTTCTTCTTATTGATTGTGCTGACAATTTATTACCCAGTGTGGAGGAAGAAGAACGAAGTACAACCGAAAGAAGGTGAATGAATGCGTTCTTTTTATCATTTTATGATGACATATCGAGGACGGAAGAAGCCAACGGATGAGAGCCAGTTGGCAGACTGGATGTTTGGGGATCATAATTTTCCTAAGCACAGCTCGTCTTATGACGAAATCAGTGAATACTTGGAATGGAACAGCCCTTTCCATGGAGCGCTGCAGGTTTTCGATCGTCTATGGCGGGCTTACGAAACAACAGAATAAATGAAATAAATGCCTGTATCAGCAGATACAGGCATTTATTATGCCATATTTAGGTAGAAATTTGTCAAATGTCATTGAAAGTTCAGATATTTATTTATACTATGGAACTAATGCAAGGTGGTGTAAGTTTATGGAAGCCGTAGGGCTCGCTTTAATAACAATCATATTAGCGTATCTGCTCGGCTCACTGAATGGAGCCTATTATATGATGAAATGGAAGCATGGAATCGATATCCGCACGACTGGAAGCGGGAATGCAGGAGCAACGAACGCTGGCAGAGCAATGGGTAAGCAAGGTTTCTTTTGGGTGCTTGTGTTCGATATAGCCAAAGGAATGCTAGCTGTAGTGCTCATCAAATGGAGCGGCCAGACTGAAATTATTGCAGGTTTCAGTGTGATTGCAGCAGTGCTGGGTCATATATTCCCGATTCAGCTTCGTTTTAAAGGCGGAAAAGGAATAGCAGTGTCCCTTGGGGCACTTGTCATTTTCTCTTACCAGGCAATCTTACTGCTGATTGCTGCTTTTCTAGTTATCTATCTTTTTGTTAAAAAATTCAGTATCTCAGGATTACTTGCCTATGCCTCTACAGCCATGCTGCTTCCATTTTTACGATTGGACATGACAACTATTGCTGTTTGCGTTGTAGTGACCGTCCTTATCCTGGCAGCCCATCATACACATCTGAAAGCTGCTTGGAGCTATTTGCTATTACGTAACGAAAGGTGACATACGATGAATTCGACACAATTAAAGTACAAGATTGCTACCGAGCCGTGGGAATTTGAACAGGTGCATGCGCTTAATTATCGTACCTTCACAGAGGAAATTCCACAGCACGAAACCAATCAGGAGCGTAAAAGAATAGATAGGTTCAATCAGGAAAATACATACATTATCGGCCTGGATGGGGAAACGGTCGTTGCAATGATAGCCATCCGTTCAGTCAGGCCTTTTTCGCTTGATGAAAAAATAGAGGGACTGGATGACTATCTGCCTCCTCATAATGCCAAATGTGAGATCAGATTACTGGCAGTCGAAAAAGCCTATCGTGACAGTTTCGTATTTTTCAGGCTAGCAGAAGCGCTTATTCAATATTGTCTCGAAAATGGATTTGATATGGCCGTTATTTCTGGCGTCTTACGGCAGCAGAAGCTGTACAAGCATATGGGATTCGTAGCTTTCGGGCCGTTGACTGGATCAGGAGATGCACAGTTCCAGCCGATGTATGTGACGGAAGAATTGTTCCAGCGCAAAGCACGGGCTTTTCAGCGCATTCTCTTGCAAAGTCGAGATCCAATAAGTTTCTTGCCAGGTCCTGTTCCAATGGCAGATCAAGTAAAAAAAGTAATGGGTGAAACAGCATGTTCGCATCGTGCACCTGCGTTTCTTGATAACCTTCATCAGCTGCAAGGGCGACTAAGAAGTCTTACTCAGGCAGCGCATGTCCAGATATTGCTGGGAACCGGAACACTAGGAAACGATGCCGTGGCAGCTCAGTTACGCATATTGGATCAGCAGGGGCTGATTCTCGTTAATGGAGAGTTCGGCTCAAGGCTGACAGATCATGCACAACGGGCAGGTTTGCGTTTCAACACAGTGGAAATTCCTTGGGGTGAAGGCTTTGATTATGAACATATATTGGCAGAGGCAAGAGCATGTGATGCCGCCTGGATATGGGCTGTCCATGTAGAGACCTCAACAGGTGTGCTGCAAGACATAGATCAGCTGAAGTACATAGCAAAGAAAACAGACAGCAAGCTGGTTCTGGACTGCTGCAGTTCCCTTGGCAACGTACCAATCGATTTGCGAGATGTGTTCCTGGCAACTGCCGGAAGCGGGAAGGGACTGGCCTCTTATGCCGGTTTGGCGTTCGTCTTTTATCATCATACAATTGAAGTAACCACGAGCATTCCTCGTTATTTGGATCTGGGTCTTTACCATACATATGACAGTGCCCCGTTCACGCATTCATCTAACTTGATCAGCGCTTTATCCGCGGCAATCGATCAATGGGAAGATGCAAAACTGCTGCAGCAGGTCAGCGAATTGACAAAAAAACTGATCAAGCTTTGTAAAATGAAGGGACTGAGGCTTTTAGCTGAAGTAGCGTGGGCCCCGGGGATTGTTACTATCGTTCTGCCAAAGGAGCAGCGTGCAGATATCGTCGGTCGGGAACTCGCAAAGAAAGGCTATTTGATCAGCTGTAATAGCAGTTACCTGATCGAACGTAATTGGGTTCAAATCTCCGTCATGGGACATCATAAGGAGAAGGATTTGGAGCGTGTGACAGATGCGCTTGCCGTTCTGATCGGAAAGAAGGAAACATTCGTCTGATGAATTTTTTTACTTCCGCTAAAGGATTCTGTTCGGCAGGAGCAGTTCTCCTATTAAGTAAAATGTACCTTATTTGTCTCATCTATTTCGATTTGCCTCTATATGAGCCACTTGATTACATCCGGTTGTTCCTGTCCTGTATGTCGTCGATTGCCGTATTGACTGTCTTGCTGTATCTTTTTGCCAGAAAACTACGTGCTGGTGCGTTCTTACTATTGCATATCATCGTATCAGGAATTTTGTACGGAAATCTATTGTATTTTCGATTTTATATCGACTTTGTGACACTCCCTATTCTTTTCCAGTTCAAAAACGTCGGGGGACTTAGTCAAAGTACTGCTGAATTGATGGACCCTCTGGATTTAATTCTTTTCGCAGATGCTGTGATTCTTCTTTTATGGTGGATCTTTAAACGGCCGCTTCCTGCAGCTTTTAAATGGAGCCGAAAGGGCGTCTTCGCTATATGTGCGGCATTATTAATTTGTGTTAATGTGGGGTTCTCCTATATTGGAGGAGATCAGCATGATGGAAGTTATAACCGCTCAGCAATGGTGAGTACACTGGGACCTGTCTATTATCACGGGTATGATATTTACCAAACTGCGCGCGCAGAGCTCAGCAGTACGTTCGCGACAGAGCAGGATTATAGGAAGGCTGCAGCGTATTTGGAGGCTGCCGATACAGATGTAACATCAGAATATTTTGGTGCTGCAAAAGGAAAGAACGTCATCTTAGTTAATTTGGAATCCACACAGCAATTTGTCATCGGAAGAAAAGTAAAGGGAGAGGAAATCACGCCGTTCCTGAACAGCTTAACGAAGGAAAGTTTCTATTTTGACCAGATATATCATCAGACTGCCCAAGGGAAGACCTCAGATGCAGAGTTTATGTTCGACCAGTCTTTCTATCCGTTAGCTAGCGGTTCTGTTTATGTGAGGCGAGCGGAGAATGAGTTTATCGCCATGCCGGAAATCCTTGAAAAATCCGGCTATCACAGCGCTTCTTTCCACGGCAATGTCGGCAGTTTCTGGAATCGGGAAGAAGCATACGATGCTTTCGGCTATGACGATTTCTTCTCAAAGGATTATTATCAAGTCTCCGAAGAAAATTCCGTTAATTATGGTATAAAGGATGAGGCCTTTCTCCAACAATCAATGCCTTATCTCGAAGAACTGAAACAGCCTTTTTACAGCAAGTTCCTGCTGCTAACGAACCATTTTCCATTTCTTTTGGATGAAGAGGATATATTATTAGATGAAGCAAACACAGGTTTGGATGTCGTGGACCGCTACTTCCAGACAGTTAGGTATGAGGATGAAGCACTTAAGGAATTTTTTGCTGAACTGAAGCGAAGCGGCTTATACGAGGATTCCATCATTGTGCTCGTTGGTGATCATTATGGTATATCAGAAAACTATTATGATGGCATAGCAGCTTATCTAAACGAGAATCTATCAACACCGGAGGAACTCGACTTACAGCGGGTTCCGCTAATCATTCACGTACCAGGGCAGGAGGGAGAAACCTTCCATATCCCTGGAGGACAAATTGATATTCAGCCGACGATCCTGCATCTGCTTGGTGTTGATACTGCTGTTTATCCGAATTTTGGCCAAGATCTGCTGGCACCTGATCGTGATCCGTTCGTTGTGTTCCGAGATGGTGATTTTGTTTCCGAAAAAGTTATTTACACAAAACAGCTTTGCTATGACAAAGCATCTGCAGAACAAACAGAAATGGACAAATGCTCTCCATACTTCGAGAAACGGAATCAAGATTTATATTATTCAGATGCTATCCTGAATGGTGATCTTCTTCGTTTCGCCAATTGATAAAATCCGGTTCCGGTTGGGGAACCGGATTTTTGTTGAGTGAATTCATATATGTGTTACAGCATCCAATACGTTACTGCCATTTTAGTAACACAGATTCATATTTACATAATCTTTCCATCATGTTATTGTGTATAAGGTCAATTCATACTTAGTTGATTGGAATTATATATTTTAATAAGGAGGATGATTTGTGTGGACTTATTCACTTTTGTGAACATTATTATTCTTATTGCCTTAATCGGCGTACTCTTTTACATGCAAAAGAAGCATGTTTCCTTTTCCAAACGGGTACTGACCGGGTTGGGTCTCGGTATTGTGTATGGAGTGGTACTGCAGTTAGTTTATGACCCAGCCTCTGAAACCATCGTCATGACGAATGATTGGTTTGGTTTGGTGGGAAGCGGTTATGTGAAGCTTTTACAGATGATCGTCATGCCGCTTGTTTTCATCTCGATTGTAGCTGCTTTTACGAGACTGGAGAAGTCTTCTAATCTTGGGAAAATAAGCGGACTTGTCATCGGCACACTTATGGTGACAACAGCAATTGCTGCAGCAATCGGAATTGCAGCTGCTGCAGGTTTTGACCTGAAAGCGATTGATGTAACAGCTGGCGATGCAGAAATAACACGTGGTGAAGATTTGGAAACAAGTCTGACGGAAGTCGAAAGCACGACTGTTCCGCAGAAGATATTGGAATTCCTGCCTGCTAATCCGTTCTTGGATTTGACAGGAGCAAGACCAACTTCCACGATTGCAGTCGTTATTTTTGCGGCATTTGTAGGAGTAGCTTACCTTGGGATTAAGAGAAAGACTCCTGAGCATGCAGCTTTCTTCAAAAAGATGATTGAAGCTCTGCATAGTCTTGTCATGCGTATTGTCACACTGGTATTGCGTCTAACGCCATATGGCATACTTGCTTTGATGGCAAAGACGGTAGCAGGCAGTGATTTTAACGCAATCGCTACATTGGGTAAATTTGTTATTGCTTCTTATGTGGCGCTGATTGCCATGTTCGTTGTTCATCTTATTGTGCTGGCTGTACTAGGACTAAGTCCAAAGCAGTATCTAAAAAAGGTCTTTCCAGTGTTGGCTTTTGCCTTCACTTCCCGTACGAGTGCCGGCACTCTTCCGCTGAACGTGGAAGCACAGCGAAATAAATTAGGTGTACCAGAATCTATTGCCAACTTCTCGGCCTCATTTGGGATCACAATCGGACAAAATGGATGTGCTGGAATATATCCAGCTATGCTCGCGGTTATGATCGCTCCATCTCAAGGTATCAATCCTTTATCACCGTCGTTCATTGCAACCTTGATAATAGTTGTTATGATCAGTTCATTCGGTGTAGCTGGAGTAGGCGGAGGAGCAACATTTGCCTCTTTGATCGTTCTTTCTACGATGAATTTGCCAGTGGCTTTAGCCGGCGTACTAATTTCAATTGAGCCGTTAATTGACATGGGCCGTACGGCACTCAATGTCAGCGGATCAATGGTATCAGGTCTCGTAACCAGCCGGACACTTGGCGAATTGGACACAAAAACATATGCTTCTGATGAAACACCAGCGGAAAGCATGGCACGTTAAGCTGACCACTATGAAAAAAGCCGCCTCAACCGAGAGCGGCTTTTTTTAATGAAGCGTAATATCTATAATATGGTCGAATGGAATGCGGAGAGGGTACAAGCTATCCTTTGTGTCCAGAAGCAAATATTGCCCAGACTGCTTCAGTCCTGTAACGACGCCTGATGCATGTTCTGCATCGCGCCCTTTTCTGTACATCATACTGACTTTTGTTTTGCCAACCTGGATAGAGCGCATCTTCTGTTCCAGTTCTTCCAACTGCTGTTCATCTATGATTGGGGGCATTTTTTTTTCAATTTCCCGTCCCATTTGCTGCAGCATCTCTACATGCTCGGGTAGCATCAGGGATGTCCATTTGATTTTCCCGCGATCATTCACCATACGTCATTCCTCCTGCAAACAGTATAGTCGAACATGTGTTCTTTTTCAAGTGACACAGAACATAAGTTCGTATATAATATGTGTATGAACTTATACAGAAGGCAGGGGTCGTAATGGATAGAATTGCATTGGCAAAATTCGTAGAGCAGCAGGTCACAATGATTTATATGGCGAAGGATGGCTCCTTAACGAAGCGTCAAGTAAAAATCGAGCGAATCAATGAGTCCTCCCTAACAGGGTATTGTTATTTGCGTAAGCAGCTGCGTACCTTCCGGATGGATCGAATACTAGCTATCCAGCCACAGCGTAAATTATGGCGGATGTCTTCATAATTCCTGTCAGTCACCTGCTATCTCCATCCTGAATAAAGTACTAGGGATTAAGCCAGGAAAAGGAGAACCAGTGATGACGATCATGTTTGACAGCTATGATGCTGACAATCACCCCAAGACTTCTTGGCAGCAAGAAGCACTTTTCACTTTTCATGATAAATTATCCGACCAGCATTCCCATTTCCCCTGCATACCAGCCACAGTCGGTCATAGGACTGGTCAATTCCGTTATGGCTTTGCCGCTGACCCGACGACAGCAACTGCAGCTGAACAGCTGGCAGATTTTCTGTGCGCATACGGACGGCAAGCAAAGAAATTAGGTTCTTATACTTCCCTGATTATTTTCTTTGATACAACAAAGCAGCAGGAGCTTCACCTCGATGTGCCTGCTTATTTTGAAATTTTTTGGGACCTGCTCAGCAAGACGGCCGCTTATGATTCACAGAGCTGGCCAGTTCATATTCCCAAAGACCCGGAAGATGTATTATGGGAATATTGTTTCGGAGGGGAGCAATATTTCATGTTTTGTGCCACTCCAGCACATTCCAGTAAGAAAAGCCGGCATTTTCCGTGTATGATGCTGGCCATTACGCCAAGGTGGGCGCTGGAGACATTCGAATCAAAACCGAAAGCTGCAGCTGCCATCAAACAGAAAATCCGGGAAAGGATCCTCGATTACGATTCTAGCGATATTCATCCTGATTTGAATGCATACGGCAATGAGGATAATCTTGAATGGAAGCAGTACTTCCTCCATGATGACAATACCTCGCCTTCCAAATGCCCTTTTCATAGAAGAAAGCAAGACTAGCAGTTTCCTGCCGGTTCTTCCCATACCACCCTTTTCTAAATCGTGCTAGAATAATAGCAGGAGGAATTCGTATGAAACTATTGCATACCGCTGATTGGCATCTTGGCAAGATCGTCAACAGCGTACATATGACAGAAGATCAAGCTCTCATCCTGGAGCAGATCAAAACGATAATCGATAGAGAACAGCCTGATGCAGTCATTGTAGCAGGCGATTTATATGATCGGGCCATTCCGCCCCGCGATGCAGTGGAATTGCTGAATAACACATGGAATTGGTTGATCGGAGATAAGGAAATACCAGTATTGTCCATCAGTGGAAACCATGACAGCCCGGATCGTCTCGATTTCGGCAGTCAGCTGTTCAAGGCAAGTAAGTTGTACATCGAAACGAAGCTGCGGCCTGGAATGACTCCGGTCACACTGGAAGATGCACATGGTCCCGTGCATTTTCATCTAATTCCCTATACAGAGCCTGCTGACGTACGTGCATTCTTCGGAGATGAAACTATCACAACCCATCAACGTGCGATGGAAAAGATCATTTCCTATATTACTGATACGTATGACATGACGGAACGGCACGTTTTTGTTGGACATGCTTTCCTTGCAGGCGGTATGGAATCCGACTCTGAGGAACGGCTTTCGATGATCGGCGGGAGTCCGTATGTGGATGCAGCTCTTTTCCAACCATTCACGTATGCAGCATTTGGGCATTTGCATCAGGCGCAGCGGATCGGCAGTGATCATATACGCTACAGCGGATCACCGCTTAAATATTCGTTTTCAGAGGCAAACCATAAGAAATCAGTGACAATGGTGGAGCTTGATGCTGACGGATTCCAATCTTTTGAAAAGATCGATCTCACACCTGAGCGGGACATGCGTATTGTAGAAGGATACTTTGATGAACTGATGGAAGGAACGGCAGGAAACCCGGACGATTATCTGCATATACGCCTCTTGGATGATGGGCAGCTGCTGGACCCTATGGGGAAACTGCGCAAACTTTATCCAAATATCCTTCGATTGGAGCGCAAGGCAAAAGCAGGCGTAAGCTCCATGTCCGACATCAAACAAATCAAGGAAAAGCAGCGTATGTCGCATATGCAGCTATTTGCTGCCTTTTATGAGGAAATGAAAGGTGAAGAAATACCGGAACACCGTCAGACTCATATGGAAGCAATCATCCAACGTCTGGTTGAGCAAGAGAGGAGAAGCTGATATGCGTGCCATTACATTGAATATGACCGCTTTCGGTCCTTACCACAAACCGCAGACGATAGATTTCCGGGAGCTTGGGTCAGAATCCATCTTCTTGATCACAGGTCCGACTGGTGCAGGAAAGACGACAATCTTCGATGCAATATGTTACAGCTTGTATGGACGTGCCAGCGGAAGTGATCGTGATCAAGATTCCCTTCGCAGCCACTTCGCAGCACCGGGTGAAACGACGGAGGTACGCTACCGTTTCGCACTTCGCGGTACGGAGTATGAGGTTATCCGTTACCCGAAACAGCAGAAAAAGAAAGAGCGCGGTGACGGCTTTACAGATGATCCGGCAAGAGCGGAGTTTTATGAGTGGAAAGATGGAGAGCAGGTGCTGATCAGCTCCAGAATCAAGGAAGTGAACGAGGCAATCGAAGAGAAGATCGGTCTCGATTATGAACAATTCCGTAAAATGATTATGATTCCGCAAGGAGAATTCCGAAAGCTCATCTCTGAGAACAGTAAAGAAAGGGAAGAAATTCTACAGCGCATCTTCCGCACATACTTCTATGAACGCATGACGGAGGCTCTGAAGGACGAAGCCAAACAGCTCAAGGAAAGTTTGCAGCAGACAGAATGGAAAGAACAGCAGCAAATCAGCAAAATCGAGTGGCGTACACAGGAGCCCGCTGAGACAGACAGTGTACCAGATACGATGAAGAAGCTGCAGATAGAACTTGATGCTATAAAAGCTGCTGTCACACAGGGAGAGCAGGAGCTTGAAAAGCATAAAAATATCTGGCAGGAACGGCAGCAGCAATATTACGAAGCAAAGCAGCTCCTTGATACGTTCAAACAGCTGGAGCAAGCACTTGTCCAAAAAGAACGACTCGATCACAAGCTGCCGGAGATCAAACAAAAACAGCAGCGCCTTCGGGATATGGAACGAGCAAATCGTCTGGTACCTTATGAGCAGCAGCTCGCGACTCGCAAACAGGAGTGGCAGCGCCAGGCAAAAGCGCAGCAGGAAACGAAGGAAAGAAAAGATCAGTTAGAACAGCAGTACCTCGCTATCTCCACTTCCTACACAAAAGCAAAAGAGCTTGAACCGCAGCGAAGAAGCCGGCAGGAACAGCTGCAAAAGCAGAAGCAGCAGCTTGAGCAGTGGAAGGACTATGAAAAACGCAAACTGGAGTTAACACGAATTCAGAAGATGCTTGAAGATAAGCAGCAGCGTTTGCTCAAGTTAAAACAGTCACACACAGATAAGAAGAATCAGCAACATATACTGGAACAAGATTTAAGCCAGGAAGCGGCACTGATTCAAGCATTCTATGAGGATCAAGGAATACTAGAGAAACTTGATCGGCAACTGGAGGAAGCAGCTCGATTGAAGGATGCGGTCCGTCAGTTACAGGAAATGCGCACTATTTATCAGCAGACCAAAAATCTTCTGCAGGAAAAAGAGCATCATGTGCAGCAGCTGCGGCAGGAGATTTCGGAGATCGAAGAAGCGCAAGCGGCCCATCACGCTGCACATCTTGCCGGACAGCTGGCATCTGGAGAACCTTGTCCAGTCTGCGGATCCATCGAACATCCTTCACCGGCTCAAACAACAACGCATCTTCAATCATTTGAGATGCTGAAACAAAAGAGATTGATGCTCGAAGATGCCCAGCGTGCATATGATGAAATACAGAAAAAATATGTGGAAGCAAAATCGAATGGGCAGGCCATCCGGCAGGTGACAGATGAGCTTTATCGGAACATCACAGGAGAAGCAACATACGATCAGACAAAACTGGATGAGCTGGAACATGATATACTCTCGAAAAAGGACAAAACAACAGCCTCCCTTCGTTCGAAGCAAGAAGAGCGTAAGAAGCTGGAACAAAAGAGACAGATACTGGAGAAGCTTAAACAAACGTTTGAACAAGAGCTGAAGGCCGCTGAAGAGCTCCAAAACAATCTACGCACCCTTGAGGAAACATACACTCGCACCGAGGCAGAAGTAAGTTATCAACGTAAACAGCTGCCTGACGTCCTTCAGAACCATTCTGAATGGGAACACCAGATCAAACTTGAGGAAGCTGCAATTGAAGCTGCTATCAGCGAATGGGAAGCTCTGCAGCACCAGTACGAGGAAATCACCATAAGCAGACAGCAAATAGCAGCGGCTTTGGAATCAACTGCAAAATTTGCAGCAGATTTGGAGCAAACGTACTTCCGGGAGGAAAAAGCATTCCTCGCTAAGCTTGAAGATGCAGGATTTAATGATACGGAAGCTTTCAGGCAAGCCAGCGGTTCGGAGCTTGACGTAAGAAAGCTTCAGGAAGAATTGGAGCAGCATGAACAGCAGCGACGCAGTGTTTCTGAACAAATCGACTCTTTGCGTAAGCAAACCAATCAGAAGGAAAAGCCAGATTTGATTTTGTTCGAGCAAGCAGTGTCAGAAGCAGAGCAAATCTTTGAAGCGAAAAATAGCAGTCTGAATATGGCAAGAAGCTATGCCTCCCATCATGAAGATATCATGACTTCCCTGATACGGCTTCAGGAAGAAGCGGCAGATCAAAAAGCACAGTATTACGATATTGGCGAACTAGCTAATTTGGCAAAAGGAGATAACAGCCTGCGACTTTCCTTTGAGCGCTATGTGCTGACAAGCTTCTTGGATGAAATCATCCTGCAGGCGAATATACGATTAGAAGAAATGACAGATCACCGCTATCAGCTGAAACGAAGCGGCCAGATCGCAAAACGCGGCGCTCAAAGCGGTTTGGATCTTGAAGTGATTGATCATCACACTGGACAGGAACGTCCAGTCAAGACATTATCCGGCGGTGAAGGCTTTAAAGCAGCATTATCGCTTGCTCTCGGCATGTCTGATGTTGTTCAAGCACATGCAGGCGGTGTTGAACTCGAAACCCTATTCATTGATGAAGGATTCGGAACACTGGATGAAGTATCGCTCGAGCAGGCAATTGACAGCCTGAAAGGTTTGCAGGCGAGCAATCGTGTACTCGGCATCATCTCTCACGTACCACAGCTGAAAGAAGAGATTCATACGAAACTGCAGATTGATACTTCGCCGACAGGTTCGTCAGCGAAATTCATTTTCCAATAAGGAGGAGACAACTTTGGGAACTCCCATCAATTTTGAAACAGTCCTTCGTACAGAAGGAAAAGAAAAACGCATTGACAGCAAAGAAAATATTTTTCAGCTGAAACTTCAGGGTTATCATTTATTTCCCCTGCATCAGCCGATCGATATCAAGCGAGCGAAAGATACAGATGAAATTGGCAAAGCAATCATTGTCGAATTGACGTTGAAAGAGGAACAAACTATTTGTACGTATCAGCTAGTTTCGTTATCAAGCGTCAATTAACGACATAAAATTCTACTTTAAAAGTAGATAGAGGGAGAATCTTGCGCTTGCCCGGGAAATAGAGGGCCAAAGAGGGAAATATATTGCCTGCATCCAGAATAGAATGGAACAAAAGACTTCTTGCTTGCGTAGACTGGTAGAAATATTGACGCGAGAAGAGGTATGAGAATGGCAAGAAATCCATTTGGTCCTTCCGTCTTCGGGCGACGAGGCCAGCCACAGCCACCTGTAAGGAGGAATCCATTTCTTCCTCAACCGAGAGTCGCACCGCAGCAGCCACAGCGCCCA
Organism: Terribacillus sp. JSM ZJ617; assembly: GCF_044383785.1. Classification (NCBI taxonomy): domain Bacteria; kingdom Bacillati; phylum Bacillota; class Bacilli; order Caryophanales; family Bacillaceae; genus Terribacillus; species Terribacillus sp. JSM ZJ617. The sequence goes on along the minus strand of NZ_JBISEQ010000002.1, from coordinate 435,482 downwards.
CCAGGCGGCTTACCTGGTATTCTGCAAAAGATTCTGAACCGTGGAAGCAAAGGCGCACAAACAACGGCCAGAGCAGCTCTTCCTGCAACGAGCAGTTCTTCTGGAGGAGTATCGTTACTTGACATGCTGAATCATACACAAAGCGCATTAAAGGCGGCTGAGTCCTTCATGCCGATGGTACAGGAATATGGACCGATGGTGAAGAACTTGCCTTCCATGCTCAAGATGATGAAAGCTTTGAAGGATATCAACTTTGATGATGACGAGGATGAAGCGTCTGGGACAGAAGTCAATAATGAGGGTAAGGATAAAAGCGAGGATGATAGCAAGAAGACATTGTCCTCCATCCAAAAGGAAGAAAAAGAACCATCTAAACAGAAACTGACGAAGAACGAATCCGGAGAGTCCCTCCCGAAAATGTATATTTAAGCGTGCTACTTGATTTTTTTCCGCAAAAGAGGAAAATATATAGCATACGATGAAGGAGGGATTTATTATGGCATTACAACACGCTACCTTTGCAGGAGGCTGTTTTTGGTGCATGGTTGAACCATTTACGGAGCGACCTGGTATCGAAGCAGTAGTTTCCGGTTACACTGGCGGCGACAAACCGAATCCCACATACGAGGAAGTGTGCTCGAACACAACTGGTCATGTCGAGGCCGTTCAAATTACTTTCGATCCAGATATATTCCCTTATGAGAAACTGGTAGAAACATTTTGGCAGCAGATCGACCCTACAGATGCTGGGGGGCAGTTCCATGACCGTGGCGAATCTTACAAAACAGCGATCTTTTACCACGATGAACAACAGCGGCAAGTGGCAGAGGCATCCAAAGCGAAGCTGCAGGAGAGCGGACGTTTCCAGAAGGATATCGTAACCCCGATTCTGCCTGCCAAGCCGTTTTATCCGGCAGAAGAGAAACATCAGGATTATTACAAGAAGAACAGGTACCATTACAAGATGTACAAGCGTGGTTCCGGTCGGGAGGACTTCATCAAGCAAAACTGGGGTCCTAAAAAAGATAAAGCGAAGCTGAAAGAAATGTTGACTCCGATCCAATATCACGTTACGCAAGAGAATGGAACAGAGCGTCCTTTCGAAAACGAATATTGGAATAATACCAAAGAAGGAATCTACGTGGATATCGTATCCGGCAAAGCATTGTTTTCTTCCAAGGACCAATATGACGCCGGCTGCGGTTGGCCAAGCTTTACAAGACCGCTCGATTCTTACGAAGTGAAAGAGAATATGGATCTTTCACATGGTATGGTGCGGACCGAAGTAAGGGCAGCTGAAAGTGATTCGCATCTTGGTCATGTGTTCGATGATGGTCCGAGAGCTACAGGCGGCCTGCGCTACTGCATGAACTCTGCAGCAATGAAATTCATTTCTGTCGATGAAATGGAAAAAGAAGGTTATGGAGAGTATTTATATCTCTTCAAGTAAATAAATACAGTAACAGCTTTGCTCTTGTTCGCTATATGAAGGAACAAGAGCATTGTTTTGGACGAGGAGTATGAGAATGGATTCTACATTATGGATTGAATACGGCTGGATTCTTCTAGTATTGATTGGACTGGAAGGATTGCTTGCAGCTGATAATGCGCTTGTGATGGCGCTAATTGTAAAACATTTACCTGCTGAACAGCAGCGTAAAGCTTTATTGTATGGCCTGGGAGGGGCATTCATCTTCCGTTTCGCTTCCCTTTTCTTTGTCAGCTTCTTAGTGAATATTTGGCAGATCCAGGCTTTAGGTGCTCTTTATCTACTATATATTTGTATATCGAACCTTATCAAATTAAAGAAAAACGGCAGCGGGGAAGATGCCGAGAGTCCGTTCAGCAAGAAAAACTCTGGATTTTGGATGACAGTACTGAAAGTGGAATTAGCGGATATTGCTTTCGCGGTAGACTCTATCCTTACTGCAGTTGCACTCGCGGCTTCCTTATCGGCTACACCACTTCCTCACATCGGCGGAATGGATGGCGGTCAATTCCTTGTAGTATTGGCAGGAGGCATGATCGGTCTGATCTTAATCAGAATAGCTGCGTCTTATATTGTTAAAATCCTGGACAAGCGTCCTGGACTCGAAGCAGCTGCGTATTTGATCATCGGCTGGGTAGCAATCAAATTGGCTATCCACACATTGGCACATCCTGCATTGAAGATCATATCGGAGCATTTCCCTGACTCTGCTGGCTGGAATGCTACATTCTGGATCGTAATGGCTGTTATTGCCATCGGCGGCTGGTTTTATAAACCTAAAAGCGATAGGGCCTGACTTCCATGGGGGAAAACGGTCAATTACGTTCCATCCTGAAGTCTTATCTGATCGCCTTGATAGGTGGCGGCCTTTTCACTTTGCTGCATTTGCCGCTTCCATGGATACTTGGGCCGGTAACAGGCCTCTTGCTTTCCAAGATCATCTGGAATAACAAGACAGCTGCTTCACAGCGGCTTCGTAAAGTGAGCTATTGGCTGCTCGGTATCCAGATTGGTAACACATTTACGGTGCATACATTCCATAACGTACAGCCATATCTAATAATCTATACACTTTTGACATTACTATTGATTGCAATTTGCATGGTCAATGCATATATGGTCAGTAAATGGGTGAACGTCGATATGAAAACAAGCATGCTCGGCAGTATACCAGGGGGTTTGTCTGCCGTATCGGCACTAAGCGAATCCATGAAGGCTAATACGGGTCTCGTAACGATATTCCAGACGATTCGCCTAGTCAGCATCCTTTTCATCATTCCGTTCGCTGCTACACATCTCTTCATGGACACTGGGAGTCAAGGAGCCGTACAGCTGCCCCAGACAGAGCAAGGAGCTTGGTGGACAATCGGGTTATATGTCCTCATGTACATAGTTGCCCGTCTGACAAACAGATTTATACCGTCATCACTTGTTATCGTTCCGATGCTGCTTACAGCTATACTGCAAGTAAGCGGGATGCATTTATATCAGTTTCCGCATCTGTTTTTCGTCGCGGCACAGTTGACAATTGGCGTATATTTAGGTCATTCTATTTCTATAAGAGATTTAAAAAAAGCTGGCAGACTTTGTCTCTATTATACCGGTCTGTCTATACTGCTTATTTTACTTTGCTTTGGACTAGGGTTTTTGTTCAGCAAGTTCACATCATTGAACATGGCTACTTCTGTACTCAGCATGGCGCCTGGAGGCCTCGTCGAGATGGCGCTGACAGCACAGACGACTGGCGGAGACCCATCCATTGTCAGCTCCTTGCAGACGATAAGGCTGCTTTTAGTAGTACTTGTTTTACCGCTGCTGCTGCAATGGACGCTACCAAAGCTCGAGAAACATCAACGAAAGGAAGAAACATGATGATCCATAAACATTGGCAAGATACAAAAACAATCAAACAAGTGGAATGTGTCCACACAGATGCAAAAAAATATGTCGTGAATACGACACTTACACCTGGAAAAATATATGATGTTAAAAATGAAACAGAAGAATTCATTTTTATTATCGACAATACAAATCGCGTCGGTGCTTTTCGGAAAGATTATTTCAAAGAAGTGTAATAAATGAACAAGGTAAAGGCTAACCTAGTAGAGGTTAGCCTTTTTTGTTGGCTAGCATTTTCCTATGCTTGTAATTGTCCGATTGTTAACCGATAATAAGGCTAAGCATAGCTAGAAGGAGATGGGGCTTGTGAAAAGGATTATTCTTGTTCGTCATTGCAATGCACAAGGACAGCATAAAGACTCGCCGCTAACGTATGAAGGAATAAATGAAGCCCGATCGCTTGCTGCTTTTTTGAAACGGCTGGACTATCCGATCCAGCGTGTCCTCTCCAGCCCCTTCTTCCGGGCCGTCGAGACAATTAAACCTTTTGCCGATGCAGCAGATATACCGATAGAGCTCGACCGGCGGCTGCAGGAGCGAATCTTAAGTGAAGAACCTGTTGATGATTGGCTGGAAGTATTGGAAGAGTCGTTTGCCGACTTTGATCTGCGCCTTCCGGGCGGTGAATCATCAAATGATGCCAGAATCCGGGTGCGCGCCCTGATCGATGAACTGGAAGCTGAAGAGCATCTGGAAACTGTAGTCCTGGTCACACATGGGAATCTTCTGGCAATCCTTTTGAAGGAATTCCAGACTGATATCGGATTTTCTCATTGGAAAGGCTTTTCTAATCCGGATGTATTTCTGGTGCAGCGCACTGGCGGCAGTTATATGGTCGAACGAATCTGGAATGCCTAAATGCTATCACTTGTAAGTATGACCATTAAAATGGTGCACAGCTTTTCATAAATTGTATCGACTTGTTCTAGGGGCAGGGGATTTTGTCCTTTGCCCAGTTCAATCGTAAAGCCAGGGCGTTGATATGATCCAATGAACCAATCTTTAAATCCAGCATAGTTATCGAGTTCCTTTACTGCTTTGTATCCGCTTAGATGTTCCATCTGAGCGACTAGCTTTTCCGCAGAAGGCGGCTCTTTCTCCTCGAAGCTCCAGTAGATTTCCTCTCCTTGCGTGTGCAGCGCCACAACTGAATCAAAATCTTCTTTGCGGACGAGCTCATACATCCCAATCGATTCCGGTTCAGTCAAAGGCGTAAGCCCCGGAAAATCACGAGAACCAGGTAGTTTTGGTTTCCGCAGCTGCTCGTATTCCCACTTGGCAGGATACTGCTTATTCAAATCAACACCTGTTATATTTGCCTTCCACCCTTGAAAATCACAAGAGCCCTCATTCAAGAATTGGACAAGTTCTTCATAGTCATAGGCAGCTTTACTTCCATGAATGACAAGATCAGCACCATCCGGGTTTACCATAGGTACAACTGAAAGCGTCACTTCTCGATATAACTTGCTTGCAGGGTAACCGAAAAGCTTTTTGTCATGTGTGACAGCGAGCAAGTATTCATTTACGAACCTCATGAGAGCCAAGGAAGTGATCCACTCATTGCCATGAAAACTTGCATTTATATGAATCTTTTTCTTCCCTTTGCCAATTTGAAGTTCCGTTACTGGTTTTCCCAGTACCGATTTGTATACTGTACGCATGCGGATATACGGAAAAAGCTGATGAAGCGCTCTTATATCATGAAGACAAGTAGCATAATCATACTGGTGGCGGAAGCATGTTACCGGATAGGTCACTTGCTGCGGGAGTATGAGCTCAGTACCTGCAGGGAAGCGGGAAGCGTTATACAATAGTTGAACCAGTTTTAGCGGAAGCTTATAAGCAGATGCTAAGGCAGCATCTGTCATCTCCTTATCGAGAGTGTATGACTTTGGAGCATAGCCAGGAACCTGGATAGGCTGCTGTGATTTTACATGCGTGGACAGAAACGGATTTGCAGCGAACAGGACATACGTCGGGAGGTGGAACAGTGTTGCCACCGTACTTAATTGACAGCTTTCCTGCAGTGTTATCTCCATATGGATCGCCTCCTTTGCTACAGTGTATGTCAAGTATGAAGTTTTTAGGCAGAACAAGCAAGCTGTCAAATATTGAGTACGCCCGTTGTTATTATCGAATATTGTTGTTATAATTTGAATCGATAGGGTATAAATACATATAGTTCGTTGTATTTTGCGAAGTCGCAGTATACCTGGATAAAAACCGTGTCGAATGACCGGTTCATTTATAGTAGTAGAGGAGGCTGTACACATGGCTTTTGTCATTACTTCCCCATGTGAAGCGGAAAAGGCAGGCGAATGCATGGAAGTTTGCCCGGTTGACTGTATCGCGGAAGGTAAAGATATGTTCTATATCGATCCTGACATCTGCATCGATTGTGGTGCATGTGAAGCGGTATGCCCAGTTGAAGCGATCTTCATGGAAGATGAGGTACCAGCGGAAGAAACGAAGTATATTGAAATCAACCGCAAGTTCTTCCAGGAAAACTAAGCAGATCCACTGCCAATAGGCAGTGGATTTTTTTGTTTATCTTTTCCTCAAATAGGTTAAGTGTAACAAAAAAGGAGTTGTCACTATATGTCGACTGGCAAGCATGAATCTTATTGGATCGAAACAAGCAGTTTTCCGAACTATGAGAAGCTGCAAGAGGATACGGAAACAGAGGTTTGCGTAGTCGGCGGAGGCATCGCAGGAATCACTACTGCTTACTTACTTACAAAAAAAGGCTATAAAGTCACTTTAATTGAGGCATTGAAACTCGGGCATGGTACAACAGGCTATACGACAGCCAAATTGACAGCTCAGCATGATTTAATCTATGATCAGCTGATCAGCAAATTTGGCGAAGAAACTGCTCGAATTCATTTTGAAGCAGCAATGGAAACAATTGATTTTGTAAGGGAAACAGAAAAGGATTTACAGGCAGATTTTCAAATAAGCCAGGAACCCGCTTATGTCTTCACTGATGAAAAGAAAAATGTCCGCCAAATTGAAAAGGAATGGCAAGCATATGAGAAGCTAGGCATACCAGGTGCATTGGTAGACGAAATAGCACTGCCGCTTTCCGTACAAAAAGCGGTAAGGATGGATAATCAAGCACAATTCCATCCGCTTCTTTTCCTCCAAGCGATGGCTGAATACATCAGCTCACATGGCGGGCATATTTATGAAGACACTCGTGCCGAAACAATCGAAGAAGGTGAACCAGCTACTGTCAAGCTGAAGGGTGGCGGGAGTGTAACAACCAAGCATGTGGTAATAGCTACTCACTTCCCGTTTTATGATTTCAAAGGAGGTTACTTTGCACGTTTGGATATTGCTAGATCTTACATCGTTGCAGGTAAAAGCCCGCATACCTATCCAGGCGGCATGTATATATCCATTGACAGTCCATCAAGATCTGTCCGAAGTGCAAAGGACAAGAGCGGGAATACATTATGGCTGGTCGGTGGCGATGGGCATCGAACCGGTAAAGGAAATAATATGAAAGAACATTATAGTAATCTCCGCAATTGGGGCAGATCGGAATTCGATATAGGTGAATTTGATTATAACTGGTCCGCAGAGGATTTCATGAGTCTGGATAGTCTTTTCTATATCGGCCGTATAACGAAACGCACTCAAAATCTTTATGTTGCCACCGCATTCCGCAAATGGGGTATGTCCGGGGGCATCACCGCAGCGAAGGAAATCACTTCTTTGATTGAAAACGGCAAAAGTATCTATAACGATATTTACGATCCGGCACGGCAGGACGGGATCAAAGGCATCGGTACATTAGCTAAAAATATGGTGGAAGTAAGTAAAGAGCTCGTATCCGGAAAACTTGAGAAAACAGAAAAGACCAGCGAAGAACTGAGTCGTGGAGAAGCAGGGAAAATACGACAAAACGGCAAGCTGGTTGGTATCTATAAAGATAATGATGGTACTGTCCATAAAGTGGACACTACTTGTACTCATATGGGTTGTGAAGTGCATTGGAACAATGCAGAAACAACCTGGGATTGCCCTTGCCACGGTTCTCGCTTCAGAGCAAGCGGGGAAGTTATTGAAGGACCAGCAGTAAAGGACTTGAAAAAGGTAGATTAAAAAAACGCCTGGCTATATGCCGGGCGTTTTTCATTTACCTTACTTCAAAACGTCTGAAGCCTTGTTGTTTTTCTAAGTATTTCAAATCGACTTGTTTCACTTTTATAAAGTTATTCGGACCTTTGCGGATCTGCTGGATGAATTGTTCTACTTTTTCTGGATCACCTTCAGCATCAACTCTAACAGTACCATCTGCCTCGTTCCGGACAAAACCCACTAACTCAAGATTTCGGGCGATTTCAGCGGCAGCAAGCCGGAAACCAACACCTTGAACTTTACCTCCAACTACCATCTGTACGCATTTCATACCTATACCGCCTCCTTGCAAAACGTCTTCCCTGATAGCGTATACAAAAAACATCTGATTAACACATCATTTCTTTGGCAAAAATGGTGCTATCACTACAGATGGAGGATAATCATGACACATAATAAAAGCTATTGGCGGGAGAAGACAGAGATACCGCAGTTTGAGACACTCCGTTACGATACAGAAAGTGAAATCGTCATTGTCGGCGGAGGTATTACCGGTATTGTCACAGGATACATGCTTGCAAAGGAAGGGCGGCAAGTGACTATTCTGGAGGCTGACAGTCTCTATAGCGGAACTACAGGCTATACGACCGCAAAGCTGACTGCTCAGCATGGGTTGATCTACGATGAATATATCCAGCATTTTAATAAGGATACAGCTAAGACACATTATGAAGCGTGCATGGATGCTATCAGATTTGTAAAAGAGACGACTTCCGCGCACAGTATCGACTGCCATCTGGTAGAACAGGACGCTTATATCTATACAAAGGATAAACAAAACATCAATAAGCTGGAGAAGGAATACGACGCATATCAGAAGCTTGGTATACAGGGAGAACTGACTGATTCGATTCCGCTTGGTTTTGATGTAGAGAAGGCATTGATCATGAAAGAACAGTACCAATATCATCCGCTGGAATTCCTTAACGGTTTACTTCAAGTATTTCTTGATAATGGAGGTAAGGTATATACAGATACTCCAATTGACACTATCGAAGAGGGACAGGAACCTGTTGTGGTTACAAAGAGCGGATTGAAGGTAAACTGCAAAAAGGTAGTCGTTGCTTCGCATTTTCCTTTTTACGACGGAAAAGGCTTCTACTTTGCCAGACTGTATCAGGATAGATCTTACGTAGTGGCAGCTAAGCCAAAAACGTCTTATCCTGGCGGCATGTATATCAATGCAGATACTCCTTCCAGATCCGTGCGCAGCATTGAAACCGAAGAGCACGGCACCTTGCTTCTCATAGGCGGGGAATCCCATCGGACAGGTGAAGGTCATCCTGAGGAAACATATTATAAGGAACTCGCGGACTTTGCTGCTTATCTGGATACAGAGACTCCAATCTATATGTGGTCGGCCCAGGATATCGTCACATTGGACAATCTGCCATACATCGGTCATATCAGCAAAGGCAACGATAATATCTTTGTCGCTACTGGATATCGTAAATGGGGTATGACTAGCAGTATCGTTGCAGGTCTTGAAATCAGTTCACTTATTACGGCAGGCAGCAGCCGCTACAAAAATATTTATCAGCCATCGAGGTTTCAGGCTGACCCGGATTTGGGTAGTGTAACTAAGAATGTTATGGAAGTTGCGAAGGAATTTGTGCTAGGTAAACTGGAACAGCCATATGAATATGTCCCGAATCTGAAGCGGGGCGAAGCGACCAAAGTGCGGTTTAATGGCCTGCTGCTTGGTGTCTATAAGGACGAAAACGGAGAAATCCACCAAGTCGATACAACTTGTACCCATATGAAGTGTGAAGTCAATTGGAATAGTGCTGAATCCAGCTGGGATTGTCCTTGTCATGGTTCACGTTTTTCTGGAACAGGTGATGTCCTCGAAGGACCGGCGAAAAAGCCGTTGAAAAAATTGGATCGCGGGCTGAACAGTTAACAACTTATTTACACATTCTCAAATCTTCCTTAACACCATATTGTTTTTCATTGCAGCATCGTTAGCATATAATTGTTAACGAACGTACCAAGAAATGTTGATGTCACAGGAGGATGAGTCATGAAAATTGTTGTAGCTGGTGGAGATGGTTTCTGCGGATGGCCGACAGCCCTTTATTTGTCCAAGCAAGGTCATGAAGTAGCAATCGTCGATAACTTAGTAAGACGTAAGTATGATGAAGAATTACGATCCAATTCCGTAACACCAATTTATTCCTTGGAAGAGCGCGTCGCAAAGTGGAAAGAGAAGACTGGCAAGGAAATCAAGACATACATAGGCGACTTGAATCATTATGATTTTCTAGCGGAAGTATTCCGTCAGACACAGCCTGACGCATTTGTCCACTTTGCGGAACAGCGCTCGGCACCGTACAGCATGATCGATCGTGAGCATGCAGTTTACACGCAGCAGAATAATGTGATCGGAAACTTGAATGTATTATATGCAATCAAGGAATTCGCTCCATCTTGTCATCTGATTAAGCTTGGTACGATGGGAGAGTACGGTACCCCTAATATCGATATTGAAGAGGGCTATATCGAAATTGAACATAAAGGCAGAAAGGATAAACTGCCATTCCCGAAACAGCCGGGTTCTTTTTATCACTTATCCAAGGTGCATGACAGCCATAACATCATGCTTGCTTGCAGGATCTGGGGCATTCGTGCAACAGACTTGAATCAAGGTGTCGTATATGGTCTTCATACAGAAGAGACGAAACTCGATCCGGTTCTTGCAAACCGTTTCGATTATGATGGTGTCTTTGGTACAGCTTTGAACAGATTCCTCATTCAATCAGCTACTGGCCATGACATCACTGTATATGGAAGCGGCGGACAGACACGTGGCTTCTTGAATATCACAGATACAATCCGCTGTGTGGAAATTGCAGCAGAGAATCCAGCAGATGCAGGGGAATTCCGGGTATTCAACCAATTCACAGAAAGCTTCTCTGTGAAAGAACTTGCTGAGAAGGTGCAGAAAGTCAGCCGGGAGAAGGGTCTTGATCCACAGATCAAATCTATCGAAAATCCTAGAGTGGAAGCAGAAGAGCATTACTATAATGCGGTGAATACGAAGCTCCGTGATCTTGGTCTTGAACCGAATCTGCTAACAGATGACGTGCTTCGTGAAATTCTGGAGACGGCTCTTGAACATAAAGATCGCGTCATCAAAGAAAATGTTCTCCCTACGGTTACGTGGAAATAGGAGTACACATTGAAAATCGTCATTATCACCGAGACATTTCTGCCATCGACTGACGGTGTCGTCACCCGGCTCACCGAAGCGATCAAGTTCCTGCGCAGCCAGAATCATGAAGTCGTCGTCATCGCTCCGGAATTAGGTGTTACCGAGTACGAAGGCGCTCTTGTGGAAGGGGTTGGAACGGTAACGATGCCATTTTACCGTTCCAAGAAATTCTCCTTGCCGACTAGGCGAATTAAATCCTTGCTGGAGAAGCATCAGCCGGATCTCGTACATGTGGCGAACCCAGCCCTGGTCGGGGTAGCGGGAATACATTATGCACATAAGAAAGGACTGCCGCTTTTGGCGTCTTATCATACACATGTACCGAAATACCTTGATTATTACAAGTTGTATAAACCTTTAAAGCCATTATTCTGGTGGCATTTCCGTAGGTTGCATAATACAGCTGACATTAATCTGTGTACGTCTGCTGCCATCAAGCAGGAGCTTGACGAACACGGCTTCGAGAGGATGCATGTGTTGCGCAGAGGCGTCGATATAGAGAAACGGCATCCGAATTTTTATTCAGAACGTATGCGTGAGCGGCTTTTGCAAGGAGATCATAGTAAGAAACTGCTTATCTTTGTCGGCAGACTGGCAATTGAAAAGGAAATCCATAAGATTCGTCCATTGCTGGATGAACGGGATGACTTAGCATTAGCTATTATCGGGGACGGTCCTGCTCGTAAAGAATTGGAGAAGATATTTGCAGGAACAAACACGCTGTTCACAGGCTTTCTACATGGAGAAGAGCTATCACAGGCGTTTGCTTCTGCGGATGCTTTTCTGTTCCCGTCTGTTACCGAGACACTCGGTCTGGTTATACTAGAAGCTATGGCATCCGGTATTCCAGTCATTGCTGCTAAAAGCGGACCGACACTGGAGCAAATCGAGGAAGGCAAGACAGGATTCCTCTTTGAAAATGAGGATGTAGCCAGCATGAGTAAAGCGGTTGGCAGACTCGATAATCAGGAATTAGCAGCTATAATGAAGCAGAATGTGCGAATAGAAGCTGAGAAGCACTCCTGGACGAATGCTTCCAGTGAATTATTCGATTACTATTTAGAGACTATTCAAGCAAGATCGCCCGTATATCAAGCAGTGCACAACCCGAGCTCCAGATAACGGAGCCGGGTTTTTGCATGTTTAAGCTTTTTATCATATGGTTAACAATAAGAAAAAGCACACGAAATGAGGTGCAGCAGCATGAAATTCTTCAAAGGTCTGCTAATCGGGCTCTTGTTCGCCCTTCCATTCTGGATAGTGCTGATTTATTTACTTTTTTTCCGTAAAGGATAAAAATAAAGGCAGAAAGGGAGTCTTAACTATGAAAGCAATCACATTACAAGGTTTCGGAGGCCCAGAAAAGTTAAAACTGGAGGAATCTGTTAAACCAAAAATAAAACCGGACGAAATTCTTGTCGCTGTAAAGGCTTCAGCAATTAACCGTGCCGATATAGAAAAGCGCAAAGGAAACTATCCATCCAGTGATTTCGATCCTATTTTAGGCTTGGAAATTGCCGGTGTCGTAGAAGAAGCAGGAGAGGAAGCATACGGATGGGAAAAGGGAGACCGCATCTTTGGACTCATTCCATCCGGCGGCTATGCTGAATACGCTGTACTTAACAGTAAGCTGGCAATGCCAATTCCAGAGCATCTAAGCTATGAAGAGGCAGCGGCGGTCCCGGAAGTCTTCCTGACAGCTTATCAGACCCTACATTGGCTCGGAGAGCTTAAACAGGGTGAAACCGTCTTGATCCATGCTGGTGCAAGTGGTGTTGGAACTGCTGCCATACAATTGGCGAAGCAAGCAGGTGCAACAGTTGCAGTTACAGCTGGATCACAGGAAAAACTGGATTTCTGTAAAGAGCTTGGCGCTGACATCACAATTAACTACAAAGAAGAAGATTTTGCTGAGAAGCTTGCCGATACAGGCGCTGATATTATTCTAGACTTCATTGGAGCAACATACTGGAATCAGAATATCAAAACACTTAAAACTGACGGCAGATTGATCTTAATTGGATTCTTAGGTGGTACGGAGCTAGAGAATGTATCAATAATGCCGTTGCTTGCAAAGCGCTTACATGTAAAAGGAACATTATTAAGCACAAGAAGCATTGATTACAAAGCCAGACTGACAGCTGATCTAATTGATAATGTATTGCCATTGTTAGAATCTAAAGCAATCAAGCCGATTGTCGATAAAGTATTTCCGTTAGCAGAAGTCTCGGATTCTCATGAATATATGGAAAGCAATAAGAATACAGGAAAAATCGTATTACACGTGGCAGATTAATAAGAAAAACGGATTGTGCAGCAAAACTGTTTGCACAGTCCATTTTTTCGATTTTGTCTCACTATCTTAAGAATACTTGGGATTTGAGATAAGATACAGCGTTTTTCATTTACTTCCGATAATATATATTATGTAAACTAAGTTATTTTAAAATAACGAGTACCAATTGTTCACTTACTTCTACTTTCTATTTACGCCTTCTTTTTAACTATCCATGATTTGTAGTTGTAGGTTCACCTGTGCTTATTATAAATTTTTCTCGCATTGCTACCGAGTTTTATTCCTTGATGTCCTTTAATTTCGGCTGTCGATAGCTACTATGTTACCAGATGCTTTAAACGGCATAGTTTTTCATTCTAACCTTATCTGCAGCAATATTTATAGTGTATCCTATTTTGTTTTTAATGGTGTTCCTGTTGATCCCATCTCTTTTGTTAATTACGCTTGCAAAGTTCATTTCAGCTGCGTTACTCAAATTCGATTGATATACTAAAAAAGGGTGAATCATAATGATTCCACCCTTTTGAAACAATTACTTATAAATTAAGTACTCTTTTCGAACCTTCTTAAATTCATATAGATCTTTCTGATATTTTTTCGTGATTTCTCTAACGGATGCTCCTTCCAGAATCATTGTTCTGACCCAATCGTTTCCAATTAATTTATCAAAGAAGTTGTTTGAAAGGAATTCGAAATCGTCTGGATACATGTCATGAATTGTTTTAATGATGTGAAGTCCTGTAGTTACCGCATCGAATTCAGCGCGGTCTGTTACATAAATTTCAACACCATGGCTGAGTTTTCCGGCATGTTTTGAAGATGTCGGTGTAAAGGATGCGGCCCTGAATGTCACGCCTGGCAGACTGAGTGAGTTCAATTCTGCAGCAAGATTTGTACTGTTGATAAAAGGTGCGCCGATCAGTTCAAATGGCTTGGTTGTTCCCCGCCCTTCTGAGAGGTTTGTTCCTTCAATCAGACCGGTTGCAGGATAAACAAATGTTGTTGAAACTGTCGGCATATTTGGTGACGGCAGGACAAATGGAAGTCCTGTGTCTTCGAAATCCATGGATCGCTTCCAGCCTTTCATTTTGACGACTCTCAAATCTGCTCCAATATTGAATTCTTCGTTGAAGAAGGAAGCAAGCTCTCCGACTGTCATACCGTGCTTTGTTGGAATTGGATACATCCCTACAAAGGAAGAGAAATCAGGCTCGAGTACAGGACCATCAACTGAAAGTCCGCCTAGAGGATTCGGACGGTCAAGCACGACAATGGGAATGTTGTTTTCTTTTGCTGCTTCCATGGCATAAGCCATCGTGTAGATGTATGTGTAATACCGTGTGCCGACGTCCTGGATATCAAAGACAAGCACTTCTACGTTTTTGAGCATTTCAGGTGTTGGTTTTCTTGTTTGTCCGTAGAGGCTGTATACAGGGAGCCCTGTTTTTTCGTCTATATACGATTCAACATATTCTCCTGCCTGAGCATCACCGCGTACGCCATGCTCAGGACCGAATAACGCTGTCAGTTCAATATCCGGATCTTCATGCAGCAAATCAACAATGCTGTTCATTTTTGAGTCGATACCGGTCGGATTGGTAATTAAGCCAACTTTTTTGTCTTTTAAAAGTTCTTTCTGATCATCTAAAAGGACCTCAACACCAGGCGTTACTTTACTATCTTTCTTCCTCTTATGGGCAGCAACCTCTTTTTCCGCAGGAAAAGCACTTAAAGCAAGCGTCAGAATCATTACCATCAACAATACTCTTTTCAATGGAACTCCTCCCCTTTATTCGGATTATTTAAGCAGCTTCCCTGAACGAATATCGAGTCCATAACCATATGGATAAAGAACCTCTTCAGGTTGAGTGACAGATGGAATATCTACTGGTAATATACCTTTTGGCTTTGATTCACCAAAAATCGTTTTAATGCCGGCAGGAATGTTCGGCTGTCTATAGGCACCATTTGAATAGCCTTTAAAACCATAGACCGCAAGCACAGCTTTTGCTTCTTCAAAATTTCCGACATCATAAGGATTGCGCAGACTCATTAACACGAACTTTTTATTCTTTGCTTCAGCATCTTTCATGACAGCTCTTGGAAAAGCTGTTGCCCATTTGCTTGAATCCTGGATACTGTCATCAATGACGCCATCATTTACAGCGGGGTCATTTTTCACAACATAGGAACCGGTAATAACATAGTCTGCTTCATCAACCATGGCTGCCACCTCTTCATTGAAGGACTTTTCCGAGAAAGCATAGCCAGTAACTTCAACATCTTTCTTCCTGCCTTTTAATTCGTTTATGCTTCTTGTCATCGCTTTTACTTGATCATCAAATGGAGCAAGCACGAGAACCTTCTCACTTTTTTTGGGTTTGAAAGGGAGTGTTTTGTCTTCGTTTTTCAAAAGCGTAACAGCATCCTCCGCCATTTTCTTTTCTTGCTTCAAATGCTCCTTGTTGCCTACTACTTTTAATGAGTTAGTTACTTTTTCTTCAATTGGCATTTTGTCAGGATCCAAAATACCGCGTTTTTCTTTCAATTTTAGAATTCTCTCAACCGATGCATTTACTTGCTCCATCGGGAGTTCTCCGGATTCGATTGCTTCTATTACTGCGTCATAAACGGAAGCCAAATTCTTTTCCATTTCCAAAGAGTTCACTTGTGCAGGCATCAACGCAATATCTACACCTGATTTTAAAGCTAATACGACGGCTTCTTCCTGGCCGAAGTTATCTGAAATCGCTTTCATATTAAGGGCATCTGTGACAATGACACCTTCAAATCCCATTTCCTCGCGCAGCAATCCTGTCAACACTTTTTTGGAAAGTGTGGCTGGAACCAAAATCTCCTGACCGTCTTTTTTGCTGATATACGTTGTATCATCAAAAGCAGGAAATTGAACGTGAGCTGTCATAATCATATCTACACCTTCATCAATTGCATTCTGAAAAGGCAGAAGCTCTACAGCTTGTAATCTATCCTTGTCATGTGTAACAAGCGGCAAACCGTAATGACTGTCAGTAGCGGTATCGCCATGTCCTGGAAAATGCTTTGCCGTTGCAGCAACATTTTGTCGTTGCAGTCCTTGTATAGTCTCAATGCCTAACTTTGAGACAAGCTCTGGATTAGAGCTGTATGAACGGACACCGATTACAGGATTATCAGGATTGTTGTTTACATCCAATGAGGGGCCGAAGTTTACATTTACACCAAGAGACGATAATTCTTCCCCAATGATTTTGCCAGTTTGATAGGCATATTTCTCACTTCGTGTTGCACCTAACGCCATGTTGCCTGGCAGATTCGTTCCCGTTTGCAGACGTGTCACGATTCCGCCTTCCTGATCAATGGTTATGAAAAGCGGTATTTCCGGGCTTGCATTTTGCAAGCCATCTATCAAACGGACTGTTTGTTCAGTATCTACGACGTTTTCAGCAAATAGGATAACTCCTCCTAAATGATATTTCTGAATGATGCTTCCCACTTCATCGTTCATCTCTGTAAAACCTGTTGCTTTGCTTTCCCCTTGCTTTTGCCAGTTGCGGAAATCCGGCATAAGCATTTGACCCACTTTTTCTTCAACCGACATTCCTTCAACAATTGCCTTCACATCTGTTTCAGCCTTCACATCTGTAGGTTTGATTCCAACTAAAGCCGTAACTGAAATCGCAGCAACTAAAGCGGCTGCCGCCCATTTCTTTTTGAACATATCCCCATCCCCTTATTTATTATTTGATACCAAAGCTTTATAAATAGCTTTCACTACATAGTAAAGCGAGTAAGTCCGATGGTTATATCGCCATTCTTTACAAGATTGAGCACTTAAAGGATTTTCTTTGTTTTGCGGGAAAAAGAGGCAGCGAACGAGCCATCGTCCAGTTTACATTTCTATCAAGCTTGCAATTAGATACTTAATAGTAAGGCAGTTGTACCTTAATAAATGCGGAGTAATTTCTGTTGGGCCTTCACTGCTTTATTTGAAGCACAAAACCAACGTATTTTTTCTTTTATTATCATAAATTACCTTTATAAAGAATATTGGTTCTTATAAATAAGAATTGGGCTGATATTTAGCTGAGTGCTTCAATGAAGTAGGAAGGATTAAATATAATTAATATTCCGAAAACTATGAGGGGGAATCGACAGTATGCTATATTCTAAAACTAAGTGGTAGTATTTTCTGTTATTATGACCTCCATATCTATTTTTTTCCCAAGTTTAACATACTCCATCAGAAGATGGTTCAATATTAGAATTTCTTTTAAATTCAGGAAAACTTGACTATTACCTTTTATATAGGACTGAAGGTTTACATACATAAATACTCCCGTTTACATTTGTTAATTAGTGTTTTGAACATGCAGAGTTTATGTGAAGAGATCAATCAAAACTGACCACTTGCGCTTTTAATAGCTGGTGGTACCTCTTTGTTTACAGAAGGTAGCAGGAAAGAAGAGTCATGTTTTTGAATACACGACTCTTCTATTTTTCATCTAATTCTTCAGTTGTCTAATTCTTTTTATCAGTTGATTAAAACGCTCATCCAAATCCTTGTATGCTGTATCTCCAGGTGCCAGCAAACTCAGCTTCCCTAATACTTCCTGCTGTTCATTTTCAAGCTGCATCAGAAGAATATCATCTTCTGTTTCTGATTTAGCTGCTGTTGTACCGAGATTCTTGCTTATCTTCCCTCCCTGTATGATTAACTGTGTATCTGTCACTTTCTCTCTGAAATAGCGGTCATGGGAGATAACGAGAAGTGTCCCGCTGTAAGCTGTGAGGGTTTGTTCCAATTGTTCCCTGGATGGAAGATCCATATGGTTTGTTGGTTCATCTAGCAAAAGTACATCCTTATCTGCCAGGATATGCTGCATAAGCTTCAATTTCACACGCTCTCCCATACTCATTCCTTCTATCGGAAGCGTCCAGCTTTCTTTATCGAACCCAAGATTCAGAAGCAGCGTTTGTACCTTTCCCCTCTCATCAAATGTTTCCTTGTGAAAGATCTCTCCAGGTGACTTATTCAGGGGCAGATCATATACATCCTGTGAGAGATAACCGATCTTAGCTGTTGGCGAAATCCATATTTCTCCTGCATATGGTTCATTTTCGGTTATCATCCGGAAAAAAGTTGATTTTCCGCAGCCGTTTGGTCCTTGCAAACCGATTTTTTCCCCATGCTTGATAGTGAAATTGGCATCTTGAAAAAGTATCTTATCATCATATTGCTTCGTTACATTTATACATTCCAGAAATCGTTTCCCCCTTTTACGGGCTGTGCTTAGTTCGAAGGATACGCCATGATCAGGTACAGCTGCTTCGATCTTCTCTTTTTCCAATTCCTTTTCCAGTCGCTTTTGCTTTGATTTCACAGCCTTATCCATTCGTTTTGCTTTTTTACGATAATATTCCTTGGCGCCTTCTTGTTTGGTAGATTGTGCATGTGCTTTTGTACTCCAATTTTGCAGGGAAGCAATTTGACTCTCTACTTGCTGGATGCGTTTCTGCTGCTTTTCATAGGCATGCTGCTGTGCCGCTTTTTCTTTTTTTCTATGATCTGTATAAGCAGTATAATTTCCTGCAAAAGTATGAAGCCTCTGCCCTTCTATAGACCATATCTTTGTAGCCACTTGATCTAGTAAATAGCGATCATGAGAAACGATCAGAATTGTTTTGTTGGTTTTTTTGATTTCTTCCACAAGCAAGTTCACACTGTCTTCATCTAAATGATTAGTTGGTTCATCAAGGAGCAATACGTCTGCCCTGCTGGAAAGGCCGTTCGCAAGTCTTGCTTTCAGCTTCTCTCCTCCACTCATATTATGGTAAGAAGTGGATGGAACTCGCCATTTGCCTAGCAGTACAGCTGCTTCAGACTGAACTGATTCAGAAGAATAAATTTCTCTTTCCTGTTCCACTAATTCTATCCCTAGCGAATCTGCCTTCCATATTGAACCTTCTGTCACAGGCTTACTTCCTGCCATAAGCTGCAATAATGTACTTTTACCTGCGCCATTCCTTCCGGTTATACCAATCACATCACCTTGGTGTACTGTAGCATT
Organism: Terribacillus sp. JSM ZJ617; assembly: GCF_044383785.1. Lineage (NCBI taxonomy): Bacteria > Bacillati > Bacillota > Bacilli > Caryophanales > Bacillaceae > Terribacillus > Terribacillus sp. JSM ZJ617. Next base: position 416,367 of record NZ_JBISEQ010000002.1, on the reverse strand, counting down.
TGCTTGCTGTACGATAAGACGTTCACCATACTTGTAGGTCATTTGCTGTACTTTGATTAATTCTTTCATAAGTAATCGCTCCTTGACATAGGAGGACAGAAAAAAATCCTCCCAAAATAAATTGGAAGGATTAGCCGTACCAGAAATACACATACGTCCTTGGAGAGGTATACGTTTCCGTTCAGTTTGAAAATGGGCAGACTAATCCTATTTTATACGCGTTGAAAATGACTTTTCAATTCGTTAAAAACAAGATTAATCAATCATCGGCCACCCATCATCCTCTCGTGTTTGTTGGTTACAGTATATCAAAAGTGAAATGGAAGTCAATTACAATTAGATTAATTGCTCTTTTCGTTCTGTTCCCGGGGCTAATACAGTCTCATCTAGACCAGCTTGATAAGGCTTATCGACAGTGGCTTCTGCGAATTCCGCTTTCGCCTGCTCAACGAGTGCCGGTTCCGTCAAAAGATCATATGCGGTCAAAGCCATGATTCTTGCAGCATAATGCATGCCCTTCAGGCCGATGCTCGTTCCGAATACTGCCGTAGCTTGCCAAGCGTGTACTTGGGTGCCAATCGGCCCGCAAGTCGTACCGATACTGGCAAGTGGTGTGATCCAGCTTACATCGGCGACATCTGTCGATCCAGGCATCGTCGTATCTTTCATCGTCATGTTATAAAAATTCTTGGTCGGCAGTATGTCATTAGAATCAAGGCCTAACTGACGACGGGATTCCTCAATGAGTTTCGGATCCATTGATTTACGCAGAATAGCAGCATAAGCAACTTCATCCGAAGTGAAGCTTTCCATCGGGTAATCCTCCATATTGCGATAATTCAGCGTATCCAATGTATCATTTGTCAGCATATGATAACAATTCGCTAAAAGTTCATGCGAAGTTGAGGTGCCAGTAATCAATGCTGCTCCTTTTGCTATATCATGCATTCGCATCAGCATATCTTCTACCTGATCCCGGTTCTCGCCTCGAAGGTAATACCATACTTCGGCTTCATCCGGAACGATATTCGGCGCTTGGCCTCCGTTGGTGATAGCATAATGGATACGGGTGCCATCCACTAGATGCTCACGCAGGTAATTGGCACCGATATTCATGATTTCCACAGCATCAAGCGCACTTCGTCCGGCGTGCGGTGCGCCTGCTGCGTGCGCCGGTATACCATGGAAACGGAACTTGATTGAGATCATTGCTTGGGTACTATAATTCTGGACGACGTTGCTCGTTCCTGGATGCCAGGTAAGACAGCAATCCAAGTCGTCGAATACACCTTCTCTTGCCATGAATGTCTTGCCAGAGAGCACCTCTTCTGCTGGACAGCCATAATAGCGGATTGTACCGTTCACCTTTCCTTCATCGATAAGCTGCTTCAGCCCAAGCACGGCCTCTACACCAGCTGTTCCGAGCAAATGATGGCCGCACGCGTGACCTGGTCCGTTTTCACTGACAGGATCCTTATATGGCTTGCTTGATTGGGACAAACCTGGCAAAGCGTCAAATTCACCTAATATGCCGATGATAGGATGGCCGCTCCCGTATTCCGCATAAAAAGCAGTTTGCAAACCGCCGATGTTACCTGTAATGCGGAAACCTGCATCAGCCAGCACACCCTTCTGCGCTGCACTCGCATAAGTCTCTTCATAAGCGATTTGAGGATGCTGCCATATATCAAGTGCTAAACTTCCTGTGACGTGCTCTAACTCCTCCAGATTACGAACCAGCTCTTTTTTACTCATGAACCATCTCTCCTTTATTGTTAGATTTAGATGCTTGCTTGTTTTCCAAAAGTACACAGATAATGACTGTCAGGAACATACAGACTAAGCCTTTAAAGAAGATAGGGATTGGGAGCTGTGTCATCAGGATCCCGAAAACGATGCCGATCACACCGAAAAGCGGTTTTCTCATAGCCAATTGAGCAATCATGCCTCCAAAGATAGCAGGAATGATATAGGCAAATGCAGCCTGAACGGATTCGGGGATGACGGATAGGATATACGATCCTCCTAAAATGACGGGAATAAGCACGGCGATATTCATAAAGCTGGCTGCCGCTATAGCAAGAGTTGCTGCTACCTCTCCTTTTCTCGTACCTGGTTCCGCGCCAATCACTTGCTGAGCTGCAGCCGCGGACGGCAGACACATGTTAGCGATGTTACCTGTTAGGAAACTAAGGTACGTCCCAGAGACCCCGAGTGTTGCGTAGTAACTGACCGGCTCCACTACCCAGGCAAATCCAACTAAGGCGATATATGCGAGAAAGGCTGCGAATATGGCCTGCCATCCAGGATGATAGCCCTCGACAAAAGATAGGTAAAGCGGCAATGCTGCTGATAATACGATCACACAGCCAATTGTGAGTCTGCCCCAGAAATGGGCATTTACATGAAAAGCATCAAATGATTGCTGCTGTGTTTCCATCAGCTGTTCCTGTACTATGACCTGTTCTGCTGTTTTAGCCATTTTCCTTTCCCTCCCTTTCTTAACCTATAAAGTAGCCGACGGTCAGTCCGCCGATGATAGCAAAGCCTAATGCCCATTCTTTCAGCCAGTTCAGATGAAACTTATTAGCTAGCAATAAGGTGCCGATTGTTATCAGAATGCTTGTCAGGATGATCAAGGTATGCCCGCTGCTCTTCACTGCCTCATTTGCAGCGAAGTAACCGAACGCGCCCAACATGGCTGCGGTTGAGATAATAACCATCTTCTTGGTACCATTTTTACGTGCTGTTATCTTCTTTTGGAAAGAGCCTAACGACTTCGTAAAGAAAAACGTGACGATTAACCACCCTGTGCCGCCAATGCACAATGTCCAAGCGATGGTTGTGAACGCCTCAGGACCGAAGTTTGCCGATCCCAGCTCTGTGCCATAAGCTGTCGAAGCCATTTGGGCACCGAGTGATTCGGTAGCGGAGGATCCGATAATTGCACTGCGCATCATCGTAAGCGGATTCCCGATCAACGTCATCAGTGAAACGGCAATGATAATATTGCCTAAAGCAGGACCAATTGCTGCAATAGCACCTGTCTTCATCGCACTCCGGGCCTCTCGATCTGTCATACCAACACTGGCTTTCACCTGAAACGCAGATCGCATGAATACGACTCCTTGAAAAATAACGATAGATACGACTAGCAGACAGAACACCCACAGAATACCGCTGTTCATGATCTCAGATATCTGCAATTTTTCGCCTCCTTAAATATAATTAATAATTCTGATTATTATGATAATTGTGCAGCCCTTTCCTGTCAAAACCTTTATGAAAAACAGGCCTATCTGAGTAAGGATACAGAAGAATCAATACGGAATCATACCTACCACTTGTCAGTTTCTTTATCAAGAGACATCCGATAAGTAACAAGCTCCGTTGGTCAGTTCGGCTAACATCTTTGGTGCTGGCTCTCATGCGTTAAAAGCAATAAAAAAGAGCTTATCTGAACCTAGCCCGGAATTGGCCTAGATTGTGTAGCCCTAAATTAAACATTAGATCGATTAATAGGTACTTACCTTTACATAGCTTACTTAATTGGATCTGTACTCCTCTATTCATAAATAGCATCTTACTTACATACATCTAAACTATGGACAAGTTGAGGTGACAAATGTGGGTAAACAATCATTATTGAAAGGTACGATCATCCTTGCGGTTGCTGCTTGCTACAGTAAGCTGATCGGATTCATAAACGGAATCGTTTTGTCACGGCTTCTGGGACCAGAAGGAATCGGACTCGCGATGATGGCTATGCCGATAACCGGTCTGCTGATTGCAATTACAGGCTTCGGACTGGAAGTAGCGGTTGCCAACCTGGTGGCAGAGAATAATGCGACGAATAATCGGACAAGACTGCGGCATGTCCTTTCCCTTTCCTTTCTGATAACGGGGACATTGGGAGTTATCACATCCTTGCTGCTGCTTGGACTGGTCCACTATGTTCCAGGACTTTTATTTGCAGATGAACGTGCCATATACACATTCACAGCTATCATCCCAATTATACCGATTGTCGCGATTTCTTCTATCTTGAAAGGCTATTTTCATGGCAAACAGTATATGTCACCTGGAGCGTTTGCATCTATCCTGGAGCAGAGTGTGCAGCTTGTAGTTACGTATATGCTCGTTCAATACTTGCTCCCTTACGGTTTAGGTGTTGCTGCTGCAGGTGCTGTGATCAGCATGGTCATTGGCGAAGCAATCTCTTTAGGAGTATTGATCGTAGCGTTCAACAGGCAAAAGGAATTCAAATGGCGTTTCTTTCATATTATCCGGGATCTCGTCCGTGACGGTAAACAGCATTCAAGAGACTTGATTCGTGTCGCATTGCCCAACACCGGCAGTCATTTGGTCAATAGCTTTGCCGGAGTTCTATTACCAATAATTATTACCCATAGCTTTCTGACAGCCGGGCTTACAGCAGAAACAGCTACCGAAACGTATGGGCTCTTAATGGGCTATGTCATGCCGCTAGTATTCGTACCGACGTTCATCACCCATTCCTTATCGACCAATCTGCTCCCTTCTATCAGCGACTTATATGCACGTCGTCAATTTCATCAGATGTACAGCAACATCAACCAAGTGATAAACGTTACAATGATGATTTGTATTCCGTGGGCGCTGTTTCTTTACTTTTTCGCGACCGAATTGACAGGTTTGTTTTATCACTCTGAAGAAGCTGGACTGCTTATTCAGAAAATGATCTTCTGTTTCATGCTCAGTTATTTGCAGATTCCGCTGCAGGCAGTTCTTATTGGTATAGGGAAAAGCAGTGTCGTGCTTTACAATAATTTAATTGCGGCGCTTGCCAGCTTGCTGATGATCTACTTCGTTGCTTCTCAGCCAAGCATGGGTGTGAATGGAGTCATACTCGGGCTTAACTTAGGAGAGGTGCTCGGGACAATACTCCACTTTGCGAGTCTTTACCAGGCTGTGCGCTTTCCTTTTAGTTTTGCCAGGTTTTATAAGCTGCTTATTGCCATCGTTTGTATGGCATCATGTGCGATCTTCCTTTATATGACACTGGACACGTATATCTCTAATGGTTACGTACTGCTCAGCAGTGTATTGCTTGTCTCTGCCACTTTTTATTTGCTCCTACTTCACCGATTCAGACTGTTCAAACAAGAACTGTAATAGAATCATGCTTGAAGCCGATAATTCCGCTGGGTTATACTTATACTAGTAATTGAGGTGAAGACATTGTATAAACTATTGACACATAATGACCTGGACGGTGTCGGCTGCGGTATTTTAGCCACACTTGCTTTTGGTGAGGATGTTGAAATCCGCTATAATTCCATCAGCAGTCTGAACGAAGAAGTAAAGAGATTCCTGGCTGATGAAACACAGCATGAGAAAGAACTATGGGTGACGGATTTGGCTGTGAATGAAGAAAATGAAGCTGCTATCAGCGATTTCATCCAATCAGGCGGAAAAGCCCGACTTGTGGACCATCACAAAACAAGTGAGCACTTGAATGCCCACGATTGGGCATGGATTGCGACAAAGGAAGAAGATGGAACACTTACGTCAGCGACAAGTATGCTGTATGACGTTCTTGTTAAAGAAGGATATCTGGAAAAAACAAAGGCAGTAAGCGAATTTGTCGAGCTTGTCCGCCAGTATGATACATGGGAATGGGAGAAACGGAATAATGAAGCTGCCAAGCAGCTGAATGCACTGCTCTTCCTGCAAAGCATAGAAGAATTTGCTGATGAGATGATTCAACGGCTGCAGCATAATGATACATTCGTCTTCAGCGACTTGGAGGAGAAGCTGCTTCAAGTACAAGATGCACAAACAGCTCGTTATATTCGTAAGAAAAGAAAACAAGTTGTACCTGTTAAGATAGATACATATCTGGCTGGGGTCGTTCATGCCGAATCTTATCTCTCCGAATTGGGTAACGACTTAGGTAAAACGTTCCCGCATCTTGATTTGATCGTTATGATCATGATGGGGACAAAACGACTGAGTCTGAGGACTATCCATGACGATGTAGACGTATCGGCTATTGCGGGTAATTACGGTGGAGGCGGCCACCAGAAAGCTTCCGGAGCTTCATTGACTGATGAAGCATTTGAATTGTTCGTAAAGAATGCCTTCGACCTGCAGACATTGCGACCAGATGCCACAGAGAATAGATTCAACGTACCTGAGAACGATCTTGGGACGCTGTATGTCAATGAGCAGAATGACAAGTTCCTCATTGTGCAGCAAAACCGTAAATATTATATTATGAAAAATCAGCAGCCTGCTAAAATCGGTTTCGATTCCTTCGAGGAAGCTGAAAAGCATCTGAAACGGGAAGAACTCGCTTTCCTCGTTACAGATCATCGCTATGTAAGATACCTGAGTGAGCGTGTGAAGAAACAGGATTTGATTGTGGACCAACCGGTTCAAAGAAATCAAGAAAGCTGAAAAAAGGCGGAAAACACCGATGTGTTTTTCGCCTTTTCTTTATGCTTTCTCCGCACTTGCAATAGCTTGTTCTATCAGAAGGATATCATCATGAATTAGACTGCGAATTTGCGGTTCAGGACATCGTTTAAACTCGTCTTCAAGTCTTTTTAGTTCGGCGTAGAATATATCCATTTCTGTAAAGTCCACGATTACTGCCTCCAAATGGCTTTTTTACTTATATATGCCGAATGCAGCAGATAATATACATCTTATGTAATATTATTTATAGTTGTTGCCACAAAAGAACTATGGTAGAATCTCTAACAGGGTTTAAATATTCTAATTATTTTTCTCTTTTAAATTATCTGATTAATTAGAAATCGTAGTTCATCTTGGAGGTAAACACTGTGAAAAAATCTATTCCGTTTTCTTATGTTATCGTAACAGGGTTCATGTTATTTGCATTATTTTTTGGTGCAGGCAATTTAATCTTTCCTGCTTTGCTCGGTCAAAGTTCCGGAACGAATGTATTAACCGCAAATCTAGGGTTCATTGTCACCGGCGTAGGCTTGCCGCTGCTAGGGATATTGGCTTTTGGTTTCTCTGGTAAGAATGATTTGCAGGATTTAGCCAGCCGGGTTCATCCTGTATTCGGCTATGTGTTCACAATCGTTCTGTATTTATCTATTGGTCCGCTTTTTGCATTGCCGCGTACAGGTACTGTATCATATGAAATTGGCATTCAGCCATTCTTAACTGGTGATCCCGGACCATGGCCATTGATTATATATTCGATCTTATTCTTCGGAATTACTTGTTTCTTCTCTTTGAAACCAGCCAAGATTGTCGATATAGTCGGTAAATACTTGACACCTGCTTTGCTGATTGCCATAGCAGTATTGATCATTACTGTACTTGTCAATCCGATAGGCAGTCCTCAGGAACCAACGGAAGCATACAGCAGCAACGCTTTCTTCAAAGGATTCCAGGAAGGCTACTTGACAATGGATACATTGGCAGCGTTCGTCTTTGGTATCATAGTCATCAATTCCGTGAAAAATATCGGAGTCACCGATCGTAAAGCCATTCTCGGATTTACATGGAAAGCCGGCTTAATAGCAGCAGCACTTCTTGCTTTGATCTACACTTCCATTTCCTACCTTGGTGCAACCAGTGTAGCTGGAATTGGCTTACTGGATAACGGCGGTGCCGTACTGGCGGGAGTTTCTGAAGTGTACTATGGAAGACTTGGTAATGTTTTGCTTGGATTGATAGTACTAGGCGCCTGTTTGACGACAAGTATCGGTTTGGTTACTGCTTGCAGCAGTTACTTCAGCCGTCTGCTTCCTAACGTTTCTTATTCAGTTATCGCTATAGTGCTTTCTTTATTTAGTACAGTCGTTGCAAATGCTGGTTTGGCTAACATCATCACCTTCAGCGTACCAGTATTGACTATCATTTATCCGCTGGCAATCGTCTTGATTTTCCTGACTTTCCTGCATGATGCTTTTGGTGGAAGCAAAGCTGTTTACTTAATCAGTTTGCTTTTCACTTTCGCTGTCAGCTTGATGGAAGGACTGAATGCTGCGAAACTTCCTATACCAGGAGTACAGAACTTCCTAACAGATAATCTGCCAATGTACAGTCTTGGTCTTGGCTGGTTAATACCAGCAATTGTTGGAGCACTTATCGGGTACGTGATTTACCTAGTCACTAAACCAAGTCAAAATGAAATCAGAAAAGCGGATGCAAAATAATATGACATTGCATCAGTAAGAATGGAATAAATGAAAACCGCCTGGAACTTATCCAGGCGGTTTTTTTTGACTATTACATATCATCTGTATTTGGGAATAATTGAAGATCATAAGAACAATTTTCAAGAATCTCGATAAATATATCGACGATATCCGTATCGAAAAGACTGCCTTTGCAGCGAATCAATTCAGCTGCGGCATCCCGGACTGACATACCTTCACTGTAGGTGCGATCAGTAGTCATTGCGTCAAACGCATCTGCCACGCCGACGATGCGGGCAAATAAAGGTATCTCTTCCCCTTTTAACTGCTTTGGATATCCGCTGCCATCCATCCTTTCATGATGGAGCATCGCTGTATCAATCGATTTCTGAAAGAAGCGGTTCGGCTGGATGGCGGACAGTATACGGGCGCCTATTTCGGTATGCGTCTTCATAAGCTCGTACTCGCTTTCGGTAAGTCCAGTTGTCTTCCGCAGAATTCGATCTTCAATACCGATTTTCCCTATATCGTGTAAGATAGCAGCCTGGTATAGCTCGAAGCACATTTGGGCATCGAGCTTCATTCTTTTTCCGATCAGCCAGGCATAGCGGGCTACTCTCTCTGAATGTCCTTTTGTAAGCGGGTCACGCGCATCCAGTGCTTCTGCAAGCATACGAATCATACTGACAAACATCTTATACAGTTCATCGTACATTTGACTGTTATACATAGCTAAGGCTGACTGCTCCGCCAATATCACAGCAAGCTCCCTGTCTCGAGTATCGAAGTGGCTTCCGTTTTCTTTATCCATAAGTTGAATGGCGCCTAAAACTTGCCCTTTTGCCTGAAGTGGAACAGTAAGTATGGTGGTAGCAAGGCTGGGATATGCTACAGAGCTGTCGATAACACTTTCCGTATCTGTTATCACTTCTGCCTTGCCAGTCATCATCACTTTTCCAACGATGCCTTCCCCAACTGATACGGTTTGCTTTGGCAATGAATCAATCGGAATTCCGTAAGACGCTTTTGCCACTATCAGGTTCTTCTCTTTTTCAAGCACCCATAACAATGCCCCTTTTGCTTCCGTGATCATTACCATTTGATCGAGTATCCCCTGAGAAATATCTTGCAAATCGATTGCAGCATTCAATTCTTTAAGGGCTTCTAGCAGTTTTGATAATTCTTTCACTTTTGACTCAAGCTTCGTAATAGTTGTCAAAACGCTTCCTCATTTCCCCGAACTCATACTTCCGACATGGTACGTTCTTCCTGATATTCCGTATTTTTAAGTATAAGCGAACAACTGGTTAATTAGAAGCTGTTTTCCTATTAAGCTGAAGCTTTAATCAATAATATTCTAAGTGCTCTCTATGTTGATTTCGTGCAAGGTGCTGACTTAGGACAATCTTTTCCATTTATGCTAGGCTGAAAATATAGAATTGGAAAGGAGAGTATAGAATGCAAAATCATATCCCTACCAAGAAACTGCACGATGGCACGATTCTTCCTGCTGTAGGCTTTGGTACATACAGCTTGAAAGGCAGTGGAGGTGTTCAGGCCATCCGCAGCGCTATCGATGCAGGCTATCGCTTATTGGACACGGCTTATAATTATGAAAATGAGGCAACTGTCGGACAGGCTATCAAGCAGCACGGTATTTCGCGTGATGAGATTTTGGTAACCTCCAAACTTCCAGGTCGGTATCATCAGCATGATAATGCGATTACGACGATACAGGAATCCCTTTACCGTGCAGGTCTCGATTATTATGACCTCTATCTGATTCATTGGCCGAACCCAAAACAAAATCATTATGTAGAAGCATGGCAGGCCTTGCTTGATGCTCGTAAATGGGGCTTGATCCGTTCTATCGGTGTTTGCAATTTCCTGCCGGAGCATTTAGAGAGACTTAAGGCAGAAACAGGGGAACTACCTGTTATCAATCAAATCGAACTGCATCCATTCTTCAACCAAGAGAAACAAAGACAATACCATGAAGAAAATGGCATCGTAACAGAATCATGGAGTCCGCTCGGCAGAAAAACGAATTTGCTGGAGCATTCATTGCTTGCTGAAATCGCCCAGAATCATGGCAGAAGTGTCTCACAGATTGTACTTCGCTGGCATTATCAGCTGGGAAGCATCGCTATACCTAAATCTGCTACCCCTAGCCGCCAGGTAGAGAATCTCGCTATCTTTGATTTTGAATTGGATCAAGCAGATATGGAGAAGATCAACAGCTTAACAGTTTCAGATGGACGTATCGCTGATCAGGATCCAGCGGTTTACGAAGAATTCTAAAAAGAACGATGTGTGGAATCCACACATCGCTCTTTTTATTTCTTCTCGAATTCCATTTTCCAGCTGTAATAGTCATTGTCTGGATTCTTTTCATAAGAAAGATAAGCCGAGAATTTCTTCCCGCGTTTGCTTGTCATACCTTTTACATGAGCTGTACCGCTTTTCAGAAGTGCTTTCACCATCGTCTTCGTTGGCTTCTTCCGCACTGCTGAAAGGAACTTATCATTCTTCCAAATGATGTAGCTGCATGTTTTCTTATAGTTTTTACAACCAAACCCTTTATACCCTTCTACAACATCACCGCCGCAAGCTGGGCACTTGCCGAGAACTTCATGGGTGATTGTTTGCTTCTCGATAGTCCGGATCGGTGCTGCTTCGTCTTGTTTCATTGTCTGCACTGCATCCTTCGTAAAGGAGAAAATCATCTCCAGGAAATCTTCCCGGCCGACTTTCGCATCCTCTATATCAGCTAGCGTCTTCTCGAGCCGTCCGGTAAAGTTCAAATCGAACAAAGGCTTAACCGGAAACGTTTCAACCAGCTTCTTGCCGGTATCGGTTACGTGCAGTTCTTTCCCTTTATTGCTAATATAGTGAATGTCTTTCAGCTTCTTGATTGTTTCTGCCCTTGTTGCTGCTGTCCCGATACTGAAACCGCGCAGCACTTCGACGACATCCTCTTCATCCTGTTTTCCTTTACCGCATGTTTCCATAACTCGCAACAACGTTCTTTCCGTATGAGGCTTCGGCGGCTGCGTCATATGGGAAGTGACGGTTGTTTCCCATGTGTCCACCAGCATGCCTTCCTGGACATCCGGCAGCAAGGTTTCCTTTGTTTGCTGTTTCTCGACCTTCTTCCAGCCATCTACAAGCTGAATACGGCCCTTTGAGATAAAACTGCCAGGTAGAGAGACATCAGCAATGATGGTTTCTAAAGTCGTCTCCTCATACACTGCGACAGGCATGAATTGCATGATAAATCGATTTTTAACCGCATTGTATACAAGCTCCTGATCAGGCGTAAGTCTCTTAGGCAGAACATATGTCGGTATGATAGCACTATGGCTGGATACCTTGCTATTATTGAACACCCGTTTCGAACGGCTGAATTTGATTTCCGATTCATATGGCAAACCTGCTGCTACTTTCTTCAATACGCCAGCAGCCTTGGATACCAGGCTTTCCTCCAAAGCTGTACTGGATGTCCGAGGGTACGTTATATACTTCTTCTCATATAGCGTTTGCGCCACTTTCAGCACCTTATCAGATGTCCATCCGCTGTATCTTGCTGTCATATATCCTTGCAAACCAGAGAGGTTAAACAGAGGCGGACAGAATTCCTTTTTCTCTTCCGTCTGTTTGTCCTTGATCTGTCCTTGTTTGCCTTGAATGCGCTGCAGGATATCCTGAAGCGGATCCCTCTCCTTGAACTTGTCCGTCTTCCCTTCCTTGTAAACACCTTCGTAGAATTTCTTGTCAGGTGTTCGGAAAGTTGCAAGCAACTTGAAATAAGGCTCTGGTTTGAACTCACTGATTTCCTTGTCACGATCATAGATGATTTTCAATGTCGGCAGCAGTACACGCCCGATATTTAAAACCTGTCCGCGGCCGCTCTGATAACGAAGTGTCGCTACCGAGGTAAGGTTGATTCCGATAACCCAATCAGCCCACTGACGGCCGATTCCAGCATCATAAAGTGGTCTGAGCTCTGTGTTCGGCCGGAGTGATTGAAGACCGCGAAGTACTTCCTGTTCGGTCCATTCATTCAACAGCAGCCGGTAAACGGGCTTGTCCGGTTTGATATAGTTGATGATGCTGTCACCAATCAGTTGCCCTTCCCGGTCGTAGTCACATGCGGATACAATTTTCTCTACATCTCTTCTTTGCATGAGACGCTTTACGATTGCTATCTGCTTCTTCGCACCAGGGTCGGCAGCGTCACGATTGCGCGGACTCGATTTGATTTTATATTGGAAAGCATCTGGTACAAATGGAAAATTATCCAGTTTCCATCTGGCCATAGCAGCGTCATAGTCTTTCGCATCAAACAGCTGCAGCAAATGACCGAATGCCCATGTGATGATATAACCAGGCCCCTCGTAAAACCCATCCTGTTTAGTTTTTATTTTCAATGCATCGGCGATATTCTTCGCAACCGAAGGCTTTTCCGCCAATATAACTATCATACTCATATATAGATAAAACTCCTTTGATCTATCAAGCTCATAACTTCTATTCTAACATAAAAAAGCACTGACTCTTTCTTTTGAGTCAGTGCTTTACCATCAAAGTGCGTTCAGTAAGTTAGAATGAATCGTACGCAGAACATCACCGCGGCTGATTACCCCAACAACTTGCTTTTGGTCATTCAGAACCGGTATCTTTTTAAACCGGTGTTTTGCCAGAATGTTCACGACTTCTTCCATTTCGTCCTCTTCATGGACGGTGACGATTCCTCGTTTTTTAGCAAGATTCAATATAGGATGATCTTTTAATTCATCAACAATTTTATCTATTTTCTCTGCTTTAAAGCTTACAGTCAGCAAATAGTTGAAGACGACTGTATCCTTCGGCTGAATCCCCCGCAGAATATCTCCGTCACTGACAACGCCTACAATACGCCGGTCTTTATCCAGTATCGGCATTCCGCTGATCCGCCGGTTAACAAACGTCTCTAAAACCTGCTTGACCGTATCGTTTTCGCCCGCTGCTATTACATCTGTTATCATGAAGTCTTTTGCTTTCATAAAAAAGCCTTCCTTCTGTTTGGGATGAATGCTACATCTTTATTATACGCTTACCTGACGAAATCTGCTAAAAAAAAGACATCTGCTACATAAGCAGATGTCGGTTTATCATTCTTTTTCAAGCTGTTTTGTGCTGCGTACAGTATCGATCGGACGGACAAGCTTTTCGATTTGGTCACGTTTTGGCTCCAAAAATGGCGGCAAGGAAAGTTTTTCTCCTAGCGTTTCATATGGTTCATCACCCATGAAACCAGGACCGTCAGTCGCAAATTCGAATAAAATCCCTGGTGCTACTCTGGAATACAGCGATTCGAAGAAGTGTCGATCCACATATCCGGAAGTTTGGAATTGGAAGCTATGCATCCGTTCAATCCATTCCTCTAATACTGCTCGATCCTCGACACGGAAAGCAGCATGGTGAACTGTGCCAAATCCTTGTCTTCCGTCTGGCAGAATTGTATTGTGCTCAAGAACGATACTTGCACCATTACCGCCTTCTCCTACTTCATACAAATAGTAGGACCCTTCCTGTGCAACTGGACGGAAAACAAGTACTTTTTCGAGCATTTCCTTGAAATAATCAATATGTGCCGTCCTGACAAAAATCGGACCGAGCCCTGTGATAGCAAACTCCAAAGGTACAGGACCGTTCTGCCATGGTGTTCCAGAAGCCACACCTTCATCATTTTCATCGCTGATCAGCTGATATTGCTGTTCGTCGAAATCTTCGAAAGATAAAGTCTTGGTTCCGAACTGCTCTTTGATACCATGATGCTTTACTTCTAGGCGATCGAATCGTTTTACCCAATAATCCAGGGCAGCATCGGATGGCACGCGGAATGAAGTTTTGTAAATTTCATTCGTGCCATGTGTACCCTTCGGAATGCCAGGGAAATCGAAGAACGTCATATCTGTTCCTGCGCTGCCTTTGTCATCCGCGAAAAACAGATGATATGTTTGGATATCATCTTGGTTCACTGTTTTCTTAACAAGACGCATGCCAAGTACATACGTGAAGAATTCATAGTTTTTTTCTGCACTGCTCGTAATTGCCGTTACATGGTGAATACCTTTTAAATGATTCATCTTTATCACTCCAGCCTGATGATGGAATTACCTCGAATTCGAGATAAATACATTATGACGTACTCTCTCTGTGATGTCAAATGGATAGAAATCAAAGAAAAGCCTTCATATATTTCAATTACATCAATTCATTTCAATTTTCGGCTTACTTGAAGTTATTTTGTATTTTTATTAATTTTTCTTTTTTTGCTTCTTCGGCTCCTCCGGTCGTTTTCGACGGCATTTCACTTTTCTTTCAATTTCTATCCAAAACAATAGAGGTTATTCTGTCCGATCAGAATAACCTCTATTTCTATATCATAATCTCTTTTAGCTTCTTCGCTTTTCTTCTTAGCATATAAACACCAAAAATACCTATTATAGCTATTGGAGCAATAGTTCCCCCTATCCAGAAAGGTATATGGCTTGGATTCGTAATTGCCGGCAACCAGAAAGATAGCACATGCATTGCCAGAATAAATAAAAGATAATTAGATAAACGTATGTATTTAGCAGCTCTTGAATGGACATCTGTAAAAATCTCTAATTTATCTGTTCCATCATCCTTTTTGCAGAAGTAGTACCAGCCTCCAAAAGAACTGACCATATGCCATCCATCCATTTCGAACAAATCGAAATAACTTTTGTCAGGAAAGCCCAGTCTGTAATCCAGCTGATACACTAGTTTCGAAGGCGCTGCAGCCTTAAAGGTGTACGTGAACCATCTGTATTGTTCAAGCACCCAGCCTTCCTGTGCCATTTGCTGGAGCCAAACCTCTTCTTTCTGGTCATCCCATGCCCAAAACAATTTTCTTATCTTCTTTCTCTCTGTCATAATTCTCCCCCTAACTGTTTTTCGCTGATTTCAACAAGCTTGCGAAGCCGCTCATATTCAGCGAATAATAACCTTCTGCCGTTATCCGTCAGCTGATAAGACTTTCTAGTATCCTTCTGCTCCACTTGCGCGATCAACCGAAGCTTCTCTAATTTGCGGAGCGCTCCATAAAGTGTCCCTGGGCCAAGCTTCACTAACTCCTCACTGATAACTTCCACCTCTTTCATTATGCCGTAGCCATGCAGCGGCTGCCGCAGCACCATTAAAATGTAGTAGGTGGTATGCGTTAAAGGCAGTAGTTCCTCTGTTTTCTTCAATTGTTATACCTCCTTTGTTATATCGATATGCGATATATATCGTGTGTCGATACAATACCATATATTATACATTTCAGGTTATCGATAATTCTTATACCCAAGCTAATATGATGATAAAAAGACTTCAAAGGAAAGTGTGATTTTGAATAGAGTTATATATTCGGTACTACTACAAAGTTTCCTTATCGAGAGCTTCCGTCTTCTGCAAAGGACAAAAAAACAAGCGCCAGAACATATGTCCAGGCGCTTTACCAATGCTTGACATCCTTGAAATCCCGCATGATGATGCGCGACTCTTTAATGTCTTGATATAATCGATATGGCTTGCTCGCTAGCCGGATGGGCAGCGTAAAGAGAAATTGGCTTAGGTCATCTTTATACTCCGTCGTCATTCGGGAAGGTTTTGAAAGAATGCGATTTTGCCATTCTTCCTTGAATTCTTTTTGCAGATCCAGTCTGACATCGATAGCATGATGGCATTGCGTACAGCAAATGGTTTTGAGCTTATCATTGATGTACGTAATCGTAAATGGAGACTCCTCGCGACAATGGATACAATATAACTCTGCTTCCATGCGGCTTTGTTTCACCGTTATCTCCTTCTTTCCTAATATCTAGCATCAGAAACCAGAAACACACAGTGAGCGACTTCATTTCCAGAGCAGGATAAGACCTTCTGCTCAGAGCTTTCTCGCTTACTTCTCCGTTCCTGCAAGATTTCTACCGCTTATATTCCCTTCCTGATTAAAACATTTCGCTGTCCGCTTCCTGATATCCTGTCTATAACCTTCAATTTGTATGCATACTTTTCAACTCTTCATAAACAATTTTCAATATCTGGTCTTCTATCAGAGGTCCTTCCTCTTCATCCAGCAGTCCGTTCAGGAGAATGGAGAAAACAACATGTTCCCCTGATTTTGTTTCCATATATCCCGATAATGAACTAACGCCGGTAAGTGTGCCCGTTTTTGCATTAATCTTTCCAGTTAGTTCTGTATCAACAAAGCGACTGCGAAGTGTTCCACCGACCATGCGTTCCGACATACCTGCAACAGGAAGCGAAGTTTTGAACGCTGGATACCAAGACTCCTGTTTTACTTGTGTAAGCAGTGTTGTCAGTTGCCTGGCAGTTATACCATTTACATGTGACAGACCAGACCCATCTCTTATGACCATTTGTTCCGTTGGCAGCTGTTTTTCACTCAGATAATGTTCCATCTGATTGATACCATCTTCCCAGTTCCCGGCTTTTCCTCTGCTTCCGATATGCTTAAGGAACATTTCGGCATGTCCGTTATTGCTCAGTTTCATGAATGGAAGAAGCAGTTCTTTGAGCGGAGCAGATTGCTTCCGCAGAAGCTCGGTTCGATTCGCTGGTGCTTTTGCAGTTTTCGCCGTACCTGTGACTTGGATACCGGATGCTTTCACATAATCCTGAAACAAGTGCAAAACATATTCTGTTGGTTCCCAGACAGCTACCCATTCCTGCTCGCTATCGCCTGTTGCAATCGAGCCAGAAATGACTATATCATTCGTTCCATGTATTCGTTTCACTTCTAATTCCGCTTCTTCATTACCGGATACAATAACAGCATCATTTTGTATCGATACATAATCTGTTTCCGGAACTACATTAACCGACGGTTTCCCTGAAGACGAACTTGCTTCTACCATGACCTTCACTGTTCCCGTATCATGGTCATTATCAGGCGCTGCTGTCAGTGCACTGATTGCTGCTCCATAATAAGCTGATTCATCTTTCCATGTTGTATCTTCACTGTAACGCTCCCGATCAAAATACGTATCGTCCGCAACGATATCACCATTGATCTTCTTTATCCCTAATTCATGCAGCTGACTTGCAAGCTGCTGTACATCTTCATATGTAAGGGAAGGGTCCCCTTTACCAATCAAATACACGTTTCCATTGAGCTGCCCGTTCTTTACTCGGCCATTTGTTGCAACTATCGTTTCGAACCTATGCTCTTCCCCTAATTCATCCAGTGCTGCTGCTGCAGTCAGAAGCTTCATATTGGATGCAGGGCGCATACGCTGGTCAGCACTCTTTTCAAAAATGGTCCTACCTGAATGCTCTTCTGTAATATGGATTGCAAAGGCAGCTCCTTGCAGCTGTTCTTCACTGGCCAGATATTCTGATAATCTATCTTTCATCCTATCCTCTTTTCCGGCTACGTGGACATGCGTATGGGGTACCATACAAGCAAAAAGCAGCAGTCCTGCGGTTAAAATCCGCATAACATTGCGAATCATCAGCATCTCTCCTTATTGCATATCCTACTTAACCTGCACGTTATAATGTATGTGTATGTATCCTATCTTAGTGTACCAAACTATCAGATTATTTAAAATATTGTTCGGGGCATAAAGAAAAGACACCATCACATGGTGTCTTCATCCTTTATATACAAGCATACCGGACAATGGTCGCTGCCCATTGTATCAGCATGTATTTCTGCTTCTTGTATTTTGTTTTTCCACCGTTCAGAGACGATGAAATAATCGATACGCCAGCCGATGTTCCTTTCTCTTACTTTATTCATATACGACCACCAGCTGTACGCGTCCTCACGGTCCGGATAAAGGTATCGGAAACTATCTACAAAACCGGAAGCAAGGAAGGCAGTCATCTTTTCCCGTTCTTCTTTCGTAAAGCCGGAATTGCCGTGATTTGTCTTATGGTTTTTCAAATCTATTTCCTGATGGGCAACATTCAAATCACCGCATAAGATGACAGGTTTCCGGTTATCCAGCTCCTGAACATAAGATAATATCCTATCTTCCCACTCCAGACGCTCAGTCAATCGCGCCAAATCACGTTTGGAATTCGGTGTATACACCGTAACTAAATAGAAATTGTCATATTCCAAGGTAATGATCCTGCCCTCAGGTTCAATAACGCCCTCATCCAGTCCATATGTGACATGGAGAGGTTTATGCTTCGTGAAAACAGCAGTACCTGAGTACCCTTTGCGCTCTGCGTAATTCCAATATTGATAATATCCTGGCAGATCCAATTCAATCTGGCCATCCTGGAGCTTCGTTTCCTGCAAGCAGAAAAAATCTGCATCTTGTTCCTTAAAATAGTCAAGAAAGCCTTTCTTCACACAAGCTCTTATTCCATTCACATTCCATGATACCAACTTCATTTCTCTATTTCCCCCGTTGTATGTCTCTAATCTGCGATGCGCAGTATGATTTTTCCTGCATGTGTCCTGCTTTCCATTAGCTGATGCGCCTTACTCGCATCCTCGAGCTTGAATTCTTGTATGCTTGGGAAAGTGATATCCCCCATCTCAACAAAACTGATAACCTGTTCAGCGATGTGCTTTAAATCTTCTGGTCGTTTCTTACGAGTCGTCCCTAAGCTATAGCCGAGCAGTGACCGGCAGCTTGCGTGGACATCTGATGTTTTTATAGAACCAGCAGCACCGCTAGCGTTCCCATAGTTTACTAATCTACCGTAAGGCGCAAGACACGTAAAACTCTCTTCCATTACAGAGCCGGCTAGTGAATCTAAAATGAGGTCGGCTCCAGCTCCATCGGTCAGTCTTTGGACTGACTCTGATAGATTATCATAAGTAATACAATGATCAGCACCAAGCTTCAAAGGCAAATCCGCTTTATGATCTGTGCTCACTGTCCCTATTATTTTGCCTGCACCTAGCTTTCTTGCGAGCTGAACCAATGTCAGGCCTGTTCCGCCTGATGCAGCATGAATAAGCACTGTTTCTCCGTTTCCTAGTCTCCCAACGCGCTCGAGCAGCATGAAGGATAAAAAGGAAGGAACCGGACAGGCAGCAGCAACAGCTGTATCAACTTGATCTGCAACTGGATATACGAGCATCGCATTTGCTATGGCATACTCCGCATAAGAACCTTCTTTTACGAATGCAATAACTCTTTCTCCAACTTGAATCCCTTTGACATCTTGTCCTACCTTATCAATGATTCCAACAGCATCCAATCCAAGTATGCCTGGATTTCCTGCTCCTTTCATGCCTTTTCGCTTTTTTATATCAGCAAAATGAACACTCGCTTTTAACACCCTTATCCTTACTTCACCTGCTGATGGCTCAGGCACAGTCACTTTTTTGTATTCCAATACATCCAGACCGCCTGTACTTGCCGCTACAATTGCTCGCATAATAAGCCTCCTATTAACTGGGACATAGATGCACGAGTCATAATCAGCTATTCAATGCATATTTTATCATATTGCAGTATATTTTCCGTTCAATAACTCTCGGGAAAAGGAGCTGTATCATGAGCCAGGTCAACATGGAAGATGTGAAGATGGCAATTGAGAAGCGTATAAGTAAGCTTGAAGAGCTACAGCAGGAGGATGGATCTTGGCGTATGTGCTTTGAAGGTGCAATTTTGACAGACTGCTTCTATATAATCACCTTCACTTCTTTCGGCAAAGAACCAGATACTGTAGAGAAGCTGAAAGTCCATTTATTAAAAAAGCAGCGGGACGATGGCAGCTGGACAGCATATCCTGGCGAAAGAAACGGCAACTTATCGGCTACTGTATTGGCTTATGCTGCACTGCGTTTTTCTGGAGTCACCGCTCAAGAGCTGCGGGCAGCAGAACGCTTTATCAGCACGAACGGAGGGATTAACAAAGCCCATTTTATGATCCGCTTCATGCTGGCAGTGCACGGGATGATACCATGGCCGCCTTTTTTGAAGTTCCCTATGACCGCGCTGCTTGTGCCGACCACATTCCCAATAAATTTCTTTCAATTCAGTTCTTATGCCAGAATCCATTTTGTACCGATGCTGCTTTTGCTGAATAAAAAGTTTAAACGAATCAGCCGGCATAGCGTCCAGCTTGAGCATTTATTGTATGAAGATGAATGGGATGATTTAACGGAGATTCGATCGCCCTTTCGTACCATCACAGATGAATGGAGCCGTCTCGCCCGTCTGCCGGCCCGTCTGCACCGTGCCGGCTATAAATATGCGGAACAATATATGGGAGAAAGAATCGAATCAGATGGGACTCTATACAGCTATGCAAGTGCCACTTTCTTCATGATTTACGCTTATCTAGCGCTTGGATATGAAGAAAACAGTCCAAAAATACAGCAGGCATTAAAAGGCATACACGGACTTGTCAATGAGAACTGCAACGGTATCCACGTCGAAAATTCAACATCAACAGTTTGGGATACCGCTTTACTCAGTTATGCACTTCAGCAGGCAGGCGCCCCTGCCAAACATCATATGATTCAATCAGCCAATCATTATCTACTGCAGCGGCAGCATGTTAAGAAAGCAGATTGGCAGATTCATCAGCCTGGTACAGAGCCTGGCGGCTGGGGTTTTTCAGATATCAATACAAATCATCCAGATAACGACGATACATCTGCCGCACTTCGAGCCCTCACAAGGCAGGCACGCCATGACCTTACTGTTAAGCGAGCTTGGAAAAAAGGATCAGATTATCTGTTGGCGATGCAAAATAAAGACGGCGGCTGGGCAGCTTTCGAGAAAGATACAGACTGGTGGGTATTAGGTAAGCTCCCGATTGAAAATGCAGAAGATGCTGCCATTGATCCTTCTACTCCGGATTTGACTGGCCGGGTGATGGAATTCCTTGGAACATATGCAAGTTTGAAAAAAGATCATTCCAGTATGAAAAAGGCTGTCCGCTGGCTTTATAAACACCAGCAATTAAATGGTTCATGGTATGGCAGATGGGGAGTATGTTATTTGTATGGGACGTGGGCTGCTTTGACTGGTCTTGCAGCAGTTGGTGTAAAACCGACAGAAAAGCATATAAAGCGTGCTGTAAATTGGCTAAAAGCCGTCCAGCATGAGGATGGCGGCTGGGGAGAATCGTGCCGAAGTGCTGAAGTAGGAACATATGTAGACTTGCCGATTAGTACGATTGTCCAGACTGCTTGGGCTGTTGATGCCTTAATAGCCAGCGGCGAACAGGATAGTAAGGAGGTACAGCAAGGCATCGCTTTTTTGTTATCAGAGCCTCTGCTGCAAACCTCGATTGACTATCCTACTGGAATTGGTCTTCCTGGACAATTTTATATTCGCTATGAAAGCTATCCGCATATCTTCCCGCTGCTTGCATTAAGTCATTACCGAATCAAAGCAAAGTCTTAACCAATACTTTTGACCATTCCGCCATCCACGACGAAAGCTTGGCCGGTAATATATGAATTGGCAGAAGAGCATAGGAAAACGGCCATGTTGGCAAATTCTTCAGGCGTACCGTATCTTCCCATCGGGATAGTTGCTTGGCTTTGCTGCTGAACGTCCTCCAGGCTTTTGCCTAGTTGATCAGCAGTCTTCTGATCCAGCTGATCGACTCGATCGGTATGTATTTTTCCAGGACCAAGCGTATTGATCAGGATATTGTCTGGTGCCAGTTCTTGCGAAAGAGATTTCGCCAAGCCGACAATCCCTGCACGGAATGTATTTGATAACAGCAAGTTATCGATTGATTGCTTAATGGAAGATGAAGCGATATTAAGAATATGGCCGCCTCCATTTTCCTTCATGATCGGAGCTGCAGCTCGAATGAAACGGACGAAACTCAATAGATTCAGTTCGAAAGCTTGCTGCCAGTCTTCATCGGCGAAATCCATTAATTTACCGGCCGGTGGTCCGCCAGCATTATTAACAAGAATATCAACTGATCCGGTATGCAGCTTAGCTGCCTCGACTGCACGGATGATATCTTGTGCATCCGTTATGTCACAGACCGAATAAGCAACAAGATCACTCCCGGATTCCTTCATTATTTCATCTCGTGTCTTTTTAAGTGCTTGCTCATTACGGCTGACAATATGAACAGAGGCGCCCTCCTTGGCTAATCGCAAGGCTGTCGCCTTACCCAGCCCTTTGCTGGCTGCTACGACCAGTGCTGTCTTGCCTTTTAATCCTAAATCCATATGATCACTCCTTAATCTGCTGCTTTTGCGATTTTACTTCTGATCCAGCGAGCTGCTGTTTCCTCCGGGATCTCGTATGTACCGCCTTCGCGAAGCAGTTGATTTTTATACATTGTTTGGACAAGCATGATTACTTTCATCATTGCCACTCCTTTCTGGTCTTCATTATACACCCAAGCCGCCAAGCAGGCAGGCTTGGCGGCTTTCATAGGAATACAATATAATTTCGATGGACTACAGCTTTATGCCAAACGGAAGACGGATCAGTCTCGCGATTTGTGAGCATTTCGCGCAAATCAGCAGATGAAATATCACTGATACCGCGGGCGATAATATCTCCATCTGTTGTCTTGATTTCCACGACAGCGGACGTGGAAAAAGTGCCATGTACTTCTGTGATTCCAATCGGAAGCAGACTTTTCCCATGCTCAAGCAAAGCTTCTGCTGCACCTGAATCGATTATAAGGCTGCCAGTCGCTCTTGCATGATGCGTGAGCCATTGCTTCGTTTTGCGCTGCACCTCTGTTGCTTCGTCTCCTATATACGTTCCTGCTCCATTGTCTCGGGCAATCTCAAGCAAGGTCGATTGCTCATTCGTTGTACCGATGAATACAGGCACCCCTAACTCAAGCGCAGTTTGAGCAGCCAGTACCTTTGAATACATGCCGCCCGTACCGACCTTGGAACCGGATGTCTGTTCAATGGAAGCCTGCATTTCTGGAGGAATCGCGTCCAGACGCTGATATCGTTTCGCATCAGGATAAGTATTTGGGTTCTTATCGTAGATACCGTCCACATCTGTAATTAGGATCAGTAAATCAGCTTTCACGAGTCCGCTGACATAAGCAGACAGCATATCATTATCACCAAATGTCAGTTCTCGTATGGATACTGAGTCATTTTCATTGATTATTGGAATGATATTGCGCCTCAGCAGCTCCTGCAGCGTATTGTAGCTGTTATGATACTGATCGGCATTTGTAAAGACATCCCGCGTCAAAAGCAGCTGCGCACATTTCATATCATGTTTGCCAAAAGCTTCCGTATAAGCTTGGACGAGCAAACCTTGTCCGATTGCAGCCGCAGCCTGTTTCCCTTCGATTGTCACCGGTCTTGATGGATATCCCAGCTGACGGAATCCTGCTGCCACAGCACCTGATGATACAAGTATCACTTCATGTCCTTCTTTGATTAACGCTACTATTTGGTCCGTATGCTGGCGAATCTTTGATTCACTCATTCCGCCGCCCGATTCAGAAAGCATGCTTGAGCCTATTTTTACAATTATTCTTTTCATCTTCCATTCACCTTTTCATCTAACAACTCATTTTAGTAACGATTATATAGTAAAATAGCCCAAGCTCCTAGTCTCAAAGCTAAAAACCTCCACCGCTATGTGTGGAGGTTCTTCTAAGTTAGTTGACTTCGACTGTCCAGCCGAATGTATCTTCCAGCTCACCTTTTTGAATGCCGACGATCGTATCATAGACACGCCTTGCAACTTCACCAGTGACGCCATTATTGATCTCGTACGTTTCGCCTTCATAGAAGAGCTTGCCGACTGGGGAGATGACTGCTGCTGTCCCGGTACCGAACGCTTCTTCGAGTTTGCCTTCTTTCTGCGCTTGAACCACTTCCGCAATAGAAACACGGCGTTCTGTTACTGGATAACCCCAATGTTTCAGCAACTGCAGGACACTGTCGCGTGTTACTCCCTGAAGGATGCTGCCGTTCAGCTGTGGTGTAACAATCTCGCCATCAATTTTAAAGAATACATTCATACTCCCTACTTCTTCGATGTATTTCTTCTCGACACCATCCAGCCAAAGTACCTGAGAGAAGCCAGAGGCTGCTGCCACTTCTTGCGCCTTAAGGCTTGCAGCATAGTTTCCGCCGGTTTTCGCATCGCCTGTACCGCCTTTGACTGCACGTACATAGTCATTCTCCACTGCAATGCTTACCGGGTTGATACCTTCTTTGTAGTAAGCCCCTACAGGAGACAGAATGATGATGAACTTGTAGCTGACAGATGCAGCTACGCCAAGGAACGGCTCCGTCGAAATGATGAACGGACGGATATAAAGTGAAGTTCCTTCTGCAGTCGGGATCCAATCTTTCTCGACCGAAATAAGCTGTCGCAATGCTTCTAGCGCTAATTCTTCATCTAATCGCGGAATGCACAGTCTGTCGTTTGAACGATTCATACGTTCAAAGTTTTTATCCGGACGGAACAGCAATACTTTTCCTTCCTTGGTTACATAGGCTTTCAAGCCTTCAAAAACCGTCTGGCCATAATGGAAACACATGGCTGCCGGATCCAATTCCAGCGGTGCGTACGGTACGATCTGTGGATCGTGCCATCCTGTATCGACTGAGTAATCCATCGTGAACATATGGTCGGTGAACACCTTACCGAATTGAAGCGTGCTTGCTTCCGGTTTCTGTTTTAAATTTTCGCTGCGTGTAAATGCAAAGGTTTGTTGTTTCAAAGCTAGGACTCCCTGTCATTTAAGATTTTCTTTCTCTTTTTCAGTTGAATTGTTTCTAATGATAGAATATTGCGACAACAATATCTTATCAACAGATTATATAGGAGTTTGCGAACAGTTTCAACCTAAAATTTTAACAAAACTGCATTCTGTATGTTAGGATAAACAAAGATAAGGGAAAAGAAAAGCACATACATAAAGGAGGTACAGCATATGGAAACGGGTACAAGCATGTGGATCATTTGCGGAATCATTATTATCGGCGCACTTGCAATCGCAGCTGTTATGATCATGAAAGCTGTTAAATCAATGCTCGCAACAAAGAATAAAATCAATAAGACAATGGCACCGATGCAAGCGGATATGCAGACAATCAAGCAAGAGCAGACAGTTTTGCAGCAGCATCAGAAAGAAATCCAGTCTAATGTTCAATCGATTACGGAAGGTTCGAAGACTGTTATTTCTTCCATTAAACAAGCACCTTCTGCATTGAAAGAACAATTCAAACAAACACAGTTTTAACACAAACAACCAGCAGTCATCTGACTGCTGGTTTTCTTTATGCTTCCGTAAGTTCATTTAATTGGCGCAGTACGGTTTCTGCCTGTTGCATAGCACGTTTTACATCCATAAGCTCACCAGTGAATTCCTTGATGCTTTCTTCTGTACGGCTGCTTATTTGTTCATTACTTTGCGAATGCGTCATGATATTCTCAAACTTTGTCGTAACATCCCCCAGCTGTAGAGTACCATTTGCAATCAAATCCTCTGCTGTCTCCATGAATTTGCTCACATTATTAATCTGGGAATGCGTATCTTGAATCAGCGCTGTTACATCGGAAACAGATGATTTCGTTTCTTCCGCCAGTTTCCGGACCTCGCTCGCTACGACGGCAAACCCTTTTCCTTGTTCACCGGCCCTTGCCGATTCAATCGAAGCATTAAGAGAAAGAAGGTTCGTCTGTTCAGCAATACCTTCCACTAACACTACAATACTGCCGATCTTAGCAGCTGCTGCCTCCAAAGCAGTTAGTTCCTTTTGCACCATATCCATTTGCTCGCCGATTCGGTGCATCCGCTGCTGCTGGGATGCCAGACCCGCTTGTCCTTGTTCAGAATGGTTCACCACTTCTTTTGCTGTCTGTTTTGTTTCATTACTCTGTTGGGTCAATGTTGCTGAGAATGCAACAAGCTCTTCGACAGCTCGGTTCACCTGCAGGAATATGCTTGTGAGGCTCTCGGAGGTAGCTTGGATTCTTTCATATAATGTATCCTGCTTCTCGATATGTTCAATATGTACACGTTCATGTTCTGTATTATAAGCATCCAACACAATTTGCTGTTCTATGTTAAAGATCTTTGTCGTGGCAAGTACTGCTGAGCGGTAGGCTCCGAAGTCATGGAGATGCTGTTCGAATATGGATAGCATCTGCTGCAGGAGATCCTGGAAAGCTCCCATATACCACTTTGGTTCCAGTCCAATTTTTGCATGAATCAACGCGATACGTTTGCGTTTCTCTACATAATCAGTATCCACTTTGCCATCAAACATTTCCTGTATATGCCGCTTAAGCGTCTGCTTCAATCTATCAACAGAACTATTGCTTTCAATGATTGTGAGTAAATTGTTCTGATTGGTGATGTTCTGATAAAACCGGCTGACGATACTTTCAATCTCCGAACAGACTAGTGGCTGTAATCCTGTTAAAACGCGCAAATCATCTTCTTTCAGATGAATCATATCAAGCTGTTTTTTCAGTTCGCCTTCGATCTTCAATGTGACGTTTGCTTCTCTAGATACATCAGTTTGTTCCACTGTTTCTGCATTTCTCTCTTTTTTGCGTTTCAATAACATGCTGATCCTCCTCGATGAATCCCCCATTCCTTGTATATCGGTTGAATATCAGTAATTTGAAGCATTCTTCCAAAATACTGGCAGGAGATCTGACAAGTTGCTGGCTTGCATTCCATTATGGCGGCATAATAAAAGCAGAACCTCCGTTAAACGGAAATTCTGCTAAATATTTAAGGTAAGACAGTCTCACCCATAAGCTGAAGATCAACCTGTTTGGCAACGTCCCTGCCTTCGTTGATAGCCCAAACGATCAGACTTTGTCCGCGGCGGGCATCGCCGGCAGCGAATACTTTATCTACATTCGTGCGATAATCTCCGTAGGCTGCTTCTACGCGTTTGTTAGGTGTTACATTAACACCAAACTCTGTAAGCAGCGGCGTTTCAGTACCTTCGAAGCCGATGGCGATCAACACGAGCTCAGCAGGCCATACTTTCTCAGATCCTTCAACTTCCTGGTAAACGAACATGCCTTTCTCATTACGTACTTTCTGCATATCGATTGTATGCAATTCCTTAAGATTGCCTTGCTCATCCTTGACGAATTTCGTTGTCTGGATAGAGTATTGGCGCGGGTCTTCCCCGTAAACCGCTTTTGCCTCTTTATGCGCATATTCCAAACCGAATACGTGTGGATACTCCGGCCATTGGTTATCAGCACTGCGAGCAAGCGGAAGCTGTGGGTGTTTCCCGAATTGCGTAACGCTTTTTGCGCCTTGACGGACAGCTGTAGCGATACAATCCGCACCAGTATCTCCGCCGCCAATAACGATGACATCTTTGCCAGCCGCATCGAACTCCGGCTGAACAGCTTGTTTCTCATCAAGCAGAGCTTTTGTCGAAACGGTCAGATAATCCATTGCAATATGAACACCTTTGGATTCTCTTCCTTCGATCACAAGATCGCGCTGCTGTTGAGCTCCTGTACAAAGAATGACAGCATCGTATTGGTCACGAAGCTCTTCAGCAAGGATGTCCTTGCCGATTTCTGTATTCAGGACAAAGTCGATACCTTCCTGACGCAGTAAGTTGATACGACGTTCCACGACTTCTTTTTCCAGCTTCATGTTTGGAATACCATACATAAGCAATCCGCCAGCACGATCAGCACGCTCGTATACGGTTACTGTGTGCCCAGCTTGGTTCAGCTGATCCGCACTAGCCATACCGGCAGGTCCAGATCCGATAATTGCGACCTTTTTACCCGTACGCTTTTGTGGAATGCGCGGTGTAATCCAGCCATTTTCAAAGCCTTTATCGATGATTGCACGTTCTATATTCTTGATGGCAACTGCAGGATCGCTGATTGCTACCGTACAGGAACCTTCACAAGGAGCCGGGCAGACACGGCCAGTGAATTCAGGGAAATTATTCGTCAGCATCAATCGTTCCAATGCCTCTTTCCATTTCCCCTTGTACACAAGGTCGTTCCATTCCGGAATCAAGTTGTAAATAGGACAGCCAGATGTAGCGCCGCCAATCTCCATACCGATGTGACAGAACGGTGTACCGCAGTCCATGCAGCGGGCTCCTTGTGTCTTCAGCGTAGCATCAGAGAAAGGAGCGGCGTATTCGTTCCAGTCCCGGGTCCGTGTCTTTGGATCGCGTTCATTTGCTTCTTCTCTTTTGTAGTCGATAAATCCGGTTGCTTTCCCCATACTTCCACCTCTTTCTTAATGTACTGCTGCAGGTTTCTCGGATTCTTTTACTGGTTTTGGCTGCTGGTTTTTCAATACGAATGCTTCCATGACAGCCTCTTCCTGCGATAGTCCAAGCTCACGCTGTGCATCGATTTGATGCATCATGCTACGGTAATCGATTGGAATCACTTTTACAAAGTATGCCAGTTCCGCTTCCCAGTTTTCCAGGATGAAGGATGCTTTTTCACTATCTGTGTAAGCAGCATGCTTCTCGATCGTGCTGCGAAGCTCCGCAATTTCCCTCTCATCAGACAAATGTTCAAAGTCGATCATTTCTGTATTGCAAAGCTGTTTGAATGCTTCCCGGTCAGCCGTATGAATGTAAGCAATTCCGCCCGACATTCCCGCAGCAAAGTTTTTGCCGACTTCACCAAGTATGACAACTTTACCGCCAGTCATATATTCACAGCCATGCTCTCCGATTCCTTCTACAACAGCTGTTGCTCCACTATTTCGGACAGCAAAACGTTCACCTGCCATACCGTTGATATATGCTTCACCAGAAGTCGCTCCATACAATGCAACATTACCGGCAATAACGTGCTGAGCAGCGGATACTTGGAATCCAGCTGGTTTCTTGACAATCAATTTCGCGCCGGACAAACCTTTACCGACATAGTCATTGGCATCTCCCGTAACTTTCAAGGTCATACCCTTCGGTGTAAATGCACCAAAGCTCTGGCCTGCTGAACCATTGAAATGCAGATTAACAGTGTCTTCCGGAAGCCCTGCTTCAGCAAATTTCCTGCTGATTTCACTGCCAGCAAGTGTTCCGGCTACACGGTTGATATTGCGGATTGGAAGCTCCAGATTCACTTGCTCCTTGCCAGATAATGCTTTTTCAAGATGCGGCAGGATATCTGTCGTATCCAATGCGATATCGATCTTATGGTTCTGCGGAGTATTGTAAGTCCGAGCTCCATCGATCTGATGCAGCAATCTGCTTAAATCCAGCTGTCCTGCTTTCCAATGCGATTGTGCTCGTTCCGAAACTTCAAGTACATCTGTACGGCCGACCATTTCCTCCATTGTGCGGAAACCAAGCTCAGCCATGATTTCTCTTACTTCCTGTGCGATGAATGTCATGAAGTTTACGACATGATCCGGGTCCCCCATGAATTTCTTACGAAGCTCAGGGTTTTGCGTCGCGATACCAACTGGACATGTGTCGATATGACAAACACGCATCATAACACAGCCAAGAACAACTAATGGCGCTGTTGCAAATCCGTACTCCTCTGCTCCGAGCAATGCTGCCATGACAACATCACGGCCAGTCATCAATTTACCGTCAGTCTCCAAACGGACACGGTCACGCAAACCATTCAGCATAAGTGTCTGGTGTGCTTCCGCCAATCCGATCTCCCATGGCAGACCAGCGTGCTTGATGCTAGTTTTCGGTGATGCTCCTGTTCCGCCGTCATAACCACTGATGACGATGACATCTGCGGCACCTTTTGCTACACCGGCAGCAATTGTGCCGACGCCGCCTTTGGCAACTAATTTAACACTGATTCTTGCATCGCTATTCGCATTTTTTAAGTCGTGGATGAGCTGAGCCAGATCCTCGATGCTGTAGATATCATGATGCGGAGGTGGAGAAATCAAACCAACTCCTGGAGTCGATTTTCGAACGTCTGCAACCCATGGATACACTTTCTTTCCTGGCAGCTGTCCGCCTTCCCCAGGTTTTGCACCTTGCGCCACTTTGATTTGAAGCTCATTTGCCTGCACTAGATAAGAGCTCATAACTCCGAAACGGCCAGAAGCAATCTGCTTGATGGCACTTCGGCGTGAATCTCCGTTTTCATCTAGCCTATAGCGCTTCGCGTTTTCGCCACCCTCACCACTATTACTTTTTCCGCCTAGACGGTTCATCGCGATGGCCAATGCTTCATGTGCTTCCTCACTGATCGAGCCGAATGACATAGCACCTGTCTTGAAGCGTGTCACAATGCTTTCAACCGATTCGACTTCTTCAAGCGGAATCGGATTGGACTTCTTGAAATCGAATAAGTTACGAAGGAAACCGAGCCGTTCTTTATCGGCAGCTTCGGTGTATTCCTTGAACAGCTCATAGTTATCACGGCGGCATGCCCATTGTAGCGTATGGATCGTTTTCGGGTTGAACGCATGATGCTCGCCGTTTTTACGCCATTGGTATTCACTGCCTGTTTCCAAGGCTGTGGTTGTTGATTTGTAAGCTGCATGGTGGCGTTTTTTCGCTTCTTCAGCTATCGTCTTTAAGTCGATTCCATCAAGCTGGGAGGTTGTTCCTGTGAAGTACTTGGAAATAACACCATGACTGATACCGACTGCTTCGAAAATTTGTGCGCCGCGGTAGCTTTGCACCGTACTGATGCCCATCTTGGACATCACCTTGACAACACCCTCAGTCATTGCTGCTGCATATTGTCTGACGGCTTCCGGATAAGTCAGCGCGATATCGCCATTATCAATGCTTTCCTTCAGGGTTGCGTATGCTAAATATGGATGAATAGCATCAGCACCATAACCTAGAAGCGTAGCCACATGATGCACTTCGCGAACTTCTCCGGCTGATGCAATCAAACTGACCTTCGTGCGGAGACCTTTCCGTACAAGATGCTGATGCAAGCCGCTTACAGCAAGCAAGGTTGGGATCGGAACATAGATATCAGACATGAGGCGATCTGTCAGCACGAGTACACTGACACCTTTGCTGATCGCATCCTCTGCTTCCTGGAAAATTCGTTCCATACTCTTCTTCAGATTTTCTCCGAACAATGTATGAATTTCCTGCAGCTTGAAATTGCCGCTCGGTTCAGAAACTAGTTGTTCCAGCTGATTGTTCGTAATAACTGGTGAAGCTAACTTGATCCGTCTGCAATTCGTTTCATCCGGATGCAGCAGATTGCCTTCTTTTCCAAGATAAGATAGCGTGCTTGTAACGATTTGTTCCCGATAAGCATCAATCGGCGGGTTCGTTACCTGAGCAAACAGCTGCTTGAAATAAAAGAACAATGATTGCGGGCGGTCAGACAGCACGGCTAACGGTGTGTCATTCCCCATAGCCCCGATTGGGTCTTTGCCTTCTGATACAAGCGGAACAATATACTTCTGCACATCTTCATATGTGTAACCGAAAGCTTTTTGTTTTGTAATAAGGTCTTCAACAGCGCTATCGTCAGAAACAGTCTGATCATGGAGTTCCACAATGTTCTCATCCAGCCACTGCTGATAAGGTGCTTCTGCTGCCATTTCCTGCTTTATTTCCTCATCAGGAATCAAACGGCCTTGCTCCATATCCAGTAGAAGCATCTTGCCAGGGCTAAGACGATCTTTCAATAGGACGTTCTCTTCTTCTACATCAAGCACGCCTACCTCTGAAGATAGGATGAGATGGTCATCTTTCGTTACGTAATAACGTCCTGGACGCAGACCATTACGGTCAAGAACCGCACCAATTTGTTTTCCATTTGTAAATGAAATGGCTGTCGGGCCATCCCATGGCTCCATCAATGTGCTATGATAAGCGTAAAAAGCGCGTTTTTCCTTATCCATATAGGGGTTCTTATCCCATGGTTCAGGAATCATCATCATCGCAGCGTGAGCCGGTTTACGGCCAGCAAGCACGAAGAACTCAAAAGCATTATCCATGATGGAAGAATCGCTTCCGTCTGTATCAAGAATCGGCAGGATCTTTTCTGTGTCTTTGCCGAATGCTTTCGATACTAACTGCTTTTGGCGGGCACGCATCCAGTTGACGTTCCCTTGCAGTGTATTGATCTCTCCATTATGAATCAGGTAGCGGTTTGGATGGGCCCGTTCCCAGCTTGGGAATGTATTTGTACTGAAACGGGAGTGTACAAGTGCAAATGCACTTTCGAATAATGGGTCCTGCAAGTCCAAGTAGAACTGATCCACTTGCACTGAAGTCAGCATTCCTTTATAGACGATCGTCTCACTGGAGAAACTTGCAAAATACAGATGCTGCTGCATTTCTTTCGCTTCGTTTTCCGCCTGTTTGCGGATGACATACAGCTTACGCTCGAATGGAAGACCTTTTTCTGTGTTCTCTCCTTTGCCGACGAAAAGCTGACGGACGAAAGGTTTTACATCCTTCGCCATGATGCCGATGTGCGTGTCATCGACAGGTACCGTGCGCCAGCCGATTACGTGCTGACCTTCTGCTTCTACAAAGGCGGTGATTTTACTTTCCAGCTCTTCCTGCTGAGCATCCTGTGTGTTGAAGAAAATCATGGCAACGCCGTATGAACCAGGCTCCGGTAACGAAAATTCAGTCTTTTCGGAAAAATAACGGTGTGGCAGCTGCACCATGATACCTGCTCCGTCCCCTGATGCAGGATCGCTCCCTTGCCCGCCGCGGTGATCCAGCTGACACAGCAGCTGTAATCCTTTTTGGACAATATAATGGGCGGCTTTACCTTTCATATGCGCGTACAAACCGATTCCGCACGCGTCGTGCTCAAATTCCGGTCGGTATAAGCCTTGTGCTTTTGGTAGGAAATGAAATGCCATTATTAATCCCTCACTCTCTGTCTCGAACCGACATGTTGTCTTATTAAACATTGTAGGTTTTCTAATTGATCGAAACAATATATAATTTAGATAGAATCAATCTCAATTTGAGATAGATCGGAGGATTATAGCATGGAATTGCGTCAACTGCGCTATTTTATCGAGGTTGCCAAGCGGGAGCATATGTCTGAAGCAGCTGAATATTTACTTGTTGCTCAGTCCGCCATCAGCCGCCAAATCAGTAATTTAGAGGATGAACTTGGAGTGGATCTGTTTGAACGGGAAGGCAGAAATGTCAAACTGACTAAAATCGGGCGCACCTTCCTCTCTCATATTGAAACAGCTATGCAAGCAATCGATTATGCCAAAAAGCAAATAGACGAACATTTGGATCCGGAGCGCGGGTCTATCAAAATCGGCTTTCCAACGAGCTTGGCTGGGCAGCTTTTGCCGACAGTTATCTATTCATTCAAAGAAGCTTATCCGAATATCCAGTTCCAGCTACGCCAAGGAACGTATCAATTTCTGATTGAACAAGTGTCCCGCGGTGATATCGATATTGCTTTTATTGGCCCTGTACCGAGGGATCACGATCGAATTGATGGAGAAATTCTGTTTACAGAGAGCTTTTCAGCCCTCGTTCCAGTCGCTCACCGATTTGCTGAACGGGAGCAGCTGCATCTGAAGGATTTGCAGAGCGAGCAGTTCGTACTTTTCCCTGAAGGTTATAAACTGCGCCAGCTTGTGATGGATGGATGCAAAAAAGCTGGATTTGTACCGACTGTATCATCAGAAGGGGAAGATCTGGACGCTATAAAAGGACTCGTTGCAGCCGGCATCGGCATCACTATTTTGCCGGAAAGTACATTCTATGATGCTACGCCCAGGATGACTGCGAAAATTCCAATTACGTTTCCCGAAGTAAGGAGATCGGTCGGTGTCATCATGCCGCGAGAAAGACAAGTAGCGCCGTCCGAAAGGTTATTCTACGAATTTGTCCGGGAATTCTTTTCCCGTTTACAGCAATTCAGATGAAAAAAGCGACTGTGCGTTATGCACAATCGCTTTTTAATTTGCCAGCTGGTCAGCAGCACGCAATAAACGGCTTAGCTTTGTCAGTTCAAATTCCTCAAGCATGGCCTGTTTCTGCTTCTCATCTACGGACCAAACAGCATCTTCAAGTTCACAGCTGATGGGAACCTCGCAATGGATAGCAGCAAGCTTTCTGCTCAAATGCAGGTTATCCAAATCAGATTCGATTTTCTTCCGTACTCCTGCTGGAAGTTCCTCCAGGTTCTCAAGCAGCTTATCGATATTTTCATATTGAGTCAGCAGTTTGATAGCAGTCTTTTCACCAATACCCTTGACTCCAGGATAGTTATCGGAGCTATCTCCCATCAAACCTTTCATATCAATGATCTGCGCTGGTGTCAGTCCTTTTTGTTCGAAAAAGCTTGTTTCCTGGAATATTTCGTAGTTGCCTTCACCTTTTCGCATAATCGCAACATCGATATTCGGCCGGACGAGCTGCAGCATATCCTGATCACCCGTAAGAACGGTAACCTGATGTCCTTCTGCCGCATAAAGGCTGGCCAATGTACCGATGCAGTCATCTGCTTCATAGTTTTTCAATCCGATATTCGGGATACCATATCCAGCTGCAACCTGCTTCACTGCTTCAAATTGTGGAATCAGCTCAACAGGCGGTGCCTCACGATTCCCTTTGTATGTGTCCAGCATTTCGCTGCGGAATGTCTTTGAACCCATATCCCAGCAAGCAGCAACATGTGTCGGTTCAAAATGATCGACAGCAGCAGCCAAATGACGGATAAAGCCATGCAAGCCATTTGTCGGCATACCCTTTGAGTTGATCATAAAATAATTTCGGTAAGCAGTAGCATGAAATGCGCGGAACAAAATCGCCATGCCATCTATTAGTAAAATATGATTTTTCATAACAAGTTTCACTGTCTCCTTTTTTCTTTCATCCTTATAGTTTAACATACTAGTACAAGTTTTATATATAGGGTAAAATAAGTCATATTGCACCAGGGAGGAGCTATTAACTATGACAACAAACTTTGCCAAAGCTACATTCGCAGGAGGATGCTTCTGGTGTATGGTGAAGCCTTTTGATCAATGGGACGGCGTCGAATCCGTCATCTCCGGTTATACAGGCGGACACGTCGAAAATCCGACTTACGAACAAGTGAAAACAGGTACGACAGGACATTATGAAGCTGTCGAAATTACGTATGATCCTACAAAAATAACATATCAGCAAATACTGGACCTATATTGGCCGCAAATCGACCCTACCGATGCAGGCGGACAGTTCCAAGATCGCGGTGACCAATACCGTACAGCTATCTTCTATCATGATGACGTACAGGAAGAACTAGCCCAATTCTCGAAGAAAGCACTTGAAGAAAGCGGCAAGTTCAAGCAGCCGATCGTAACGGAAATTTTGCCGGCAGCTGTTTTCTACCCTGCTGAGGACTATCATCAGGACTTCTATAAGAAAGAAAAAGAAGCTTACGAGGAAGACCGTGCTAAATCCGGACGTGATGAATTCATAGAGGAACATTGGAATAAATAAAAGGAGCGAGTTATTCGCTCCTTGTTTAAAGCATTTAGTTTACATAATAATGTTACGGTCTACCTCTTGTTTGATAAGTTCATATGATTTCCATTTGGCTTCTTTATCGTAGATATTTGTAATCAACATGAACTCATCTGCCTCATATTGCTTTTTAAGCCTTTCAAGTTCCTTCCTTACCTTTTCTGGAGTTCCGATGACACAACGCTTGCGGTTTTGCTGGATTGTTTCTTTATCCTCTTCTGTCAGCTGGCGTTTATTAATGAGTTCCGGAGATGGTACTTGTGTATCTCGTCCTTTTCCGACACTCAGCAGCCAATGATCCTGACTCTCGGCTAACTCTTCCGCCTTTTCTACTGTTTCAGCACATACGACAAATATACAAACGATGCCATATGGCTTTTCCCTCGTGACAGACGGACGGAATGCTTCCTTATATACAGGCATAGCATTCGGCTTAGCAGGACTGATGAAATGGCCGAACACATAGCCGATACCCAATTCACCTGCTCGCTTGGCACTTCCCTCTGACAAACCAAGCACCCATAATGGTGCCGGCTCGCTGACACGCGGGGAAGCTTTTACCGAACGATAAGGATGCTCGCGTGGGAGGGCATTATAAAGGAAACCTTGCAGCTCCGCAAGCTTTCTCGGGAATTCGCCCATCCCGCTTTCTGCTCCGTCTGCTAAAGCACTCCGGGTCTGTTCCGTTCCGCCAGGCGAACGACCAACTCCAAGATCCACTCGACCTGGAAAAAGTCCAGCTATTGTATGAAATGTTTCCGCCACTTTCAGCGGGCTGTACTGCGGCAGCAGCACGCCGCCTGTCCCTACTTTTATTGTAGTTGTCGCACTGGCAATCCTCGTAGCCATAATTTCAGGTGCGACGCTCACTAAACCATTTGTATTATGATGCTCAGCAAACCAATAACGCTCATAGCCTAATCTTTCCGCATGCAGAGCCAATTCCACGCTTTCCTGCAATGCCTCCTCAGGCGTTGAACCTCTCCTGATCGGTGCCTGATCTAGTACGCTAAGCTTCATGCGCCCACCTCTTCTCTGCTCTTCTCATTTCTTATTGTAGGGAAAGTGGCGGGAAGCATACAAGGTATCAGCTCAATAACGCAAAAAGTACTTTAAAAACCGAAACCCACGCCATTTACTCAATGTATTGAGCGCATGAAATTCGATTATTAACCTCGTATTGCGGCAACGCATAAAATTATACCTTTATCTTAATCTACTATTTTTCGTTCTAAAGTATCCTCTACTAAGGACCAGGCCTCATGACAGCTTGGAGCTGTTATATAGGGTCTAAATCCATAATTCAAGTACATATTAATCGCTTGGTAACTTGTTGTTTGCGAAGTAAGATAGGCCTTTGAATGATAGTTAGCCAAGATATTCATAGCTGCACTTAGTAAAGGTTTGGATAGTTTTTTTCCTTGG
Source organism: Terribacillus sp. JSM ZJ617 (assembly GCF_044383785.1). Taxonomy (NCBI): domain Bacteria; kingdom Bacillati; phylum Bacillota; class Bacilli; order Caryophanales; family Bacillaceae; genus Terribacillus; species Terribacillus sp. JSM ZJ617. The sequence continues at coordinate 379,395 of NZ_JBISEQ010000002.1, read as the reverse complement.
TATGCAGGAACAATTCCCACCCAATGAATTCTCCCTAATACTTCTCCATCGTCCTTTAAGTTGCCATACCATGCCGTTGTTGTTCCAATCACTTCTTCATGCTCATTCTCGATGAACACACATCTATTCATCATTTCATTAATATAGGGTCCAAATTCTTTATGAAAGTGCTCCAGTGCAGAGTCTTGATTTTCAAATTCACCTACACTGGCTTCCACACGTGCCCAATGATGCTCGTCACCTTTCTCAAATAATCTAATACGAAATCCATCTGGAAGCGCATATTGCGGGATATCCATCAAATCTTCTCTCACCATACGAAGTGAAATTCTCTTCATTTAAGTCAGCTCCTTATATAAATCCATTTTTGTCCATCTAGTCTTTAAAGCGGTTCCTTTCACTAATTCATTTATGTATTCCATAATAGGAGGGCTTAATCTCGAACCATTTTTCTAATAAATTCATCTGAAGACGCATTTCTATTAATCTATCCTGTAACTTTTACGCTTACCCCTCTATTTGTATTCGCTTTCATTTTTGCCTCTCCAGTAAAATCGGAGCATAATTCCATTAGTTTTATTGGTTTTATAAGATAATGATAGAAGCAGCTAATAATTAAGTTTCTCAACGCAAAAAGCTTCATTCACACACTACTACCTGCCTGGAAAACAATGCCTTCAATCCCTTATTAGCAACACATCGATCCATGATCGTAAAGCCTGCTTTCAAAATCATCTCGTCCATATCTTCGATAGTTAGAATGACCACTCTGTCGGCAATCCTTCTGGCATGCTTAATGATCGTGTACTGTTCTTCCGCTGTTGCACGGGAATAAAGATTATATGGCATATCAATAATCGCGACGTCATAGTGCCCTTCTTGCTCGGCAATATCTTGAACTGCCACTTCCCCATGATAGTCAAAGTGGGCAATATTTTCCTGAGCTCCCTTAACCGCAAGAGGATTGCGATCCGCTCCAGTTATGGTTATCCCCATCGAGAGCGCTTCCACCAGGACTGTGCCGATTCCACAGCAAGGATCGATCACACTAACATCTGCCGGGTCTGGAACTGCAATATTCACAACCGCTCTGGCTAGACGTGTACTTAGAGCTGTCGAGTACTCCTGCGGCTTTTTAGCATGTTGCAGCCAGACTGATTCACTCTCGGCATAACTGCCGAAATACCAGCGTCCTTTAAAGGGAATAATTCCAAACAGAACATCAGGGTTTCGCATTTCTGCCTTGCCTATGATATTCCACCCGACTTTCTTCTCGATTGCCCGCTGTTCTTCAAATTCTATTTTCTTGCCGCTTGGCAGGTCATTTATTTTAATATAAAGCACCTTGAACGTCTTATTATCAAGCTCTATTTGATTTACTTGCTTGACGATCTCTTCAACAGAATCTCCGGAATAAAGAATAGTAAGTCTTCCTTTTATAAACGGACTTCTGCTTGGTTCAATCATAGTTGTACTTTTGATAAGATTGTCTGATTCTTGTCCAAAAAGCTCTCTTTGCTCTAGTCTGCAGAGTGAACCTTCCTCCAGACCCTTTGTATATACATATAAATATTCATTTGTTTCGATACTTCGGTTTTCCATGCTTTAAGCCTTTCTTTAAGCCTGTATTCTTGTTAAAAACCCATTATACCAAAAGAAAAGGATTCAACTTAAAAAGTATGAAAAATAATAAAATCCACATAATGAAAACTAGACAAACTCTAGGAGAGTAATCAATGGCAACTAATGAGGAAAGATTGAAGGATATCGAAATATGCATGCATTATGGCGAGGACCCGGAAATCTATAATGGTGCAGTTATTCCACCGACATTTGGTAACACCCTGTTCGTTTACCCGACCTTTGAAGAATTGGGAAACGCAGTGTCGAGGGAACAAGATCATTTTGTTTATACACGTGGAACTAACCCTACCGTGCATATAGCAGAGCGGAAGCTAGCTGAACTGGAACGCGGTGAAGCCTGTAAATGCTTCGCATCGGGAATGGCTGCCATTAGTGCTGCATTACTTAACAGTCTTAAAAGCGGTGATCATGTATTGTGTATCAGCAATGTCTACTTCTCTTCTATGGATTTCCTTACATATATGGAAAAGTTCAATGTATCGCACTCTGTTATATATTCCACAGACATTGCCGCCATTGAACAAGCATTGCTGCCTACTACAAAAGTAATCTATTTAGAATGCCCGACAGATCATAATTTCAGGCTGGTTGATTTAAAGGCGCTTGCCAGCTTGGCCAAAAGCAAAGGAATTCGAACGATTATTGACAACACCTGGGCCACACCGCTTTTTCAAAAACCTTTAACACATGGCATTGACATCGTAGTACATTCCACATCGAAGTATTTAGGTGGACACAGCGATTTAATGGGAGGAGCTGTTATATCGAATAAGCAGATTATAAGTAAACTGTTCACCGATGAATTTATTTTATTTGGAGGAATAATGCCTCCTCAAGAAGCTTCCCAGCTGTTACGCAGCCTGCGAACTTTACCGATACGAATGGCAACACATGAAGCAAATGCCCTCAAAGTTGCGAAGTTCTTAGATTCTCATTCAGCTGTTGAGGCAGTTCATTATCCTGGACTGCCATCCCACCCAGACTATGAATTGGGACAAAGACAACTAACAGGATACTCTGGATTATTAAGCTTTACGCTTAAGAATGCTACCTATGAAACGGTGAAAGAGGTTATAAATAAAGCAAAAGTATTTCAAATTGGCGTATCATGGGGTTCCTTTGAGAGCTTGATCATGTCTCCTAACTATGGGAATAATGCTGAACAGCTGAAAATGGAGTATACCAGCCCAGGGCTTATCCGGATATCTATTGGGCAAGGCGATGCGGATGAGCTAATACAGGATTTGAAGCAAGCATTGGCATGAACAGCATTTTAGCTTGTCTGTGTAATCTTCAGTGATTTGGTGATAAGTTGAATAATAGTATATTCAATGTATTCTTTTAATCATTTACACAGTTTAACTTCAAGTTCTCATTTCCGTTCGTTTCATACTTTGTGAGGGGATCAAACATAAGCATGCAACTCTTATCGGAGGTATGATAGGAATTTTCAAAAATAGCACAATCATTGCTGTTATTGACGTTTCGTATACCTTTGGTAATATAGGGTTTTGGGGTATGAGTAATGGAATCGTTGTTATCGTTTGCTCTATCAGCGATAATAAAAGATTATTACTGGCGGATGGTTACTAATCCTTACTACAGCAACTGGAGTTTATGCTTTTACCGTACTATATTTAATACCAGGTACCATGGCTTTAGTAGCTGGTATCCATTTGTTAAACAAAAGAAGTAGTTAATAAAAGAATTAAAAGGCCAAGTCTACAATAGACTTGGCCAATACACGTTAGAGAAGTTCAGTTATGTTCTATAGGCTTTTAATTCTATGTTCAAACTCTTAGTTTTGGAATAAACTTGCTGGTAAATACTGAACAGCTTTTGGTATTTTTGAACATTAGCCTCTTTCGGTTTGAATTCCTTCATTCTTTCAATGAATACTTCGGCACATTCCTCGAGTGTCGCAAACCATTCAACTCCTACAGCTGCAAGCATTGCTGCGCCGACACCAGGACCTTGTTCACTCTTTAAACGGACAATATTTGCATCAAAAATATCCGCTTGCATTTGTAACCATTCATCATTTTTTGCTCCGCCGCCAATCGAGATAATAGTATCAATAACATTGCCATTTTCCCGGAATATTTGAATTGATTCATTAAGCGAAAAAGTAATTCCTTCCAGAATTGCCCTTACAAAATCCTTTATATTATGAGAAGCGTCCATTCCAATAAAACTACCACGTATAACCGAATCAGCATAGGGAGTCCTCTCGCCAGTAAGATAAGGTGTAAAAAGTAAACCATTGGAACCTGCTGGAACAGTATCAATACCATCAAGTAAATCCTCAAAGTTATACTCTCTAGCGAATACCTCTTTAAACCAGGTTAGACTGTAACCTGCTGACAAAGTAACGCCCATCGTATAAAATGAATCCTTTTTTCCATGGTTAAAATAATGTACCCTTCCTTCAAAATCCGAATCAGAGTTGTCTTCATAAGACAAGATAACGCCAGAAGTCCCAATAGAGCATAAGGTTTCTCCTCTTTTTAAGATACCAGAGCCAATGGCCCCGCAAGCGTTATCTGCCCCTCCTGCAAATACTCTGGTTGATTGGGATAAACCTGACTCAGAAGCAAAGGAGGGTGTTAATGTCCCTATGTATTCATGTGATTCTACAAGCGGAGGACATAAAGAAGAAGCAATACCTATATCGTCACAAATTTCGATACTCCATTTCTTTTCTTTTACATTCAATAAAAGTGTTCCAGCAGCATCTGAATAATCAGTAGCGAGATGTCCTGTCATGCGATAACGCAGATAATCTTTAGGAAGCACGAAAGTCGATGCGTTCTTGAACAATTCAGGTTCATTTTCTTTCACCCATAATAATTTTGGCAGAGTGAATCCCTCAAGAGCTGGGTTTTTAGTTACAGTCAGCAATTTCTCCCTGCCTACTTTATTATAAATTTCCTGACATTGCTTAGTAGTACGCGTATCGTTCCATAATATGGCATCGCGAAGAACATTTCCTTCTTGGTCAAGTAAAACAAGTCCATGCATTTGACCGGAAAAACTGATACCTTCGATGTCTTCTATATTTCCATCAAATTTACTCAAGAGCCCTTTCAAAGCGTTGACCGTCTTACTAACCCACTCCTCCGGATCCTGCTCACTATAACCAGACTTACGTTGAATTAACGGATAAGCAATTGTTTGTTCCAGACAAACTTTCCCTGATTTATTAACTAGCAGCGTTTTGACGGCACTAGTACCTAAATCAATTCCAATAACATATTTCAAGCCTGCTCCCCCTTTACGACATAATAGGATATACCAGAGTCAAGCTACAAATCATCTGGTATATCCCTTTTTTTGCGCTATTTAGATAGAACGTTTAGTAGATATTGATTAATTGTTGCTTTTAACTGTTCCGTTCGACCAGAAGTATTTGAAATTTCCCCTAATCCAAGTGCATACTCCTCCAGTTTATGGAAGTCTGTTTCGTTCTCCACTATCTGTTTTCCAATTCCACTTGCATAGCTGCTGTAACGAGATGCAATAAAATCTTCCAAAACTCGATCTTCTATTAGTTTTTGCGCTGTTTTTAAACCAATTGCAAAGCTGTCCATTCCCGCAATATGTGCGTGGAAAAGATCATCTGCTTCAAATGAACCACGTCGTACCTTCGCATCAAAGTTTAATCCTCCTTTACCAAGCCCGCCGTTTTGCAAGATCTCATACATCGCTAACGTAGTAGTATATAAATCTGTAGGAAATTCATCTGTATCCCAACCAAGCAATGAATCACCTTGGTTTGCATCAACAGAACCCAACAATCCATTAATGCGCGCCACCCGCAGTTCATGTTCAAATGTATGACCTGCCAATGTGGCGTGATTTGCTTCAATATTAAATTTAAAATGATCCTGTAGATCATAATTTTGAAGGAAAGCTAAGCCAGTGGCTACATCAAAATCATATTGATGTTTGGTTGGCTCTTTTGGTTTCGGTTCAATCAAAAATTGTCCTGTAAAACCAATTTCTTTCGCATAATTGACAGCCATATGGAAGAAGCGCCCAAGATTGTCCTGCTCAAGCTTCATGTCTGTATTCAATAGCGTTTCATAACCTTCACGTCCACCCCAGAACACATAATTCTCTGCTCCTAGGTCCTTCGCAACTTCTAGCCCCTTCTTCACCTTGGCAGCGGAATAAGCATACACATCCGCATTAACAGCTGTTGCTGCTCCATGAACAAAGCGTGGATGTGTGAACATATTCGCTGTATTCCACAGAAGCTTTGTTTTACTAGTATTCATATATTCCTTTATCATGGAAACAATTGAATCCAGATTTTGATACGTTTCAGCAAGTGAATTTCCTTCAGGTGCAATATCTACGTCATGAAAACAAAAGAATGGTACATTCAGTTTTTCAAAGAACTCAAATGCAGCCTCAACACGAGCCTTAGCCAAATCCATGCCAGAAAACTTATCCCACGGCCGCTGCATATTGCCGTCTCCAAACGGATCTGAGCCATCCATCGTCATGGTATGCCAATATGCAACACCAAACCGAAGTATCTCTTCCATCGTCTTGCCAGCAATTCTTTCCTCAGGATCATAAAACTTAAACGCTAAAGGATTAGTAGATGCAGCACCTTCGTATACAATTTTATTAACGTTTTCAAAATAACCCATCTTTATTGCCTCCTATTATTTTCTACTTGATATATCTACCCAAACTGCCAGAATGAGAATAAGACCTTTCACGATATATTGCCAAAACGCCTCTATATTCATAATGCTCATACCATTATCGATACTAGCCATTATCAGAGCACCAATCAAAGCTCCGGTGATTCTTCCCTTTCCTCCCATAAGGCTTGTTCCTCCAATGACACAGGCAGCAATAGCATCCAATTCATACATATCACCAGCACTTACAGTTGCTGCATTCAATCTGCTTGTCAGCAAAATCCCACCTATGCCCGCCAAAGCTCCCATCGTGATGAATACCCAAAGTGTATTCCATTTAATATTGATACCTGATAGTGCAGCAGCTTCCTGATTTCCACCAATAGCATACACGTAACGACCGAATGCCGTTTTGTTTGATATAAAGATGAAAATCGCTGCCAGTACGATTACGATGAAGATAGGGACAGGTATTCCTAAGTAGCGATTTAACATATAGGTGGCAAGAAGAATAAAAAAGGAATATAACGATACTTTTCCATAATCTATGATGCCTGCAGGAATCACTAATCCTAACTGCTTCCGTTTAAAACGGTTTCTGTAAGTACCATAGATTAACAATGCAATACTGATCACTGCAAGGATGTATCCTAATACATATGGGAGATAGCTGTTTCCTATTTGTTTAAAACTTTCATTCATAGGAGCAACCGTTTGCCCTTTACTAATTCCAATCAGTATTCCTCTAAAAACCAGCATTCCACCCAAAGTTACAATAAAAGCAGGCACTGCGCGATATGCAACCCACCATCCTTGCCATAAACCTAGCAATGCTCCGGCAATCACAGTCACAATTATGACAGGTATTGTTCCCCATCCGTGCCAGACCTGCAATATAGCGGCAATCCCGCCAAGCAATCCGACCAAAGATCCAACCGACAAGTCAATATGACCTGCTACTATAATCAATGTCATTCCTATTGCCAGTACAGCTATCACTGACATTTGCGTGAATAAATTGGAAATATTTCTTGATGATAGAAACTCCCCACCGGTGAAGATACTAAAAATCACAGCAATCAATACTAATGCAATAATGAGTGTGTATGCTTGTAAGTCCAACTTAAAAGTTAATTTAGGTTGTTTTCCTGATTCACCTTTAGCCGATGGAAGTGGACTGTTCATTTTGCTTTCCTCCTGTGGCACAAGTCATGATTTTCTCTTGAGTGGCATCGGCCCGTAGGAATTCACCTGTGATTTTCCCTTCAGACATAACGATAATTCGATCAGACATACCCATTACTTCAGGGAGTTCTGAAGAAATAATGACGATACCGACTCCTTCCTTGGCGAGTTCATTGATAATTTTATAGATTTCATACTTGGCTCCGACATCTATCCCTCTGGTAGGCTCATCAAGAATAAGTATCTTTGGATTGTTCATTAGCCATTTACTTAGTACTACTTTTTGCTGATTGCCGCCGCTTAACTGGCCAACCTTCGCTTCTAGATTAGGAGCTTTCAATTTCATTTTATCAGTTACCATGGTTGCATTTTTGACTTCCAATGCTGCATCGATCACTTTAAACTTCATTACTTTATTAAGAGCAGCAAGCGTTGTGTTCTTTGTAATTTCCATACCCAATACAAGCCCATATCGCTTCCGGTCTTCTGATACGTAGGCCATTCCGTGCTTAATGGCATTAGAAGGTTGGGTAATATTTTTCTTTGCCCCTTCTATCAGGACAGATCCCTTCTTCTTACCTTTCAAACCTCCAAACAAGCTAACGAACAATTCCGAACGTCCAGCCCCCATTAAACCCGAAAACCCTAGAATCTCTCCTCTTCGAAGGCAAAAAGACACATCTGAGATCAATTTTTTCCCTGATTCATCTGTAAAAGAGTAATCTATGACTTCCAAAACATTATCTCTTCCAATTGCATGCGGCTCATAAGGAAAAAGCTCTGTTAAGTCACGACCAACCATCTTGGATACAATTTTTTGTTCTGTCATATCCTTAATCAGTTCTGTACTAATAGTTTTTCCATCACGTAGAATGGTTACGGTATCAGCTAACTCTAAAACCTCTCCCAGTTTGTGAGAAATGTAGATACAAGTAACTCCTTGGTCCCGTAAGTCATTCAGTAAATTGATCAATACCTTTACATCACTTTCTGTTAATGCAGCCGTCGGTTCGTCAAGAATCAATATCTCTGTTTTCTTTGTTAATGCTTTTGCAATTTCCACTAACTGTTGTTTTCCTACAGTCAGGTCACCTACTTTAACCTGAGGATCTATATTCAGACCGATTTCTGCTAGCTTTTTTTTAGCTTCAGAGTAAATTTTGTTCCAATTAACGATTTTTTGTCGCATTAGATCATGACTAAGAAACAGATTTTCTGCTACCGACATCTCCTCCACTAGTGCTAACTCCTGATAAATAATCCCTACCCCAGCTTCCTGAGATTCTTTAATTGACTTAAACTCTGCCTCCTTTCCATTGATATAGATTTGTCCACTATAACTATTGTGTGGATATACTCCGCTGAGTATTTTCATTAATGTGGATTTTCCAGCGCCGTTTTCACCGCACAGTGCATGTATTTCTCCTTTTCTTACGGAAAATGTTACATTATCTAAAGCACGTACACCTGGGAACTCTTTTGTAATACCTTTCATTTCAAGTGCAAACATGCCTGGTGTCATCTCCTTAAGTCAGTTGTTTTATTGGGATGCCAGCAAGAGTTAACTTTACAGCAGCAGAATCCCCTTACCATCGATCTGAACTCTTCAGATATGATACAGATAACTCACGTGTTTTATTATGGAGATGCTGGTCGCTCACTTTCCGGGACGTTTTTGTACACATCATCAAATGTGTGGAATCCATCATTGATAACAGTTTCTACCAAGTTATCTTTATTTACTTGAATTGGATCTAGTTTGATGAATGGCACATCCTTTGTTCCATTATTAATGCTGGAATCAGCTGTTACTTCTTCTCCCTTTGCAAGCTGCACGGCTACTTCAGCACTCTTTGTTGCTATCTCTTTAATAGGCTTATAGATAGTCATTGTTTGTGTACCTTCTGCAATTCGCTGTACTCCAGCTAGATCGGCATCCTGACCCGATATGGCAACTTTACCGTCCAGTCCCTGAGCTTCAAGTGCCTGAATCGCACCACCAGCAGTACTGTCATTGGAAGCGACAACAGCGTCTATTTCATTTTTATTAGCAGTCAATGCGTTCTCCATGATTTTTAGAGCTTCATTGGCATCCCAGTTCTTAGCCCATTGGTCACCTACAACTTCAATATCCCCACTATCAACTAACTGCTGCAGGATATTCATCTGACCTTCTCTGAATAACTTGGCATTATTGTCAGTAGGAGAACCTCCCATTAAGAAGTACTTACCTGTTGGCACCTGTTCCACCAGATATTCTGCCTGCATTTCTCCTACACGTACATTATCAAAAGAGACATACGCATCTATATCAGTGCCATTAATCAATCGATCATAAGAAAGTACAGAGATTCCTTCTGCTTTAGCCTGATCAACAACTGTGGAAAGAGCGTCTGAATTGATTGCAATGATTACAAGTGCATCAATATCTTGAGACAGCATATTTTGAATCTGTGAAAGCTGCTTAGCTTCGTCTCCATCAGCTGATTGTACAAGAACCTCCGCACCAAGTTCTTCAGCCTTCTCCACAAAAAAGTCACGATCGTGCTGCCAACGCTCAAGCGTTAAGTCGGAAACAGACAAGCCTATCTTTAATCGATTGTCATCATTATCTTGACCTTCACCATTGTTAACGCTTTCATTTCCTGCATCTTGACCACAGGCAGACAAGACCATTACAAGCATACCGATTAGCAATAATGATAGTAAGCCCTTACATTTTTTCATGTTTTTAAGCCTCCCCTTCTCTGCTTACTTTATTTCCATTTGATGATATCACCGAAAACTTAGTTTGTCTAGACGATAAACTAAGTTTTTTTTGATTTCCCAACTCATATTTATTCGTCAGATAATCATATACTTTAGTATTTTTTTATTTTATAATGTAAGTGCTTTCATAACCTTTTTATTTCCTGTCTTAAAACTAACTAGAATAAGGGAGGGTATTGCATTGAATAGACTCAGCAGTTCCTTATATCAACTATTTGAATGGATCACTCGCTTTGCATATCTGAATGTTCTATGGATACTTTTTACAATTGCCGGCGGTTTTATCTTTGGCTTTTTCCCTTCTACTATCGCAATGTTTACCATCATTAGAGATTGGTTAAAAGGAGAATCAGGTTCTGCTTTATTCCCTTCTTTTTGGACATATTTCAGAAGGGAATTTTGGAAAAGCAACCGATTAGGGGTTTTTGTTACAGTGCTTTCTATTATCATTGTTATTGATTTCTGGTATATGCACATCCTTACAACATCCTTGACCTGGACTCATATCCCATTGCTGGTATTCATCCTCTTTTCATTACTTTTATTGTTCTATCTTTTTCCGACTTTTGTTCATTACGACTCAGGTGTGAGAACAATCATCAGGAATGCCTTTCTCATCATGTTGATTCATCCTTTGCATACTTTATTAATTCTTATCTGTCTCGCTTCCTTAACAATGATCATGTACGTGCTCCCTTCCTTGGCATTTCTATTTGGCGGCAGTTCCTATGCATTTATCACTATGTGGCTTAGCCTTCATGCCTTTACTAGTATGAGAAAGAAGAGTACTACGTAAAAAGAGCAATCCATAAGAGGATTGCTCTTTCCTTCTGTTACCCTTTAACTGCACTAGAAGAAATTCCTTCTACCACTTTATTGCTGAAAAATAGGAAGGCAAGCAGTATCGGCAGCATGCTAATGATAAGAGTTGCCCCAATTGCTCCCCAATCCGTCATATATTGTCCGACGAAATTTTGAATTCCGACTGTCAGTGTTTTGTATTCATCTGAACTTATAAATGTATTCACAAAAACAAACTCATTCCAGTTATAAATCATATTAATTATCACCGTGGTAGATATAACAGGAATCGTCATTGGAAGGATGATCTTAAAGAATATCCGATGAACCGAACAGCCGTCCATTATAGCCGCCTCTTCAATTTCACGGGGCAATGTATAATAGAACCCTAATAGGATCATTAAAGTAATCGGCAAATTATAAGCCGTGTAAGTAATGACGATTGACCATGGATTATCTATCATATTCACATTCAAAAACATATTGAATAAAGGAATAATAGAAGAATGGATAGGTATCATCAAACCTACCATAAATAGCCCCAGAACCAGTTTACTCCATTTCCATTGCATCCTGGTAATCGCAAAAGCAGCCATACTTGCTAATAATACTGTAAAAATTATTGCTACTCCTGTAATCCAAACGCTATTCCAGAAGTAACTTCCAATACCGCTATCCCATACCTTTACATAGTTTTCCCATCTGAACTCTGATGGTAACGAAAATGGAGATTTGGAAAAGATCTCTTGGTTATTCTTTAATGAGAAGAGAAATAGCCATAATATCGGAAACACTTGAAAGACTGCTACCGCACTCAAACAAACATAAAGAAGAATGTAACCCACTTTCTTCAATGCATAAACCCCCTCTTAATATTGAAGTTCTTCCTTAGAATCTGTAACCTTTCGGACAATTAAAGTAACAATTAGTGTGATGATCAACAATAAAAAGCCAATAGCACTACCATAACCAAAATCATTACTGGAAAACGCCAGTTTGTACATATAAGACGCCATTACTTCACTAGCACCATTAGGTCCCCCGCCCGTCATAACGTATATTAGATCGAAGTACTTGAGTGAACCTACAACTGCAAGTACAATCGTCACTTTTACAACACCCATTATCAAAGGTAATTTAATTTTATATGCAATCTGAAATGGAGTAGCTCCATCTATTCTAGCTGCTTCAATAATAGACTCGGGGATATTTTTCAATGCAGCATAATAAATCAGTATATAAAAACCAGCATACTGCCAAAGTATTGGAATAAAGATGGCATACAATACCACGGCAGGTTCAGCAAGCCACGCTGGTGGATTGTCTACCCCGAAAGAAGCTAATATGCTATTTAAGATACCGTTGGACGGATTAAATACTTTAATCCATAATTGTGCTATTGCTACAGAAGATAATAGCATCGGAATTAGGTAAATTTTCCTCAGCAAATTGGAGCCTTTAATTTTTGATGCAAGAATCAACGAGATTGCCAAATACACAATCAAACTTAGTGTAGAAAACAAGGCAAGCATGAAAGAATGAAAGGCACTTGACCAAAAAAGTCCATCTTGAATAGCGTTAAAGTAATTTTCCATACCTATGTACTTCATGGCACCAATACCATCCCAGTCCATTAAGCCATAGTATCCGGACAATAACAGAGGAATAAAGATAAAAATACTGATCAGTAAAAATGCCGGGAGAATATACATCCCAATAATCCATTTATTAGACATAACTCTGTTCATAGTGATCGCCTCCCTTTTATAAAAAAAGGGCAATCCAGCTATAGGCTTGCCCTCTTCATCCGTTGATTAATTATTTTGATAGAGCCTCTTCATGCTTCTCGGCAAACTCTTCGGGTGTTACCTCTTTACCGAATAGTGATTGAATCATATCCAAATGGGTTTGGGCAACATCTGCATTCATTTGGACATCTGCAAATAATGTTATATTGCTTGCATTGTTCAAATCATCAAGTACATCTACATACATATCGGGTAAATCTAGCGAAGCAGCATCTACTTTAGTAGCCGGAATGACCCCAGCTTCAGTAACTGATTTCTCGCCCCATTCCTTCACGAAAAATGCTGCAAAATCTTTTGCTTCTTCTTTCACATCAGAATCTTCAGCAACAAACAATCCTACTCCTGGTCCCCCCACATAACTGCTCATTTCACCTTTTCCATCAACTGTTGGGAAAGGGAAGTAACCCACAGAATCGCGGAACTCCTGAGGTACATCCTCATTTGTTGTGTAATTCGGAAGATCCCAAGTTGCGATCAAATACATAGCAGCCTGCTCATTCATAAACATACTTTTTGCTTCCTCGTCTGATAGTCCATTGAATCCTTTAAGGAATGCGTCCTTATCAACCAAGTTCTGTACTTCTTCAGCAGCAGAAACCAATGCAGGATCAGTGAAAGAACCTGAACGGTTGATAGCATTTGTTAAGACATCTCCCCCACCGATCCTGTCAGCAAAATACATGTACCATAGAGATCCTGTCCAGCGATCTTTATTGCCTAAAGCTATTGGAGCCACTCCATTTTTAGCTAGTGTTTCTACTGCATTCTGAAACTCTTCATATGTTTTCGGCGCTTCCAAACCATTCTCTTCAAAGATCTTTTTATTGTAGAATACGGTTGCAATATTTAATTCAAGCGGTAATCCATAGGTACTGCCTTCAATTTCATATGCTTCGGGTATTCCAGAAACAAAGCTGTCTTTTAAATCACCTTCAAGTAAATCATCTAAAGGTGCAAATTTCTTGCCGTCGACATAAGGTTCTAAATAACCTGCAGCCCAAGTCATACCGACATCAGGTAATTCATTGGAAGTAGATAACACTTTAATCTTATCCTTATATTGCTCGTTACTAAGAACCTCCAATTTAACCTTTACATCCGGATTGTCTTCTTCAAAATCAGCGACAATTTCCTTTACGATTTCGTTATGCTGCTTAGAGCTTCCTTCTGGCCATAAATGCATAAACTCAATCGTCTTATCTCCGGAACCTGAAGCACCATCAGAGCCTGAACATCCACTGATCAACAACAACGAGGAAATAATAGCGAAGACAATTGTAACCGCTTTCTTTTTGTTCAATTAAAATACCCCCATTATTCATTTGGAATGGTTTGTTGCTGGAATTAGTGTACCATCGAAAACAATGTTTGTCTAGTGGCTGAACTAAGTTTATAATGTTAATGGATGATGGTAAAATGGAAATATTCAAACAGCAGAATGGAGAAAGCAAATGAAATCCCAAACCTTTAATCAGCATGTTGTAAAAAAAGGAAATAAATCTTTGGTTTTACAAACAATTCAAGAATATACACCTATATCTAGAGCAGATATTGCAAATAAAACGGGTCTGAATAAAGGAACCGTCTCTTCCCAAGTAAGTGAACTTCTTGCGGAAGATTTGATTTTGGAATCAGGACCAGGTGTTTCAAGCGGAGGAAGACGTCCTGTCATGCTCTTATTCAACCACCTTGCAGGCTACTCAATCGGAGTTGATATTGGAGTGAATTATATTCTTGGTATACTGACAGATTTGCAAGGAAATATCACAAATGAAAAAATCACCCATTTTAACGATTTATCTTATGAAGAAATTCAGATCCAACTAAACATGATAATCGACTCCCTGCTTCTTTCCATGCCTCCGAGTTCTTATGGTCTCGTAGGAATCGGTGTCGGTGTACCAGGAACAGTAAGTACAGAAGGCGAAATTCTACTTGCTCCAAACTTAAATTGGAGAAATAAAGACTTGAAAGGATTTTTAGAAGAAAAATATGATGTGCCAGTTCTGATTGAAAACGAAGCAAATGCAGGTGCGTATGGCGAAAAGAAATTTGGAGCTGGTCAATCCTCTGATAATTTAATTTACATAAGTGTAGGTATCGGGATCGGTGTTGGCCTTATCCTAAATGGTGAACTTTATAAAGGCCACAACGGTTTCTCAGGGGAGCTTGGTCATATGACAATAGAAGTGGACGGTCCATTATGCCGATGCGGTAATCAAGGCTGCTGGGAATTGTATGCATCTGAAAAGGCATTACTTAATAGTGCTGCAGAAAAAGGGATCCGTCCAGCAGAAGGACAAAAGCTCTCCCTTGAGATGCTGAATGAACTAGCTGAAGGAGGTGATCCAGTTTCGATTAACATCTTCCAGGAAATTGGCAATTATCTTGGTATAGGAATTAACAATATCATCAATATATTCAATCCAGAACAGATTATCGTTGGAAATCGCCTAGCCTCTTCCGGTAACTTGTTAAGAGAATCCATAAAAGAGAAACAAAAACAAATGCTTCGTACACATCAAAAAGACTTGAATATCTGTTTTTCTCAATTGTCTCGTTATTCAGCTGCCTTAGGGGCATCTGCCTATGCCAGTGAGAATTTCTTGGCTATCAACATTCAAGATATTTAAGCTGCTTGTTATTCCGTATCCTTAAGAAAAGAGAGGTTATACAAATGACAACAATTCAAAATCCAATTTTGACAGGGTTTAATCCCGATCCGAGTATTTGCCGGTCAGGAGAAGATTACTATGTTGCGGTATCTACATTTGAGTGGTTTCCCGGCGTGGGTATCTATCACTCCAGAGATTTAAAGAATTGGCGGCTGGTATCGAGGCCTCTTAATCGTATTAGTCAGCTGAACATGATAGGGAATCCTGATTCCGGAGGAGTATGGGCCCCTGCTCTATCGTATTTTGATGAAAAATTCTGGCTGATTTACTCCGATGTTAAAGTAGTGGATGGTCAATGGAAGGACTGTCATAATTACTTGGTTACCTGTGATACAGTAGAAGGTGAATGGTCCGACCCGATATTTTTGAACAGTTCCGGATTTGATCCTTCCTTGTTCCATGATGACGATGGTAAAAAATATCTTGTAAATATGGTCTGGGATCATCGAGTTGGCAATCATAACTTTCACGGCATAGTACTTCAAGAATATAGTGTTGATGAACAAAAACTAGTAGGCAAAAAAGACATCATCTTCAAAGGAACAGACGTGAAGCTGACAGAAGCCCCCCACCTATATAAAATAAACGGATACTATTACCTTTTAACGGCTGAAGGAGGAACCAAATACGACCACCAAGCTACCATTGCTCGTTCAAAAGATTTGCTTGGACCTTATGAAGTTCATCCGCAGAACCCATTGATTACTTCTTTTCCTTATCCAAGAAATCCGATGCAAAAAGCTGGACACGCCTCCATTGTCCATACTCATACAGATGAATGGTTTTTAGTTCACTTAACTGGACGGCCTTTAAGACATCCAGATAAACCGCTGCTGGATCCGCGTGGTTATTGTCCGCTCGGCCGAGAAACTGCAATTCAACGTTTGGAATGGAATAATGATTGGCCCTATGTAGTTGGCGGAAATCAACCATCTTTAGAAATAGAAGGACCAGCAATAAAGGAAGTAAAATGGAACAGTGACTACGACGTGATAGATGATTTCGATACCAATTCTTTAAATCTTCATTTCCAGTCACTTCGTATTCCACTCGATGAGAAAATCTCAACATTACAAGATAACCCAGGACATTTAAGACTTTACGGCAGAGAATCTCTCACTTCGAAATTTACACAAGCCTTCATTGCGAGAAGGTGGCAGCATTTTAATTTTACTGCAGAAACAAAGATATCATTCAATCCAAGTAGTTTTCAGCAAGCAGCTGGATTGGTTAATTATTATAATACGCAAAATTGGACAGCATTTCAGATTACTTGGGATGAGAATAAAGGCAGGATCCTGGATCTAACGACATGTGATAATTTTGTTTTCGAACAGCCTCTCCTAGATAATCAAATCAGCGTTCCACTTGACGTAGACTATATTTATTTGAGATGTGATGTAAGCGCAAACATTTATAGTTATTCTTATTCTTTTGATGGTGATAATTGGACAGAAGTCCCAGTAACACTTCCCTCCTATAAATTATCCGATGACTATATCAAGGGTGGCGGTTTCTTCACAGGAGCATTTGTTGGAATGCAATGTCAAGATACATCTGGTCAAAGACTGCATGCTGATTTTGATTACTTCATGTATAAAGCGAAAGAATTAGATTAAGATAAGAACTATCGACTTCTAGTGATGTTAAGCACTACCCAATTCGTACTATCTTTCAGGCCATAATAAAAGAATCGACTAGTTCATCTTTTCTAATTTGAATGGGCTAGTCGATTTCTTTAATTTTTTTCTAAATGTCGTCACCACTCTTCTATCGGCGGACGCTCTCCTTTGTTATTGCCTTTCTTCTGAAACCGGCGTGCTAGCTCCGCTTCTACTTCTTGCAGGCTGACGCCTTGGTTTGCAAGCAGGACGAAGCTGTGGTAAAGCAAGTCGCTTACTTCTGCAACCAATTCCTCTGGATCATCATTCTTTGCCGCGATGACTACTTCACCAGCTTCTTCAATCACTTTCTTGCCAATTTTATCGACACCCTTGTTATACAAGTAGTTTGTATAGGAATTCTCTACAGGGTGCTTTTTCCGGTCTTCTGCTTCATCCATAACTGTCCTGAATATATTCGCTTCTCCCTCTGTATCACCAGTAATTGGTGTTTCATTGAAGAAACAGCTCACTTCCCCAGTGTGACACGCTGGTCCTTGTGGTGTGACACTGATCAGAATTGTATCATTGTCACAGTCAAGCTTCATATCGACAACCTGCTGGGTGTTGCCGGAGGTCGCTCCTTTATTCCAAAGCTCCTCTCGCGAGCGGGAATAGAACCATGTTTCTTTCGTTTCTACTGTTTTCCCATATGCTTCTTCATTCATATAAGCAAGCATGAGTACTTGCTTGGTTTGGCTGTCTTGCACAATTGCTGGGACGAGTCCTTTGCTAAAATCAGGCTTCACGAATCCGCACTCCTTCCTGGTGGCAGCTTTGCTTTACTTCTTCGATACTGAAAGTCTTATCATGGAAAATGGACGCTGCAAGAGCTGCGGACACATCTGTTTCCTGGAATACTTCTGTTATATGTTCAGGGCTGCCGCAGCCTCCTGAGGCAATGACAGGGATGCGGACTTCATCAACAATCGCTTTTGTCAGTGGCAGATCATAGCCAGTTTTCACGCCATCAGCATCCATGCTTGTGAGCAAGATCTCCCCTGCTCCTCTCGCTTCTGCCTCCTTCGCCCATTCGATTGCATCTATGCCTGTATCCTTACGGCCGCCGTGTGTTACCACGTGCCAGCCATCCTCAAAACGTTTCGCGTCGATGGCAACGACAATACATTGTGAACCAAACTTCTCTGCTCCCTTTGTGATGAGATCCGGGTCGGCAACTGCTGCTGAGTTAATGGCTACTTTATCCGCTCCAGCCTGAAGCATGGTCGTCATGTCATCAAGTGAGCGAACGCCGCCTCCGACTGTAAAAGGCACGAACACGTGCAATGCAGTCTGACGTACGATGTCCATCATCGTCGCCCGTCCTTCATGTGTTGCGGAAATGTCGAGGAACACAATCTCATCTGCGCCGCTTTTCGAATACGCCGCAGCCATGGCAACAGGATCACCGAGTTCACGCAGTGAAACAAAATTCGTACCCTTGACGACAGTGCCATCCCTCACATCAAGACATGGAATGATACGTTTTGCGATCATATGCCTTCCTCCTTGCTGTACGCCTGCTGGCTGCTTTCAAATACGCTCTGCAATAACAACTGGCCTACTTTCTCACTTTTCTCCGGGTGGAACTGGATACCGCAAATATTCCCTTTCTGCACGATTGCAGGGATCTGTGTCCCATATTCCGTACTGGCAACAATATATTCTTCCGGTGTGTTCGCCTGATAACTGTGAACGAAGTAAACATGTTTACCGTTTTGTTCTGTGTAAGTCGGAAAACTGTCACTTACCTCCAATGCATTCCAGCCAATATGGGGAAGCAGGTGACTTGTTTCTATTTTCTCAACAGTTCCTGGAATCAGACCAAGCCCTTCTGTTTCACCATGTTCGAAGCCCTTCTCAAATAACAACTGCATGCCTACACAAATACCGATGAATGGTTTACGTGCAGCTAAATCAAGAAGCATTTCGCGCAAGTCGCGCTTGTTTATCTCCTCCATCGCGGCTCGGAATGATCCAACACCTGGCAGAATGATATGTGTTGCTTGCTCAAATTCCTCTTTTTTGTCTGTCAGTATCGTTTCATATCCAAGCTGCTTGCAAGCATTGGCGACACTGGCGACATTGCCGACGCCATAATCGACGATTGCGATCATTCGATCATCCCTTTCGTACTGTTGACACCTTTGATATCTGGGTTCACTTTAATGGCAATTGCCAGCGATTGGCCAAGTGCTTTGAACAAAGATTCTGCTTTATGATGCGTATTGGATCCGTAATGAACCTTTGCGTGCAGTGTGATACCTGCGTGCACAGAAAACGCTTGGAAAAATTCGCGTACCAGCTCTGTATCGAAGTTGCCCAGTTTAGGATTTTCGAATTCTGCATCAAACACAAGGAACGGGCGTCCGCTGATATCCAGAGCTACAAAGCCTAATGTTTCATCCATTGGCACAAAGGCGTTGCCATAGCGGTTGATACCTTCCTTTGTACCGAGCGCTTCTTTCATCAGCTGTCCGAGCACAATGCCAGTATCCTCCACTGTGTGGTGACTATCGATATGTAAATCACCTTTTGCTTCTACAACTAGTCCGATTCTGGCATGACTTGCGAACAATGTCAGCATATGATCGAAGAACCCTACCCCAGTATTGATTGAGATGTTGCTGTTGTCATCCAGATTCACCTGCATGTTGATGTCTGTTTCGAACGTTTTACGAGCTTTTTCTGCTGTACGCATTATTGCATCCCCCTGTCTATGACTTGAATCGGATATTGATCGATTCTCCATGTCCTGTCAGCTGTTCCTCTTCTGTCAGCTGAGTGATAGCCGTTCTGCCTTGCTCCAATGCTTGTCTATCATAATACGTGAATGTCGTTTTCTTAATAAAATCATCCACACTGAGCCCTGATGAGAATCTTGCTGTGCCGTTTGTCGGCAATACGTGATTTGTTCCCCCGTAATAGTCACCTAAAGCTGTAGGAGCATAGGAACCAAGGAAGACCGATCCAGCATGTTTTATCTTTCCTAAAGTTGATAGCGGATCAGCTGTCTGGATTTCCAAGTGTTCGGGAGCAAAAGCATTCGATAACTCGAAGCTCTCACCCATAGAATTTGTCAGAACAAGAGCACTTTCCCCGTTTATTGCTTCGCTTGCAATTGCTTTGCGAGGCAGCTTCTCCAACTGGCTTTCCAGCTCTTTTTCTACTGATTGGATCAAAGCCTCACTGTCTGTCAAAAGGACTACTCTTGCATTTTCATCATGTTCTGCCTGGGCCAGCAAATCCGCAGCTATAAATGCAGGATCAGCAGTTGCGTCTGCAATGATAGCTACTTCGGATGGGCCAGCAATCATATCAATCCCAACCTGACCGAAGACGAGCATTTTCGCCGCAGCTACATACGCATTTCCCGGTCCGACAATTTTATCTACTGAAGCGATCGTTTCCGTTCCATATGCCAGAGCTCCAATCGCCTGGGCACCGCCAATTTTATATATTTTATCCACGCCGGCAATTTCAGCTGCAGCCACTAAGACAGGAGCAATCGCCCCATTGTTCTTCACTGGTGTTACCATAATGATTTCCCTCACACCTGCCAGCCGTGCTGGAATGGCATTCATCAGAATTGTCGACGGATATACCGCCTTGCCTCCAGGCACATATATACCGATTCGCTCCATCGGCAAGATGAGCTGACCGAGCTGTTTGCCTTCCTCGGCAGTTATGATGCGGGATGCTGTGACTTGCTTTTCATGAAAAGCACGAATATTTGCCGCCGCTTGCTTTAAAGCTGTCAACGTCTCAGGTGCCAATTTGGCTTTTGCCTCTTTTATCTCAGCTTCCGACACAAGAAGCTGATCTGTTATTGTATCATCGAATTGCTCAGTATATTTCCGTACAGCCTGATCGCCTTCCAGCCGGACATCCTTCAAAATAGCCGATACAGACTGAAGAACCTCAGGGTCAAAACCGCTGTCTGCTTTCCGGGTGCAAAACTGTTCCAGGAATTGCGTACTGGTAAGCTTTCTCATGATTGCGTCACCTCTTCCTGTAAAACAGAAAGGTAAGGCTGGAGAATATTGCGTTTCATTTTTAAAGAAGAACGGTTAGCAATGACTCTGGCCGTGAAGTGCTGGATATCTTCGATTACTTCCAAACCATTCTCTTTCAAGGTCGTACCTGTTTCGACGATATCGACAATGGCATCTGCCAATCCAAGCAGCGGTGCCAATTCCACGGACCCTTCCAGCTTGATGATGTCGACCGACTCGCCTTTTTCTAAATAATATTGCTTCGTGATATTTGTGTACTTGCTGGCGATCCGTTTCTTCCGGTCCGGCCAAACTTTATCCTTCTCAGCAGCAACCGCCATCTTGCAAGCACCAAATGGCAATGGGAAGAGATTGAATACATCTGGCTGGAATTCAGCAATGATGTCTTCTCCTACGATTCCCAGATCTGCAATGCCATGCTGTACATACGTTGTCACATCTACGCCTTTGGCGAAGAAATAGATTGCCTCATCCGTTTCAACGCTTAACTTGCGTCCTTTTTCCACCAATGGTTTGCTGTCGAACCCTCGTTCCTCCAAATATGCGAGGAATTGCTTTTCGACGCGACCTTTCGTTAATGCGATGACTGGTTTCATCTCTCGACCACCTCGTATCCTTCTCCGCTCTGAACCACTTGATAAACTCGATCATAATTTTCGGCTGTTGCTTCTGTCCTGATGTCTACAATTGCATTTGGATATTTATACCGCAGTGCTTCAGCTGCAATCAGACCTTGCTCATCCGTCAGCAAGCATATGCGTTCTTGTCTATGTGGTGCTGGCAGCGCAGCAGCAAGCACGTCCATATCAAATGCCAAGCCGACAGCGCTCATCTTTCCGCCAAACTGTTCGTACAGCTCGTCATATCTGCCGCCAGAGAAGCATTCAGCTCCACTTTCCGCCAGAAAACCTCTGAACATGGCGCCATTGTAGTATGGAAGCTGCTTTACACGCCCCAGATCCACGATGACATCCTGACCAAGCTCTTCCAAAGCAGCCGCAAGCTGCTGAAGCTCTTGGATAACAGGTAATAATTTAGCGTTATTTTCCCACGTCCCAGCGAATTTATCTAAAATAGCTGTTCCGCCAAATGCATCAGCTAATGCAGCGACTGCTTCGGCTGTCTCCTCATTTCCTGCTTCCTTGACAAGACGATATACTTCATCTTTTCGCTTATCGTGCATCGCCTGTCTAATGTTAGAAGCATCAGCATCAATAAGTTCCAGAGAAGAAATAAATGTCTCGAAGATTTCCGTATGCCCGAGCTCGATGCTATACTGCTGCAATCCTAGTTCCCGAAGGAAGCGGACTGCTGTGAACAAACTTTCATATTCCCCATACAGACCTGGGGTCCGGATGATTTCGATACCAGCCTGATGGCTTTCGACGCCTGCATGATCTTTTTTGAATACAGATCCAGCATACGCCCATTTCTGCTGATCAGACTGCTGATTCGCAAGAGCACGAGCAACTGCAATCGTCCAATCCGGGCGCAATACTTCGATTTCCCCTTCTTCATCAAACCATTTGAGCATCTTTTTAAGTGTCATACCGGCATAAGGATTGGTAAATGTTGTGCTATACTCAATAACAGGTGTTTCAATCGATTGATAATTTCGTAAATTCACGACAGATTGGAACTTTTCATATATGCTGACTCGATTGACAAGCTGTCGACCTGTCAAATCACGACTTCCTGCTGGTAAGAACATCTATAAGCCTCCGATTCTTTCTTTATCATTCTACCACTTTACTTAGATAAAGGATTTCTGTTGATTTGAATGTAACATAATGAGATACTAACGTCAACACATAACGAAAGGAGCAAGCAAATGCCAGGAGATTTTCACGTACATACGCAGTATTGCCAGCACGGCGCAGACGATAAAATGGAAGCCTACGTTCTGCAGGCAATCGAAAAAGGACTTACCCATTTATCATTTACAGAACATGCTCCGCTTCCGGAAGGCTTTACGGATCCCGCTCCACATCGTGACAGCACCATGGACCGAAACCAGGTGGAAGCTTATGTAATGGAAGGCAAAGCGCTGCAAAAACAATATAAAAATGAACTGCAAATCAATATTGGCTTTGAAGTTGATTATATCAGAGGCTACGAACAAGAAACACAAACTTTCCTCGATACATACGGTCCTGAAATGGATGATGGTATCCTTTCCGTGCACATGCTCCAAGCACCGGATAAGTCTTTCTTCTGTATTGATCATAGTGAGGAAGAATTTGGACGTGCTGCCGATGCATTTGGAGGACTTTTACCATTATATAAAGCTTATTATGATAATCTCCAGTCTTCCATTGAAGCTGATCTTGGTCACTATAAACCAGGAAGAATTGGTCATGTTACGCTGATTCAAAAATTTCAGCTTGCTTATCAGAAGCCGGCTTCTTTCTCACAGGAACAGAAACACATTCTGGAACTCATAAAGAGAAAAGGATATGAGCTTGATGTGAATACAGCTGGTCTTTATAAACCATTATGTAAAGAAATCTATCCGCCAGTTGAGCTTATAGCGCACGCAGCAAAAATGGGAATTCCGCTTGTTCCTGGTTCAGACAGTCACGCGGCTGGGGGAATTGGTAAGGGTTTTGAATATTTATCTGAGTATTCTCTTCACATTCCGCAGAGATTGGCTTTATAAATAAGAAAAAACAGCTACTTGTTTGTCCCAAGGTTGCAGCTGTTTTTTCTACTCCATACTATTTAGTTTTGTTGTTGTAAAAGTCCGCCTAGTATATTTTTCTATAAGGCAGAACCAGTTTTCACCAATAAGCTAGTATGCGGTATAATTCCGCTTGTTCCCATACTGGAATAAATACATATTTTTCTCTTATGAAAAGCTGAAAAGTCATTTTTCCGAAGTATTTTTCTTTTTTGGATAGCCAATTAAGATGGCGATAATGCCGCAAATACCTACCAAGATTGGATAGAAGCTGTAGGGAATGATACTGATTGGCGAAATTCCTGCTACGGTTGCAGCAGTCAATAATTGCGCTCCATATGGTAGAAGACCTTGGATGGAGCAAGAGAAAAGATCTAATATACTAGCTGACTTTCTTGGCTCTATCCCATACTCATTTGCAATATTTTTGGCTAGTGGACCAGTAATCATTATAGAGATTGTGTTATTAGCAGTTGATACATCAGTTAGGCTAACAAGCCCTGCGATACTAAATTCGGCACCCTTTTTCGTTTTAATTCTACGCGTTGCAAGGTGCAGAATATAATCAATTCCTCCATTAAACTTAATTATCTCTACCATTCCAGCTATTAATATTGCAAGGAAGGCAATTTCATACATACCCGCCATTCCATCACCAATCTGCTGCATCAGGCTCATGAAATGGTAGCTGCCATCTATCCAGCCAACAGCTCCCGCAAGAACTATTCCCAGCACAAGTACGAGGAAGACGTTCATACCAATTAAAGCAAAAACTATGACTAGGACGTAAGGAATTATCTTTATCCAATTATAGTTTATATGTTCTACTTGAGCTGATTCACCAATAGCGATAAATCCTAAAATGATACACGTAACAATAGCTGCAGGCAACACAATCAAAAAATTAACTTTAAATTTATCTTTCATCTGTGCGCCCTGCGTACGAACGGAAGTTATCGTTGTATCTGATATGAAGGATAGATTATCACCGAACATCGACCCACCAACAATCGCTCCCATCACCAAAGCCATCGAAAGACTGGTTTCATCGCTTATCCCAACTCCAATTGGAGCTAGTGCTACAATGGAACCAACAGATGTCCCCATCGACAAGGAAATAAAGCATGCAATGACAAATAAGCCTACAACTAGCAGGTTTTGAGGAACGACTGATGTAGTAAGGTTTACAGCAGACTCCACTGCTCCCATGCCTTTGGCAACTTCAGAAAACGCTCCTGCTAAAATGAATATGATCACCATCAGCATGACATTGCTATTACCTGCACCTTTGCAGAAAATATCAACCTTTTTAGTAAGAGATTCACTTCTATTCATAGACAGAGCTACACCCGCTGCTATTGTGATTGCTACTATGACCGGAAAGTTATAAAAATCTCCTGTGATAACTCCGGATCCAATAAATAAAACTAGAAAAACAATAAATGGGATGAGAGCCCATGGATTTGCTTTCTTCATTGATTCACCTCTGATTTTGTTTTATTGTAAAAAAATAAAGCCCCTCTTAGATCCATAAGAAGAGGCTTTATATCTATAAAACACTCCTCTTATCTATCAAGCCGCAGCTTGCTGGATTTGGCACAGCAACTCCATTACATAAGTTCCGCTGCCGAGATTTCTTCGGGCCAGTCCCTCCATCTCTCTAAATAAGAAGAAAAGAATATTTTTTTCACAGTAAGTAGGATTATACACATCCCCTATTTTTTTATCAATAGTTTTAGGAAGCCCAGGCATTGCTTTCACAATATCTCCTTATTAGAAAGGAAAACACGAGTAAAAGTGCTCTCTTTTGTCCCTTGTAAAATTATTGGCTGTAATGGCCTCTATTCTAATTTATTTCATCCTTAAAAAGTTATCGCTTCTAATTTCATGCATGTTTCCAATGAATGAAGCAGGAGATCGATGAATAAAAATATAATTGATTAAGTTTATGCGAATAACTCGTTAACACAGGGTGGTAATTGCTGTTTATTTGCAGTATAAGCTTCCTTTTTATGAATAGGAGGATATCATGTTCTTCATCTTCTTAATTTACTTATCATTTATCAGCTTAGGTTTACCCGATTCTATATTAGGGTCTGCGTGGCCGCTTATGAATACTGATCTTGGCGTACCGATTGGCAATGCAGGTATTGCTTCCATCATTATCTCTATAGGAACAATAGTATCCAGTCTGTTTTCTTATAGATTAATTAGAATACTAGGTACCGGCAGGATCGTGATAGTAAGTATTTCCATGACTGCTATCGCACTGCTTGGTTTCTCATTTTCTCCTTCATTTATCTGGCTGATAGTATGTGCTATACCATTGGGACTGGGTGCTGGAGCGGTGGATGCAGCTTTAAACAGGTTTGTCGCTACTCACTACGAAGCAAAACATATGAACTGGTTACATGCATTCTGGGGAGTTGGAGCTCTGCTCGGCCCTGTTATATTATCAGTATTGGTGGTTTGGGGGAATTCTTGGAGAAGTGGTTATTTTACCATTTCATTATTACAGTTTGCATTAGTCTTGCTGCTCCTCTTTTCACTTTCAAGGTGGAAAAAATACGAAACTGCTGATAGTAAGAGAATTCAATATACGAAAGAAACCAATTCAGAAAGTAAAATGGGATTGCGGAACTCCTTTAAGAAAAAAGGATCTGCCTTTGGAATGGTGTCATTTTTCTTAATAGCATCAACAGAGGCTTGTATAATGCTCTGGGGTTCAAGTTACTTAGTCAAAATAGAGAATGTCCCAGCCGAAAGTGCCGCTGGTTGGATTTCTTTGTACTTTCTTGGTATGACAGCAGGCCGTATGTTAAGTGGATTTCTATCAATACGTATAAAGAATGAAGCATTAATACGGCTGGGATGTACTTTGGCTGCTTTCGGTTTAGTTATAATGTCACTTCCATTTCCTACAATATTTACTCTATTATCCTTTGTCATTATAGGAACCGGTCTTGCACCAATCTACCCTTCTATGTTACACCAAACTCCTGTATATTTTGGAGTAGATCATTCACAAGCAGCTATGGGAATTCAAATGGCCTTTGCTTACACAGGTGCTACTTTAGTGGCGCCCTTGCTAGGACAGTTGTTGGCCAACATTTCCTTTTTGATATTTCCTTATTTTCTTCTAGTATGTGTAGCAGGGATAATGTTCTGTCGGTTGATTTTAATACGCGCTAACGAAATTAGTGTTAAGCCTAAACGATTGAGCCAATAATCAAGTCTTGAAACTTCTTGATAGGTGAGAACGTAATGAAAGACGTTAGCTGAGACTATAATCAACTTTTTTGAAGAAATGAGGCTGTACATATGGATAAAAGTTTTAAAGATAGACTGCACAATAGCAGTTTGTATCTACCAGGTGATAAAGATTTTGCAGCTCAACAACTAGTATGCCTCGAACGGCTATACGACTTTAATCAAACGCGACCAACCGAAATAGAAAAAAGAGAAGCTTTGCTTAAAGAAATGTTCGCTGAGATTGGGGAAGGTTGCTATATAGAGCCCCCACTCCACGCAAATTGGGGCGGCAACCATGTTCATTTCGGGAAGAATGTTTACGCCAATTTTAATTTAACTTTAGTAGATGACACGCATATTTACGTCGGAGACTATACAATGATAGGCCCTAATGTAACGATAGCAACAGCTGGCCATCCTATCTGGCCCGAACTCCGTGAAGAAGCATATCAATTTAATGTACCAGTAACTGTAGGAAGAAACTGTTGGATAGGTGCTGGTGCGATTCTTCTTCCAGGTATCTCAGTTGGAGACAATACAGTCATTGGGGCTGGCAGTGTAGTGACAAAAGACATACCTTCCAATGTTGTTGCTATAGGTAATCCGTGCCGAGTACTCAGGGAGATTACGGATCATGACAAAGAATATTATTTCAAGAATTTAAGGGTAGATAAGTAATAAGATGAAAGAAGCCACACTTCACTCCAAGTGTGGCTTTTTGCTATGAATTTTTGTGACTGGATTAAGCCGGATACTGTATGACGGGTACTACGTTCTTTTACACCAGACTGATCAATCTGCCAAGGTCAAGCAGAAAAATCAACTCAAAGTTTATGGGGTATTTCTTGTAAGAACAGTTTTCTTTTCTCATCCGTTGTTACGTTTACCCCAGAAAAATGAACCCATTTTGTGTCATTATTTCTTAATCCCAAGTCAGCTAGTGTTCTGTTAATAAAGACTCCCTGAATAGCGTTCCCACCTTCCGATTCAATGTAAGCTTTATCAGTTGTAGAAGTTGAAATGACAGTTGTTTTTCTTATGTTAGTCAATAATCCTTTCAGCCCACCTATTTCTTTGTCTTCTAAAAAAGCAAAGCCACTCAACATCACTTTATCGATGAAACCCTTTAAAATAGCAGGTAAGTCCCACCACCAGACTGGGAAAATAAATATCAATTCCGTGGCTTGGCTTAATTTTGCCTGATATTCCTTTACTAATTTGTACGGCGTTTCTCCCTTGTTAAACAGCTTCAATTCTTCAGCTGTATAGGCGGGGTTAAACTCATCTTTATAAAGATCGATCACTTGAAATTTCTCTCTTTTGGCTTCTAAGTCTTTAGTTATGCTAGTTAAAATCGCATGATTAAAGCTTCCTTCCCAAGGATGAGCATAGACAATGGTCTTCATAATTGTTTCCTCCTATTTCGCTTTCTTTGCATCATAGCTTGATGTACATTTAGTTTATTGAATGCCTTATCCTTCTACAAGTACGGTAATTAAAGTGCGATACTTACCTAAAGGAGAGTGTTGAATGGATCGCTATGAATTTAAAGATCAAATAAAAAATACTGGTTTTGGATTTACGTTGTCTTTAATTGGGGGGAAATACAAAATGTCAGTTTTATATGCCCTATATATAAGCAATGAACCTATTCGCTATAATCAGTTAAAACGGATGCTAGGCAACATTTCTTTTAAAACATTAACCAATACGCTGAAAGAACTTGAAAACGATCAGCTAGTTAATCGCAAAGAATATCCTCAAGTGCCTCCAAAAGTGGAATATAGCCTAACCGAAAAAGGATTATCTTTGATTCCTGTATTAGATGCAATTTGCTATTGGGGAGAAGAGCAATTAGAGAAGTAATCCTTAAGGTAAACGCCTGTCAGGATATACGATAGACAGTAAATCAATAAAAAATGCGTGTCCCTATAATGGACACGCATTTTTTATTTTTTCTTCAGTTTATATCCTATTACGAGTATCAGTACCCACAAAGGCAATATAAATAGAGCCAAACGATAATCCGGCATGAAGCCTATGATGACAAGCACAGCTGCCAGGAATAGCAGTACAACATAATTGGAGATAGGATACAGCGGCAGCTTGAAGGATAACTTGCTTGCTGCTTCCTTTCCTATACGTTTACGGAATGCTAAATGGATGATAATAATCATACTCCAGTTTATGATGCCTGCAACCGTTGCAGTGGCCATCACATAGCCGAACACCTTTTCCGGCATTAAGAAGTTGACTATAACAGCAATTCCTGCCACCCCGGAAGAGAGTAAGATGGCTGGTACTGGTGCACCTGTCCTTTTGCCAGTACGCTGCAGGAACCGTGGTGCGTTGCCTTGCTTCGCTAAGGCATGCAGCATGCGCCCATTGCTGTACAAGCTGCTGTTATGCGCCGACACAGCTGCAGTCAAAACAACAAGATTCAATATTCCAGCGGCTGCCGGTATACCGACGCCATCAAGTATTTGAACAAAGGGACTGCTTTCCCCGTCTATTTGATTCCATGGGAAGATAGCTGTGATTACAATCATTGAACCAACATAGAAGATTAAGATGCGGTAAACAACTTGATTGATTGCTTTAGGAATCGTTTTCTTAGGTGTATCCACTTCACCCGCTGTTATCCCTACCAGCTCGACACCGCCAAAGCTGAACATAACAGGTACAAGTGCCAGAAGAACACCTATCATTCCGTTTGGCAGGAAGCCTCCTTCATCAAATAAGTTGGAGAAACCGGTCGGTACACCGTTATTGCCAAAACCAGTGAAGATGATTATCAAACCTAGAATTATCATGCCAATAATAGCTACCACTTTGATGAGAGCGAAATAAAACTCGAATTCTCCATAAAGCTTGACACTTAATAGGTTTATACAAGTTATCAAGATAAGGAAAGCGAATGCTGTCAGCCAGGACGGTACTTCCGGAAACCAATATTGGACGTATATACCGACGACCGTCAACTCAGCCATCGTTACTGCCACATAATTGAACCAATAGTTCCATCCGGAAAAGAATCCGAAAAAGCCTCCTAAGTTCTCATAAGCATAATAACTGATGGAACCAGAGTTTGGCGTATCAACCGAAAGCTCACCCAGAGCCCGCATGATAAAGAATATCATCAAGCCGCCTACCAGGTAAGCCAGCGGGATTGCCGGTCCTGCTAATCCAATGGAAGAAGCAGAACCATAAAATAAGCCGGTTCCAATTGCTCCGCCCAGTGCAATCATCTGCACATGGCGGTTTTTTAACCCTTTTTGTAAATCATTCGATGTTTGGTTGTTTCTATCCATAACTCATGCCCCTTACTACCTATTCCCACGTATCTTTTTAGGTTGATAGCTAACATCATCAAAAGACTATCTAGTACCACTCCAAAAACCACAGAAGAAAGAAATGTGGGATATATCGTATGCTATTGCAAATATACTTAGTATAAAGAAAGATCATTTATGAACATTCTACGTGCACATTGTACCAGTGTAAGCTTTTCCTTGAATAAAGTCTATTATAACCGAAATCGAGCTCTTACCTCCAACTACGATTGTTAACCTCTATTCCAGCTTTCCATGACTCAAGGATCTCTATTTGAAGCTATTCTGTAATCTAATAAGTTCTTTACAGTTATTTATTCAACTAACTTAAGTTGAACTTTAAATGAATCAAGTGAAAACAATCCCATCCAAAAAGTAAAATTATGATGTATGGAATCCTCAACTTAAAAAAACTCCCCTTCAGTAAACAGTTAGTTTTAACTGTCTACTTGAAAGGGAGCATATCAAACTGATCTTCCTTTTTCCTATCTTAACTAGGTTTAACTAAGATCTTACATTCATTTTTATCACTTATCAGTTTTTCAAAACCATCTGCCACAATGTTGTCCAGCTCTATAATACTCGTAATGACTGGCTTAACATTCAATGATCCTTTAGCTAACAAATCAATTGCTTGGCTAAAAATATTATTATAACCAAGAGAGGAATTGATTTTCTTCTCACTGACTACTTGCATTGTTGGGTGATAGTTAACTGGATTCGCGAAAACACTGACAATCATGAATTCCCCATTAGGTTTGATGCAATCAAGAGATTGATTGAATGTAGCTTCCACCCCGGCAACATCAAAGGAAACATCCACTCCGCCATTCGTATTATTCTTAATGACTTGCACTGCATCTTCCTCTATCGGGTTTATAACGATATCCGCACCCATTTCCAAAGCTAATTTTCTGCGTTCCTCACTAACTTCAGCCACAAAGATCTTACTAGCTCCTGCTGCTCTCAAACTTTCTGATAAAAGCAGTCCGATGGGCCCTGCACCAAAAAGCGCTACGCTGTCGCCAATTTTGAATTTGCTTTTTCTGATTGCTTGTAATACAACAGCTAGAGGTTCTATTAAAGCTGCCAATTCATAGCTAAGTGTATCCGGCAGTGCAAATACATTTGCTTCTTTTACTACAACGTATTCAGCGAAGCCGCCATTCTCATGGATTCCGTATGACTTCATATCAGGACATATATTATAATTTCCTGTTTTACAGGTATCACACTCACCACATCCCCAAATAGGTTCAACGGCTACTCTATCACCAGCTTTAAATTTTGTTACATTGCCGCCCACCTCAACAATTTCACCTGTAAACTCATGACCCAAAATCATTTTATCTTCTGTTACAAAGGTCTTATGCAGGTATTCGTGTAAATCAGTACCGCATATACCTGCGAATTTAACTTTGACTTTAACCGTATCTTGGCTGACCTCTGGCTCAGCGATATTTTCAACCTTTACATCTTTTGATCCGTAATATACTAAAGATTTCATTGTTTTATCCCCTTTTTCAATGAAGTAGTTATGTGCTAGTCCGTCTTAATTTGTGATGTCTTTGATGTATTGTCCAATATCATTGCTTTGTTCATCAAGATTTTGTATATCTTCCATGAACTCTACCATTACACGGGATTGTTCTTCTGAGGCAGTGGATACTTCACCGATGCTCACAGTCAAATTCTCCATATTTGTCCGTATTTCCTGAAGGGATTGGCCGATTGTACCGACTGCCTCCTTCGTCCCGACGGAAAGCTTACGGATTTCATCTGCCACGACGCCGAATCCTCTGCCAGCATCTCCAGAACGGGCTGCTTCAATAGCTGCATTTAAGCCTAACAAGTTCGTCTGTGTAGAAATATCTTCAATCAGTTGAACCACCTTACTGATTTCCTGGGAGTTCTCATTTGCATGAGCTGCTTGTCCATTAATATCCGTGCTCGTAGCGGAAAGTTCCTCAGCCTGCGCTGCAACTTGCTGTACTTTTCCTTGCAGACTGCTGACAATGGTGCGTAATTCATCCAGCTCTTTATCAAGTATTTCTTCGTCTTTCAAGGTTTTGGTGATTTGGAATACACCGACAATCTCCCCATTTTCATCACGAATAGGATTAGCGGAGTATTGCATACCGACACCATAACGCTCTTTTGGAATATGTATTTGTACCTTTTCTCCATTTAATGCCTGACGTAGTATATCGTTGTCCTCAGAAAAAGCAAAATCGCCGACATTAACGCTATAATCTAAGTCTTTCGACTGGGAAGAAAAAATAAAATTCTCTGTGTCGGTAACGACAACAGCACAATTCTCACCAAGGTTTTTTTTGATTTCAGGTGCTAGATGGACCAACGCTTGTAATGTTAGATTCATATTCTAATCTCCTATTCCTGGTTAGTTACTTTCTTCATTGTTTCTATGATTTGTTTGCTCTTTTCGTCCAAAGCTTGAATGTCATTCATGAATTCGACCATGACGACAGACTGCTCCTCTGATGAAGTGGAGACTTCATTAATGCTGAGTGTCAGGTTTTCAATGCTGGATCGTATCTCTGTTAGGGATTTCCCGATTGTCTGAACTGCTTCCTTCGTATTATCGGAAAGTTTGCGGATTTCATCTGCAACAACGCCGAAGCCTTTTCCTGCTTCGCCAGAACGAGCTGCCTCGATGGCTGCATTTAATCCAAGAAGATTTGTCTGTGTGGATATTTGTTCTATCAATTGAACCACTTCACCTATTTGGCGGGAGTTTTGGTTTGCATTGTTCGCTTGCTGGTTGATGTCACTACTAGTAGCAGAAAGTTCCTCTGCTTGTGCAGCTACGTGCTGTACCTTACCTTGCAATGCATCGATGACCTCATTTAGTCTGCTAAGCTCCTTATCTAGCTTATCTTGATGCTCCAATGTCCGAGATAAAGACAAAAGACCAACGATTTCGTTTGTTTCCATATCCCTTATAGGAGTTATGGAGGTCACGACCGGTACGCCGAAAATTTCAGGATCTTCGGTTTTAGAAATAATGTGTTCCCCTTTGATAGCTCGCAAATAAACCTCATGTTCATCAAGTCTTGTTTTTCCTGCTTCAACGTCCAGCTTCAGAAGCGTTGATGGAGCAAAATAGACAAACTTCTCTGTATCCATTACACCTATTGCCGC
This sequence comes from Terribacillus sp. JSM ZJ617, assembly GCF_044383785.1. Taxonomy (NCBI): domain Bacteria; kingdom Bacillati; phylum Bacillota; class Bacilli; order Caryophanales; family Bacillaceae; genus Terribacillus; species Terribacillus sp. JSM ZJ617. The sequence continues at coordinate 345,752 of NZ_JBISEQ010000002.1, read as the reverse complement.
TGTCGGGCCTAGGGTATCTTTTATAATGGGGGCAATATTGACTACTGCCTGTATCGTAGAATTCATAAAATACTAGCTCCTCTGCACATGATTCCTCTTTATATCGGTAAGAAGTACTAGAAAGTGAAGCTTTTCACTAAAAAAGGTCTGATTTAGTCATATTTTGTCGAAAGGGTTTTAACTGGTTCAATTTCATATATGTAATGGTTAATTTAGTGGAGTTTTCTTCTAAACAACAGAAGGAATCCCCTTCTTGAAGAATGAAAGGGGATTCTTTGTTATGTCTCTCTATGATTATGAAGACACCACGTTATCTTGTTGGTTGAATTCAGAAGCCAGCTTCTTCATCTTTAATTTAATATCTGATGGTTTTCCATCTCGATTACAGTTAATGTATAACCGTGTACTTCTAATTCTGTCATTGCCTTAACTTATATGTGGAACTTCGTCTTCATCAAAACACATAGTGTATGGTAAACCATTCAAGACTTTTATGTCATATTTATAAAAAATATAATGAAATTTGTCTATTGCTATATAAATTATATGTGTTACTATAATAGATGCGTTATTTGGAAAGCTGCTATTCAATATATCTGGATCTTTCCAAGCAGATAATTTTGACCACTTCTCTCTTAAGGGAAGTTTAAGGGCCATACGGACAGCCGGGTCAAATGCCGATTGGCAACTTTAGTTGCCCTATTGATTGAGTTAGAAGCTCAAATTTTATAAGTTGGTTACTTTACAACCAGTGCTTATGCACATCAACTTGTGAAACGGTCAATAAGAGTGGTAAAAGTAATTATTTGCTATTAGACTCTGATCCTATTTGATATATACTTGAATATTAAAAAGCTTTCTTGCAAAAGACTCAGTTAATTAGACTGCTTTTGTTCTGGAGTTACTATGCTATTTTAATATTGATAATTATATCTAAAGCAAGTGTGATGCGCGATTAGCGTTTCTGGCACTTGCTTTTTTGTTTTTAGGGAACTATTTCTAAGTATTTCTTTCCTGCAGCCGTGCAAGTGGCAACGACTCTGATCGCTTGGTTGGTTCAGTATTCTTCTTTGCTAGACAAAAATCTATCTTAGTTAGGAGATAAAAGAATGGGTAAAGCACTTATTATTGGCGCTGGCGGCGTAGCTTCAGTAGCTGTTCACAAAGCCGTTCAAAACAGCGAGGTATTTGAAGAGATTTGTATCGCAAGCCGAACAAAATCTAAATGTGATGAATTAAAAGCAAAATTAGATGGCGGTAAAACAAAAATCACCACTGCGCAAGTGGATGCAGATAATGTAGATGAGCTAATCGCTCTAATCGAAGAAGTAAAACCGGATATTGTCATGAACTTAGCATTGCCGTATCAGGATTTGACGATCATGGATGCTTGTCTTGCAACAAAAACACACTATATGGACACAGCAAACTACGAGCCAGAGGATACAGCTAAATTTGAATACAAATGGCAGTGGGAATACCGGGAGCGTTTTGAAAAAGCAGGAATCACTGCTCTTTTAGGCAGCGGTTTTGATCCAGGTGTTACAGGTGTGTTTTCTGCATATGCACTAAAGCATTACTTTGATGAAATCGAATATATCGATATCCTTGACTGTAATGGCGGAGACCATGGCTATCCTTTCGCAACGAACTTCAATCCTGAAATCAATATCCGTGAGGTTTCTGCTAACGGAAGATATTGGGAAAATGGCGAATGGATCGAAACAGAACCAATGGAAATCAAGCGCGAGTATGACTTTGCTGAAGTTGGAAAAAAAGATATGTACTTGCTTTACCATGAGGAGCTTGAATCTCTTGCTCTGAATATCCCTGGTATCAAGCGTATTCGTTTCTTCATGACATTTGGCCAAAGCTACCTTACACACCTTAAAGCTCTTGAAAATGTAGGAATGACTTCCATCGAACCAATCGAATTCGAAGGAAAACAGATTATTCCACTTCAGTTCCTAAAGGCTGTATTACCAGATCCAGCAACACTTGGACCGCGTACAGTTGGAAAAACAAACATTGGCTGTATCTTCAAAGGTAAAAAAGACGGCAAAGAAAAAACTTACTATGTATACAATGTCTGTGACCACCAAGCATGCTACAGAGAAGTTGGTTCCCAAGCTGTCTCTTATACAACTGGCGTTCCTGCCATGATCGGTGCCGCTATGATCATGACTGGCAAATGGAACAAACCAGGCGTGTTTAACATTGAGGAGTTTGATCCAGATCCATTCATGGAAGAGCTGAACAAATGGGGACTTCCATGGGTAGAAGACTTCAATCCAGTGCTAGTTGATGAGCCTGCAGCTAAAGATCAGGAGTCCGTTCGATAACATGCGGTTTGAAGAATTACCAACCCCTTGTTATGTAGTTGACGAAGGTCTCATCGAAAGGAACCTAAAAATCCTGAATGGTGTCATGCAGCGTACAGGAGCAAAAATCGTGTTAGCTCAAAAAGCTTTTTCCATGACTACAATGTACCCCTTGATTGGAAAATATTTGAGCGGCACAACAGCGAGCGGCCTGTTCGAAGCTCGTCTAGGTTACGAGGAAATGGGCAAGGAAAATCATGTCTTTGCCCCTGCCTACCGTGAAGATGAAATCGACGAAATCATATCCATTTGTGATCATATTATCTTTAACTCTTTCTCACAGCTGGAAAAATTTAAGGATAAGGCTCTTGAGGCTGGCAGAAAAGTTGGCTTGCGTATTAACCCTGAATGTTCCACACAAAATGGACATGAAATCTATGATCCATGCGCCCCTGGTTCCAGATTCGGAGTGAAACAGGAAGATTTCTCTCCAGAATTGCTTGAAGGTGTTTCAGGACTGCACTTCCATACACTTTGCCAGCAGAATTCGGACGATTTAGAGACGACTCTAAAAGCCGTGGAAGAAAAATTCGGTCAATGGCTGCCGCAAATGGAATGGATCAACTTTGGCGGCGGTCACCATATCACTAGAGAGGATTATGATATCCCCACTCTAGAAAAGTGTATTAATAGAATGCAGGAAAAGTACGATTTAGAAGTATATCTTGAGCCAGGAGAAGCCATTGCGCTTAATGCAGGCTATCTGATTACATCAGTGCTTGATATTCATAAGAATGGAATTGAAATAGCCATTCTTGATACTTCCGCAACTTGTCATATGCCAGATGTATTGGAAATGCCATATCGTCCCCCTCTATTAGGCTCAGGCGAATCTGAAGAGAAGCAATTCACATATCGCCTTGGCGGGCAAACATGCCTTACAGGTGATGTAATAGGAGATTATTCTTTCGATCAGCCTTTAAAAAGCGGCGATAGATTAGTTTTCGGAGATATGGCTATTTATTCCATGGTAAAAACCAACACATTCAATGGTATGCCATTACCTGCTATTGCGGTAAGAGATAAAGATGGCGATTGCAAAGTAGTCCGTGAGTTTGGTTATCAAGACTTCAAGGTTAGATTAGCTTAAACGAAAATTATTCATATTCTTCTCTAAGGATTTTGATGCTCTGTACAGAGCATGTTTATAGAGAGGGAATAAAAACCGGATTCCAAAAACGAATCCGGTTTTTATTTTACAGAAAACAGTTACTGAAATACCACTGTTATTTGCTCAGCTATTATGCAGTATAAAAATACAGCTCCATAAATAAAGTTAAAGCTATTTACTGCAATGTATGTTAAAGTGGAGTAAAATCTAAATTATTGATGGCTTTTTATTTGTCAGAACTCCAAAAGTCACCATTAATGGAAAGGGGATCATATGCAGACCCATGACATTAAGAAGACGTTGGAGTTTTTGATTCATTATGAAAATGTTAATATTACACATACTTTTGATAAATACATACTCAGCTATTCCAAGTCGGCCGGTGGGTTTCGTATAGAGAATACTTCAACTGGCCTTATTGATTTACACAAAGACATTGAATCATGTACGGCTGTCTTACATGAAATCTTTCGTAAAAAGGGTGTTTAATACACTCGATAATATTTGTCCGCTCAAAAAGGCCGTCATAATTGACGGCCTTTTTGAGCGGACTTATTTCTTAATACTCATCTGATTTACGGCTATTTTCTACAGCTTCATCAGTAGCTTCATTTGCAGCTAATGAACCTTGCCCAAACTTCGTGTGCCCTGCTTCGCGTCCTGGAAGCTTATTTTCTTCTTTGTTTTCTTTGATTTCTTTCAGCTTCGCCTCAATGCCTTCCTTCACACGACGGCCATATTCCTCATCTGCCTGTGTAAAGTGCTCCACCATGGCGTCTTGGATTGATTCATCACAAACAGCCAAAGCATTGGACAAGTTATTGATTAACTCATCTCGCTCCCAATCCTCAAGGCTGCGATACGTTTCACCTGCTTGCCCGTAGTTATTCGGGCGATCAATCGGCGCGCTCATAGCTGCAGCATTAAATGTTGGACGGTGCTGCGGACGTTCTCCTTTATCGGCTTCCTGCAAACCGCCAAGCATGGATGGTTCATAATTGATATGTGGATTGTCACCAGATTCTCTCGGATCACGGAAATCCATTTGTCCACGATGCTGGTTCGTATGAACAGTAGTTTTAGGTGCATTGACAGGCAATTTCAAGTAGTTTGCACCCACACGATAACGCTGTGTATCAGAATAAGAGAAAGTACGGCCCTGCAACATTTTATCGTCTGAGAAATCCATTCCATCGACAAGCACACCAGTACCAAATGCAGCTTGTTCGATTTCCGCATGGTAATCTACCGGGTTACGATCCAATACCATCTTTCCAACAGGCAACCACGGGAATTTATCTTCCGGCCATAGTTTTGTATCATCAAGAGGATCAAAATCAAGCTCTTCATGATAGTCATCTTCCATGATCTGAACGAATAGCTCCCATTCGGGGTAATCCCCTTGCTCTATTGCCTCATATAAATCTTGTGTTGCATGACTGGTGTTCTTTCCTTGAATGTAATCTGCTTCTTCTTGGGTCAAATTTCGGATGCCTTGCTTCGGTTCCCAGTGGTACTTCACCAGGACTGCTTCTCCCTTTTCATTTACCCATTTATAAGTATTGACACCTGAACCTTGCATATGGCGATATGTTGCTGGTATGCCATATGGCGAGAATAAGAATGTAATCATATGTGTTGCCTCAGGCGTACGTGACACAAAGTCAAACATGCGCTGCGGATTAGGGACGTTTGACGCTGGATCAACTTTGAACGCATGAATCATATCCGGGAACTTCATCGCATCACGGATAAAGAAAATCTTCAGGTTGTTACCAACCAAGTCCCAGTTTCCATCTTCCGTATACATCTTCACTGCAAAACCACGAGGATCTCGAGCAGTTTCCGAAGAATCTTTTGCCCCCGCTACTGTAGAGAAACGAACCATCAATGGCGTTTTCTTACCAGCGCCCGAAAAGACTTTTGCACGTGTATACTTTTCTACAGGCTCGTCCCCTACTTTTCCGTACGTTTCAAAATAACCAAACGCCCCAGCACCCCTTGCGTGTACAACCCGCTCTGGTACCTCTTCCCTGTCAAAATGGGAAATTTTTTCGATAAAGTGATAATTCTCAAGTGTTGCCGGACCTCGGTCACCAATCGTACGGATATTCTGATTGTCCGTTACAGGATGTCCCTGTCTTGTAGTTAAGGTTTTTCTTTCAACGTTCTTATCTTTATTCTCAGCCAAATTGGTGTACCTCCTTATATTATTCGAAATTATTCTAACATTCTAATTTCGATTCTACAATTATTATACTTGTTATTTAATAAAAATTATTCAATTGTAATGATTCCAATAAGTTGATTCATCTTTTCTTTACTCGTGGAAATAATTCGAGCAAAATAGCCTAATTGAATGTAATATTGTTAGCAGAATCAGTTATCGGACATATGGATTCCAATCCCGATCCTTCTGACCAAAAGTTATTATTAACGATATTACTTTTCCCGATTCAACATTGAAATAAACGCTAAATATCAAGTTTTATCCGAGATCGTTTAAAATTATAAAATTTAAAAAGGATGTGTAAGTCATGCCGCCAATCAATTCTTTCGAGAACTATCCCATGAGCTGGAAACCATTTATAGATAAGACGAAAAAGCCTATATATAATGCGATATCAGATAAATTGGAGCAGGATATAATAAACGGTGTTTTGTTACCTGGAACCAAACTTCCTCCTCAAAGAGAACTTGATGATTACCTGGATTTAAACGTAAGTACCATTTCAAAAGCTTTTAAAATTTGTGAATTAAAGGGATTGTTAAGCGCTGCTGTGGGTAGTGGAACATTTGTATCATATGATGCCTTGTCGAATGCTTATTTACTTGAAGATAAAAAACCTGAACACTTAATTGAAATGGGCGCAACCCTGCCAGATGACACGTCTTACGAGCCGTTGCTGCTTCAACTGAAAAGCATGCTTCAAGAGTCGGGATATGAGAAGTGGTTCGGCTATGGCCGGCCAGGCGAGAGCCTATGGCAAAAGGATGCAGCTGTAAAGCTGATCAGAAGAAGTGGATTTGAGACATCTGTCGAACATATTCTGTTTGCGAATGGCGGACAGAATGCGATTGCCACCGCACTGGCAAGCCTATGCAAGCCTGGAGACCGTATCGGTGTCGACCTTCATACATATCCTGGCTTGAAAACAGTTGCTTCCATGTTTAGTGTACAAACTGTACCAATAAAATCGGAAAATTATGAGATGAGTCCAGAATCATTGGAATACGCTTGTAAAAACGAAAATATAAAAGGCATTTATTTGATTCCGGATTATCATAATCCTACCGCTTCCTTTCTATCTGTTGAAAAGCGAAAAAGGATTGCGGAAATAGCAAAGAAGCATAATCTGTTTGTGATAGAAGATGCATCGTATCATCTTCTTCACGAAAATCCGCTGCCCGCACTTGCTTCGTTCGCTCCGGAACAAGTCATACACATTGCGAGCTTATCTAAAACATTGGCTCCAGGACTGCGTCTGGCCTATGTAGTTGTACCAAATCAGTTTAGGGAGGCTATCTCAAAAGCACTTTACAATTTGAATATAACCGTTTCCCCGCTGTTAGCAGAACTTACAGCTCGCACGATTGTGTCCAATCAATTCGAAGTGTTGATCCAAGGGCACCGTGAACAAACAATCCGCAGAAATCAAATCGCAAATAAGTATTTGAAGGACTACACCTGGTTAGGTGCAGATACTGGAATCTTTCGTTGGCTTGTATTACCCGGTACGATCACTGGTGCTGCGTTCGAAACATTAGCGGCACAACAAGGCGTACAAGTGTACGCTGCTGACCGTTTTGTAGTCGGGAACAGTTCTCCTGAAAGGGCTGTAAGGGTTTCTGTGTGCGCACCGAAAACAATTGCAGAGCTGCAGCGAGGACTGGATATCCTTAGGCAGCTGCTTGACAAGATAAAGTGAATTGTTCGCCATACAATTTTCATATTGTATGGCTTTTTTGTGCGTGCTATGATAGTGCAAACCTAGGTTGGAGTTTTTATAAATCGATATAGAGAGGTGATTTATATATTGAAAAATAAAATGGATGTACAAAGCTATGTTCGTTCTGCTGAAAAACAAACATCCTTATACAAACGGACATTATTCGTAGTGAGTATTTCACAAATCTTTGGTGGCGCAGGACTAGCAGCGGGAGTTACCGTAGGTGCGCTCATTGCCCAGCAAATGCTTGGGACCGATGCCTATGCTGGTTTACCTACTGCGTTATTTACATTAGGGTCAGCTGGAGCTGCATTCTCTGTCGGCAGGCTTTCACAACGCTATGGTCGCCGGGCAGGTCTTTCGGCAGGATTCATCATTGGCGGACTTGGAGCAATAGGAGTCATCATTGCAACAGTTATAAATAGTATCCTGCTATTATTTGCTTCCTTACTTATATATGGGGCAGGAACAGCAACCAACCTGCAAGCTCGTTATGCAGGCACAGATTTAGCAAATAGCAAGCAACGTGCCACAGCTATCAGCATGACAATGGTTTTTACAACATTCGGCGCCGTTGCTGGACCAAACTTAGTCAATGTGATGGGTAGATTTGCTGCGTCTATTGGTGTTCCATCACTGGCAGGACCATTTATATTAGCGGCAGCAGCTTACATATCAGCAGGTCTTGTCCTCTTCATTTTCCTTCGTCCGGAACCATTATTCATAGCACGGGAGATCGAAGCAACGAAGCAGGTAATTCGTAAGAATGAAAATCCGGCTACATCTGGTCATTCAAATAAGCGTGGCATCCTAGTTGCTGCAATCATCATGATTCTTACACAAATTGTCATGGTAGCTATCATGACAATGACACCGGTGCACATGCATCATCATGGCCATGAGTTGAGCATGGTAGGTCTTGTTATTGGATTTCATATTGGCGCGATGTATCTCCCCTCTTTATTTACAGGTATTCTTGTCGATAAATTGGGGCGCACAATGATGGCAGTGGCTTCTGGAGTGACGTTACTTCTGGCAGGATTTATTGCCGCATTAGCTCCCGGAGATTCCATGACCCTGCTTATCATTGCTCTATCTTTACTCGGATTGGGATGGAACTTCGGTCTGATAAGCGGTACGGCACTCCTTGTAGATTCAACCGAAATCAGCACGAGAGCGAAAACGCAAGGTACAGTGGATGTTTTGATTGCTTTATCGGGTGCTGCTGGCGGCGCTTTATCCGGGATGGTTGTAGCAGGTTCAAGTTTTCCAACGTTATCCATTGTTGGTGGCGCTCTTTCGGTTCTATTGATTCCAGTGATGATATGGTATCATCGTCAAAACAGGATTAAGGATTAAATAGGATAAAGGCTGTGCCCACTAAACGGTGCAGCCTTTTCGATTTGACTATCTTATATACGCATTTTAAGAAAAACTGTAAATCTCATAGAGTGAGTTTAGTAAGCTGTACACCCGAATAAAAATCGACATGAAGGGTAGTATACCTATATAAACTAGTAAAAGGTGGCGGAAATGATGAAGCAAGAAGAAATGGCAACATTAAGAGAGCTAATCAAAGACGTAGACACTGCGATGCTGACAACTGTAGCTGAAGAAGGACTTGTTTCTCGCCCTATGAAAACGCAAGAAGTAGAGTTCGACGGGGACTTATGGTTTTTCACTAAAAAAGAGACTGATAAATATGAAGAGATCCTGCATGATCGAGATGTGAATGTCGCCTATGCTGGCAAGTCCTATGTATCTGTACGTGGACGAGCGGAAATAGTAGAGGATTTAAACAAGAAAAAAGAATTATGGAGCAAAGCATATGAGAAAATCATGCAAACCTCTTATGATGATTTGAATGTTGTCTTGATAAAGGTACAAGCAGAAGCAGCGGAATATTGGGATACGGGTAATTTCAAGAAACAAATCGCCTTTATGTATAAACGCATGAAAGGAGAAAGTGCCAAATCGACGGATGTTAACGAAACGGTTGAACTGAATCAATAATCAATGATAGAAAGAGAGGCACGGTTTCTTTTGAAACTTCGCCTCTCTTTTTTCTTAATAAACTTACTTACTAATTTAAATACATATTACGTATCGTGTAAGCTGTTGATGACCTTCCAACATTAAGATGCCGATAGGAACAGCAGAATTTTCTCCAGCAATTCCGACTAACGGAGAAGTTACTGGTCCTAATGCAGACTGATTGGAATAGCCGCCGCACTGCAGGAAGCAGGAGAAATCTATGGAGTGACATTGCTGATCATTGTCAGCAGAGCCATGAATTTGACCATTTCAACTCCACTGTAGTTATCACAGATGATTGCAAGGGAGATCACAAGTACTGCTTGGAGAAACCGCAAAACAATGAATCACACTCGCTGATTATTCCTGATCCATTAAGGTAACATAAAACAAAAAAGACTGTACACGAAGTTGTGTACAGTCTTTTTTGATTGTTAGTTAGATACTCACGCTCTTACAGGAACAGTCCTACAATCGTTCCTGTCAAAATTGATCCCATTGTAGCCACTAAAAGAACTTTGAATCCGACTTTAGCCAGCAAGCTTGCCTGCTTTTGATCGATAGCCTGTACCGTACCCAGGATCATTCCAATAGAAGAGAAGTTCGCAAATGAAATCAAGTAAGCCGAAACGATACCTACAGTTTTAGTGGACATGTCAGGCAGTAGTTTAACGAAGTCAGTAATTGCCACAAATTCATTAGCAGCTACTTTTGTACCCATGACAGAACCAGCATTAACAATTTCGGAAGTTGGGATCCCCATGATAAATGCTACTGGAGCAAACACATAACCGATGATTTCCTGGAATGTCATCCCTACTATACCATCCAGAATAAAGTTAACCATTGCTAGTAACGCCATATACGTAAGTAACATTGCTCCTACGATAAGAGCCGTTTTACCACCTAGAATTGTTCCATTACCAATAGCTTCAAAGAAAGATTTCTCATTGTTCATTTCTTTTACATCTATCTCAAAATCTTCTTCCTTTGTAACCGGAGCAACAATGGAAGATAAAATCAGACCTGAGAAAACGTTTAATGGCAGTGCTACTAGAACATATTCAGCTGGAATCAACTGCAAATAGGCCCCTAGTGTTGAACAAGATACCGCTACTAGTGATGAACTAGCTACAATAAACAATCGGTTTGGACTGAGTTTGTGAATCTGTGACTTTACGGACAGAATTGCCGTTGTATTACCGAAGATCATGGAATTTACGGCAACAAATGATTCAATCTTTGGAAGACCAGTTATTCTGGATACAAAACCACCAATATACTTGATTGCGAATGATAGTATTTTGGTATAAGTTAAAATGGATAATAATGCAGATACAAAAATAATCATCAAAAGGACGTCAAAGAAGAAATAACCCTTTGTAGATAAGTCACCCAATAAAAATGCGATTCCTTCATGACCAAATGAAAGTACTTTCGTGAACACATCTACAATCTTCTTGATGATCGTTCTGCCAATGGATGTATTCAGCAGAAACCAAGCTAATATAAGCTGGATAACTAGCATGATACCAACAGCTTTATAATTGATATTCTTTTTATCATTAGACATGGCCCAAGCTACAGCGACTAAAACAAGTATTCCTAAAACCCCAATAACAATAGACAATTCCATTACCTCCAACTCTACTGACCACAATGCTTCAGTGAAATTTTAGCTTTGATCAATTTTAATCTCCTCACAATGAAAGCAGTGAAAATATGTGCCCATCATAATTTGTTAAAATATTTACTATAAATACACGATTATCATTTAATCTGTTTTATAAGCTAACTTAACGCTAAATATTAGCATCTATTATTACATATATACCAATGCATGATAACTCTTTTAGAATTAGTTCTATTATTTACATTTTTCCTAAAATACGCTTAACTAATTTATTAAAATTATTTATTTAAATCTGAAAAAACAGCAAAAAGAAAAACCTAAAACGCTGTGTTATAGGTTTGACCTTTTCCAAGCAAAAATATTCACCTCTACAAGGTTCAGTAAGCATATTAAACCACTATAAATACCCTCAACCGATTTCATTTATTTGGAACAATTACTGCGTTACAATATAGATGACTAAGAAAGGAATGATTTTATGAAGAAGCTTGGTAAGTGCTGGTATTCGTATCCTGCACTTATATTATTTGTGCTAGTGCTTGCTGGCTGTACAAGCACCAATGAGGATTCAAAAGAAGCGTCTTTAGAAACACCAACTGTATCTGCTTCTAATCAGCAAGATGAAGAGTCTGAAGAAAAGAATCTTCCAGACAAAGAAAGGGAAGATAATTCGGGGTCAGCAGCAGAGTCAGAAAAAGCTGCATCAAACCACTCAGAAGAAACCCCTGCCGATTCCTCTGAAACAGAAGAACCTAATCAGTCTTCAGAAGAAACAACAACTAGTGATTCAACCGATACATACGAAAACAAAGTACATGATCCTTTGACTGGATATTCTGCAGAAGAAATCGAATACGCGCGAGTGTGGCTGCAGCTCGGCCCTAACCAGCAAATTGACGGGTTGTATGTACGGCATATTCCAGCTGGTACTCCACTGGAACCAGATTATTTTCCCGTTGTCAGCTATCCTGAAGATGTTGTTCAGCTCAGTGGTTCTCGCATAGTTGATGGATCTGTAACATACAGTTCCAATGGAGATGGCACGATTAATGTGTACAGCGTTCCATTGCCAGGACGTTGGTTTGGTGGCTCACCCGCTCCTCCAGAAGGTTTGGATGAAGACACTATGAGAGAAGATTTAGAGGACATAATTAATAATACGGAGCATGTTTACGTTAATCCCGGAAACGATGAAGCAGTCAAAAAGTTCATTGACTTAATTAATAAATAACTATCTTTACCAATGGTGGGCTGCTATTTAAAGAGCCCGCTATTATTTATTCAAGCCTCTAGATATTCATAGGGAGTGATTAGGATAGAAGCTAAGAATGCTATCTTCAGAGAAGTCCAGCAACCTAGACAGCCTTTGCTTTGGCTTATAGTACTATCAATTGCTGCCTTTACGTGGTACGGATTCATTCGGCAAGTTATTCTAGGACTTCCTTTCGGTAATAAGCCTTCTTCAAATGCTGTATTAATTATAATTTGGACGATTTTTGGAATCGCTTTTCCTATTATCATGCTTAAATGGACTAAGCTGATCCTTGAAGTGCATGAGGACGGCCTTTATATTCGCTTTACGCCTTTCCATTTTCATTATAAAAAGTTTTTATATAAGGACATGGAAAGTTATAAATCAATCAACTACAGTCCATTCAAGCGCTTTGGCGGCTGGGGGTTTCGTGTGAATTTCAAAGGAGAAATGGGCTATATAATGAGCGGGAAGCAAGGGATTGAGTTGACTTTAATATATCAAACAGTAGTGATTAGCACTTATAAACCAGACGAAATTATAAAGGAAATGGACACATTTCAAAAGAGTATCCTCTGAAAGAACTTTTTGCCTTGAATTTAGTTAATCGAACCCACTCTCTTATTTGCATATGCGGGCATCACTTTTTCAACTCCTTGATAAAGTCTTTTTCGCACATTGATGAAATCGTTTAACTGTTCCAAAACGCCTGTTTGGGTGCGTCACTATGAAAAAGCTGCCTGGAATACCAAGCAGCTCATCTTTTCCCCTTTTTGAACTATATAGTGAACGCACCGACGGGCCAACCAAACTTCTCCGGAACGTTACGCTGATCCGTTCTTCACATCGCCCTCACCGATAAGACAGCTCTTCCTAAACTCTACCCTGTCTCAAATAGTCGGCAATCTCATTTCCTTTCACTTCACACAACAGCAAGTGAATCTCTCCAACCAATAGTATGCGTTATGGGAGATTTAACTGCCATGATACTCCGAACTTATCATCCGTCCAGCCGAATTTCCTGCTGAATCCATAGTTATCTAGAGGCATACGTTCAAGTCCATCCTCATTCAGTTTCTGATAAAGATCATCCAGTTCCTTTTCTGTATCACAAGTAACATAGATGGAGAAAGAAGGTGTAAAGGAAAATTGATGTGTCACATTGCTGTCAATGCACATAAATTCCTGCCCTTTTAAGGAGAAAGCAGCCAGCATCACTGTCCCTTCATCTCCAGCTTCATTCGCTCCATATCTAATAATGCTTTTAATTTCTGAATCCTCGATGAGTGATATGTAGTAATTCATTGCTTCTTCTGCTTTGCCATCTTGGAACATTAAGAACGGTGTAACCTTTTCCATTAATAATTACCTCACTTTCATAATCTCACATTTTGGTAGTAGCCCTATTAGTAATGTATGGTTCCGCTAATACTGGGAATTAGCATGAAATCCAGTTAAAGCACAATAATATCTTCTGCGTGACATCTTAAGTTTCCTCTAATAAGACACGATTACTTTCCGTTGCTACGAAAATGTCTTAGCTATTGAAAAAGCCGCCGGGAACCCCAGCAGCTTATTTCCAGTTATTCTCTATCCAATGCCCGCAGCGCCGGCCCCTCCACGACTTCTCCAACAGCTGTAAATCGTGATCCATGACAGGAGCAATCCCATGTATGATCCGCATTATTCCAGGAAACAGGACAGCCGTTATGCGTACAGGATGCACTCATTTCGTGCAGCTCTCCTTGTTCATCCCGATAATAAGCCATTGTCTGACCATCTTTCTCGAGGATGGCACCTTTTCCATTAGGCAAATCATCTGGTTTGACAACCGTTTCATTGCTGATGCGATTTACATCATCCTCACCGATACTGACAGCTTCCGCTTCTTCCATCTCTCGACCCACTTTATATAAATCAGCATATTCATTCTCTTTACCTTCAATCAGATCGGCCAGCAATGTAGCTGCAGCTACACCGTTGGATAAGCCCCATTTGCCGAAGCCTGTTGCGGTGTATATTCCAGGCGTATCGTCACTTACCTTACCGACGAATGGCAACTGATCTGTTGTAAGCAGATCATGGCTGGACCAATGCTGATAGAGTTCTTCTACTCCGAATTGTTCTTCAGCAAATTGATAGATTCTTTCGTATCGATCCAGCACAGAAGAACCATCACCCGTCACGTGGGACTCTCCTCCGACAAGCACATAATGATCATCGCCTTTTTTCAAGCTGCGGATTGAACGTTTTGGCGATTCTAGGCTGATGTACATGCCGTCAGGGTACGGTTTCTTGGACTTGATGGCGATTCCGTAAGAATTCTTAGGGTTCATATTAGAAGAGAAATACTGATTTTCTACTTGCACTGGAAAATGTGTTGCACTGACAACGTGATTCGCTGTAATAGTGTGACCATTCTCCGTATGGACGACAGGCCGTGACTCTGTATCAAATGAGACAGCTAATGTCTGTTCGTAAATGCTGCCTCCCCGCAGCTCAGTTTCCTTTAGTAAGCCTACTAAGTATTTCACTGGATGGAATTGGGCTTGCTGGCGCATGACAGCGGCTGCTTTTATTGGGATATCCAGAGGCATTGAATCCGTCAGATACCCATCAATATGAAGCTTACGGTAAGCCTCTACCTCTTTCTCGATCGTCTCCACGCCTTCATCCAGCTGTGTATAGATGTAGGCTTCTTGCTCCATGAATTCACAATCAATTCCGTGTTCAGCTGCTGTATCTTTTACATAATTGATCGCCTGCAGATTTGCTTGAAAATACTGTTTAGCAGTTTCCTCGCCATAGCGATCAATCAAGCCGTTGTAAATGATGTCATGCTGTGCAGTGAGCTTACTTGTCGTATATCCGGTAGTACCTGAAATCAGCTCGCGCCCTTCGATAAGGACAACACTTCTGCCACGCTTTGTCAGTTCATATGCTGTCGTTATCCCGGTGATACCCGCACCAATTACTAATACATCCGTATCCAGGTCTTTTTCCAGAGCTGGATACGTCGGCAAATCCGTTGAATTACGCCAGTATGATGATGGTTTCTGTGAAAATAGCTTTTTTGTTTGCTCCATAACTGCTAACCTCCTGGATTATTCCTTTTGGTTATACAGTATCCTGGATTGCCCTTGGTCAAACTTCTTCCGGCTGAAGTGAAGCGAAAGTCTGTATCGCTTGCTGAAGCTTCTGACGGGATGATGTGTCTGTTAAAGCCCGTAGCATACCAGTATAATAGCTAGCCAGCTGATTGGCTGCCTTCTGCTGAAGACGTTCTTCTTCCGACTGCCAGATCTCCTTGTAATGGCTTTCCATAGCAGATGTATATACTTGCAGGATTTCAACTAACATTGGCTCCATCAGCTTAAGAAGTTCCTCTTTCAGCTTCTCTTTCTCGTTCCCTTGGAAAAAGGCTTTTGGACCGCGATACAGTTTTTGCAGACGTGTTAATTCACCTTGTTCGAAGCGGAACTGCGTTTCAGGAGGTGCTGTTTCCGGCAGTTTTTCCTCTGCAGACACTGCCAGTGCCAACGTTTCGTTCACCGTTTGTACGTCCTTTTCCAATCCGCTCCTCCACCGCTCCATCTGTTCTCTAACGGTTCTGTCGACACGGATGGTGACTGCACGGTATTCCTGTTCCAGCTGCATTTTGATTTGGCCAGCAAATTCGCGAATCTGCCGAGCCACTTCCTCTTTACCTGATGCTCCATTGCTTCTGATCAAAGAAGGATTAAAGCACTGTTTAAATAAATCATTTGCTTCAAGCAGCTGCCTTTCCTTTACATAATGCAATTGTTTCTCGATACGCTGTGAAATGGCTTGTTGAAAAACAGGCTGTGTATAATGGTGTGCTTTGACTAAGACCTCTTCCTGTTCATGCTTATATTGACGGATTTTCGCTAATTTTGCTTCTTCATCTAAGTCCATGGCGTTGGCATATGCTTGCAGCTGTCCATATTGCCTTTTCAATTCCCGCTTGGCACCTTGAATAATGACTTCTGTCAGCTCATTGCGGATGAACTCATTCAATTCTTCTTCCAGCTTGCCAAGTCCTGAATTGAGTTTTTGGGAAGTCCGTTTCTCTTGCAAGCCAAATAAGCTGCTCAATGCGAAAAGGCGTGGCTGTCTGATTTGGAAGTTTGCCAGATTGTCTGCCACATAGGAGGTGACATAACTGACTTCCTCTTCATCTTTAGCCAAATCACTCGCATTTACGATGAAGAACATATTATCTTTCTCCAAAGCTCCTTTTACTTTACCTAGCTGCTGAAGTACTTGTTCATCAGCTTTTGAGAATGCGTGATTATAGTAAGTCACGAAAAGGATTGCATCGGCATGCTTCATGAATTGGAATGTCACATCCGTATGGCGGGCATTAACAGAGTCAGCGCCGGGAGTATCAATTAAAGTAACGCCTTGCTTAAGGAACGTATTTTCCAAATAAACCGTTATCTGTTCAATGAAGCAGCTTAACGTCTCCTTCGTCACATGGTCACTGAACTCTTTGAAGGGAATTGTTCCTTCTGTACCAAGCTTATCGTGTACCTGACTATAGCCAGTTTGAACCGCTTGGAGAAATGCTTGATGCCTCTTATCCTGTACGAGATCCGCTGGGTTTTCAGATAAGAAATCTCCCATAGCGAGCTTCTTGCCGCTCAGAACTTCAATATCAGCCTCAATGTGCTGGCGGGATTTCCATTTGACGAGCACAGTCTGGTGAGGATGTTGAATTGTCGCTTGCTTCAGCATATTGATCGATGCTGTCGTTGGATTCGGCGACACAGGCAGCAGACTTTCACCGAGCAATGCATTGGCGAAGGAAGATTTACCTGCACTGAAAGCTCCAAAAAGCACTAACGTGTAATCTTGATTCACTAACTTTTCTTTTCTATTCTTGATATCTTCTATTGCTAATTGAAATCCTTCCACGCCGCCGAGAGCAGATGCCGCAGCTTCCAATTGATGCGCCATCTCTTTTGCTGTTAGCTTTGTAGATGAATCACTCTGTACAATCGGTTCTGCCTCCAGCTTCACAGATGGTCCATTGGGGGCGGCCTCCAATAGCTCCACTCTCTCCTTAAGCTGGTATCTATTCCTCATTGCCTGTTTCGCCTGTTCGATCGCTTCTAAATCCATGTTCCGATCTGTCTGATGAATCTTACTTGCCAGTTTTTCGTAGGAATGCTGCAGCTGACTGATTTTATAGTTTATTTGTTCATTTTCAGCAGCTTTTCTATTTTCTTGTTCTTCCATTTTTTCTGCCTGCTTGTAGGCATTTTCAGTCGTCTGTATGGCAGCTTCCACCACTTGCAAAGCAGCCTTTTTATAAGAGAGCTTGATATGATCCTCGACAGCAGCTGTATAGACCAATGTATAGGTACCATTCTTACTCGCTCCCGATTGAACATGCTGCTCAAGCAAATCTGCTGGCAGCTCTACCTCAAAATCCTGCAGCAGCACTTGTACGGACTCTGTATACAGATCATGCTTCCTAGCCCAGTCGCTCAGCTTATCGCGAATCCGCCATGTCAGCTGTTTCTCGATTTGCTGCTGAATAAGCTCCTCTGTCTTAGCCCGTCGCTGCTCCCGTTCTTCAGCTGTCTTCCGCTTACTGCCAAACAGACCTACTTTAAAGTCCGGAAATGTCGATTCCAAATAGACTTCTGCCACTTCGCGTACTTCAAAAGGCATCAAATTCGCGTTCTTTAATGTCTGGTGGATAGCCTCGCGCCCGTCTTCTTCTGCTGTTTTCTGTTTCTCGCGCCAATTACTGGCCGCATCCGCAGCATCCTTATCCAAATGATGACGCCTTTCCATTAATGCTGCTTCCTTTTCTGCTAATTCCTGTTTCATCTCCTGCAGATAATTAGCAATCAAGCGCTTCTTTCCCCGCTCCAGTCCTGCTTTATGCAGCTGCTCCCTATCTTCAAGCAGCTTTTCCATCTTTTCTTTCACCATATTCAGCTGATTATGCTCGTGATTTTCTTCTTTTAGTGTCGTATAATAAACAGCTTCTGGCGTGATATGCCATTGCTCAAATACATTGGATACACCATTTTGAAAAGCAGCCCATGAGAGCTCTTTCTCCCGGTGCTTATCAATTTGATTAATAATCAGATAAAATGGCTGCCCTTGTTCGGATAATTGCTGCAGGAACAGCAAGTTGACTTCCGATTGTACATGATTATAATCCGTTACATAAAACATACTATCTACGAGATGCAGCGCTGACTCCGTCATCAAACGGTCCGCATCGTCACTCGCATCGATACCGGGTGTATCCATTAAGGCGATTTTATCCGGGAGGGATGTCTGCTCATCTTGTATTTCAATCTTACGAATATCTTTATTTCGGCAATATGTATCCAATGTTTCCTTTCGGTACGGCGCCGGAAGTTCATATTTCGTTTCATCCGCTCCATAAGCAAAGACTTTCGGCTGTCCGTGCTGAATGGTTACGATATTGGCACTCGTTGGAATCGGACTGGCTGGCAGCACTTGGTCACCAAGCAAAGCATTGATAAGTGAGCTTTTCCCAGCCGAAAAATGCCCTGTGAAGCAGATAAAAGCAGTTCCTTTCTCCGCTTTCTCTACTAAATCAAGCGCTTTTTCGCTATATTGTGATGCGTTTTCCGTTTCGAAATATTGATATAATGCTGACAGACTGAACAATTCCGTTGATTCCGCTGTTCGTCGCATAGATGGCCCCTCCTTATATGTATGCGCATTCATATTTTTTATTATAAAACAGGAAAACCGCACTTACCATCGTAAATGCGGTTTTTCTTCATTCTCCCATATAAGGAATGCGGACATCGGTGTCTAAATCACCTGTAAACTGGCTGAATGACAAGTCTTCACCCTTGAGCCAGCTGCCGAAATCAACCTCGTTCGGCTGCTGATTTCCGATAGCAAATCCCATCTTCAATTCCTTTGGTTTGTAGACAGAGGTATGGATTGTTCCTCCCCAATTGCGATACTGGTCTGAAAAAACGTCATGTTTTGGATCGTTCAAAAGTCGAAAACCCTCTGATGCATCTATATTTTCTTTATAATGCGTCTGGATAGCATCAAATCGTCGTTTACTGTCAACAAGATGATGACGGTTCTCTTTTGTCAGCACATCAAAATGGTTCGTACTATAGCTCGCTTCTCTAACTGCGGTACCGCGCGGGCTGCCTTCTACCACACGACGGACTCCGGAAGCATCATTTATCATATAGTTGAAGGAGTGGCGATGCGGCATTTGCGTCAGCTTTTCAACTGCTTCTTCTGTCGTCGAACACGTCTCCAGAATGATGCGCGATAGCATATTGCAAATGAAACCTTCCTCCGGAAAGCGTTGATGCACAAAGTTATAGCCGATAGTCAGCCCTTTTTCATTCATACCATCAATACGTCCGAGAATCCGCTGCGATGGACCAATTGTAGCAAAATATTGTCTGTCTGATGGCTGGTATAAAAGGAAGCGACCCTCATATGTTTTCGGGTGGTAATCATAATTACGTGCAAGAAAGTCATTACCCGTGACGATCGAACAGCCGGAGTTGATTCTCCACTCCTGCTGGAAGCCGCTGTAATCCATCAGTGTTTCCTCGATGGATAGGCCAAGTGCATCACTGAGTCCAGTAAGCTCTTCATAAATACCAGGATGATAGCTGCGAAACATGCGGAAAGCATCGGCTGGATCAACCGTGAAACGGCGGCGGTTCCGCTCTTTTTGTCTTTGCTGGTATGCGTATAACGGTGTATTTTTCAGGCGCTCTCCTTGCATGACGCCGAAATCATAATGTGATCCACGGTAAGTGAAAACATCGGAATGTATCTGTTTCATAAGCGGACCCTTCTTTTCTGCATAGTATCCTTCTATTATCCAATACGATGCAGGAACGAGGGAAATGATATGCTTATCAACCTTTTATAGCACAAATGCTAAGTTGGGGAGGATATGATTCTAGGACGCTAGTGTATGTAACTGTTATTTTATCGCTGTCTTGGAGCGGATCAGGTATAGAAGGACTGTAACGTTTTTCTTCTTTTTCAGAAAGATTATATTGCCTATTTCGTGTCCCGTCCATTTTTTGCTGACATTCGAGTGGAGTTGTATCCTGGTTTCCGCATCCAGCTAACAGAATGGCAAGAAGCAGTGTAACGAATGGCCCCTAATCAGTCTTTACCATCGCGGTTTGATAAATAACTGGATAATGGCCTTCCCCAGCTCCATACTCCCGCAAATCCCAATGACCCGATGAGCAGCCAGACAAAAGGATTCTCTTCTCGAAACAGGATGCCGGAAACCATACCAAATAATACATCAAATGACCAAAATATCCTCATTGTCACATTCTCCTGTCTTAGTGAGTCGTTATACTTATTCTAACATTCATCCATTTTATGTAAAATGAAATGATAGCTCAAGTGAATAACGTTAGGAGTGAAGCTATGGGCAAGGGCGCATTCCATGTTTATAACATCATCATTGTCGTTTTATTGGTAGCAATTAATTCCTTAGTTTTATTTGCTTTTGGTATAGGAGAAGGAGGCATGGTATTTTCTAATTGGTTTCCGATAATCCTTTCATTTATCATCTGGGGCATTTTTTACAGAATCCAATTTATAAAACCTTCTAGAAGCTTTAGAATATGCTGGTTTATTTTGATGGTTATCACCCTGTACTTCTGGCAAACCGGATTAGGAGCGATGATTGGCAGAAGTTTATTTTAGTTATGACAATCTAAAAAAAAGAAGCAGCTGTCCGCTGCTTCAATCTTCTTCACTATCATATGCGATGGTTACAATTTCTCCGGACTGAGCATTGATGACAACTTCCGCTTCATCGTCAGCTGTTTTGAGATCAAGCTCATATACCGGCAGCCCGTCCTCTTCATCAAACTCCGCATCAGTAACGCTGCCGCCTACTTCGTCTGTCGCGATTTTTATTGCTTCGTCCATCGTTATTTTCACTTCTGCCTGTGATGCCTGCTTTTGTGATGGAGCTGTCGGCTCTTTATCTGATTGCTGCTGATCGTCAGCAGATTGATCGTTTTCACCCTGTTGCTGATCATCACCAGCTGGCTGACTATGATTTGTATTGTCCGTACTTGGTAAAGTTTTCTGTATGTTGCTCTCTTTCAAACTGATTACTTCACCAGTATTGCCATTCAGTGTCAAATCATAGAGCTTTTCTCCATTTTCCAAATCGATATCATACCTTGGCTCGCTTCCGCTGCGATCCAATTCGATTTCGGTTACGGTTGCATTATATTGTTTCTCCGCTTGCTGACGCGCTTGATCGACTGTCATCTCCGGTTCTCCAGCTGATGCTTGCATTTGATATATACCAAAGATTGCAACTAAAAGCCCGACAACTGCAGCAGGTATAATCCACTTTTTCTTCACTTCTATCGCCTCCAGCTATGATCTATAGCCAGTATATAGCTTCACCATTAAAAGAAAGGTGAGTACTTTATTAGAATTTGATGAGAAATTACACTGGCAGACGTACTGTGAACGTAGAGCCTTCACCCAAGACGCTAGTCACTTCGATCTTCCCGTCATGTAGTTCTACGAGCTGTTTAGCAATGGCCAAACCAAGACCGCTGCCACCTTTTTCACGGGTGCGTGCTTTATCCACTCGGTAGAATCGATCGAATATACGCCGCTGATCTTTCTCATCGAGCCCTTCTCCGTAGTCGGTGACACGCAGGATGGCTTCCTTATGATCCGCTTTGATAGCTATCTCGATATGCTCGTCACTGTATTTGATGCTATTGCTTAACAATATATAGACAACCTGCTTCAGCATATTGCTATCTGCCGAGACCATTACATCAGTCTCTGAGCGGACAATGATTTCTCTTTGGTAAGCTGTTTGCATAGCTGCCGCACAGGTTTCTGCTATACTGTCAAGATCGACAGGTTCTTTTTGCAGCAATTCTGGATCATCTTTTGCTAAAATCAGCAGCTGGTCGACTAAAGCCTGCATCCGTTCTGTCTCACCATGAATTGCTTGCACTGCCTCCTGCTGGACAGCAGGGTCGTCGGCACCCCAGCGATCCAGCAGCTTACTATAGCTTTTAATGATGCTGATCGGAGTCTTCAATTCATGCGAAGCATCAGATACGAATTGCTGCTGCTTTGTGAAGTTTTCTTCGAGCTGGTCAACCATTTCATTAAATGTCTCACTCAAAGCGTGCAATTCATCATGACTTCTTTTTTCGGTTTCCATGCGCTTCCATTTTCCGCTCTTGCGGATGGCCTGCATAGTCGATGTCAAAGCCAGGATTGGCCGTAACAAGAAGCTTCCCAGCAGCCTTCCTCCAAGCATGGATGGAATCAAAATGATCAATCCAGCTATCGTGAGACAATATTTGAGCACCTGGAGCGTCTGCTGGAGACTGACCAGCTCCTCAGCAACTTGCATAGTATAAATGCCATTATCCCGGATAACAGGAATCGACACCTCTGCATACCAGCTGCCATTACGATAATACGTTTGATCCTTTTCCTGTAATGTGTACGAAAAGGGCAGCTCACGATACTTTTCCGCTCTCGTTATCACACCCTCACTTTGTCCATCGGTACCAATGAAACGTACCATCCCTTCTGCTGGCAAATCTGCTTGAAACAAACTGGTACGTGATGTATCCTTCCAGTCGACAGTGGCAGCAGTCTCTGCCAAGGCACGCCCTTGTTCATGCAATCGATCAACACTATTATGCAAACTGACTTGCCGGAACAGAAAGTAGATGGACATATTTACGATCAGCAACAGGATCACCAGTGTAACAGTTATGTATAATTGGATCCTTGTCCGCAGCTTCACTTCTCTTCATCCTTGATCGTATATCCGACACCTCGTACTGTCTTAATCAGCTTGCGTTTCTCACCTGTATCAATTTTTTTCCGCAAATACCGGATATACACATCGACCACATTTGTGTCACCGGAATATTGGAAGCCCCAGACTCTTTCAAGTAGCTGATCGCGTGTCAGCACCTGTTTTTCATGCTTCATGAGGAACAATAATAAATCATATTCCCGCGGTGTCAGCTCAACTTCATTTTTACCGCGGATGACGGTTCTTGTCTTTTCATCAAGCGTTAAATCCCCAACCTGCAGCACCGGATCTTGTACTGGTGCGGCTGTCACAGTATGGCGAAGATGGGCACGTATCCGAGCCAATAATTCTTCGATTTCAAATGGCTTCGTCATATAGTCTGTTGCACCTAGATCAAAACCGCTTACCTTATCAGGTACGGCATCCCTTGCTGTCAGCAGCATGACAGGAACTTGCGCATCCTGCTTACGGATGCGGCGAAGCAATTCCATCCCGCTCAATGACGGCAGCATCACATCAAGCAGGATGAATTGATAGGAATTGGCATAGAATGCTTCTAATGCATCCAAACCGTCGTATTTTACATCAACAGCAAAGCCCTCATGCTCCAGCTCAAGCTGCAGCAGCCTTGCCATATTCTTTTCATCTTCCACTACAAGGATTGTCGTCTGCTCCATAGGCCCTGCTTCCTTTCCTTATGTCGCTTTGATTTCTCGGTAACTGCCACCAAAGTACAGCACTGGATCACCATCACGCAGCACCAAGTCTTCCACTTCTCCGATCAGGATAACATGATCACCAGCGATCACTTTATCCACGACTTTACACGCTAAATTGACAAGAGCACCATCAACAACTGGAACCTCCTTCAGCTTTGTGATCGGCACAGGATTCTCCTGCTCTTTCTGCTTGGCAAATACCATGCTGACATCCTTTTGTTCCTCTTTCAGGACACTAACTCCGAATGTAGGATTTGTTTGCAAAATATCATATAAGGACGCTTTTTTATCGATTGATACGGCAATAAGCTTTGGTTCCAGTGATACGGACATAAAGGCGTTCACTGTCATCCCTTTTATCTCCCCAGCAACCTCAGTCGTAACAATTGTAATACCAGTTGCGAATTTCCCCATTGCATCTCTAAACGTTCGATTATCCATTCTGCTCCCCCGTTCATATTGCTATACGTAAAACTATACCATGTAAATTGCGTCGGCTGTCAATTATTCTATCCTTGCAAAGACTGTCATGTGCGTTAAAAAAGAAAAAGAGAGGCTATCAGCCTCTCTAGTTTACATAATAGTATTATCGTTTACTTAAGCTTTATCTTGCGGAAACGCAATATCGTATACTGCTTCCGGATATGTGGCGATAACCTCTCCATGCTTGTCAGCATCTAAAACATAAGATCCATTGCTATAACGGTCATTTGCATTCAAATTCATTGGCTCAAGAACGTGATCCTGCTTATCCTTCGTTTCCAGATGAATTGTGGCATTCTGCTCCAATACATAAAAACCGACAATTCGATGCGGGTTCTTTTTCAGCTCACGGAGCATCACAACACCGCGTTTTGCTCGGCCGGATGGTTCGAATTCCTTCAGTTTCATCCGTTTTGCTGAGCCTCTATGCGTGATGACAACAACACTTGGCGAATGCTTCAGTTCGAATGCCTGGGCACCGACAATATACTCGCCTTCTTTCAGCTGCATGCCTTTCACGCCTGCTGCACGTATTCCGATCGGGCTTACTTCTTCTTCGGTAAACCATAAACCATATCCTGAATTTGTGGCCATGAACAGCTGCTTGCTTCCATCAGTCAGAGACACGTGACAAACTTCGTCACCAGCTTTCAAATTGATGGCAGTCAGCGATTTATTAGCTCGTGTCGCTTCATAAAGCTGGAGCTCACTTCGTTTGACTGAACCGTTTTTTGTGAAGAAAACAAGATAGCCGCCTTGCTTGAAATCACGTACTGGAATGCTGGCAATCACTTTTTCATCCTTATCCATGCTCACGATATTAGCTAGATGCTGCCCTTGATCCTTCCAGCGGATATCCGGCAGCTCATGCACCGGCATGAAACTGAACTTCCCTTTATTTGTGAAGACGAGCAGTTTATCAGTAGTATTGATTTCCTGCATGCCGATCAGATGATCTTCTTCCTTGATCGCCAAATCCTCACCGTTGGAAGCCTGATAGGAGCGAAGGCTTGTCCGTTTGATATAGCCATCATGTGTAACAGTGACCAGAACGTCCTCTGATGCAACCATTACCTCCAGATTAATCTTCAATTCTTCGATTTCATCCTCAATTTGTGAGCGTCTATCGGTATGATAGGTTTTTTTGATCGTCCGAAGATCCTGTTTGATCACTTTGAGCAATGTCTTTTCGTTCTTCAATATATCCTCGAGCTTTTGGATCTGCTCATCCAGCTCCTGTGCTTCTCGCTGCAGAGCTGTTATGTCCGTATTCGTCAAGCGATATAACTGTAAGTTCACTATCGCTTCTGCTTGTGCCTCTGTAAAGCCGTAAGCTTCCTCGATACGCTGCTTTGCATCAGCTTTATCCCTGGATGCACGAATGGTAGCAATCAATTCGTCAAGAATGGAAATAGCCTTTATCAATCCTTCAACGATATGCTTCCGGTCTTTCGCTTTCTGCAGTGTATAAGCAGATTGTCGCGTGACAACTTCTTTCTGGTGGCCGATATAAGCATCAAGCAAACTCGCTAAACCTAACAGCTGCGGCGTTCTATCCTTGATTGCCACCATATTGAAGTTATAAGAAATCTGCAAATCGGTATTTTTATATAGATAATGCAAGATACCTTGGGCATCTGCTTCTTTTTTGAGTTCGACTACAATTCGCATGCCGGTACGGTCTGTTTCGTCACGCACCTCTGCGACACCCTCGACTTTACGGTCCAGACGCAGTTCGTCCATTCGTTTGACGAGATTCGCTTTATTCACCTCATAAGGAATTTCATCGATGACAATCTGCTGTTTGCCGCCTTTGAGGTCCTCAATGCTTGTTCTTCCGCGAACGATGATCTTGCCTTTACCTGTTTCGTACGCTTTCTTGATTCCGTCTACTCCTTGGATGATACCGCCTGTCGGGAAATCCGGACCTTTCATGACAGTCATCAATTCTTCAACCGTTGCATTCGGTTTATCCATGCGCATAATAACAGCATCGATTACCTCGCCAAGGTGATGCGGCGGTATTTCTGTCGCATACCCAGCAGAGATCCCAGTCGATCCATTGACGAGCAGGTTAGGAAATTTAGCCGGAAGAACAGTTGGTTCCGCGTTCGTATCGTCAAAGTTCGGAACAAATTCTACAGTATTTTTATCAATGTCCCGCAGCAATTCCGAAGCGATGCTTGATAGCCTAGTTTCTGTATAACGCATCGCAGCTGGCGGATCGCCATCTACACTTCCGTTATTCCCATGCATCTCAATTAGTACATTACGGACTTTCCAAGTTTGACTGAGTCGAACCATTGCCTCATAAACCGAAGTGTCTCCGTGTGGATGGAAGTTACCGATTACCGCACCGACGGTCTTGGCAGCCTTCCGAAATGGTTTATCATGCGTATTCCGCTCATCGAACATTGCGTATAAAATCCGGCGCTGCACCGGCTTCAATCCATCTCTGGCATCCGGCAGCGCGCGGTCTTGAATGATATATTTACTGTATCTGCCGAATCGGTCTCCGATGACTTCCTCCAATGGCAGATCCAAATAGTTTTCCAAAAGAAATCCCCCTTAGTTGTGCAACTTGTCGTTTTCGAGGATATTCCCGTCTTCTTCCATACCGAAAGCGACATTACTCTCGATCCATTTACGACGTGGTTCAACCTTGTCGCCCATCAGCGTCGTGATACGACGTTCAGCACGAGCAAAGTCCTCGATCGTTACGCGGATGAGTGTGCGAGTGGCAGGATCCATCGTTGTTTCCCAAAGCTGATCGGCATTCATTTCTCCGAGACCTTTGTAACGCTGGATCGTGTAGCCATTTTTCAATTCCTGGACGATTTCACGCATCTCTTCATCGCTCCAGGCATAACGGATCACTTCTTTTTTGCCTTTGCCTTTTGAAATCTTGTATAAAGGCGGAAGGGCAATGAATACCTTGCCCGCTTCGATCAATTCCTTCATGTACCGGTAGAAGAAAGTGAGCAGCAGGATTTGGATATGAGCACCGTCTGTATCAGCATCGGTCATGATAACAACTTTGTCATACTGCACATCCTCTAAGTCGAATTCAGCTCCGACACCAGCACCGATTGTGTGAATGATCGTTGAAATTTCCTCATTCTTCATAACATCCTGCAGCTTGGCTTTTTCTGTGTTTATGACTTTACCTCGCAGCGGCAGGACAGCTTGGAATTTACGGTCTCGTCCCTGCTTGGCAGAACCGCCGGCAGAGTCTCCCTCTACCAGATACAATTCATTTTTCTGCGGATTGCGCGATTGAGCTGGTGTAAGCTTTCCGCTTAACAGCGTATCTTTTCGTTTCTTCTTCTTTCCGCTGCGGGCATCTTCTCGAGCCTTACGAGCTGCTTCCCGCGCTTCCTTTGCACGTATCGCTTTTTTCACCAGCATACCGGCAATGTCGGGATTTTCGGAAAGGAAATAAGAAAGCTTCTCTGATACAAGAGCATCAACAGCAGAGCGAGCCTCGGATGTACCGAGCTTACTTTTCGTCTGTCCCTCGAATTGAAGCAGTGCTTCTGGTATCCGGACACTGACAATAGCTGTCAAACCTTCCCGGATATCAGTTCCTTCCAAGTTTTTATCTTTTTCTTTCAAAAGATTATTCCGGCGTGCGTATTCATTGAATACACGAGTCATACCGGATTTTGCTCCGGCCTCATGGGTACCGCCATCCTTTGTCCGGACGTTATTGACAAAGCTGAGCATTGTCTCTGTATACCCATCATTGAATTGGAATGCGAAGAAGATTTCGATATCCTGCTGCTCGCCTTCGAAAGCAAGCACAGGATGAAGTGTGTCTTTCTCCTCATTCAAATAATCTACGAAGGACTGCAGTCCATCAGGATACAAATATGTTTCTTCCTTATCGCTGCGCTTATCCTCAATATGGAAAGCCACTCCCTTAAGCAAGAAAGCCGCTTCGCGCAAACGCTCAGCAAGCGTGTCAAAGTTGTAGCTAGTAGTAGAAAACATGGACGGATCCGGCTTGAAATGGATGCTGGTTCCTGTTTTCTTTGTTTTACCTTGTTTCACGAGCGAAGTGGCAGGTTTTCCTCCATGCTCAAACCGTTGAGAGTAAATATTGCCATCCCGGTGGATCGTTACTTCGAGCCACTCGGAAAGAGCGTTAACGACAGATGCACCAACACCGTGCAATCCTCCGCTTGTCGAATATCCGCCCTGACCGAATTTCCCTCCGGCATGAAGTACTGTGAATATGACCTCAGGAGTAGGTCTTCCTGTAGCATGCATGCCGGTAGGCATCCCGCGGCCAAAGTCTTCAACAGATATACTGTTGTCTTCATGAATGGTCACATTAATCTTGTCACCATGCCCTGCAAGTGCCTCATCCACACTATTATCGACAATTTCATAAACTAAATGGTGTAATCCCCGACTGTCAGTACTACCGATATACATGCCGGGACGCTTTCTGACTGCTTCAAGTCCTTCAAGCACTTGAATGGAGTCGTCTGAGTAATGCGATGCTTGTTTTGCCAATGCCACATCGGCTCCCTTCTTCGAACAAAAAACTGTTTCCAAGTCATTTTTCCAGTATTATCGCTGGAAAAAGACAGTACGCTATGTTTATCATAACGCAAACATATGTTTGTGTAAACTAGCTCCCATGCCTAGCAGAGTCCAGTGTATGCCTAATTAAAAGTAGCAGAATAATGCCGGTCAATCAATCCACTTTTTGGGATTTCACGTAATTCCTCGTCTGCTAGAGACGATTTTCGCTTCATTTTCAGCCATTTTGCATGATTTCTTGCAAAACTTACGAAAAATAGCTCTTCGTTTTATTTTCGGTATGATTTTGATAAAAAATGGCGGTAAGCTAAGTGAAATATCATTATCTGTACGCTGCTAACACGTTATTCGATATGTCATCCCTTCATCTTAACTTCCTAATATATGTATACCTGCCAGGAGGCAGGCAGAATATCATGTTCCGCAAAATGTCTGAAATGGTTCTTCA
This sequence comes from Terribacillus sp. JSM ZJ617, assembly GCF_044383785.1. NCBI lineage: Bacteria > Bacillati > Bacillota > Bacilli > Caryophanales > Bacillaceae > Terribacillus > Terribacillus sp. JSM ZJ617. The sequence continues at coordinate 316,341 of NZ_JBISEQ010000002.1, read as the reverse complement.
GGTTCTGGAGGATCTTCCGTATATTTTGGATCGATTGGTGCATCGCTGTATGGATCCGAGACGATATCACAAAGACGATTGAACAGCGTATAATCGCCGCTTCCTGCAGCTTCCAATGCTTCCTCCACCAAGTGATTGCGGGGAATCACACTCGGATTAGACTGTCGCATTTTCTCACGGGCAGCTTCGATTCCTTCCGAAGCCAGGCGAGCCTCCCAGCGTTCATTCCACAATTGGAAGCCTTCTGCTTGTTCCAATAAAGCTGTGTCCCCTCTTGTTAATGCACGAAATGTATTCGTGTAATCCACTTCTGCTTGCTCCATTACTTTTAGCAAATCCTCCACTAAAGCTTCATCGCCATCTTTCACATCATCTATGCCTATCTTCTGATACATAATGTCAAGCCAAGACTTTCTGTACATACGCGGATACTCACGCAAAATATCTTCAGCTTTCTTCACAGCTTTCTCTGGAACTTCATCGAAAAGAGGAAGCAGTGCTTCTGCAAAACGTGCTAAGTTCCACGCTGCAATTGGCGGCTGATTGGCGTATGCATAACGCCCTTGAAGGTCAATGGAGCTATATACAGTCATTGGTTCATACGTATCGAGGAAGGCACACGGTCCATAATCAATCGTTTCCCCGCTGATCGTCATATTGTCTGTATTCATCACACCGTGGATGAAACCGACACTTACCCATTTAGCAAGCAGTGCAGCTTGGCGCTCCACCACCGCCTGGAAAAATCGCACATACTTATCAGGCTGATCTGCAAGCTCTGGATAATGACGCTGTATGCTGTAATCAGCCAAAGCCTTCAGCTCAAGCTCTGAACAAAATCTTCTCGCATATTCGAACGTTCCCACACGTATATGGCTTGCTGCGATCCTGGTAAGTACTGCACCAGGCAACTCGGTTTCCCGGTAGATAGGTTCACCTGTAGCAACGACAGCCAAGCTTCGTGTTGTCGGGATACCAAGCCCATGCATGGCTTCACTGATGACATACTCCCGAAGCATCGGGCCGAGTGCTGCACGACCGTCACCGCCTCTTGAATAAGGCGTGCGTCCTGCACCTTTCAGCTGGATATCCACTTTCTTGCCCTTCTGGTCTTGCCATTCACCTAGAAGGATAGCCCGTCCATCACCAAGCATAGTAAAATTGCCGAATTGGTGACCAGCATATGCTTGCGCGATCGGAATTGCTCCCTGCGGAAAAGCATTACCTGCCAAGGCTTCTAGAACACCTTCCTGTTCGATTCCAAGATGGGCTGCTAGCTTCTTGTTCCATTTCACCATCTGCGGATCGCTGACCGGATTCGGTTCCATCCGTGTGTAGAAAGCTTCAGGCAGTGCCGCATACGAACTATCCAATTTACCATCTAAACCCACGTTGATTCCTCCTTTAAAATCTTCATTCGTTCTAGTATATGCTAATGATACAAGAACCCCATCTGCTGGGAGCAGATGGGGTAAAGTCAATTGCGGGTAGGCCCGACAAGCACACTATGGGCGACTTTGATACATAGATCCATCAAGACCGTAAAGCCCTCTTGTTCTAAATAAGCGGCCGCTCTTTCATCATAAACAGCTTGCTGGGTCCAGAAGATACGAGCATTCGTCTTGCTCGCTTCCCTTGCCAAATCCGGCAGGAATTCTGACCGGCGGAAGACATTGATAATATCGATTTCACCAGGTACATCTGCCAAACTCGGATAGGCCTTCTCACCAAGAACTTCGGTCACATGCGGATTGACAGGGATAATTTTATATCCAGCCTGCTGCATCGCCTGGGATACACCATAGGATGTACGATTCGGGGAATCGGAAAGCCCCACTACCGCAATCGTTTTTGCATTTACTAATATGTCACGAATCTGTTCATTCTCTGGATTCTGAAACGTCATTATTCATGCCCCTTTCTTTAGAGTAGACCTTCCTGCTCAAGGAATTCTCTTGCAACATCCTCTGGCTGCTTCCCTTCGAAATCGACTTGATAATTCATCTCTGTCATTTGCTCATCTGTTATCTTACCCGCAAGCTGTCCCAATATGTCAGCAAGCTCCGGGTATTCATCCAGCGTCTCCTGACGCATCAACGGAGCACCTTGGTATGGCGGGAACAGATTTTCAGGGTCGTCCAGGGTGACAAGGTCCAAATCTCTAATATAACTGTCTGTCGAATAAGCGTCGATAATATCTACATCATCCGCTTCAATCGCCTGTTGACGTATACCGGGATCCAATGTACGCAGCTCACCAAACTCGACACCATAAAGTTCCTGAATGCCTAAATAGCCATCTTCCCGATCGCTGAATTCCAATGTGAAACCGGCAGTCATCTCATCATCCATTTTTCGAAGGTCCGCAATCGTCTGCAGGTCGTTCTCCTCTGCGTAAGATCGTTTCACTGCAAGTGTATACGTATTATTGTACGCCATCGGTTCCAAGTATGCCATGTCGAACTTCTCACGCATAGCTTCCTTCGCCTGCTCGTACACTTCTTGACCGTCGTTACTTTCTGCTTGTTCACCTGCTAATGTTACTAGTGCAGTACCGCTGAATTCCGGATAAATATCAATACTGCCGCTTTTCAATGCTTCAAACAGGAAATCTGTTTTACCTAGATTCGGCTCCAATTCCACCTGTAGATCAGATTGATCCTCGATAAGCAGCTTATACATATTGATCAAAATCGTAGGCTCTGCATTCAGTTTCCCGCCAATTACAAGATCAGGCTGGTTATCTTTGGCCACCACAAATGGTGTTAAAACACCGATTATAGCTACGAGAAGCAAGATAACCAGTGATTTGAAGCCAAACTTCCGACTTGTCCGCTCGAAAATACGGATAATCAAATCCAGCAATATCGCTAACAAAGCTGCTGGTATTGCACCAAGAAGGATAAGGTTTACATCGCCGCCACGGTCAATCCCTAATAAAATCAGTTCGCCCAGACCGCCGGCCCCGATCAAAGCGGCAATAGTAGTAGTCCCTACAATCATGACCATCGCAGTCCTTATACCTGCCATGATGATTGGCATCGCAAGCGGAAGCTCAACTTTACGCAATCGTCGGAAACTGTTCATTCCCATACCAGTAGCTGCTTCTTTCAAAGCTGGGTCAACTTCTGTTATACCGGTATATGTATTACGCAGTATAGGAAGAAGGGCATAAATGATAAGTGCTACAACGGCGGGTTTCGTTCCAATACCTATTAATGGAATCAAGAATGCCAATATTGCAAGACTGGGAATTGTCTGCAGGACAGCTGCTACTGCTATAATCGGTTCAGCAAGCTTTTTGGAGCGGCTCAGCAAAAGACCAAGCGGTACGGCAATCGCAATACTTATAAGCAATGCAATGATTGATATTTGCAGATGCTCTCCTAACGCTGTCCAAAAGGAATCACTTCGCTGTTCAAATACCTCAAGGAATGCGTTCATTGGGTCACCACCCCATTCTTGACTTCCGTCTTACTCGCTAGGAACGTCAATAGCTCCTGCTGCGTAAGTGTACCGATCAGTTCGTTGTTTTTAGTGACAGGCAGGATGCTTGTACCAGTATTTTCAAATATTTTTACTGCCTCCAATACATTCAAGTCATTCGGGATTTCCATAACGTTTCGCTGTGTGCCATGCTCCACCGCACACAGTACTTGTCCATCGTCACTTGATAGAATATAGGCTTGATCATGATCATAATCACTTTCTTCGTATGCTGTTTGAGTCAGAATTCTCGAGACAGTTTGGGAGGCAACAATATCCACCGCAGTCTGCCATGGTGATTTCTTATCCCCTATAAAGCTGCGAACGAAGGAATTACGCGGCTCAAGTATCAATTTCTGCGGCGTATCCACCTGGATGATTTCTCCGGTATTCATAAGACAGATCCGGTCACCTAACGCCGTAGCCTCATCGATATCATGCGTCACGAAAACAATCGTCTTCTTAATCTGCTGCTGTAATTTCCTGATATCTTTTTGCAGCCCTTCTCTGCTTATCGGATCCAATGCACTGAAAGGCTCATCCATCAGCAAAATCTGCGGATCAGCTGCGAGAGCACGAATCACACCGACGCGCTGCTGCTGGCCACCGGATAATTCGGATGGCTTCTTTTCCATATAAATGGAAGGCTCCATGCCAACCATCTGCATCAATTCTTTTGCGCGGTTCTGAATTTCTTTCTTCTTCCACTTTTTCATCTCCGGGACCACAGCAATGTTCTCCTCTACCGTCATATGCGGAAAAAGTGCTATTTGTTGTAATACATAGCCGATATTCCATCGTAGTTCATGTATGTTGTATTCTTTTAAAAGTTTTCCATTTATGTATATCTCTCCTGAGGTTGGTTCGACAAGCCGGTTGATCATTTTCATCGTCGTCGTCTTGCCGCAGCCGCTTGGACCGATGAGTGTAAGAAGTTCCCCCTCCTTTATTTCCAGATTGAAGTTTTTGATAGCCTCCGTTCCGTCCGGATACGTCTTATATACACCTTTGAATTCAATCATGCCTTCACCTCGTATTATGTACTAAGTGTTTCATTACCCTTGCTTCTAGGGAATTAATCCTATACTATGTAAAAAGTTATGCTCTTCCATGATACTTCGTGCTAAAATGGATAAGCAAGCTATAGGAACGTTTGTTGTTAAAGGAGAATGTATATGGAATACGTGTTATTCATCCTGCTCGCCTATGTAATCGGTTCGATACCATCTGCCTTGATCGTCGGCAAAGTAGGCTACAATATAGATGTTAGAGAGCACGGAAGCGGTAATCTTGGTGCAACGAACACATTCCGGATACTCGGTAAGAAAGCTGGAATAATCGTTTTGATTGCGGATATCTTAAAAGGAACAATTGCCACCATCCTGCCTGTTCTGTTCGGATTCGACTTATATCTGCTGATCATCGGTCTTGGAGCAGTCATAGGGCACGTTTATCCTATATTCGCCAGATTCAAAGGCGGTAAGGCTGTCGCGACTTCAGCTGGAATCATCTTAGGCGTCAATGCCTTGCTGTTTGCCATCATTATTGCAAGTTTTGTCATCGTGCTGCTCATCAGCAAATATGTATCTCTTGCTTCCATGACAGCTAGCGTGGTAGGCGTTATCGTCTCGCTCTTTATCGCACAGGATGTCGTGCTGACTATCGTCCTCGGATTACTGGCAATATTCATCCTCTATAAGCATAGACAGAATATCGTCCGGATTATCAGACGTGAAGAACCGAAAGCGTCCTTCCTCGTGAAAAACAATTCCAGGTAAGCGGGATTGTTTTTTTCATTTCTCCGGGATTTACCCGGTTCAGACAATTGAATTAAGGGCTTACCATCGGGTATACTTTAAGCTAGTCCATGCGACTTTGAAAGGAGTACTATTATGCAGCACCTACACACACCAACTAAAAAACAGCTGCCATCCAAGGCAGAACGTCATAAATTGTTTGGCTCCGTAGCTCCAGGCAAAAAGACGAAACCAGAAAATAAAGCCGATATGGCTGACTTACAAAATACGAAAAAGAACTTTCTTTTCCATATAGATGCAGTTGGCATTGCGAAAGTTAAACATCCGATCCAAGTGATCAGCAATACACGTCCGGCTATGCAGACTACGATCGGAACGTTCGAATTCACCTCCAGCATCCAGCAGGATAGCAAAGGTACAAATATGAGCCGGTTCACTGAACAGCTGGATTTGTATCATAAAAATGGATTCACTGTTTCTGTGAAAAGCTTGCAGCTATTTGTTGCAGAGCTTGCAGACCGACTGAAACAAGAAGATGCACGTGTGAAAGTAACATTTCCATGGTTCTTCGAGCGAAGCGGTCCTGCATCCGGTATGACTGGATTGAATCATGCAGATGCAACGCTGGAAGTTGCTTACGACAAACAAACTGGCTTCCGCACGACAGCTCAACTTTCCGGCACAGTAACGACACTATGTCCATGCTCGAAAGAAATCAGCGAATACAGCGCGCATAACCAGCGTGGTATTGTTTCAATGGAAGTACAGCTCACAGATACGTTCGATGAAGATGTTCGCGACTGGAAGGAAGACTTGCTCGAAGCTGCCGAAAGCAATGCTAGTGCCCGTATTCACCCAGTCCTGAAGCGTCCGGATGAGAAGATGGTTACGGAGACAGCTTACGAAAACCCGCGCTTTGTCGAGGATATGGTCCGTCTGGTTGCAGCTGATTTGTATGAGCTTGATTACGTGGAGAAATTCACTGTATCCTGCAGCAACGAAGAATCCATCCATTTGCATGACGCTGTGGCAACATTGAGCTACGACAAACGCGACGAAGAGGAGTAAGTATATGGACAAGGTATTTTTAGCCTTGATCCGTTTCTATCGCCGATTCATCAGCCCTGTAACACCGCCATCCTGCCGTTTTTATCCGACCTGCTCGCAATACGGACTGGAGGCAATCAAGCGGTATGGCGCGTGGAAAGGCGGCTGGCTCACTATTAAACGAATCGCTAAATGCCAGCCTTTTCACCGGGGCGGATTTGACCCTGTACCTGGTACAACATGTGAACATCATCATGAAAAAAAGCAGTAATCCTTTTTGGATTACTGCTTTTTATTTGGTAGGAGCTGAAATCTCTCCAGCTGGTCCCATTGCTGTTCGGCTTGAAGTATACGAAGCTGATAATCCCCGATCAGATCGAAATGAAGCAGATCTTCATGCTCGTCAATCCAAGCTTCCTGCAAGCCATACTTCGCTCCCCAATCTATCAGCTTCTGCCGGTCGGCACAGCCTGCCTTTGTCACTGTCTTTGCTTCAGGAAATCGCGCGTCCAGCCAATAGTGGGTCAAAAAAGCAATCTCCCCTTGGCGGACACGTTCCTTCCATACTTTCAGTTCATTACGCCTGATCCCAAATGCCATCCGTTATGCTTCCAAAGCTTTCGAATAAGCAGCATGCCATTCCGGCAGGGAGCGACGAATGGACACCGGGCGGAAGGTTTCCTTTTTCACTACTGTATGAGTCGACGTTCCGGAAACACAAAGCTTACCGTCTTCATTTTTGATTTCATAGCGATACATCGTCCGGATGCCATCATAAGATTGTAGCCATGTTTCCACAATCGGCTTTTCTCCGTACCGTACAGGATAATGGAAATTCAATTTCGCATCCACAACTGGGGAAAGAAAGCCGTCATCCTCCATCGCTGCATAGCGTAATCCCAATGTTTCAATAAAGTCGGTCCGGCCAATCTCAAACCAGACAAGATAATTCACGTGATACACAACACCCATTTGGTCGGTTTCGCCGTATCTCACATTAATTTCTGATGTTGATTTCTTCATAAAGCACTTCTCCTAACCATTTCCCAAGCATTTTCTATATCTTTCTTCTCCAGCACATCCATTTCCGTCTGCTCTTGGGCTTCTACAAGTCGAAGTGACTGGAACTGGATTGCCTCGTCCAAGAGATTCGTTACGAATCTGGCATTCCCCGCTACTGTTACAGCAGCCAGACGATCCTTCAGGAAGTCTTCCGCTTCTCCTGACAGGGTATACGCATAGTTTTCCATTGCATGCTTAAAGATAGCAACAAGCTCTTCACTATTGTAATCAGGAAAAATGAAATACTTCTTAAAACGCGAAGCAAGTCCTGGATTGCTGTCGATAAACTGCTTCATTTCCTGCTGATACCCTGCAAGGACGACAACCAAATTTTCATTATGTTTGGTCATCTCATCCACTAGCGTGTCGATTGCTTCTTTACCGAAATCTTGTGATCCACGGAATAAGCTATACGCTTCATCGATGAATAGCACACCGCCAAGCGCATCACGGATGACTGCTTTCGTCTTTGCAGCAGTCTGGCCAACATAACCTGCTACTAAATCACTTCGTGAAGCAACGACCAAATGTCCCCGCTTCAACAATCCGCGTTCTTTCAGGATATCAGCATAGATTTTCGCAATCGTCGTCTTTCCCGTTCCGGGGTTACCGGTAAAAACAGCATGCAGCTGAATCGGAACTGCAGGAGCTCCTTTATTCTTCCTCGCCTGCTGAACTTGTACAAAGGAAGATAATTTTTTCACTTCTTCCTTTATCGACTGCAGCCCGATCAGCTGTTCAAGCTGCTGCAAAGGCTCTGACTCATCCTCGTTCTGTTTTGGATCTTTCACATCCTGTGCTGAGAGCGTCATGTGATCAATCCAGGAATCCGTCGTCAGTTTGCGATCTGCTCCTTTTTGGAAAATGATCCGCAGTACAATATCCCGAACGGTCCGCGCATTTCCGAATGTATCATCCACACGTGCTTGTTCGATATTATCCTTCACAAGACGAAGTGCTTCTTCCGTAAAGAAGAAATCGTTCGCAAGTGCTGTATTCTCCGCAATCTGCAGCAGTTCCTCGGTCTCGAAGTCCGGAAGCTCGATGTAATTCTGATCCGGTATCCTGCTGCGAAGACCAGGATTGGCAAACAGAAATTGACGTGTCTCTTCTGGATAACCAGCAAGAATAACTGCGAATTTGCCGCCATATTCACTGCTAGTCATACTGGAGACAAGCGTATCGATTACTGCTTGTCCATAATCATTTCCGCTCTGCCCTTCGCGTTTCAAGCTGTAAGCTTCATCTATGAATAGCACGCCGCCGATAGCCTGACGCACATAATTTGTCGTGTTTTCCTCACTCTGACCTAGATACGAACCAACCAAATGCGAGCGGTTTACTTCGACAACATGATCAGACTCTAACAGACCAAGCTGATGATACAGCTTCGCCAGCAGACGTGCTATCGTCGTTTTACCTGTTCCGGGATTGCCTGTGATGACCATATTAAGACCTGGCTCATCTACCATCTGGAATCCGAATTGCTTTCTTTCCTGTTGATAACGGAGATAATGGTAATAGTCGTGAATATACGACTTCACATCCTGCAGCCCGATCAGTTGATCAAGCACTTCAAGCGGTCGGCTCTCGCTTGCCTGGCTCAATACAGCAGGCAGCGCATCCTTTACAGCTGTAAGTGATTTTAATAGTTGCAGAACTGTTGCGTTCATCGCTGTAACAGGCGAACCCGTTTTCCTATTTTCGATCGTTTCGATTGTCTGTTCCAGCAGGACAAGTAAATCCTCCAACTCCTCATAAGAACGGTTGTATGCCGATGCGATTTTGCTGGCACCATCTATTCTTCGAGGATATGCCTGCATTGCATCTGTCAGCTGGCTGTGTAAGGATTGGGATTTCTTCATTTTTGCAGGATCGAAATCCGTTTCCCTAACCGACCATACTGGCAAATCCGTGTTCATCAGCGCTTGGTAGTATTGATTCACTTGTGCGAATTGGTCGATTTCCATAACGATTGGGTGAGTCCGTTCAGAAGCAGCGAGCAGCTGTCTGCTGATTGGATCCTGTTTATGCACGCGCATGATCCGGTAAAAAGCTATAATTCGATATAAGCCCTGTTTTAAGGCCTCTTCCCCAGCATCAAGTTCTGATGCCATACGTAACGCCTCTATCTCGGATAGAGGCGGTGAGATGTCCATTGAACTCCATGCAATTACTTGTTCGGTCAGGGTTTTCTCTGTCTGTGTCACAAGTATGCCCCCCTTTTCTATCATCATTTTAGCATACTACAGCCAGACAGGTGAACTGGAGGGATTTTATTTAACCCATTCCTCCAGCTGTTCCTTTGATACGGGTCCAGGGATGACCCGCTGCTTACCTTTTTTGTCTACAATGATAGTGAAAGGTACTGCTATTTGCCGAAATTGATGGGCCACAATACCGTCCTTATCCAGATAAACTGGTACTTGGAGCGCACTTTTTTCCACAAAGACTTTCACTTGTTTGACGCTTCGCTCACTCTTCGTAGCATTGATGCTGTATACACTCACTTTTTTACCCGCTGAAGCGTGAAAATCCTCCAGTTCCGATAAATCAGACAAACATGTGTCGCACCACGTTGCCCAATACATGATCACTACAGGCTTCCCAGCCGAACCTTCAATCAGAGCTTCTACCGAATCCAATTCCACTGTCTCCGCTTTTACTAGCGACGGAAAGATGAACAGCATAAGGCATAAGAGGAGTAATCCTCGCTTCATAAATATTCCCCCTTTACCGTTTATTTTGGGCTAAAGAGGACCAAACTAACCAAAAAAAGAAGCAGCCGGATCGGCTGCTTCTCCAAAGTTCTTATGCATGCTGCAGTTTGTTGCGTAATACCATGTTCAAGATACCACCGTGACGGTAATAATCAATTTCCACTTCACTGTCGAAACGGGCTACTGCTTCGAATTCGGTTACTTTGCCGTCTTCAGCAGTTGCTTTTACTTTGACAATATCACGCGGAGAAACATTTTCATCAATTGAAACGTCGATGCTTTCGCGGCCAGTCAAGCCAAGTGAATCTGCACTCTCGCCAGGCTGGAATTGCAATGGCAGCACACCCATCATGACAAGGTTGGAACGGTGGATCCGTTCGAAGCTCTGTGCGATGACAGTTTTGATACCAAGCAAGTTTGTACCTTTTGCTGCCCAGTCACGAGAGCTTCCCATACCGTAGTCTTCCCCAGCAAAGATAGCCAGTCCAGTTTGATCAGCTTGATATTTCATTGCCGCATCATAGATTGGCATTACTTCATCTGTCGGCCAGTAAGTTGTGTAACCGCCCTCTGTACCTGGTGCCAGCTGGTTGCGGATACGAATGTTTGCAAATGTACCGCGCATCATTACCTCGTGGTTACCGCGACGGGAACCGTAGGAGTTGAACTCGCGAGGTGTGACACCTTTATCCTGCAAGTATTTACCTGCTGGCATATCTTTCGCAATCGCACCAGCTGGAGAAATGTGATCCGTTGTTACAGAGTCGCCAAACTTCCCGATTACGCGCAAACCTTGTAAAGGCTGCACTGTGCCGCTTCCTCCAGAGATGTTCTCGAAGAAAGTAGGATTTTGGATGTAAGTTGAATCTGCATCCCATTTGTAAAGAGGTTCTTCAGTTGTAGCGATTTCATTCCATTTCGCATTGGAATTGAAAACATCCTCATACTCCTTACGGAAGATTTCCGGTGTAACAACTTCAGCAACTGCATCCCGGATTTCTTTAGGAGATGGCCATAGATCTTTGAAGTAAACTGCGTTTCCGTCTTTATCCGTTCCGATTGGGTCGTTATCCAAGTCGATATCCACTGTACCTGCAAGTGCATAAGCCACAACTAGCGGCGGTGAAGCCAGATAGTTTGCTCGTACAAGCGGGTGGATACGGCCTTCGAAGTTACGGTTGCCAGAAAGTACGGATGCAACCGTCAAATCGCTTGAAGAAATTGCTTCTTCAATTTCAGGCGATAACGGTCCAGAGTTACCGATACATGTCGTACAGCCATACCCTACCAGCGTAAAGCCCAATTGATCAAGATAAGGTGTCAGACCTGCATCATCCAAGTAACGTGTTACTACTTTAGAACCTGGTGCAAGAGATGTTTTCACATACGCTGGCACAGTCAGTCCTTTTTCAACCGCATTCTTTGCAAGAATACCCGCTCCAAGCATTACGTACGGGTTCGAAGTATTCGTACAGGAAGTGATCGCAGCAATTGCGACAGCACCTGTTTTCATTGTGGATGTCTTGCCATCCGGATGATGTACTTCAACTGACTTATCGAATTCACTCTTATCCAGTCCGAATCCTTGGTTGCCAGATGGTGCAGTGATTGAATCAACGAATGATTTCTGCATGCCGGAAAGCGGAATCAAATCCTGCGGACGCTTCGGACCAGATAGGTTCGGCTCCAATGCAGAAAGGTCTATTTCCACCAATTCCGTATACTCGGGATCGCGCGTATCCGGAGTGTACCAGAAGTTGTTTTCCTTTGCATACTTCTCAACCAAGTCGATTTGTTCCTGGCTTCTGCCTGTCAGATGCATGTAGTTCAGTGTTTCTTCGTCAATTGGGAAGAAACCGCATGTCGCTCCGTATTCCGGTGCCATATTCGAGATTGTTGCACGGTCAGCAAGCGGCATATCCGCAAGTCCCGGACCGAAGAATTCCACGAATTTTCCGACTACGCTCTTCTGACGAAGTACTTGTGTCACCTTAAGCGCCAGGTCGGTTGCAGTGGACCCAGCTGGCATCGTACCAACGAATTTCACTCCGATTACATCTGGAGCTGGGAAGTAAGATGGTTGTCCAAGCATGCTTGCTTCTGCTTCGATACCGCCGACACCCCAGCCAAGGACACCCAGTCCATTGATCATCGTCGTATGGGAATCGGTACCAACCAATGTATCAGGATAAGCAGTATACGAACCGTCTGCGTCCTCGTTAGCGTGGACAACATTCGCTAAGTATTCCAGGTTTACCTGGTGGACGATACCAGTTGCTGGCGGAACAGCACGGTAGTTATCGAATGCTTTTTGCGCCCAATTTAAAAATTCATAACGTTCTTTGTTTCGCTCAAATTCCAATTCCATGTTCACTTTCAGCGCATCCTGCGTGCCATACTTGTCAACCTGTACAGAGTGGTCAATGACAAGATCCACCGGGATTTCCGGATTGATCCGATCTGCATCTCCTCCAAGATCGACCATCGCTTTCCTAAGAGAAGCGAGATCCACGACTGCCGGTACACCAGTAAAGTCCTGCAGGATAACACGGGAAGGCTTGAATGGTACATCGGTGATGTTCCCATTCCCCCAGTTTGCTAAGCCTTCAACATGCTCGTCCTTGATTGCAAAGCCATCGTGCTGACGGATCAGCGATTCAAGCAGTACACGGATTGAGAATGGCAAACGGGAGACAGTTCCGAGCCCTTTCTCTTCAAGCGCTTTCAATTGATAGTAATTGTACGTCTTTCCGTTTAATTCAAACTGTTTCTTTGCGTTGTATGAATTATTTCCCACCATCGTATGAACAAACCCCCTTGTGAATTAGCCTGCTCTATCACAATCTTATGATAGAACAGCACGAGCTAACATCGATTTGCACTTTTTATTCTAAATGAAAACGATTCATAAGTAAATTAATTAAGAGCAAAAAACACGCGTAAAATAGGGAAAACTAGCGCATTTTGCGCTCTACCTATAGATTTTGATAACGCTCGCATAAGGGGTTCTGTACAAGGAATAATAGCTACTATGGAGGTGAAAAAATGGGAGATCAGAAAGGGAAACAACGCAAACACCCAGAAAAGGTGAATGAGCCTCTAAGCGGGTCAAAGAAGGTAAAAAACAAAAATCATAGCAGGCAGAAACATAATAGTCATCACGACATGTAAAAGAAACATGGCCTCTTATAAAAGAGGCCATGTATAAATATTATAAGCTAATTGGCAGGGACACCCTGAAGGTACTCCCCTTCGTTTCATTACGGAGGATATCAAGTGCACCATTATGCTTGTCCAGTATTTGCGTACAAATCATCAAACCAAGTCCCGTCCCTTCTTTCTTTGTCGTAAAGAAAGGCTCCTTGAGCTTGGCAAGCACCTCATCCGGGATACCAGGACCCTCATCCACTACATCTACTATGCAATCCCTGCCCACTTGACGCTGGCGAATATCAATCTTGCCTCCGTGTGGCATTTCTTCAAGCGCATTCTTTATAAGATTGATAAAGAGCTGCTTGATTTGAGATCGGTCACATAGCAGTCTGCTGTTTTCCCCTTTTTCAAAGCTTATCTGGACATTTTGCAGACGAGCTTGGGAATAAAGCAATGTGATGACATCCTGCAGCATTTCATGAATCGTTTCCGATTCTTTGTTTTCTGCTACCGGCTTTGAAATGAATAGAAGCTCTGATGTGATTGTTTCGATCTTCTCTATTTCATCAACCATGATCTTGTAATATTCTTCTTTCCGGCTGATTCCGGCCTGAATAAGCTGGAGGAATCCTTTTAGACTAGTCAGCGGATTACGAATCTCGTGTGCAATTCCAGCCGCAAGCTGTCCAGCTACACTCATCTTCTCAGAGCGGAACATCATCTCTTCTATTTCTTTCTTATCGGACACATCCTTAGCCACGCCAATATAATAAGGTACACCCTGATTTTCTGTCAAAGAGATACTCGCTTCCATCCAAATATGCTTGCCGCGATTATCCAGTACAGTCAGATGAAACCTCTGCGGCCATTCTGTTGTCGTCTCGAACCTATTCCGCAGGACAGGCACGTCACATGAATCCAAATATGCTAAAGAAGATGTACCGACCACTTCTTCCGGCAAATAGCCAAGCAGCCTTGTAATCGACGAAGAAGTATAGTGAATCATTCCTTCGTAGTCACAGACGAAAACTATATCAAATCCGTTTTGATCGATCCATTGCAGCATCGGTGCGGGAAGTTCAGCCAAAGAATGTGGATCAAAGCCTGTCGGATTAAATGAAGCCGCTTCTTTCTTTTTCTCTGTCTTATAGTCGTCTTCGTTCAAGCTCCTTCGCCCCCTTTTATGTGACCTTATTCGTGCATCTATGTATGTATAGTCCTTTTGATAAGTATGTTACTACAATTATAGAAAAAACAAAACGTCCATACCACGATTTTCCTAAAACTTGTATAGACAAAACAAATATATGAAAAAAGACCTTCTTACTGGAAGAAAGTCTTTCGCCAACCATCAGGTGATTTGTAAGCGTCTTTCGAGCCGTTTGTACTTCCAAAGCATCGCAATCCGCCAAGAGACGATCATACCGAACGCCAGCAGGAAAAACACCCCACCCATTTCTCCGATTTCAATTGTCTGGCCAATCGCGACCTTCAACAATACCCGAACAAATACGAGTCCGACTATGATTACCGCGAATGCTTTCGAAGGCTTCAGAAATATCTTCTCATCCCTCACTTCAAAATTGGAAGTCAAAATTAAAAGACTGGAGAAAATGATTCCGGCTCCAAGCGAGAACCAGACCTCCCACCACGGCACACGAAACACCGGGAAAAGAAACATTAGTGCACCGGTGCTCATGAATAACGGCGGCAGGATGATTTTCTTCGCCGTTACCGGTCTTGCAGCTGCCCGCATCCGGACCATTGCAACTGCAAGGCCCATACATGCAACCAGGATGGTACTGATGATAACAGGTAATGTCATACCCTTACCTTCTTTCAATTTACATTTCTTTAATTGAGAATGCGTTCAACCGTCTCTATAACCCTCGTATCCTCAAAAGGCTTCGTAATGAAGTCCTTCGCGCCAAGCTCGATCGCTTGCATGACAATGCGCTGCTGCCCCATGGCAGAACACATGATCACCTTTGCATTTGGATCCTGTGTGATAATCTCTTTTAAAGCTGCAAGCCCATCCATATGCGGCATTGTAATATCCATAAAGACGATATCAGGCTCTGTTTTCAGATATTGAGACACAGCCTCGTGTCCATCTGCTGCTTCTCCGGCGATTTCATAATTGTTTTCGATAAGCAGGCCACGCAATGTTTTCCGCATGAATTTTGCATCATCTACTATTAGTATCTTTGCCACTTGCATTCTCCTCACTGCTTGAACGATCTTGTGCGATTGACAGGATGATCGTCAGAGCTATACCAACAACAGTAAGATATACCCCTAGATCAAAAAACGTCGCTGTAGCCAATTCCAGCTCGCCTAAAACAGGCAAGTGGATATATGTAAACGTATGGCTCAGGAATGGCTGTCCAAATAGGAATGACCCTGCACTAGTCAGGATGGCGATAAGCACACCTGTTACTGTCAAAACACGATAGTTGATCGGCAAGATCTTGCTGACTGTCTTGAAGCCATATGCCATATACATGAGCACTAAAGCAGCAGCAGTCCCAAGTCCTCCAATGAATCCTCCACCCGGAGAATTATGGCCTGCAAAGAACAGATAGACCGAAAATCCGAGCAACAAAAAAGATATGAGCACGGTTGTTGTTTTGAAAATAAGATTATTCGGCGAAAATTCCACATTCGACACCCTTTCCCTACATATTTTAAACTACTTCTCTCTTTTTTTCACGATTTAAAAACCGTAAAAAGAGAAAAAACTGGCTAGATAGGAAGTAATCTTTGTCGTTAGATCGAATAAAAGCAGAATGCCTATGAGAATCAGGAAATATCCACTTATTTCATGCAGTATTTTTCCGGTTCTTCTTAATCGTTGCAGTCGAGATCCGAAGAACCCCCAAATGAAGAAAGGAATGCTGAAGCCCAGTACATAAGCTGCCATAAGAGGGACAGCCCCGAACGGCTGCAAGGCAGCGCTTGTCATGATTCCTGCAAGTATAGGGCCTGTACAAGGTGTCCATCCCATTGCGAAGGAAAGTCCGATCAGGAACGAACCAGCATATCCAGGCGGCCTGTTTTTAAAACGCAGCAAGGTTTTGGATGACTGCCACCTTCCTCCTAGCAGCCCTATCTGCACTGCACCAAGCAGAATCAGCATGATTCCTCCGATGACTCGTATATAGGATTGGTATGTAAAAAGCCATTCAGATAACGCTAATGCGCTGTACCCAAGCAGTAAAAAGATTGTTGAAAAGCCAATCAGGAAGAAGACTGTATGCAGAAGCCATCCGTTTTTATATGTTCTTTTATCAGGTGAACCTGGAATGACACCAGTCAGATAAGAAAGAAATGCCGGATAAAGAGGAAGTACACATGGTGAAAGAAAGGAAAGGAACCCAGCCGTTACAGCCAGCAGTATTGTTACCTCCATACGAATTCCTCCTGTTAAAAACTTATAAGCAAAAGGAATCCCCAAAAGGGATTCCTTTCTTTAGTTATTCTCCACTATAGCACAGTTCAGGACATCCCAACAGTTTGGGCATTATGATCCTCGATCACATGATTATTAACATAGCGATGGAAGAACCATTCTCCGATACCAATTACGACCGCGGAGATCAGAGATGCCATCACAACATTATCATCAGGATTCAATAAAGCTTCCCCTAACAGCCAAAGAACGATGAAAGTCAATATTGCGTCACTAACTGTCGCAATTGCGTTCCGCTTTGTAAAATCACCGTCAGGCTTACTTCGGTCACCAGCTCTGCTTAAAATGAGTAAGTCACCAATCACATATGCCGCAATTGTCAAAACGACACTCATCAGTAGCGTATCGCTGAATTCCGTATCGAACATAAGGGTGAAAACAATCCATAAAACAGCTAAAATCATGATGAATTTGATCACAAGTGCTTTCACATGTTTCATTTCTTATCACTCCTTTTTTAATCAAATACCATTATCGCTGCAGATTCAAACCTATTTGTCTGCATTAAGAGTGTTGCCAGATTCATACATTTCATACCTTTGGTCTTCATTAAAAGGAGGATGACAGCACGTTTTCATGAAATGCTAAATCGCATTTTGAAGTATGCAAAGTATATGTAAATATTATCTTACCTTGTGGTCATTACATTCGGCATCTTGATTCTATCTTAATTAATGCTAGGATTTATTTACCAATTGCAGCCGAATTGATACGAATCAAAAGCTGATTAATCGCATGATAATCCGGCTTCTCAGGAAGTGTGGAATGCTCAGCTGCTCTCTTAAGATCATTGTCTAGTAGCTCTATAAGCTCTACAGCTTCACCAAAAGTGTATGCACCCTTCCTACAGTCGAGCAAGAAGCTGCGATTTGGTCTAAATGTGCTAAAATCGCCTGTCTCTAATATCTCAATAGCACTTGTCAATAACCTGACGCTATGCATAAAGAACTTCGTGTCATATCCATAAAGGTCTATCAAGTCCTGTCTGCCTGATCTGCTGACATTTCTTTGTTTTAACTTCTGAATTTGAGAATTAGCATACCCCCCGAACTTCTTTTGGATTGCTTTAGAAAGGAATAGATGCCGGTTATCAATTAGCTGCTGCCCTGGTTCTGTTATTTTTAAGTACTGATCTTTGTTCAAAAACAAGATTTCTATGTTATTTGGTACACCTATCATTGCGTCCTTAACGAACTTTGTAATATGAATAATATTGATATCTACATCGTCTTTCGTATTTTTGAAATTCTTGCCGCCGCTGCTGTTATATTCGTTGAATGATTCCAATCCTAAGAAGTAATTTACTGGCGGAATGCAGATACCTTTGTAGTCTTTATCCGAGTCTTCCGTATTCGTTCCATAAGCATAGCTGCCTGTTAAAGCCATTATAATGGTTCTTTCTTCAAGCCAATCATAATCGATGGATCGCATCTCTTTACCACTCCCCTTCAGTTAGTGTTATCAAGAAATGTATATTAAAAACTTATGATTTTTCAACTGCTCCTCCTGGTCCGCGTTAAATATATTATTTAACATAACCATATAAAACAGGATTTGAACAAATCAAAAAACCACTTTTCCTGCTAAATCTCTTAGCAGAAAAAGTGGTTCCTGGATTCAATTAACTATTACCAGCAATCAAATCCCTTGTTTGCAATGCCAAATCGCCAACTTAAAACGTCAAAGCTATATAGAAATAATTGCTTATTTACCTTGTTGGTTATTCATTGCGCGCATCATTTGGTTGATTTTCTTTTGTGATGGTTTTTGACCCATTTGCATCATCATTGTACGAAGCATCTGTTCATTAATTGGCGGGTTTTTCTTAAGATAGTTCATCATGTATCTTCTGGCGATGAAAAATCCAAGCGCAACGCCGATAATCAATGCAGCCAGTGCTATAAGTACGACCCAGATCGGACTCATATTGGCTTCCTCCTTCAAAATATCTCTAATCTAGTATAGACAATCAAAAGGAAGAATACAATAGATGAACCCGTGATTGCAGGTCATTTTTTATGATAGGCGCAATCCAGCCGCAATTGTTGGCTGCTGGCTCTATAATAAAGAAGGAAGAATCAAAGTGGCGGAGCTCTGAAAAGACAGTCTCTTCGGCCGTCGTCAAGGAATCGCATACCACTCGGAGATAGTGCTGATCCGTCTCGATATAGACGCCATCATCCTGAAGAAGGGCTTGCTGAAGTGACGCTCCGGGAGGAAAATCATAAGTGATATAATCCAGCTGCTCTTGCACATATGCAGTATTCTCCACTTGACTGGAGAGGAAAAAGCGATAGAGGATATCCGATTTATAAAAATAGCGGAAATAGATCTCGTGTTTCACCCAATAGACGAAGTATTCTTTCACAAGCTTGTCCCTCCTTCTCCTTTGAAAGAATAGTATACGCTAGGATCAATGCTTAATCCCTCGGAACTTGTAGCAAAGGGACACGAAGTTAAAAAGGTTTACTCGAATTTTGTCATAAAAGAAAAAGACCGGCCAACATCTACGGCCGGTCTTTCTATTAATCCAAAATGGATTTCACTTTTTCAATCACATTCTCAACAGTAAAGCCGAATGCTTCAATCAATTTATCTCCGTTGCCAGAGGCACCGAAAGTATTAATACCGATTACTTTGCCTTCATCACCGACATATCTTTCCCAGCCTAGCGGAGAAGCCATTTCGATACCAACACGTTTCTTCACTGCTGGAGGAAGGACGCTATCCTTGTAGGACTGCTCCTGAAGCTCGAAACGATCCCAAGAAGGCATGCTGACTACTGACGCCTCGATGTTTTGTTCACGAAGTGCTTCTTGTGCACGTACAGCCAACTGAACTTCTGAACCAGTTGCAAGAAGCAATACATCAGCCGTTTCCTTCTGGGCTGGGCTTACAACATACGCACCCTTCTTCACGCCTTCATACGCAGCTTGCTGCGTGGATGGAAGTGTCGGAAGATCTTGACGAGTCAAAACAAGCGCCGTTGGAACCTTATCAGATTCAAGCGCCAGTCTCCATGCAGCCTGTGTTTCGTTACCGTCTGCAGGACGGACAACACTCAAGCCAGGCATTGCGCGCAAGGATGGCAGCTGTTCGATTGGTTCATGTGTTGGACCATCTTCTCCGACTGCAATAGAATCATGTGTCAATACGTATGTCACAGGTGTTCCCATCAATGCAGACAAACGGATAGCTGGACGCAAGTAATCGCTGAAGACGAAGAAAGTACCACCGTACACTTTCAATCCACCATGAAGTGCCATACCGTTCAGTGCAGCACCCATTGCGAATTCACGTACACCGAACCAGATATTGCGTCCGCTGTAGTTGGCTTTGGAGAAGTTCTCTTCTTTTGCAAGCAATGTTTTATTCGAACCTGCAAGGTCAGCACTTCCGCCGAACAAGCTAGGCACTGCATCTGCGATTGCGTTCAATACTTTACCAGAAGCAGAACGAGTGGCAGTCTTGTCTTTGCCCTCTTCATATGTCGGAAGCGTATCTGCCCAACCTTCTGGCAATTCACCTTTGATTGCAGTAGTCAGTTCTTTTGCAAGCTCAGGGTGCGCTTCCTCATACTTAGCAAATAACTCATTCCAAGCCTTTTCTGCTTCTGCGCCTTTTTTGATGACTTTCTCTTCGAAATCACCATAAACCTCTTCCGGAACGTGGAATTCTTCATGCTCCCACTTGTAATATTCCTTCGTAAGCTTCACTTCATCAACACCTAGCGGTGAACCATGGGAAGCGCTTTTTGCTGATTTGTTCGGAGAACCATATCCAATAACTGTTTTCACTTCGATCAAAGTTGGCTGTGTTGTATTCGCTTTTGCTTGTTTGATTGCCTCACGAATCGCATCTACATTTCTGCCTTCTTCGACGCGGATAACTTGCCAGCCATAAGCTTTGAAGCGATCCTCTACGTTTTCAGAGAAGCTGTGGTGAAGATCACCATCGAGAGAAATATCATTGGAATCATATAGCACGATCAGCTTGTCCAAGCCAAGGTGGCCTGCAAGTGAAGCTGTTTCATGCGAAATACCTTCCATTAAGTCACCATCACCACAAATTGCATATGTGTAGTGATCTACAACAGGGAAGCCCTCTTTATTATACTTCGCTGCAAGATGCGCCTCTGCCATCGCCATACCAGTAGCCATCGCGATACCTTGTCCAAGCGGACCAGTAGTTGCTTCGACACCATCTGTATGATGGACTTCCGGATGTCCTGGTGTACGTGATCCGTACTGGCGGAAGGATTTCAAATCATCAATGGATACTTTGTATCCAGACAAATGCAAGAGGGAATACAATAACATGGAACCATGTCCAGCAGACAATACGAAACGGTCCCGGTTGAACCAATGGGAATTCTTCGGATTGTGAGCCATGAAATCGGTGAAAAGCGTATAAGCCATCGGCGCTGCACCCATCGGCATACCTGGGTGGCCGGAATTCGCTGCTTCGATTGCATCGATTGATAACGTACGAATTGTATTAATGGAAAGCAATTCTGTAGTCTGAACCATGTAAACATCCCTTTCATCTAGCAAATTATGTACTCTTGTTCATCCTATACAAAAATCTTCCGATAAACAAGGATTTATATATAGAAAAAGAAGGGAAAGGCTGTACATAGAGTCAGCCATCCCTTCTTATTCCTCTTCACGTAATTTTTTTACTTTTTCTGGTGTTACGTCATTGCCTTCACGATCCATAACTGTCATCGACTTGAACTGGTTTTTGAATGAAGAACGTACATTTCCCAGATATTCCTGTCTTAGTTCCTTTTGCTCTTTCTGTTCGCTAAGGCTGAGTCCTTCTGCCTTTGCTTTATTTGCTAACGCATTGAGGCGTGCTAATTTGTCTTTACTTAACATGTGTATATGCTCCTTTAAGCATTAAAGTTGATACACACTATGTTACCCGCTAGCGTCTTCCGATTCAAGCGAAAGATATTCCTGGTACCTTCTATGTACGGTCGCCTTTGATACATGAAAGCCCATACCTCGCAGAACAGAGCTGATTTCCTGGAAAGTAAGCTTGTTATTTCGCAGCCTGATCACTTCTTGAATCGGAAAATCAATCCGCTCTCTGCCCGGTGCAGCCTGCTGATTGCTCAGATTCTTGCTTGGATTATATCCTGCCTCGATTGCCCTTCTCATACCCCGCTTGATCTTCATATTATGGATCTTCCGCTGATACTCCTCGACTATACCAACGATTTGGAGCACCATACCATCCGATTCCGAAAGCTGGAATTCGCCATGCTGGCTAAGTGTATAAACCTTGACCTCCAGCTTTTGAAGATGATGGAACAAAGCAATCTTTGTATTGCCTCGCCCCAACCTTGTCTCATCCTGAATGAGGAGACAGTCTGCTTCACGCGCTGTGAACAAATCCAGCATGCGAAAAATCCCCGGCCGTTCGATGTCATAACCGCTCTGCTTTTCTTCGATGATATCGATGACCTCTATGTCGGAGGACGCAGCAAGACTGATGAGCTCCTCGCGCTGGCGCTCAATCGAGCTTGCCTGCTCGTCCTTTTCTGTACTTACTCTGCAATAGATGACTGCTTTCATTGATGTACCCTCTCAGTTCGACTAATTAGACGCTCATTATAAGTGTAAAGTATAAGAAGAAAAGCGTGAAGCCGAAAAGCACATAATAGAATAGATCTGATTTCGCTAGTTTTTTGAACATGGTAGACCCCTCCGTGTTTTAAGAACGTGCGTTCTCTTTGTTAATTCCATTATATACGAACATAGGTTCTAGTCAAGGCTTTTTTTCGAACGGATGTTTGTATATTGCAATCTATCATGGTATACTCTATGTAATAAAAATATATGCACGGGGTGTTCGATACATGATAAAACTATCGAAAAGACAGGAAGCGATTCTAGCATACATAAAGGAGCAGGTACTCGATAAAGGGTACCCGCCATCCGTCAGGGAAATCGGCGAAGCAGTCGGCTTGGCATCAAGCTCTACCGTTCACGGCCACCTTTCCCGTTTAGAGAAGAAAGGTCTTATCCGCCGTGACCCGACAAAGCCGCGTGCCATCGAGGTATTATCATTGGATAGTGATGATCAGACAGATATTCCCCGCGGTGAGGCAAACTATGCTCCCGTTATCGGAAAGGTAACAGCTGGTATTCCAATTACTGCAGTGGAGAATATAGAAGAATATGTACCTGTTCCTAGCCATTTAGTAGGTCCGGATGATAATATATTCGTTCTGGTCATTGTTGGGGAAAGTATGATTGAAGCTGGTATTCTTGACGGAGACATGGTAATCGTCAAACAGCAGCAAACGGCTCAGAACGGAGAAATTGTTGTGGCGATGACCGAGGACAATGAAGCTACTGTGAAACGTTTCTTCAAAGAAGAAAATCAGATACGACTGCAACCGGAAAACAGTACGATGGATCCTATCATTTTGGATAATGTCAGCATTTTAGGGAAAGTAATAGGCTTATATCGCTCCATCCAATAAAATCGGCTTCGGCCGGTTTTTTTTTCATAGAATTTACACAGTTTCTGCCTGCTTTCGACATACTTTTTGGGTATATTAGATTATTCTATTACCAAAAGTTAGAAAGCGGGTGGTATCGTGAAGCTGTTTTACAAGCTTGTCTGCAAGTTGCGAGGCCGTCATAAGATTGATAGTGTCACTGATTCGTGTAAATGTGGATATACCAGAAGCTACCGCAGAGAACAACATAGTATGGATGATTATTATCTTAAAGAACGCTAAACACACATTGTATGAATAAGGAGCTTGCCTATACGGCAAGCTCCTCTTTTGTGCTTTTCATTATTGCCAGTTTCAATGCTTCGAGAAGGATACCTGGTGTCACTTTTTCGTATGTCTCCCCAAGTAGCTGCTTGGCACCATCCAGAATTCGCCGGTTACCCATCAAAGCTAACAGCTCATGTCCTTTTACTAAGATATCGTCAATAAAAACATCTCTATAGTCCTTAGAGTTTGTTACAACACCTAAAATGAACCCTTCCTGCAGCAGCACTTCTGCGTGATGTACGACATCGTATGGTATGCATGTTCCTACAGCGCATCGGTATTCTCTTGCTTTCGTTCCTTGGAGTTGGTCTGCTTCTAACTGTTCCAATATTTCATGAAATAACGTAACACGTAGTTTTGGCATTTGATCTCCTCCTTGTTATGGTTCTATTATTCCACATATCGTTTTTCAATCTCCTGAAAAGTTTGTACATTATTTCACAAATAAGTGACAACTTAGAGAACTGCTTGAACCATACTAACTTGCATTAATATAGCAATTATGTGGTATAGACCTTATGAGCCAATTATTGGAGGTGGAATAATGTCAAACTATCACACTAACCCAGACGGGAATGGCAGTTGGCAAGTTAAGAAAGAAGGGGCAAAGCGTGCTTCAGGCCGTTTTGTCAAGCAGAAAGAAGCAATGGATTATGGGAAAGAACTAGCTAAGCGGACTGAAGGCGAACACTTCATTCACGGACGAGACGGAAGAATTCGGGAACGTGATTCTTATGGAAATGATCCATTCCCGCCAAGGGGCTGAATTTAGTCATGGATAGAACGCAAAGGGCATTTAAAATCTTAAAATAAATAACAAAACCTGAAATAGTTTCAGGTTTTGTTATACATCTTCTGCTTTCTATTAGTATGCAGTCCATCCTGCGTCTGCTGCTATGACCTGCCCATTGACGAAGCTTGACTCATCAGAACCTAAGAAAAGAGCAAGTTGAGCGATTTCAGCTGGTTTCCCTACACGCGGCATTGTTTCATTACCAGTCATTTGACGCCCGGCTCCAAATTCCGAGATACTCGTCATAGATGCACTTATGTTTGTCTCGACCCCACCCGGGGCTATACCATTACACCGGATACCAGAGTGTGCGTACATATATGCCGTATTTTTCGTCAATCCAGTTACTGCATGCTTGGAAGCTGTATATGCTGCTCCTGCACGCGCTCCTCGCAAACCGCCTGCTGATATATTATTGACGATTACACCATGACCTTGTTCCAAGAAGATATTTGTAGCAATACGCATTGCCCTCATGACACCAGTGGTGTTCACAGCAAAGACGCGATCCCACTTCTCATCCGTAATCTCTCCTACCGGTTCCATCCCGTCCATAATACCCGCATTGTTAACCAAAATATCTAATTTACCAAATGCTTCTTTCGTTTCTGCAAATAACCGCTCCAAATCCGCTGACTCTGCGACGTTTGTACGGTTAGCAATTGCCGCGCCGCCCTTCTCCTTTATAGCCTCTGCAACTGCTTGCGCCCCTTCAAAGTTAAAGTCAGATACAACTACTTGTGCCCCTTCTTTTGCGTAAAGTTCTGCTATTGCTTTCCCCATTCCTGAAGCCGCACCTGTTACGATTGCTACTTTATCTTTTAATCTCATAATACAAGTCCCCCTTAGTTATTGTACATTTGTTCGATAAAATAATATTATATATTTGTAACTGTGTTCAATCAGCAGAATTAATCAGATTGTACAATATGGTACAAATTTTAAAAAAGTGTTCAATAAAAGGGGATTCTTCTTTGAATAAAAATGATTTGCGTGTTTTAAAAACAAAACAGAATATACACTTGTCATTAACGAACCTACTAAAAAAGAAGCCTTTAACTCAGATAAAAATAACTGAACTCTGTAAACAAGCCAATATTAATCGCGGGACATTTTATTTTCATTATCAAGAAATTGGAGATGTATTCAAGGAACTTTTTGAAGAGATTATGATAGATCTACGAAAATCCTATAATGAACCATATCGCTATAAAGAATATATTGATAGAGAAAAACTGGACCCAAAAACTGTCCGTATCTTCCATCACGTCAAAAAATATGAAGAGTTTTATAAAATAATCTTATCAAAAGAAGTATCTACCGAGTATTATTACATGCTGTTCGATGAAATACGCTCAATCCTTTTCGAGGATAAACATACAGCTTACCTCGAGGAAAAAGATTATTTATTCTCTTATATGTCAAATTCAATCATAGGTTTAATTATCGAGTGGTACCGCCGTGATTTTCAAGAATCAGCTGATAAAATGAATATACATTTAGTTAATATTCTTAAATTATATTGATATGATTGCAAAAGACGAATCTATATTACATACAAAAACCCCTGACTAGATACCAGGGGTTTGCCTAACAAACGCAGAAACTCCTATCATTTTATTTCAATACTTACCTATCTTTTTTTACGTTTCTTCCTTTACAGCTTTCTACTAATTTTAAATCACCGATCTTAATACGCACCAAATGCACAAACAAATGGGCCATTGTTTTCAAATATATACTTTAACAACAACACAACGAAACTTATAGAGAAGAATTGAAAAAGGCAACCCCCTTAGGCCGCCTTATCATTATTATTATTTGAAATTGTCTTTTTACCCAATGAGTACAATCCTGATGCCGCAAGCCCAGCAAAGCCACCTGACCATAGCCTCAAGACTACATCCAACTCAGTGAACGGCCAAGCCAAAAATCCTACGAGAATACCTATGAGCAAACTAATCAACGGTAAATACCTGTTGTTTACTGTGATTGTCACTTTTATCAGTTGTACTAAAGCAATTACAATGGGGCTGATAATCGAAGCAAAGGTCATTACTTCTTCCATTTATCATCACCTCTCCTGTATTCGTACTTATTAATTCCTTTCTGCATTACTGAATTCCTTCAATTTAAAAAATGTCCCAAGAGTCACTGGATAATTAAAATATAACCCTTTCAGCCTTAGAAATACTGAATAACCTGCTGCAACATGGCGCGTGTTCCTGCTCTTCTGCTAACACGTTTCTGAGCAGTAGTACGGGCAGCTATTTACTCCTATAACCAAAAATTCGGAACAGAACTTTCCGATTAGGATCGAGATTACAAAAACAGAATGCACGAATAATGGTGGGATGCTTTAGGGGTTGGAGTAAAATTCAAGTAGTATATAAAAAAAGAAAAACCCCAGACACCAATGGTATCCGGGGTTTCCTTAAAACGTATTAGAAGTTCTCCATCACTAATCGAGTTCCCATGGGAACTTGTGTGCGGTACAGAATTTAACTAGTTATATCCCATAAAACAAAAGGTAAATATCGTCGTTATCTTTCTATCTATTTACATTGTATCATTACTTGGAAATCATTTATAGACTACTCTTTTTGTAATTCCTACATTATGCTTCTATATACAAATCTAAATATAAGAGGTGTATCGGTATGAATGACAAAAAAGATGTTTTAGATAATGGTCCTTTTTTTCATGGTACGAAAGCAGAACTAAATATTGGGGATTTATTAGTGCCACAGAACTTATCAAATTACCAAGATAAAAAATCTAACTATATATATTTTACTGCAACATTGAATGCTGCTAAATGGGGTGCTGAATTAGCAAGATCTGAATCAAAGGAAAGAATATATATTGTAGAACCATTAGGTGATTTTGAAAATGATCCAAACTTGACTGACAAAAGATTTCCTGGAAACCCAACACGTTCTTATAGGTCAAAATCTCCTTTGAAAATAATTGCTGAATTAAGTTCATGGGAAAGACATTCTGATGAAGAAATAAATCATATGCTTGCATCTTTAAAAAAGTTAACTGAAGAAGGAAAAAATGTAATATATGATTAATCTTTAATATCTATCAGTACTTGAAGTGGAAAAATTGAGATATTGTATTGGCAATATCTCAATTTGTTCATTTTCCTTTTTCGCCACACTTTTTATTAAAATATTGATGTCAATCAGAAATGAAATGTATAGACAAGGATTGAGTGTGCTTCTTACGATTCGACAGATTAGGAGGCGTTTTCTACTTGAGATATGCTTTTTTTCTTTCTTTTTCGTATTAAGAAAATCACTAAAGTTACCCCGACTAAAAGCACCGGAATAGACCATATTAGGCTTTTCCGTATAAGCAAGTTCCTTTCATAGTCACTAGCCAAGAAGGGCTTTTCCACTTGGTACTCTCCGCCTTTTGTAAATATGCTGATATCGTTTACTTGGACCCGATTGTCCCGCTGTTTTAAATCAAGCCATGTTCCATCAACCTCATTTAGATTTTTGACGACTTCTTTAAGCCCTTCTAATCCCAAATAAGGGTGATAAAAGGCAGATAAATAGGAATGATTATATTTTGATTTTATCTCTATTTTTTCCTGCATTTTCTCAATTGCTTTATCATCACCTTCTTCAATATAACCCAAGGTTTCCGGATACACAGTCATACCATGCACAAATTCAGGTCGTGACTCATACGGGGGTGCAAATTCTCCCTTCCAAGTTAAGTCAGTCAACTGCAGCTGTCCAACGTAAGAAGAAAAATGTTCGGATACTATTTTGTATCCTTGTTGAGAAATGGCATAGTGAGGTGCTTCAAAAGCAACGGGATAGAGATCATGAGCTACCAACTCTTCTATTCCGCTTTCTATTGCATTTTCCATATATGTCCTTTCATACTCTTCGCCTTCCTCAACAAAAGCCTCATATGCTGCATAAGTAGGAAAATCCGACATCTGCTTGGCTTTTTCATTGGCTGGCTGATAAATAGGCCTATCATTCTCAGCATCCCAAAATTCGAAGCCTTCACCTGTTTCTGAGCTGCGATATTGGTGCTTGTATCCATGCAACACTATACTTGCACCATTATTTTGCATGTATTTAAGCGTCTTCACTAATTTGGGTGAATCGACAAGGTGCACTGTTTTACCGTTATTCGTATACTCTGGAATTACCGCCACCATGTAAGGGATATCCTTTTCTTTAAGGAATTCTGCTTGTTCCCTTAACTGATCAGGATCTACCATGGGATGCACATCTTCAAGTCGTAGATACTTCGTGATTCCTTTTCCTTCTTCACCAAAGAAATTCATAAGTGACTGGGTTATATATTTTTCAAAAGGATTATAAAGATTTTGACCTGCAAAGTAATAAATATTATTCGAATTAAGCAGTAAAGGAACCGAGCCACTGCCGTCAACTTTATTTCCGACCAAAGAAACAGCAGTACCATTACCCGTCACATCATAAACTATCCGTTCCTCTGTCAAGTTTTGACTCTGATTTTCTGGGACCTCAACCTTATTAACCAAGGCTTCCCCATTTATGTTTAACCAAGGCATCTTTTCTTTAAACTGCTCTGCATTATGATTAATTGCAAAAAATGGGCCCTCGTAATTATTGAAAGTTTCCAGCAAGCTCTCTGACAATGCTTTCTTACCAGCGCCCAAATAAATAACATAATCAAACTCATTTAAATTCGCTTGACCAATATCTGCATCTTCAATGATTTTGTAATCGTCTTTGAATTGACCAACTAAGGTTTCCAAAATACGCACATCTTTTATTTGTTCTTCCTCCGTCTGGCTGTACACAATTAAAACTGAATCTTTACGATCAGCAAAGGAAGCGCTAGGTAAATTCAAAACAAATATTATAATTAGCAGCAACACAATAAATTTTTTTCGCAACATTACCTCTCTCCATTCATTATATCTCTGCATTAAATTTACCATATTTTTGTATAATATATAGTTAAAATTTATTGCCTAGCTCATCTGATCCATATTTATACCAGTTCTCTAAATCAGACCTTTTTGTGTTCCATGAATCTCTTCAGCATGGAGATAACATCGCTATATATTCTCATATTTCAAAAGTAATTAGAACAGAACACATCGGATTAATATGAGGAATAAAAAAATGCGTGGATACATGGGGTGCTTTGGAGGTGGAATAAAACTCACAAAAACAACACAAAAAGAAAAAACCCCTGATACCAGTGGTATCAGGGGTTTCCTCCATTAAAAGTCTTCCATGTACTGTTCGCGTTCCCATGGGTGAACTTGCGTGCGGAACATATCCCACTCGATTTCTTTCGCTTCGATGAAGTGTTCGAATAGGTGATCGCCTAGTGCTTCGACGATGATGTCGTCGGATTTAAGCTGCTCAAGAGCATCGTATAGTGTAGCTGGAAGATCTGCTACGCCGTTCTTTTCTCTTTCTGCTTTATCCATAACGTAGATGTTACGGTCGATGGAAGCAGGTGCTTCCATGTTGTTCTTGATTCCATCAAGACCTGCAGCAAGCAATACACTCATTGCTAGGTACGGGTTTGCAGATGGATCAACACTGCGCACTTCGACACGTGTGCTTGCTCCGCGAGCGGATGGCACACGGATAAGCGGGCTGCGGTTTTTGCCGGACCATGCTACGTAGCATGGAGCTTCATAACCTGGTACAAGACGTTTGTAAGAGTTAACTGTCGGGTTTGTAACCGCTGTGAAGTTAACTGCATGCTTCAATGTACCTGCGATGAACTGGTAAGCTGTTTCAGAAAGCTTCAACTCGCCGCTTTCATCGTAGAAAGCATTTTTGCCGTCTTTGAATAGGGACATGTTACAGTGCATACCAGAACCGTTTACACCGAATAATGGTTTTGGCATGAATGTTGCATGCAAACCATGCTTTCTAGCAATTGTTTTTACTACTAGTTTGAATGTTTGGATGTCATCAGCATGTTTCAGTGCATCAGCATATTTGAAATCGATTTCGTGCTGGCCTGGTGCCACTTCGTGGTGGGAAGCTTCAATTTCAAAGCCCATCTCTTCCAATTCCAATACGATATCACGACGAGTAGTTTCGCCTAGGTCAGTTGGTGCAAGGTCGAAGTAACCGCCTTTATCGTTCAATTCCAATGTCGGCTCGCCTTTTTCATCAAGTTTGAACAAGAAGAATTCCGGCTCTGTACCGATGTTGAATGCGCTGAATCCAAGCTCTTCCATTTTTTTAATGTTACGCTTCAGGTTGTAACGCGGGCAGCCTTCGAATGGCTCTCCTTCTGGAGTGTAGATATCACAGATGAAACGTGCCACTTTGCCTTTTTCGCTTGTCCATGGGAATACGACGAACGTATCCAAGTCCGGGTAAAGCTTCATGTCGGACTCTTCGATGCGTACGAAACCTTCGATGGAAGATCCGTCGAACATCATTTCGTTATCCAATGCTTTGTCCAGCTGGCTAAGCGGGATTTCCACGTTTTTAATTGTGCCAAGCAAGTCGGTGAACTGTAAGCGAATGAACTTTACGTTCTCCTCCTTGATAATCTTGATTACATCTTCTCTAGTAAATTTCGCCATTCTTTCTCCTCCTCTATTAATGGAAGAATCGTGATAACTCTCCCTGACGTAACGAAGCTTTGCCTAATCGTCCGGTATCCATCAGTTCCTGACGCAGCATCTGTCTTAATGCTTTATCAGAGATTTCCGGTTCGATCGGTGTTTCAAGCATTTCTGCTGTCGGTTTTTCTCTGTATGGCAGCATTTGCTTGATTCCGGCAAGGTTGATTCCTTTATCGATCAATTCCTTGATTTCCAGCAGTCGATCCACATCATTGAATGAGAAAAGACGCTGATTGCCTTCTGTTCTTGCTGGGAAAATCAGTCCGTTGTCTTCATAATAACGGATTTGTCTCGCTGTTAATGCAGTAAGTGATTTTACAATACCAATAGAGAACAAGGGCATAGATCGGCGATTCATGTCACTCATTTATCGTCCATCCCCTTTCCTTATGTACTCTACGTCTATTATAAACGTAGGTAATTTTAAATGTCAACACGTGTTAGCTTAGTTGACATGAAAATTTTTAGTATGCTTGATTAGTTGATATCAAGCCTTTTTCTAATAGATTTTGAGCTGCATCCATAATAGCGAGCTTCACATGGGCATAAGTCAAACCGCCCTGGACAAAAGCCGTATATGGCGGGCGGATCGGTCCGTCTGCTGTTAATTCCAGGCTGGCTCCTTGGATGAAGGTTCCGGCTGCCATGATGACATCACTTTCATATCCTGGCATCGGTGCTGCATGCGGCGTCACATGAGCGTTGACAGGTGATGCATGCTGGATTGCCTGACAAAAGGCAATCATCTGATCTGCCGAGTGGAAGTTCACTGATTGAATCAAATCGACGCGTTTGCTGTTGAATTTCGGTGAAGTCGAAAAGCCGAGAAGCTCAAGAAATCTTGATGTAAAGACAGCTCCTTTTAACGCCTCCCCAACAACATGCGGTGCCAGGAAGAATCCTTGGAACAGCTCTTGCAGCATGCCAAGTGATGCTCCTGTTTCTTTTCCGAGTCCCGGTGCAGTCAAACGGTTGGCACACAACTCGATCAAATCAGTCCGGCCGGCAATATAGCCTCCCGCACGTACGATACCGCCGCCTGGATTCTTGATTAGTGATCCGGCAATCAAATCCGCACCAACATGGAGCGGCTCCTCTGTTTCGGCGAATTCTCCATAGCAGTTATCGACGAAAACGATAGCTTCTGGATACTTCCCTTTTACGAAAGAAACCATTTCACCGATTTCTGTAACAGAAAAAGAAGGCCGGTCGGCATATCCTTTGGAACGCTGGATCGCCACCACCTTCGTCTTCTCAGAAAGCTTATCTGCTAAAGCTGGATAGTCGATTGCACCATCCTCTGTCAGATCAACCGCATCGTATGCGACACCGAAATCCTTTAATGAACCTGTATCTTCTTCTCGGTTTCCAATGACGCCTTCCAGCGTGTCATATGGCTTTCCGGTAATATAAAGCAATTGATCACCAGGACGCAAAACACCGAATAATGCAGTTGTTATCGCGTGTGTACCTGAAACGATCTGAGGACGCACAAGTGCATCCTCTCCGCCGAACACTTCTGCGTAAACCTGTTCAAGGGTCTCCCGGCCAAAGTCATCATATCCATAACCCGTTGTGGGATTGAAATGACTGTCACTTACGCGCTGATTGCGGAATGCATCCATCACTCGTTTCTGATTCTTTTCTACAATGGAATCTATTCCAGCGCGCTCGGCGCTTGTTTCTTCTTCTGTTCTTCTTGCTGTTTCGTTTATCATGCTTCATTCTTTCCTTTCAACTGATGGAAAAGCGGATGATTTGGCAATACGTACCCGCTCACTTCATAAGCATCCATTTCCTCGTTGTAATTCCTTTTTGTTAAAATCGTCTCCTGCGCAAGCTTGTCCAATAGACGGCCGCCAGAGGCAGGTACGATTGTATCATAAAATTCACTTGCTTCCTGGATCATTTCCTGTACCTTTTCCATTAAAAGTCTGCGGTCTTCTTCTTTGAATGCAGAGATCTGGACATATGGATGTGCACTAGCAATGAAATCCTCTGTTAATAAATCTGCTTTGTTGTAAACTGTCAAAATCGGCAATTGATCGGCTTCGAGTTCACGGAGCAGCTTCAGTACAGTCGCCTGCTGCTGTTCATGATCCGGATGCGCACTATTCACCATATGAATGATAAAATCAGCTTCTGTCACTTCCTCCAGTGTTGAACGGAAAGCGGCGATAAGAGCTGTCGGAAGGTCCTGGATAAAGCCAACCGTATCCGTGAGCAGCGCTTGAAAACCGGATGGAAGGCGCATACGGCGCGTCATCGGATCCAACGTAGCGAACAGCTGGTCCTGCTCCAGACTGTCGTTTCCAGTCACGCGGTTGAAGATTGTCGATTTACCGGCATTTGTATAGCCGACCAAGGCAATTTGAAAAGCCTGATTTGCTTTTCGTCGTTCCCGGTAACGGGAGCGGTGCGACACGACAGCTTTCAGCTGCTGCTTGATTTCGTCGATCCGGCGTCGAATATGGCGTCTATCGGTTTCAAGCTTCGTTTCACCAGGACCTCTAGTCCCGATACCAGCTCCAAGCCTGCTCATTTCTGTACCTTGTCCATATAGTCTAGGGAGCAAATATTGCATCTGTGCCAGTTCCACCTGCAGTTTACCTTCACGGGTATGTGCACGTGTTGCGAATATATCAAGAATTAGCTGACTCCGGTCGATGACCCGGACCCCGATTCGATTGCTGATATTTTTCAATTGTCCTGGAGACAATTCGTCGTTTGATATGACCAGAAGCGGCTCTTCCTGCTCAACCAGCTCGGCAAGTTCCTCGAGCTTCCCTGATCCGAAATATGTACCAGGATGCAGGCGTTCCCGTTTCTGCGTGACAATCCCTGCCACTTCGCCCCCTGCTGTCTCTGTTAATGCTTCTAATTCATCGAGCGAGGATTGAAACCGCTCCAATGTCTGATTCTGGTGATGGACTGCCATCAATAATACACGTTCCATACTGTCACCCTTTCTATATGTCATTATACCCTATCAGACAAGGAAAAAGCCTTCGCTTTATGCGAAAGCTTTTGGGATGGGAGCATTCGTGAAGATGTAGTTATAATAAATAGTTGAATGTCATCAAATCATCTATTTCACTACATCACCTGTATTGACAATCTTGACGCTGACATTGTACTTCACTTCTGCTTTAGCAAAGTAATTATCCCAATCCTTTTTCATTTTCTGAAATTCTCTAGGATAAGCTATTCGGAAGCTTTCAGAAAAATTCACGACATCAGTCTTATAATCCTGTTGAAGTTTTTTTAGAGTTCCTTCCAATAACCTTTTGACTTCATCTGCTCCCAGCCGTTCCAGATCATTCACATAACTCTCCGACAAATTATGCGCTACTTTAGACCAATCTTCTGTTATCCATCCCTCTGCTTTAATTTGTACTAGGAAAGATAGGCTGCCATTTTGAAAAGTTGGCTCCACCTTTGTTTTATAATTTTGTACCTCGTAAACAATAGTATTTTTTTTCTCGTCCTCGAATTCCAGTAAACCAGCCTTTCCTTCCCCGGTCAGCCAGTTTACCCCCTCCACCTCTTTCACTGTCAAAAAACCGGTAAGTTTTCTTTCTTTTCCTTTAATTACACCAGCCCCGTCCACTTTCAGCGTATTTTTTTGTTTATCTATATTTGGCAGCAAAAAGCTGGTTTGAGACGCGAGATTTGCAGCAATCTTCCCTAAACGTACTTCCGGGAGAATTTTCAGCGTGCTTGTTTTATTCTCGAAAATACTGCTGATGTAGCTGCCAGGTATCTCACCTTCTATATTTGTGTTTAACACGTCACTGGCTTGCTGCTTGCTAAGAACGACTGTAGGGCTCAAACGAGTGACATTATCACGCAGCATCTGGTCAAGTAGAATAGACAGATCATACTTGCTCGCCGCTTCTTCATTTATGATGATACATTCCAAATGATCCGTGTATACAGGATACGGAAGCTGAAGAGAAATATTACGTAAGATATCATGGATAGATCTACCTTCAAGCATCACGTTTTGATACATCTTTCCCTGTGGCGCTGTTCCCTGTTCTCCTTTTTTCTTCGTGACGGCAATCTGCGTGGTATGTTTAATCGAATTCTGTTCATTTTCGCTGTTATCAACCCCAAGCCCGATTACAAACGACATGTCTTCAATATCTGAGCTGTCCCAGCAGCCGCAAAGGAATAACAGGGCTACTAAGCACATGCAGATTTTACGAATCATTTTTTGCTTCACCGCCTCGCTTCAGCCCTCTTACAACTGCAATTATCAGAAGTAATGACGGCACAATAAACGAAAAAACAAAGCTTGTCCAGCCAATAATCGTCCCCATCTTTTCCAGCTGATTCAAATCCTGAGGAATCAAACAAATAAAATAAACTGCAGCCAACAGTATATAGTTAGCTTTTTTATACGATATACGCGTCAGTGTAGAAATACCTTTTGCCGCTACATACTGGCAGATTACATAGGTCGTGAACATCTGAATCAGCCAAACGACTAAAAACAGGGAATCAAAACGCTCAAAAAGAATGCCTTCGTATTCATATTCTTGAATGAGGGCGAAAGTAGGCCATTTCTGATGCTTCATTCTTTCAACTGACAAACCACCCGTGATGATGATTACTGATAACAAGTAAATAGATACGGGTATTGCTAATCCAATTAACGCAACCTTTTTTGCCTTCTTCGGTTTCTGCATCATTGCAATGAATACGAGCAAAAATTCCAATCCGCTGAAAGTAAGGAATGTCGGGGTGATCCCTTTCAGTATCGGCACTGGACCAAGGCCGAATAACGGCCGCAAATTGTCTATCTCAAAAACTTTAAACCCAAGGCAAAAAACTAGTATGAAAACAATTAAGCAGATAGGTGTCAATAGCTCGATCAGCCTCGCTATCGGATTAATGCCGCCTACCAGTAAGTAAATTGCAATCCAGTACATGCTGATCAAAATGACACAGAGCGGTGTCTCTTCCAACAGATAAAACTGTGTCAGTTCACCCATGGAACGTATTTCAAAAGCACCGATCAAGAGTGCGTAGCCGATAAAAAAAGTACTTATTATTGTCCCCAGCCACTTGCCGACAATGAGCTTATTGAATTCAAAAAAGGTAAGGCGTTCAAAACGAAGGCTTAAGGATATGATGATAAGACACGATAAATATCCGCATATACCGCCCAGCAGCACACACACCCATAAATCAGGAGTCCCCACTTTCATTGCCAAATTCCTTGGAAGTGTAAAGATACCCGCAGCGATTAGAGTTGAAGAAAGCAGCGCAACCATTTGTATCGTCGTAATCCGTGTCGTTCCCATTTTCATATGCTGCAACTCCTAATATTTCTTCCTTCTGACCCGATCCTTCGGAAAATATTCAGTAGGGCGATTTCTCATGGTGAACAAAGGCATACGGAAAAAGAAGTCTTTCCAGTCGTCTTTACTATAAAGCGTACCCGGCGTAACAAATGGTACGCCAAAGCTCCGAAGCTTGACCGCATGGACACAAAGCGATAAAAAGAACAAACTGATTCCATATAAACCGAGAAAAGCAGCCGAAAACATAGCAAGGAATCGGAGCGCTCTTTGTGCAATCCCTGCTGCGTAGTGCGGGGAGACAAAGGAAGCTATGGCTGTGGCTGCAACGACAATGACCATGATCGGACTGACCAAACCTGCTTGTACCGCCGCTTCGCCAATGATCAAGGCGCCCACCAAACCGACAGTTTGTCCTACAGGCCGCGGAAGTCTAAGACCTGCTTCCCTTAACAATTCAATAGATATTTCCATCAAGAGCGCTTCAATGATCGTTGGAAAAGGAACACCCACTCTTGTTCCGGCTATTGCCAACGCCAAATCAGTAGGTATCAAGCCTTGATGAAACGAGACGAATGCAATATAAAAGGACGGCAGGAAAATACTAAGAAAGGCCGCTACATACCGCAGCATCCGAATGAGCGACATTGGAAGCCAGCGTTCGTAGTAATCCTCTGGCGACTGCATCATCATGGAGAAAGTTGCCGGTACTATCAAAGCATAGGATGTACCATCAAGCAAAATGGCAACCCTCCCCTCCAAGATCGCCCCCATCACTCGATCCGGACGTTCTGTTGATTGTACTTGCGGAAAAATGGACAGGTAGTCATCCTCGATTAGCTGTTCAATATATCCTGATTCAGCTACATGATCAATATCCATATTTTGAATTCGATTATTTACGTTTTCTAACAACTCTTCATTGGCAATGTCTTTCACATACACAACGGTGAGCTGCCTTTTCGTCCGCTCCCCTACCTCAAAGTCTCTGAAGGTCAAGTTTGGGTCTGTCGTCATTCTGCGCAGAATAGCCGTATTATCCCTAATATTTTCTATAAAACTTAAACGCGGTCCCCTGACAAGTGCTTCAGTGATCGGTTCATTCAAACTTCTTGAAAGCCATTTTTTCACGCTAAGAACCAGAACTTCATCCAGCCCATCAACAAAAAGCAGTACAGACCCCGACAGAAGCTGTCGGACAAATTGATTGGAGTCATTCATCGCTTTCACATCACTGACCTCAATCGCATGATGCAACAGATAATCCTTTATGCTTTCACTTTTAAATAGATTCAGCCCTGGTTTAGACTGCTTGGCGTGCAGCAGCGGATGCATAATGGATTGCTGCAGCAATTGCTGATCAACCAGTCCATCAATTAGTACGATAGCACAGCTGCGATTATCTCTTCCCAGTTTGAACTGGCGATAAATGATATCAGAGCTATCACCAACAATTGCTTTCAGCTCTTTCAGATTGACGGATAATTTTGTAGACAGCGAAAAATTATCCGGCATGAAATGCTGCTCTGTA
Source organism: Terribacillus sp. JSM ZJ617 (assembly GCF_044383785.1). NCBI lineage: Bacteria > Bacillati > Bacillota > Bacilli > Caryophanales > Bacillaceae > Terribacillus > Terribacillus sp. JSM ZJ617. The sequence goes on along the minus strand of NZ_JBISEQ010000002.1, from coordinate 278,584 downwards.
CGTGTATATGGCTTTTTTCGAAGCTCTTTCAGCTTATTGCTTAGCAAGGTCAGCAAAATTGGAACCAAGACAACTATAATTGTGCCTAACCAAACATCTCTTTGAACAAGAAAATCCAGTATATTTCCCATAATGTGCACTCCTTGCTAAGTATGATGCCCCAGTGAAATACTGCTATACAATAACGTTTACAACATAAAAAAGCTCTAAGTGCATTACACACTCGAGCTTCTTTGTACCTGTCATTCTTCTTGATTCAAATCAGCGACAGTCACTTTCATCAGTTCTTCGGTCGACAGATGGTGATCTTGACGTACAAGACGAACTGCTTGCATTCGAATTGCTTTTTCTATGATATTCCGCACAAACCGGGCGTTCGAAAAATCGGCAGTCCGTTTAGCTTTTTGCTGTACGATGATTTCTTTAAGCTTCCATTCTGCTTCTTTCGTCAGCTGGTACTCTTTTTCAGCAAGCATTCCTTTTGCGATATCCATAAGCTGTTCGGACTTATAATCAGGGAATTCGAGCTGAATAGGGAATCGTGATCGCAAACCTGGATTCAAGCTCATGAAGTGACCCATTTCCCTTGGATAGCCCGCAAGGATAAGTATGAAGCGGTTGGAGGCATCCTCCATATGTTTTACAAGTGTATCAATCGCTTCTTTTCCAAAGTCTTTTTCTCCGCCGCGGGCCAGCGAATAGGCCTCGTCTATAAACAGGATCCCGCCCATGGCCCGCTGGACGAGCGCGCGCGTTTTCTGAGCAGTATGCCCAATATATTCTCCAACTAAATCCGCTCTTTCCGCCTCGATGAAATGACCTTTATCCAACACGTTCATGTCGTGGAAGACAGATGCAAGCTTGCGGGCTACTGTTGTTTTCCCAGTACCGGGGTTGCCTTCAAACAGCATATGCAGCACTTGCTTTTCTTGTTTTAAGCCCGCCGCTTCCCGTTTTCCGCTGATATGGACATTTGCATAAATCTCTTTGATAGTTTTTTTGAGCTTTTCCATTCCAATGAAGGCGGAGAATTCTTGGTCGATATGACGGAATGGATCGATATCGCGCTTAACAGTTCCACTTTGCAGCTGCTCCGTCTCCTGCTGTCTGTTTTTGAGGACGATATTGATTTTCCCTTTTGCATTCGTAACTTGAGCTTCCACATGATCACCCCTCACTGCTGTAGTCTACGCTCAAGACAGGTAGGCCGTGACAAATGCCCAATGGTCTTTTTCTACTTTATTCACAAGCCGTACGCTTTACAACCACAAAACAAAACGAGCGCCATATGGCGCTCGCTTCGACTTAGCTCTGTTCTTTATAATCCAGCGATACATTCTTTACTGGGGAGAATGTGGAAATCGCATGTTTGAAGATTAATTGCTGTCTGCCTTCCGTTTCAAACAATACGGTGAAATTGTCAAAAGCCTTCACCGTACCTCGGATTTGAAAGCCATTCGTCAGGAAGACTGTGACTTGCATACGTTCTTTACGTAGCTGATTCAGATATTGGTCTTGGATATTAACAGATTGAGACATCTATTCCCCTCCTAATTTCTATACGGTTCCTATTTCTACCTTTATTCCAGCTTTCCTGCAAGTTCTTCTAAAATAATTCTAAATTTTTCATTTTTTGTTGCAGGTGTGATAGTATACCAGTCCACATCCATTTTATTGCGGAACCACGTATACTGCCGTTTTGCATACCTGCGACTATTTTGCTTCAGCTGGGAAACCGTATCTTCCCATTCCATTTTCCCTTCCAGATACGGAATAAACTCCTTATAGCCGATTGCCCGCATGGATTGGGAATCCCGGATACCGCGTTCGACCAGGCCTTTCACTTCATCCAGCAAGCCTTCAGCAAGCATTTTATCAACCCGCAGATTGATTTGTTCATATAGAAGATCCCGGTCCATTTCCAACCCAATTATTGCAGCGTCATATCGAGCAGCCAGTTCGGTTTCTTCGTGATCACTCATTCTTTTGCCGGTACGGTGGAATATTTCCAGCGCACGGATGACGCGGCGGACATTATTCGGGTGGATGCGCTCCGCTTGCACTGGATCGACTGCCTGCAGCTGTTTGTGCAGGTGAAGCTGGCCGTGGGTTTGTGCTTCCTGCTCGAGCTGCTGCTGATAGCTGTCATCTCGCTTTGCTTGTGAAAAATCATAAGCATAAAGAGCAGCCTGTATGTATAAGCCGGTCCCGCCTGCGATGATAGGCAGTTTTCCTCTGCTTGCAATATCTTGAACACAAGCCTCTACATCGGCTTGAAAATCAGCAGCTGAATAATGTTCATCCGGATTACGGATATCAATCAAATGGTGCGGAATTCCTTGCTGTTCTTCTTTGGTTGCTTTTGCGGTTCCAATATCCATGCTTCTGTATATCTGCATGGAATCGCCGCTGATCACCTCACCGCCAAATCTCTTGGCAATTTCGATACTAAGCTGTGTCTTGCCGACACCAGTAGGCCCGACAACGACGATTACTTTCTGCTTGTCCATGTCATTCTCCTTCTTTAACATGTCATTAGTTTAGCATAACACTGCAAAGAAAGATAAACGAAAAGCCGTGCGCGCCACGCACAGCTTATCGATCGGCATCAATAAGGTATTTCGACAAGCGGATCGCCTCGTATTCCAGCCTGCCAAGGATATCAACAAGCAAACCAGCGGTCGCATCATCTTCCTGCCTTTTCGCAAGCGGTATGCCGGTGATTTTGATCTCTTGTGCCAGCTGGCTGTAATCATGACGCATTGTCTTGACTACCTCATAGTCCTCATCATCTGCTTCGGCTTCCTTTATGGTTGCTTCCTGCAGGAATTTACTCATGACCGCAATTGGTCTGCCGCCGATGGCAAGCACTCGCTTACCTAAGCATTTCTTTATATCATCCAGCTGTTCGTGCAAATCCTCGGTATATTGCTCCATTACATAGCCGTATGGACCTTTTGCATACCAATGGTATCGCTGCAGTTTTACGTGCAGTACACTCACATTGGCTATCTGCTGGTTAAGAAAGTCTACAAGATGCTGATTGTGCATGGCTAACGCCTCCTCTGGCTGTCAGCATGCCCAAAATCAGAACAATCTATTCCAAGTTTCCCTACCGACAATGCCATCTACTCCAAGTCCGTTGCTGCGCTGGAAATTGATGACGGCCTGCCTTGTATTTGGTCCAAATATCCCGTCTGCTGTCACGCCTAGCGCCCGTTGGATACGGCGGACGTTTTCACCCCGTGAACCTGTCCGGATATAGCTTCCCGGGTATCGGGTACTTGCAGTTTGCTGCGCACTGCTTGCTGTTGTACCGATATAGTTAAGCGGGTTGACAGCATTTGATTTTTCCACATTCCATCTGCCTCTGTGCAATTCAAAATGCAGATGCTGACCAGTGGAGTCACCTGTATTACCCATATACCCAATGAATTGCCCTTGTCTGACAGTATCACCTGCACGAACTTGCCGAGACCCCGATCGCATGTGGGCATATACTGTTTCATACGTTTGACCATTCAGCTGATGCACAATGAAGACAACTTCACCATATGATGTTGATACATATGACCGGCTGACAGTACCTGCTGCCGCTGCGACAATACGCACCGTCCCAGACTGAGCCCAGTCGACGCCATTATGGTCTGATCTTGCACCACGAAAACCGCTAGTCAGCCTTCCTGTGGTCGGTTGGATGAATAATGCCATACGAATACTCCTTCCTGTCATTTTTTTGGTTACAGGATAGTATAAGCAAGCTGCATGAGTGACGGAGCGGTGAACACCTAGACAAGCAAAAAAGGCGCAGTTGCCTGCGCCTATTGTACTCGTTTGAAAAGCTTCTCCAGCTCATAGGAAGTAAAACGGATGATAATTGGCCGCCCATGCGGACAGGTAAACGGATCCTGTGATGTGCGCAGCTCTTCCAAGAGATGGAACATATCATCATAATTCAGATGATGATTTGCTTTAATGGATCGCTTGCAGGACATCATGATAGCTGCCTCTTCCCGCAGCTTCCGGATGTCTGCTTTACTTTCCTGCATCACTTGTTCGACGATCTCCCGAATGATTTCCTCTTCAAAGCCTTTCGGGAACCATTGCGGATGGGAACGCACGATATATGTGTGACCCCCGAACGATTCGAAAAACAAACCGACTGCTTCAAGCTCTGTCTTGTGTTGTTCTACTATCAGTGATTCCTGCTGGGTAAAATCAAATGTAAGCGGAATGAGCAGCTCTTGCAGCTCCTTTTCCACTTCCCCGATTTTTTCCCGGTAATATTCATATTTAATACGTTCCTGCGCAGCATGCTGATCAATGAGAAAAAGACCTTCTTCATTTTCTGCAAGAATATACGTACCATGGTGCTGACCAATCGGATACATAGCCGGTACCGCATATTCCGGCTCACTTTCTTTCTCTGCTGGTACATACTCCTGTTCCTGCACTATATCAGGAGATGAATCTTTGAATATCCGAGGTTCAGGATCTTGCTTCTGCTCCTCGATGATCGGAGGGACTGTTTCTTTCACTTTGTCAAAGAACCATTGCTCCTGTTCGGCTTCCGGTTCCTTGACTGGTTTACTTTCAAAGAAAGTGAAGCTTTGCTGTTCACTTTTTTCTTGTATTTTCTTCTGTTTAGGTGCGACGGCTTCCGGAATGAGCCGCTGCTGTCGGAGCGCTTTTGAGACAAGCTGCTCAACAGCATCAAATAATTCCTTTTCTTTGCTGAAACGTACTTCCAGCTTAGCTGGATGCACATTGACATCAACAAGAATGGGATCCATCTCGATAGAAATAACGGCGAGAGGGAATCTGCCGATAGGCAGCAGCGTATGGTATGCCTGCATAACCGCTTTCGCCAAGACTGGATTTCGAATGTACCTGCCATTGACGATAAAAGATACATACTGACGTGACGCACGATTTATTTCTGGTTTGGCCGCGAAAACTTCCAGCTTATAATCCAATGTTTCGTGTGAGGCTCGGACCATTTTTTTCGCTACTGAGTTACCGTAAATCTGAGCAGCAATCTGCAGCATATCTCCTCGGCCGGATGACTGGAACATTGGTTTATCGTTATGGGTCAGTTCAAAACGAATCTCCGGATGAGCAAGTGCAAGCCGGTTGATTACTTCTGATACATGGCCAAGTTCGGTATGAATGGTTTTCATATACTTCAGGCGGGCCGGTGTATTGAAGAACAAATGCCGTACCGTCATTTCGGTTCCTTTACGCGCGTCGCATTTGCCTCTTTCTTTGATGGTACCACCCTCCATCACAAGCTTCACACCAGCATTCTCGCCTGTGCTCGTCTTGATTTCAAGCTGGCTTACCGCTGCAATACTGGCCAATGCTTCCCCTCTAAATCCAAGTGTGCGGACATGGAACAAATCATGCTCATTCCGTATCTTACTTGTGGCGTGACGGAAAAATGCCCGTTCCACATCATCTGGCTCCATGCCATCTCCATTGTCAACAATATTGATCTCTGTGAGCCCTGCTTCCTGGACTGCCACCTTGATGACTGTACTTCCTGCATCGATACTGTTTTCTACCAGTTCCTTGACGACCGAAGCCGGTCGCTCGACCACTTCACCCGCTGCAATCTTATTTGCTAAATCATCCGGCATCAATTGAATCGCCATTTGGGAACCTCCTTACTTTTTTGTTGCCATTTGCTGCAATTTATATAAAAGATTCATAGCTTCAAGCGGTGTTTGTTCCATCAGATTGATTGATGTGAGCTCCGCTATCACTTTATCAGCCTTATTATCTTGTTTTGTTTTTTTCTTTTCAGGTTCAGGCTCTGAGAAGAATGATAGCTGGATATCCTCCTGTTCTTGTGCTGTCGGCTGGTTTACAGCCGGATTTTCTTCCTGTCCCTCCAGCTCGCGGAGAATGTAGGATGCACGCTGAATGAGACTTTCCGGCAGCTTAGCCAATTTCGCAACGTGAATGCCGTAGCTTTCATCTGCCGCTCCTTCACGGATTTGATGGAGGAATACTACATTGCCATCATGTTCTTCTGCCCGTACGTGGACATTTCGGAGTTTATCCAGGTCCTCTTCAAGACTCGTAAGCTCATGATAATGGGTCGAGAATAAAGTCTTGGCATGGATATTGTTATGAACATACTCAATGATGGCTTGCGCCAATGCCATTCCATCATATGTGCTAGTCCCTCTGCCGATTTCATCCAGCAGAATAAGACTCCTATCAGTGGCGTGCTCCAAGGCATGCCTCGACTCCAGCATCTCGACCATAAATGTACTCTGACCAGACACAAGGTCATCTGCTGCACCGATACGAGTGAAAATTTGATCAAACAGCGGGAGATCAGCAGCTTCACACGGAACGAAGCAGCCTATTTGTGCCATGATGCTTGTCAATGCCACTTGGCGCATATAAGTACTTTTACCACTCATATTCGGACCTGTGATCAGCAGGATATCAGATGCATTTCCCATCTGCACATCATTTGGTACGAACTGCCCTGTTTTCATTACTTTTTCAATGACCGGATGACGCCCTTCTGTAATTGCCAAGGACCGATCTTCATTGAATGTCGGACGAGCATATCGCTGCTTTTCACTCACTTCTGCGAAGCTTTGCAGCACATCCAGTTGACTGATTTGATCTGCAAGCAGCTGAAGAGCAGGGATGTACGTTTTGACATGATCCCGAATTTCCATGAACAAGTTATACTCAAGTTCCACGCTCTTTTCCTGCGCTTCCAGGATGAGCGCTTCTTTTTCCTTCAATTCCGGCGTGATGAAGCGTTCTGCGTTACTGAGCGTTTGTTTGCGCTCGTATTTTCCTTCAGGCAGCAGGTGCAAATTCGCACGGGTCACTTCGATATAATAGCCGAATACTTTGTTATAGCCGACTTTAAGCGATTTAATGCCAGTTTCCTCACGCTCACGCTGTTCCAGCGCTGCAATCCATTGCTTTCCGTTTCTTGAAGCATCCCGGTACGTATCAAGCTGTTCATGGAAACCGTCCTTCAAGATACCGCCTTCCCGCACACCGATCGGTGCATCTTCGTGCAAGCTTTTCTCAAGATACTCGCTCAGCTCCGGCAATGGATTAAGCTCCCTGCCCATTTGCTGTACTTCTTCTTCCTCGAAGCCTGACAAGACCTGCTTCAATTCAGGCAGTTTCTCCAAAGTGCGTTTCAGCTGCAGAAGATCTCTGGCATTGACATTACCAAAAGCAACCCGGCCGGAAAGTCTCTCGATATCATAAACAGATTGTAAATGCTGTCGGATTGTATCACGCTCGAAGAAGTGATCGAGAAATGCTTGGACTAAATCCTGACGCTTGGTTATCGCTTCTTTCTGAAGCAGGGGCCGCTCCAGCCATTTCTTCAGCATCCGTGCTCCCATTGCTGTAACTGTGTCATCGAGCACCCATAAAAGGCTTCCGTGCTTGCCTTTCTTCAAAATCGTCTCTGTAAGCTCTAAATTGCGCTTTGAATACATATCCAGCGTCATGAAGTGTTTAAGCTCCATTACTTGAAGCGGCTTCAAATGATCCAAGCCCCGCTTCTGCGTGCGTTCCACATAGTTTAACAGCATACTGAAGCAATCTAGCAATCTTACATCGGTCACGTTTCCAGTAAGTTTTTCATGAGATGTGCTTGTACTGGCATTATCTTGATAGGATAATGTGACACCAAGGCGGACCTGCAGTGCTTCCTGCAGCTGTTGATCCAGCTCTTCGCTAATAACGATTTCTCGTACCGGCTGGTTGTAAAGCTCGCTTAAAAGACTATCAAAGCCGCCTTCAAGCATTGCTGCCCGATTTTCTCCCGTAGATAGGTCATGATAGACAAGACTGTATGTACGGTCACTGTTTTCGTGTACAGCCGCGAGGTAATTATTCTCCTTTTCATCCAGCATACCGTTTTCCATGACAGTACCCGGTGTGATCAGCTGGACTACTTCCCGTTTTACAACCCCTTTGGCTGTCTTCGGATCTTCCACTTGTTCACAGATGGCTACTTTATAGCCTCGTGAAACAAGTGTTCTTATATAATTATCAGCCGAGTGATACGGAACGCCGCACATCGGCACTTTCTCCTCAACACCTGCATTCTTGCTTGTTAAAGTGATTTCCAGTTCTTTTGTGGCTTTCAGCGCATCATCGAAGAACATCTCATAGAAATCCCCAAGCCGGAAGAAAAGGAATGCATCCTTATAATCGGCTTTTATTCTTAAATATTGCTGCATCATCGGTGTGTAACCTGCCATATTTCCTACTCCTCTGTTTCATTGCAATTAGTCCTATTATAACACAGGTATTTTCTCTGTTTCTTCTTGCAGTGTCATTCTGAATAAAACAAAAAACGAGAGCATCTGCTCTCGTTCAGTCTTCATCGTCATCCTTTTTATCTAAGAAGTCCGGATCTACATCCTTGAAATCATCTTCCGTCAGCTCGTAATCCCAGTCTTCTTCTACATCCTCCACTAGACAGCCATCAGGATCTACTTTTACACAAAGCTTCGTTTCCCCGATAACTTCCACAAGGAATTCCTTCTCCACTTCGACGAAAATCTTCTGTCCGTGCTGTACAATCTTGCATTCCAGGCAGTTCGGCTGCTGAATTGCTTTCGCATAAACATCATAATCGTCGTCAAGGCAGTTCTCGTCTTTGATGCTTAATTTGACCAATTCCTTATACTCGACTTTCTCCGAAACAACGTGCGTTTTCGTATTATCATTGTACGAATACCAAACGTTGACATCATAGGAACCGACTACTTCCACCCCTTTATCGCCTTTCTTTTTTGCATGATAGCGGTGGTTGATGATCCAGCAGCCAAGGATGCTTGATGGTTTGTGTTCCGGTCGGATATGATCGATATTCTTGCTGAATTTACGTCCGCGGCCGATGACCGCTTTCGTAATGATCTCACGGTAATTCTGCTCTAGAAAACCCATCTTGCAAAAACCTCCTCTTTTTACATAGTCATGTTATGCAGGGTGTTCACCTATGGTGTCAGAAAAAATACAATCTCGCACCACAGCTGGACGCTCCTTTATTCTATGTAACTGCCTAAAAAGAGGTTATTGATAGCATATCGACTGGAGAGCCCAAAAATAAAAAAAAGAAACGGACTTATTTGTCCGTTTCTCCATCCTGAAAGACCGTCTGCTGGATATTTTGGGAAATGCTCTGCAGAATATGGTTCGTGATAACCTGGGATTCTTTGAATTCCTGGACGACAGGTATGCTGTCGATCTTTGCTTGCAGATCATCAATTTCCTTTTCCATCTGCTGCTGGGCTTCCCGTTTGCCATAAGCCTGCAAATTGACAGCCTGCTTTTGCTTCATTTTAATTTGATTGATATATGTTTGCACCTTTTTGTTCTCATTAAGCTTCGATTCCAGCTGGTGGAAATGTTCAATCTCATCCAGATTGCCCATGTCTTCAGCCAACACTTCAGCTTGTTTGAGGATATCTTCGGTGGAATAACTCATTATATGTGTACCTCCGCTGTTGTTTCTGTTAATTCTCCATCGAGCGACCATGTTTTAGCTTGTTTTATCCGAACGGGGACGATCTTGCCGACCACCGACTTTGGTCCTCGGAAATTGACTAGCTTGTTCTTTTCGGTATAACCAGCCAGCACGTCGGGGTTCCGCTTGCTTTCCCCCTCGACTAGCACATGCACGATCTTGCCTTCATAAGCACGCATCGACTTCGCTGCATGTTCGTCTATCACCCTATTTAATCGCTGCAGGCGCTCTCTTTTCACTTCCATAGGGACATTATCCTCCCATTTGGCAGAAGGTGTCCCTTCACGAGGAGAATAAATATACGTATATGCTGCCTCAAAACCGACTTCCTCTACAAGAGTTAATGTTTCCTGAAACTGCTCCTCGGTCTCATTCGGAAAACCGACAATGATATCTGTCGTAAGTGTAACATTCGGAATAGAACGTCTGATTTTCTTTACAAGAGTCAAGTACTCCTCCCTCGTATAGCGCCGGGCCATTAGCCGGAGTATGTCACTGCTCCCGGATTGAACAGGCAAATGTATGTGATCAAGAAGATTCCCGCCTTGGGCTAGTACCTCTATTAGTTTATCATCAAAGTCCCGTGGATGGGAAGTCGTGAAACGCACTCGCGGTATATCAATCTTCCTGATTTCATTCATAAGATCCCCAAGGCCAAAATCAAGATCAGGCAAATCTTTACCGTATGCGTTCACATTCTGACCCAGCAGTGTGATCTCCTGATATCCTTGAGCCGCCAGCTGTCGCACTTCCTGGATGATATCCTCTGGACGCCGGCTCCGCTCCTTACCGCGCGTGTATGGGACGATACAATATGTGCAGAACTTATCGCAGCCATACATGATATTGACCCATGCCTTAATCTTTCCTTTTCGTGCTTTTGGGAGGTTCTCGATGACATCGCCTTCTTTGGACCATACTTCCAAAACCATTTCCTTGCTGAATTGTGCTTCTTTCAAGAGCTGCGGAAGCCGGTGGATATTGTGTGTCCCAAAAATCAAATCAATATGATGATGCTTATTCAAAATTCGATTTACAACTGCTTCCTCCTGGGACATACATCCGCATACTCCGATAATCAAATCCGGCTTCTCCAGCTTCAATGGCTTCAGATGACCAATCTCACCGAACACTTTATTCTCAGCATTCTCTCGTATGGCACAAGTATTGAGAAGGATCACATCTGCCTCATTTGTTTCAGTTGTCGGAGAATATCCCATTTCCATGAACAGTCCAGCCATCACTTCGGTATCATGTTCATTCATTTGGCATCCGTACGTACGGATGAGGAACTTCTTTCCAAGACCTGCTTCCTGCATTTCTGGGGGAATCGTGAAATCATAATGGAACGTAACATCTTCTCTGCGCCGCTTCTTCGCCTGCTTCAAATTCGGCGGCTGATACGTCGTCTGGAAATACTTCGCGAAATCGTCTGTAGTCTTCTCATGCAGCGGCTTCTCAACTTGTTTGGACTGTTCTGCAGCTATCAAACTCACGGATTTACGCTGTTCTTCATTCACTTATTCCTGCTCCCCCATTCATTCTTGCGTTTGTCTCCAGTATACCAATGCATGATGCTGTGTCCAAGTATTGGAAATAAAAAAAGCCCCGCCTTTGGCGGGACTTATCGTGGTTCTACTATCAATTTGATGGCAGTCCGTTCTTCATTGTCGATCATTATATCCGTAAATGCCGGGATACAAACCAAATCAACACCACTCGGGGCAACAAAGCCTCTCGCAATGGCGACAGCTTTCACTGATTGATTGAGTGCTCCTGCTCCGATTGCCTGGATTTCCGCTGAGCCACGTTCTCTTAATACGTTCGCAAGTGCGCCTGCTACTGAGTTTGGATTGGATTTCGCTGAAACTTTTAGTATATCCAACACTGGTACCTCCTTCGTTTACTGAGCTACTTTCCTTTTTACTATATTTCTGCAAGATAGTAGATATGCCCATTTCGGGCGATGTCTGAAAAAAGTGATATGGCCTGTACTGGTTCATACTGTAAACAAAAGACCTAGTGAAGGAGCAGCAAAGATCAATCCATGTACGGGTGGTCATCATTGATCAGGATGCGTTTGATGGAAGAAGCCTTCCCCGTTTGCGGATCCAGATCGATTACTACTCCATTTAATTGTGATTTACCCTTTTTTGGTACTTCAAAACGTACCGGGAGACCTGTAAGGAATCTTTTAATGACTGCTTCCCGCTCCATCCCGAGGATCGCTTCATATGGCCCTGTCATTCCGGCGTCGGAAATATATGCCGTCCCAGACGGTAATATCCGTTCATCAGCTGTCTGCGTATGTGTGTGGGTACCAACGACAGCACTGACACGTCCATCGACATACCATCCAAAAGCTTGCTTCTCACTGGTTGCTTCTCCGTGGAAATCGACGAAAATCAAATTCGTCCGTTTACGTGCCTCTTCAATGAGGCGATCAGCTTCACGGAATGGATCATCTGCAGGCATCATGAACGTTCTTGCCAGCAAATTGATGATTGCTATTTCATGCTGATTCACCTTCACATAAATAATCCCTTTACCAGGTGTACCTGGCGGTAAATTTGATGGACGGACAAGGTACTTTGCATCATCGATGAATTCAAATATATCCCGCTTATCCCATGTATGGTTACCCATGGTGATCGCTTGTGCTCCCCATTCAAGGAACTGCTTATAAATCCGCTCATTGATACCTTTACCGTCAGCGCTATTTTCTCCATTTATAATGGTAAGCTGCGGCTGATAACGCTGCTTCAAGCGCGGTAAATATTCTTGCACCATCTGACGTCCCGGCTCGCCGACAACATCTCCGATAAATAATAACTTCATAATCAAATCCCTTTCTGCATCTCAACTTGTACTAATTATAGTTTAACACTAAAAAAAGCGGCACAGGGCCGCTTTCTTATTTTGCATATTCAACTGCGCGTGTTTCCCGGATAACCGTGACTTTAATATGTCCTGGATAATCCAACTCGCTTTCAATACGTTTCCGGATATCCCGTGCGACTTTGATGGATTCCAAGTCGTTGATTTCATCCGGTTTAACCATGATACGGATCTCACGTCCAGCCTGAATTGCGAAGGATTTCTCCACACCCTGGAAGGATTCTGAAATCTCCTCCAGTTTCTCCAGACGCTTGATGTAGTTCTCCAGTGTCTCGCTTCTCGCTCCCGGACGGGCTGCGGAAAGGGCATCTGCTGCAGCGACAAGCACTGCAATAATCGATGTTGCTTCCTCATCCCCGTGGTGGGAAGCGATGCTGTTGATGACCACCGGATGCTCTTTGTATTTGATTGCGAGTTCTTTCCCGATTTCAACGTGGCTGCCTTCGACTTCGTGGTCGATTGCTTTACCGATATCATGCAGTAAACCTGCACGTCTTGCCAAGGTAACGTCCTCGCCAAGCTCAGCTGCCAGCAATCCTGCTAGGTAAGCGACTTCTGTCGAGTGCTTCAATACGTTCTGGCCGTAACTTGTGCGATACTTCAATCTTCCGAGTATCTTAACAAGATCCGGATGCAAACCGTGTACACCAACTTCGAAGGTCGTCTCCTCACCTATCTCGCGAATATACTCATCCACTTCGCGTCTGGATTTCTCCACCATTTCCTCGATACGAGCTGGGTGGATACGTCCATCCTGGACAAGTTTCTCGAGTGCGATTCGTGCGATCTCACGACGGACAGGATCAAAACCGGACAGGATGACCGCTTCAGGTGTATCATCAATGATCAGATCAATTCCTGTAAGCGTTTCTAACGTACGAATGTTACGGCCTTCCCGTCCGATAATGCGTCCTTTCATCTCGTCATTCGGCAAGTTCACGACTGATACAGTCGTTTCCGCAACGTGATCGGCTGCGCAGCGCTGAAGTGCAAGGGAAAGAATGCTCTTCGCTTTCTTATCGGCCTCATCCTTGGCACGATGTTCCGCATCTTTGATCATGACAGCTGCATCGAAGGCAACTTCCTTCTCGACTTTATCCAGCACGATTTGACGTGCTTCATCAGACGTATAGCCGGAAATCCGCTCCAACTCGAGCTGCTGTTCTTTCACCAAGACTTCCACTTTGCTTTCCAATTCTTCAATTTGTTGTTGTTTTTCAGCTAATAATTGTTCCTTTTTCTCTAACGTAACTTCACGCTTATCAAGCGTATCGCTTTTACGGTCCAGATTCTCTTCTTTCTGCATCAGACGGTTTTCCTGCTTCTGCAGTTCAAGACGACGCTCACGTAATTCCTGCTCCGTCTGCTGACGCAGCTGGAAGTTCTCATCCTTCGCTTCGAGAAGTGCTTCCTTCTTAGACGTTTCCGCATTGCGATGGCCTTCTTCTACTATTTGCTTCGCCAATTCCTCCGCACTGGAGATCTTTTTCTCAGCAATAGATTTGCGAACAAGATAACCAACAACACCACCGACGATTAGAGCAAGCAAAATGGAGATGATTAGGTAAAATAGTTCCATGATTTCACCTCCCCTGCTATGAAATTGTACAAACATGTCTGTCGGCATGCACAATGTTTTTCATAAAAAAACTATGGTAACCTTTGAGAAGTATAATAAAAAAGAGAATTATACAAATCAATTTTAATCCTGTGTTCGCATGTTGTCAAGAAAACATGGAAAGTACTAGCAGATTATCCTATATAAAAAGCCTTCGGCTGTAACCGAAGGCTCTTTCTTACATATCCAATGATTCCTGTTCTTCTGACAGCGCCTCTTCCGGCAGCTTCTTATCTGCATCTAAGTTATAGTGGTCGCGTACAGTCATCTGAATTGTTGTAGCAATTTCCGGGTTCTCTTTCAGGAACTGCTTCGCATTTTCACGTCCTTGGCCAAGACGCTCCTCATTATAGGAGTACCAAGCTCCGCTTTTCTGAACAATATCCAAGTCGCTTGCGATATCGATGAGTTCCCCTTCTCTGGAAATCCCTTCTCCGTACATAATATCTACTTCCGCTTGTTTGAACGGCGGAGCTACTTTATTTTTCACTACTTTAATTCTCGTTTTGTTACCGACCATGTCATTGCCTTGCTTAAGAGTCTCAGCACGTCGTACTTCCAAACGGACAGAGGAATAGAATTTAAGTGCGCGTCCACCAGGTGTTGTTTCCGGGTTACCGAACATTACGCCGACTTTCTCACGAATCTGGTTGATGAAGATAGCAGTCGTTTTGGACTTGTTGATTGCTCCGGACAATTTACGAAGTGCCTGAGACATCAAACGAGCCTGCAAACCAACGTGAGCATCTCCCATTTCCCCTTCGATCTCTGCTTTCGGTACAAGGGCAGCCACTGAGTCGACAACGACGATGTCAACCGCTCCGCTTCGTACAAGCGCCTCGGCGATTTCCAATGCTTGTTCTCCTGTATCTGGCTGAGAAAGCAAAAGCTCGTCGATATTGACGCCTAGCTTCTGTGCATAAACTGGATCAAGCGCATGCTCTGCATCGATGAAAGCTGCTTGTCCGCCATTGCGCTGTGCTTCTGCAATTGCATGCAGGGCAACAGTTGTTTTACCAGAGGATTCAGGTCCATAAATCTCGATAACACGGCCTTTAGGATATCCGCCTACACCAAGTGCGATATCAAGGGCAAGAGAGCCGCTGGAAACAGTAGAAACCTTCTGTTCTGCTCTTTCGCCTAGTTTCATAATGGAACCTTTCCCGAATTGTTTCTCTATTTGTCTCAAAGCCATATCAAGGGCTTGTTTACGTTCACTCAAATGTATTTCCTCCTTTGGATTATCTATATCTATTCTAACTTGTTTTTTGAGATATAACAAGCAAAAAGCGAATAAATGTTCCCTTTTTTTATTTCTCCCGAACACACCAATAAAGACAATTCATTCAGGTAAAAAGAACATTTATCCGCTTCAAACAAGTGTCAAATCACGATTTTAAATAATGGAACAGCATATCGAAGCCTTTCTTCACCGCTTGCGCCCGTACACCTTGACGCGAGCTCCGAATGGAGAGCTCCGTAGTACGTGTCTGTTTGCCTTTTTCATGGAGGCTGATATAGACAGTTCCAGGCTCCTTACCTTCGGAACTATCCGGGCCGGCAACACCAGTGAAACTGATACCGATATCGGCTCCCGTAAGGCGCACTGCATTTTCGGCCATTTCAATGCTGCATTGCGCACTTACAGTGCCTTCCTTCTGGATCGTTTCCTCCTTCACGCCAAGCACGTGCTGTTTCATGCTAGGTGCATACGTGACAAAACTGCCAAGGAAGACCTCGGAAGCGCCGCTCAAGGAAACGAGGGCATCCGCGAACAGTCCGCCTGTCAGGCTTTCTGCACTGGCCAATGTAAACTGCCGTTTCTTCAGCAGCTCGAACACTTGCTGCTGAACAGATGTTTCATCGTAGCCGTAAAAGTATTGACCGACGCGCGCCATCACTTCTTTTTCAATGACATCGATCAAACGGTCAGCTTCTTCCTTCGTTTCTGCACGGGCTGTAAGCCGCACAGCAACTTCCCCTTCAGAGGCATACGTTGCAATCGTTGGATTTTCCTGTACTTGGATCAAATCAAGCAAGTCCGTTTCAAGCTGTGATTCCCCAATTCCGATGAAATGAAGCAAGCGGGACTGCAACACAGATTGAAGCTGATATTTCTCACGAACATAAGGCATAACATGATCAGACATGATCTGCTTCATTTCACGAGGAACACCTGGCATAAACGCCCATACCACTCCATCATGCTCTACAAGCATGCCTGGCGCCATACCGACTGTATTTTCCAGTACTTTTGCACCTTCAAAAACACGGGCTTGCTTATGGTTGTTCGGAGACATCGTACGGCCTCGTTTAACAAAGAACTCTTTGATACGATCCATGGAAACTTTGTCTTCATGCATCTCTAGGCCGGATATGAGCTGAAAGGCTTCCCTTGTCAGATCATCCTCTGTCGGGCCGAGTCCGCCAGTTACGAGCACCAGGTCTGCATCACGCTGCGCTTTTGCGAAGGACGATTGCACACGAGCAAGATTATCGCCTACCACGTGATGATAAAATACGTTGATTCCGTTATCAGCCAGTAGCTTGGAAATCCATTGTGCATTCGTATTGTTGATTTGACCTATGAGAATCTCTGTTCCTACAGCTATCACTTCTGCATTGATTTGCTTCATTTTATTTCGACTCCTTCATGACACTCCAGTTTCTAACAAAGTAGTCGACTCCAGACACGACCGTCAGAATCAGTGCAAGATACAGGCATATCGTAGCAAACGGAAAACCGAGATATGAAAACGGCCAATTATGCAGCAGCAATGCGCTGATAGCAACAATTTGAACCGCCGTTTTCTGCTTACCCATTTTACCTGCTGCCATTACAAGACCTTCACCTGCGGCAACAAGACGCAATCCTGTAACAGCAAATTCACGGCTGATGATGACGATTGTGATCCAAGCCGGCGCTAAGTCTAATTGTACCAGTAAAATGAGCGCAGCTGAAACAAGTAGCTTATCTGCTAGTGGATCAAGGAATTTCCCAAGATTCGTCACCAGATTATATTTGCGGGCATAGTAACCATCCACCCAGTCAGTACATGATGCAATGATGAATAAAATCGCCCCAGCCAAATGGTTCACTGGGAGTGTTGTGTCACCAATATCGATTGTTCCCCAATCAAATGGAACTGCCAGCAGGATAATGAAAATCGGGATCAGGAAAATTCG
Source organism: Terribacillus sp. JSM ZJ617 (assembly GCF_044383785.1). Classification (NCBI taxonomy): domain Bacteria; kingdom Bacillati; phylum Bacillota; class Bacilli; order Caryophanales; family Bacillaceae; genus Terribacillus; species Terribacillus sp. JSM ZJ617. The sequence goes on along the minus strand of NZ_JBISEQ010000002.1, from coordinate 261,350 downwards.
GGATAAAGTAATTTTATTAGGTATATTCATGTCTGCCTCCTATGTATGTACAGATAAACATAAGTTAAACCCTTTCCATAAACGTAAAGGGTTTAACTTTTATCATTATTTCTTGATATTTACCGTAATGGTCTGAACATCATTATCAATCGGGAAAGTCAGTTCCTGACCATTGATCTCCAGTTTTGTTGCTCTGGCAAAACCAGTTCTGATGGAAACTGTCTCTAAATCACTTATGTCCTGCTCAACCGGTTCACTTCCGGAAGCGATGGTGCCAGTGTAAACATTGCCGGCGTTATTGCCATCGCCGACTTGCAGCCACGCATCTCCATCTTCTGCAGAAAGTTTCAATGTTACTTCATCACCGGCATTTTCCAGTGTATAAGTTGTAACAGGGTTGCTGGCAGTACCTTCTTCGTCCACAGAAAGTTTTGGTTCTGCCTGCTCCTCTTCCTGCTGTGCTTGCTCTTCTTCAGCAGCATCATTTGCTTGCTCCTCAGAGTCAGCAGCTTGTTCAGCATCGGATTCCTGCTCAGCAGACTGATCACTCTCAGGTGACGTTACCTGATCTTCATTCTGCTGCTGGTTAGCGGAATTATTATCATTATTATCGTTAGATCCGCCTGCATAAATGAAGACGACAACAATAATAGCTGCCAAAACAATCAATCCGATGATGATGGAAGATAAGTACGGAATGCCTTTGCGTTCCTTGCGGGGAGGCCTGTCATTTTCCCGAACGCGGCTGCGTTCCTGGCGGGAAGGTGCCTCACTCTCTTCCTGAACCGGGGCAGCTGCTGTTGCTTCCTGCTGCTGTTGTTTCGGTTCGAGCACTTCATCTGGATTAAGTCCTACTGTCTGCGCGTATTCCTTAATGAAAGCACGTGTGTAGAATTCACCTGGCATGACGCTGTGGTTATTCTCTTCAATCGCTTTCAAATAACGCTTTTGAATTTTGGTGCGCTGTTGTACGTCTTCCAAAGTCATTCCTTTGGACTCTCTTGCCTCCCGGAGCTTTGCACCAATGTCCATTAATACCACCATCCATCTTTAAAATTGCTTAAATCTGTCTGAATTCCGGCTCATAAATGATTTTTTCATCATCGTGATTCCGAAGTTCAATAATATAATCGAAATCATCCAATGTAAACTCCGTATCCCGGACGAATATATCTGGATGTTCGATTACCTTGGCTACAGGGAGCCGCATCACTTCGCGTACTAGCTCCCAATGACGCTCACTCGCGCGGCTTGTCGAAACAATTCCGTCGATGATAAAGAGGTTGTCCTCATTGTATTCATCCTGCAGCAGCTGGTTCCTGGCAGTTTGCTTCAGTAGGGTGCTGGAGACGAATAGCCAGCGTTTATTGGCACTGACACTGGCAGCGACAATCGATTCCGTTTTCCCGACACGAGGCATCCCACGTATTCCTATTACCTTAGAGCCTTCCTGTTTAAACAATTCTGCCATGAAATCGACCAGAAGTCCGATTTCACTCCGGACAAAACGGAATGTCTTCTTATCATCCACATCCCTATGTATATACCTTCCGTGCCTGACAGCAAGCCGATCTCGAAGCTTCGGCTCCCTGGACTTTGTGATATGTACATGTTCCATCGTCCGCAGAATGGAATGGAGACGAATGATCTGTAATTCCTTTTCTGCCGAAAGCAGCATGCCACGCCGTTGGTTCTCCACCCCATTGATCGTCTTGATGTTGATGGATAACATACCGAGCAAAGAAGAGATGTCCCCTAATAATCCCGGCCGGTTATGCTGGATTTCATATTCCAAGTACCATTCCAATGTTTCCATAGAAAAGCTCCTTTACAGGAAAATAGCGTCATATATAACGAAAACCTATTATTACTATAAAGGAAAACGGTAGATTAGAAAAGCCATAACAAACTTATTGGAAGCTACAAAGAAAACCTGCTTCTTAGAAAGAAGCAGGCTTCAATGAAGTTGGCCGCTTATTCAGCGTGTGTGGCCATTGTCTTGGACAAGCTTTACCATAATGTTGGCGATTGCTTGCTTCTCATCCTGGGATGCGACAGTCCAAAGGTCACGAAGGATTTTTTCTTCTGTGTTCTTTGCGTCTACTTTCGTCGCAAGATAATCCCCGATTTCATATGCAATGCCAGAGACAGTATCGTTCTCCATCCCTTTGCTTTGCGCCTGATGCAGGCGATCACCTAGGAAGTCTTTCCAAGAATCAAAATTATCAAGAACAGACATGGTGTATTCCTCCTTCATTAGCTTGCATCTTAGCTTTTGACAGAAGGGGATAACTTATACAAAAAATATGACTTAATTTCACCAGCCGCCGTTTACTTGAAGGGCGTGTCCGTTCACATAGGAAGAATTATCACTCAGCAGGTAACTGACAGCATCCGCTACTTCGCTAACTTGCCCGAAACGGTCCATTGGAATATCTCCTGTCAGCTGCATCTTTTCTTCCTGAGATAGATGGCTGTTCATCCCAGTTTCGATCGCTCCCGGTGTTACAGCATTAACTCGTACACCGTTTGTACCGGCCTCTTTCGCCATACCTTTGACAAAACCGATTTGAGCAGCTTTGACACTGGAATATGCGACTTCAAAGCTCGCCCCTCTTTCTCCCCAAATAGAAGAAACAATGACGATTTCCCCTTTTCTGCGTGCAAGCATCGGCGGCAGAATATGCTGGCATATCCTCCATGGCGCTTTTACATGCACCGCAAGCAAGTCATCCATCTCTTTGTTCGTCATATCCTGGAACATGCCATAATGGGCCATACCGCCAGCATAAACGAACTGATCGATCGGAAAAGACAGAAAACGGAGAAGCTTCGTCAAATCAGCTTCTTCTGTCAAATCAGCTTTGACTGTACCGAGCACACTTTCCGATATATCATGGCAAAGTGCTTCCATCGCTTGTTCATTTTTATTGTAATGAAGCAATAGCTGATGCCCTTCACTGGCAAGCTGACGGGCGCAAGCAGAGCCGATAGCTCCGCTTGCGCCCGTAATGAAAATAACCTTGCCCATGCTTATGCCTCCTGCGGCAGGATCTGGCATACAGCCAACCGATTTTCACTGAACCAGCTTTTCAGAAAATCATTTGCATCGGCCGCAGTCAGTTTTTCGATTGCTGGTACAATATCGAACAGATCCACCCCAGCAAGATGATACTGGATGAAACGATTGGAAACAAACTCCAAGCTGTTCATTGCTCTTAGCATCTGACCAATCGTCTTTTTCTTCATCCGCTCCATTTCCGCTTCGGAAACGGTATGATCTTTCATTCGCTGCAGCATTCCTTTGACTGTATCAGCAAAGCGGTCCGGCTCTTTCGTATTACCGCCGATGATGGAGAAGCCAAAGTTTTTCTCCAGACTCGTTTCGAAGCCGAAGCTGTCATCAATTAAATCATCCTTATATAATTCCTCATAGTAGACGCCGCTCTTGGAGAAATAATAATCCAGTACCATATCCGTTAGCAATTCTTGTTTCAGATACGATTCCGGAGATGCATAATCAGTGTTCTCTTTTATCCCGACCATGCATTTTGACACACTGACCGGCATGCGGACTTGTTTTTTCATTTCTGCCACAGTTTCAGGCTCTTCAGGGAAGAAGCGCTCGATCTTAGCAGGTGGTGCGAATGTCTTGCTATCCTGATTTGCCCGGATAAGTTCAATCATTTTCTCTTCATCAATATTGCCTGTCACGAACAAGGTCATGTTCGATGGATGATAGAATGTGTTATAGCATGTGTAGAGATCTTCTTTCGTAATTTCCTGAATGGATTCCACAGTCCCTGCTATATCAATTCTTACAGGGTGGGATTGGAATAGGCTTTGGATGGTACCAAAGAAAGAGCGCCAATCTGGCTGATCATCATACATACGAATTTCCTGAGCGATGATACCTTTTTCCTTTTCAACCGATTTATCTGAGAAATAAGGATCCTGCACAAAATCAAGCAGGGTTGTCACATTCTCTTCTATATGTGAAGTCGCAGAAAATAGATAAGCTGTCTGCGTGAAGGAAGTGAAAGCATTTGCAGATGCACCTTGTTTGGTGAAGTCCTGAAACACGTCCCGATCCTCTTTTTCAAAAAGCTTATGCTCCAGGAAATGTGCAATACCTTCTGGTACGGTAATTTTCTCTTTGCCATCAAGCGGAACGAAGGTCTGATCGATAGATCCATAATTCGTTGAGAAGATCGCGTATGTTTTCGCCATCTCCGGCTTCGGCTGCAAGAACACCTTCAGACCGTTAGGCAGCGTTTCTGCGTAGATGGATTCCTGTAATTGTTCGTAGTGTTTCTTATGCATTCTTCTCAGCCTCCTTATTCGTCAGCAAGTATACAGTATCCAATTGGACTTTTTTCGCAACTTGAAGTACATCGTCCAGGCTTACTTGTCGGATGGTATCGAGCATCTGCTCGATCGTTATATTTTTGTTCCCCATCACTTGTTGGTATAACGTTTCAATATGACCTGCCGGGTTGTCGATTGTCTCCAATATTTGACTGACGATTAAATCTTTTATTTCTTCAACTTCTGATTCTTCAAATTCTCCTGCCTGCATGGCTGCAAGCTGGGCATCGATGATTTCCTTTGCTTTCTGATAATCTTTCGGATCAATACCGGAGAAAACAAATAACAGGCCTTTGTGACTCTCAAATCGTGAAGCAGCATAATAAGCAAGGCTGTGTTTTTCCCTGACATTCCGGAACAGTTTCGAGCTTGGGAAGCCGCCGAATAATCCATTAAACACCTGCAGCGCTGCATAATCAGGATCGTCGTAACGGATATTCGTCCGATAACCAAGGTGAAGCTTGGCTTGCTGTACATCCTGCGCCTCGATTACTTCCTTTACATCAGCAGAAGCTGGATGTACAGAAGCTGTTCGTTCGTCATGGGAAGCGATATCTCTTTCCAGGAATGGCTGCACGGCCTTTTCGGCAAGTTCTCTCTCTACATCTCCAAGAATGTAAATATCCATTTTGTCCTGCTTCAGCATTTTCTCATAAAAACCATACAGCTTGCGGCCATCCATGTCCTTCAGTTCATCTTCATACCCGTGCACATGAAGGCTGTACGGTTCGCCTTTGCACATTTCATCGATAAGACGCATATTCGCATAGCTCATCTTATCATCCTTCAAAGCAACCATCTTTTGTTTCAGCGTTTGCATTTCGCGTGAAACGATAGACTCTGTGAAGGCTTCATTCTCCGCTTTTGGTTCAAACAAGATTTCACGGAGCAGATCAACTGCTTTTTCGAAGAGCGGAGTCCGGTCGCTCAGATAATTCTCATTGGCAACATCGAGACGAAGGGTGATGATATGCTTCTCGCCCTTTTTCGTACCAGAAATAGACAGGATAGCACCATACAAGTCGTCGAGTTTGAGACGTAATGCACGCGCATCCGTTAGATTGGCTGTACCCTGCTGCAGTACATATGGAAGCAGTGCTCTTGCCGTGATAGTCTCCCGCTCAAGCGGCGCCTGTAGCTTTACGGCTATACTGATTGTCTTATATTTTTTAGTCGGTATAAGGTGCAGCGTCGCACCTTTTCCTGTGATGATTTCTTCTCCTGCGATTTTCATAAGGAACCTCCCTGACTTCTGTTATGTATAGCTTCTCTAGTTTTGCTTATATATATCCGACAATCCTCGCTATGATTACCATATTAATGAAAAAAAGCCCAGAAGTAAACGAATCGGTTTGCACAAAAAGACCCGATGCCTAAAAAGCATCGGGTCTTTCGTCTTAGCGGCTTCCTTTTATATAAGGAACACCGCTTGCTTTTGGCGCTACCGAACGGCCGATGAATCCTGCCAAAGCAAGAATGGTCAGTACGTAAGGTGCAATCAGCAAGTAAACTTGCGGTACATTTTCAAGCAATGGAATGGAAGAACCAACAACGCTTAAAGACTGGGCAAAGCCGAAGAACAAAGCTGCTCCCATTGCCCCAAGCGGGTTCCACTTTCCGAAGATCACTGCTGCAATCGCCATGAATCCTTGACCAGCAATTGTAGATACAGAGAAGTTCTGAGATATAGTCATCGCGAACACTGCACCACCGATTCCGGCGAGTGCACCAGATATGATTACGCCGATATATCTTGTCGTATATACTTTGATACCATTCGTGTCTGCTGCCATTGGATGCTCCCCAACTGCACGGATACGAAGACCAAATGGAGTCTTATAAAGCACATACCATGCAAGGAAGGAAAGAACAATAGCAACATACGACGTAACATACATATTGTTAAAGAACATATTACCGATCACAGGAATGTCGACCAATAATGGAACGTCCGTTGTATAAATCGGCTGTGATATGAAATCCGTTTGGCCTTTTCCGAATATCTGTTTGATCATGAAAACACCAAATCCAAGTGCCAGCATGTTGATCGCTACCCCTGTAACCGTCTGATCTGCACGGAAAGTGATCGTAGCAACCGCATGGATCAAGGAGAATAGCATACCGGCAACCATAGCAACCAATATGGAAATCCAAGGTGTGGCCGTGCCTAAAGCATCAGCATACATCAAATTGAACGTTACCGAAGAGAAAGCCCCTATGACCATGAGGCCTTCCAAGCCGATATTGACAACGCCAGAACGCTCACTATACACACCGCCCAATGCGGTGAAAATAAGAGGAGCGGCAAAGAACAGCGTTTGCGGAATAATGGAATAAAGTATATCCAGCATTTTATTTTTTCTCCCCTTTTTTCAATTGCAGCAGTGCCCAGCGGATGATGAAGCCGGAAGCAACAAAAAGAATGATCAATGCAATGACGATTTCGATGATTTCATTTGGTACACCAGCTGTGGACATATTAAGTGAGCCCACTTTCAGGAATCCGAACAAGCTGGCTGATAATACGACGCCGAACGGGTTGTTTCCGCCTAGAAGCGCTACCGCGATACCATCAAAACCAAGGTTTGAGAATGCTGTATTCGTGAATGCATTACCGAAGCTTCCAAGACCTTGCATTGCCCCAGCAAGTCCTGCGAAAAGACCCGAAATCAGCATTGAGATGACAATGTTTCGTTCCACTTTCATACCTGCATAATTGGAGGCATGCTGGTTGTAACCTACGGCTTTCAACTCATACCCGATCTTCGTGCGTTCAAGGATGACCCACATAACCAGCACCATCAATAGTGCAACGATGAAACCAAGGTGCAAACGGGATCCTGTTAATCCGATCAGGAAATCATTAGTCAAAGAGGCAGTTTGTTTAACTGGCTCTGTTGTCTCCTGGTTATCTGTCAGCACAGATCGGATCAGATAGTTCGTAATATGAAGTGCGATATAGTTCATCATGATGCTGACGATAACTTCATGGACACCGAGCTTCGCTTTCAAGATACCCGGAACAAAAGCCCAAAGTGCTCCTGCAGCAGCTGCTGCAAGAAGTGCTAATGGCAGATGGATAAAGGCTGGTGCATCAACAGCAGTACCTACCCATACAGCCGCAACCCAGCCGACTAGCACCTGACCTTCAGCACCGATATTGAACAATCCGGTACGGAAAGCAAAAGCGATTGCCAAACCGGTCAGTATATATGGTGTGATACGGTTAACAGTTTCCGACATGAAGAACGGGCTGTCAAAAACGCCATTCCATAGTGCCTGATAGCCGAGAATCGGATTATAACCGAATATAAGCATGATGATTGCACCGGCAACCAAACCAAGGATGACCGAGATGATTGGTATGATGAAATTGAACTTTGTGCTGGAAAACATTAGTTTTGCGCCCCTTCTTTCTCAAGCTTCGAACCTGCCATCAATAATCCGAGCTCCTGTTCATTTGTTTCCTTCGGATTTACTGTTGCAATGATTTTCCCATCGAACATAACAGCAATACGATCACTTACATTCAAAATCTCATCTAGTTCGAACGAAACGAGCAGGACAGCTTTTCCTTGGTCACGCTGTTCGATCAGACGCTTATGGATGAATTCAATGGCCCCTACATCAAGACCACGTGTCGGCTGAGCTGCGATCAACAAATCCGGGTTACGGTCAATTTCACGACCAATGATTGCTTTTTGCTGGTTACCCCCGGATAGAGTGCGCGCTTTCGATAAATGACTAGGAGTACGAACGTCGTATTCCGCAATCAGGGCTTTTGCTTTATCGAAAATCCGTTTGAAGGACAGGAAGCCGCCAGTTGAAAAAGGCTTTTGGTAATATGTTTGCAGTACAATGTTTTCTCCGATAGAGTAATCAAGCACGAGACCAAGCTTGTGGCGGTCCTGGGGGATATGCCCTACTCCGCTTTCCGTAATGGCGCGAACTGGCATATTGGTAATATCCTGATTTTTCAATGTGACTTTGCCTGCTGATTTCTTACGAAGTCCGGTTATTGCCTCAATTAATTCTGTTTGACCATTTCCGTCTACTCCGGCAATTCCGACAATTTCGCCTGCTCTGATATCAAGATCCAGTTGTTTCACCATGTCCACATGCCTGGAATCCTGTACTGTCAGACCTTCAATGGAAAGAATTGTTTCTTTTGGTTCGGCTGGTTTCTTCTCCGTTGAGAAGCGTATTTCACGGCCTACCATCAAGGAAGCCAGTTCATTCGGGTTCGTTTCGGATACAACAACTGTTCCGATACCCTGCCCTTTCCTGATTACCGTACAGCGATCACAAACTTCCATGATTTCTTTCAGTTTATGTGTGATCAAAATGATAGACTTGCCTTCTTTGATAAGCGTTCGCAAAATAACGATAAGCTCTTTTATTTCCTGTGGTGTCAATACAGCGGTAGGCTCATCCAGAATGACCACATTTGCACCGCGGTACAATGTTTTCAGGATTTCCACACGCTGCTGCATACCAACGGAAATATCGCTGATTTTCGCTGTGGCATCCACTTGCAGACCGTAACGATCTGAAAGTTCCTGCACTTCACGAACCGCTTTTTTCATATCAATCTTAAGCCCTTTTTTCGGTTCACTGCCAAGCACGATATTTTGTGCAACTGTGAAGGTGTCGATAAGCATGAAGTGCTGGTGCACCATTCCGATACCTAATCTATTGGCAACATTCGGATCATTGATTTCGACTTTCTTTCCGTCTACGCGGATCTCTCCCTTTTCCGGCTGATAAAGACCGAACAGGACGTTCATCAATGTGGACTTTCCTGCGCCATTTTCTCCTAGCAGCGCATGGATTTCTCCTTTTTTCACTTGAAGCGTGATGTTGTCATTGGCGACAATTCCGGGAAATTCTTTGCGAATGTTCAGCATTTCGATTACATAATTCTCCATATTTTACACTCCTTCTCGGAATTACGAACTTTCTTTGATTCTGTTCAAAAAAAAATCGTCAAATGAAGCGGGGAATTGTCTAATATAGACGCTTCAGTTGAAGATTTTTTTATAAAGGGCTAGAGTGCGTACTCTAGCCCTTCTGGTTTCTTATAGAGAATCTACATATGCTTTCAGTTCGTCATCCGTAGTTGGAGCAGTTACATCACCATCGATGATCTTTTGCTTCCATTCGTCTACAGCTGTTTTGATATCGTCTGTGTATGCTTCTTTGTTTGTTTCTGCAATACCGATTCCATCATCTTTCAAACCGTAAGATACGATTTCTCCACCAGGGAAATTGCCATCTTTGGACTTCTGCGCAACATCAGCTACTGCAACATCAACAGCTTTCAGCATGCTTGTAAGAGTCACGTTGTTGTCCCCAATTTGGCCTTCATCATACTGGTCACGGTCAACACCGATTACCCAGTAGTTTCCTTCTGGATCATTGTTTTTCAAATCTTTTGCTTGTGCGAATACACCGTTACCTGTACCACCGGCAGAATGATAGATTACATCTACGCCAGAGTTGTACATGTTGGATGCAATCAATTTACCTTTGTCAGGAGCACCGAAGGAACCTGCATACTGTACATCCACTTCGATATCCTTATTGACTGATTTCGCACCAGCTACGTATCCTGCTTCGAACTTCTTAATCAATTCACTTTCTTCTCCACCAACGAAACCGATTTTACCGGATTCAGATTTCGTCGCTGCAGCTACACCTGCTAGGAATGAGCCCTGCTGCTCTTCGAATACGATGCTCGCTACATTATCTTTTTCTACGACGGAGTCAATGATGGCAAAATGCGTTTCTTTGTTCTGATCAGCAACTTTAGTGATATCCTCTGCAAGCTTGAATCCAACACCGAAGATTAGATCCGTATTAGATTGCACAAGGCGATTCAAGTTGGTTGCATAATCAGATGCACTGTTAGATTGAAGGTAGTCATAGCCTTCTTTCTCTTTTAGGTCGTTGTCTTCACCGAATTGTGTAAGACCTTCCCAAGCAGACTGGTTAAATGATTTATCATCAATACCGCCAGTATCTGTTACCATAGCTGTTTTAAAGCTGTTGCTCTCGCTTCCGCCCTGCTCGGAGCTGCCGCCGGATCCACATGCACTAAGCACGACACCTACGACAAGAAGCAAACCTAAAAGTACTGCATAACGACGCATTTTCAAGATAGTAACCCCCAAATATAGATTAATAACTAAGTTGAAGCCTGATACATAATTAGTAGATTAATAGGACATAATTACTACAATCCGCTTCACTCGAACATAATATAACATGCTTTTTACATAAAATAAATACTTATTTTACAAAAACACGAATATTGTCGATTTTTTTGGGTTGATTCAACTACTTTTTGATACTTTTCTTGAAAATTATGTCCTACGATAGTTTGTCCTCCGCCGACTTGGAAACCAACACCTGCCGTGGCTTACTCCCCTCATAAGGTCCTACTACTCCCCGCTCTTCCATTGCATCTATCAACCTAGCCGCTCTCGTATAACCGATGCGGAATCTGCGCTGCAGCATGGAAACACTGGCACTTTGCATATCTGTTACTAAGAAGACAGCATCATGGTAAAGTTCATCCTCCACCTCTGACTGTACTTCCTGTTCTTCATCTGGAATCATATCTGTCTGATATTGTGCTTTTTGCTGTTCAATACAATGATTTACGACATTCTCCACTTCCTCATCGGAAAGGAAGGCCCCTTGAATACGGGTCGGCTTTGAAGAACCAACCGGTATGAACAGCATATCTCCTCGTCCGAGCAGCTTTTCAGCTCCGCCGCCGTCCAGGATTGTCCGGGAATCGATTTGGGAACTAACGCTAAAAGCGATACGTGACGGGATGTTGGCCTTGATGACGCCAGTTATAACGTCAACAGACGGACGCTGGGTTGCGATAATCAAATGTATCCCCGCAGCACGTGCCATCTGTGCAAGTCTGGTAATGGCATCCTCCACCTCGCTGGAAGCGACCATCATCAAATCGGCAAGCTCATCAACCAGTACGACAATGAATGGCAGGAAAGGCTGCTCTTCATCATTCAATTCATTCTGCTTTTGGATGTACGCATTATACCCTTCGATATTTCTAGTACCAGAATCTGAGAACAGATCATATCTGCGCTCCATCTCGGCTACAACTTTCTTCAATGCCCTGGATGCTTTTTTCGGATCCGTCACGACCGGTGTCAGCAAGTGGGGAATGCCATTATACACATTCAGCTCCACTTTTTTCGGATCAATCATCATCATTTTCACTTCATGCGGTTTGGCCCGCATCAGGATGCTGGTAATGATGCCGTTGATACATACACTTTTCCCGCTTCCAGTAGCACCAGCTACAAGCAAATGGGGCATCTTGTTAAGCTCTGCCACCACTGATTCTCCAGATATGTCACGACCAAGCGCAAAGCTCAGCTTGGATCCGGCTTTCACTTGACTGTTATCCAAAACCTCACGCAGCGATACACTTGCTACTTCTTTATTCGGCACTTCGATTCCAACAGCTGATTTACCTGGTATCGGCGCTTCAATCCGGATATCCTTCGCTGCCAGGGCAAGCGCTAAATCATCGTGCAGGTTGACGATCTTGCTTACTTTCACACCGGTATCCGGATATACTTCATATTTCGTCACTGCTGGACCCACATGTACCTTGCTTACTTTTGCCTTGACTCCAAAGCTTTGGAACGTCTGCTCGAGCTTACGTGCAACAGCCTGAATCTGCGAGCGTTCCTGTTTTTGGCTATTCTTCTTGGGCTGTTTCAGCAACGTGATGCTAGGTAGCTGATAATCCCTGTTTTCCAGCTCAGACGCCGGCAGTGCCTCTTTCTCATCGGTAGATTCTTCTTCTATCTCTTTTGGTTTCTCTTGTATTGGTTCGATGATTTCTGGCTCAGGATCTGCGTAGGCAATATTCGTGAAATCCTGGATGATTGGTTCCTCATGAATAGGCTCTGGCTCTGCCTCTGCTGCTTCTTCCTTTTCTGCTAATACCTGCTGGCGTTTTCGCTTCCTCTGCGGTCGTTCCGTTTTTTTGCGCTCCTTTGTTTCCGAGAGCTTGTCTTTCATTTTATCTGATGTAGCATTTGCTCCTTTTCTCAGAAGCGCGAACAGCTTTTGAACTAAGGAACTGAGGGACGTATTGGTTAAAATCAGAATTCCGATTACTACCAGGAAGAAAGCGATGATCTTAGCACCTGTTGCAGAAAGCAGGTAATAACTTAATGCGAAAAGGATAGCCCCTATCATACCTCCGCCCAGAGCCGCTGGATCGATCGTGTCCTGCACATAAGCTAAATAATAATTCCAGCTTGTCTTGATGATCGATGGCTGCTCCACCTGACTCAGCTTATCCTCAAACGCCTGGATGTGCGTGAATAGTAAAATACCAGCGGTGATTGCATATAATCCGATCAGTTTCTTATGAAGCAGATTCGGTCTTTTACATCTGGCCATCAAGTAGATGCCGACCCCACCCATAAATACTGCAAGCAGGAAATACCAGCTTCCAAAGAAGAAGCGGAACAAATGCTCAAGTGCGTTTGGTATTGCCCCGTCACTGATTGCTCCTGCCCCGCTGCCGAATACAGCAAGAAATACTAATAATAACCCAATTACTTCAAAGCTCATTACTTGCTTGAACTTAGTTTGTCGTTTTTTTGTTTTTCGTTTAGCCATTTTAGGGAATCTCCTTGTTTTGCATTGCTTATGTACTTCTTTAGATGTAAAGAAAACCCCTGCCAACGACAAGGGTTTTCTACTTTGTACGTCAATTTGCCATCTGAATTCAGTATAACATAGCTGACAAAAAGACGAACGTACGTATTCATTTATAAGGAGAACAATTTTCCTGGTGCACAGTTTTCATCAAGAAAATCGGCAGGATCTGTCGACATAAGCTGGTGAACACGGTACATACCGTTTCCCAAATGTTCAGCTTGAACTGTTTTTCCATTGTATTGAATAATTTGGTGAGCCTCAAATTGGGTTGTCTCTACAGGGAAAATATCTTCCGGTGCGAGCGGCGTGTACAAAATCATTGCAATTCCCCGTTCAGGGATGCTTTTCGCTGCTCCATCAATTCATTCAGCTTTTTCATCGCATGCTGTACTCCACCGACTTCATGGATCAGCCCGTAGGAAACTGCATCTGTTCCGACAACATTCGTACCGATGTCACGTGTCAGGTTCCCTTTCGCAAACATAAGCTCCTTGAATTTATCTTCGGTTATCGAAGAATGAGAAGTGACAAAGCTGATGACGCGGTCCTGCATCTTATCCAAGTATTCAAAGGTTTGAGGAACACCTATGACCAGGCCTGTCAGTCTGATTGGATGGATTGTCATCGTCGCTGTTGGTACGATAAAGCTATAGTCCGTACTTACGGCTATAGGCGCCCCGATGCTATGTCCGCCCCCGAGAACGATTGATACGGACGGTTTGGAGAGGGATGCAATCATCTCTGAAAGTGCGAGACCCGCTTCGACATCTCCTCCGACCGTATTCATCAGTACAATCAATCCCTCTATTTTCGGATTCTGTTCGATTGCGATCAATTGGGGAATGACATGCTCGTATTTCGTTGTTTTATTTTGTGGCGGCAGCTGCATATGTCCTTCTATCTGACCGATGATAGACAGCACGTGTACACGGGAATCAGGTGCCTGGGCAACCGATGTCTGGCCGAGCTGCTGGATTTTCTCTAGGATGGATTTACCGCCGGATTCTTCGTTTTCATTCTCTTGGTTATCATTACGTTCCTTTGCCATAGTCCTAGCTCCTTTCCATACTTGCTTTTAGTATGGACAGTGAGCGAGGCAACATACATAAACAAAGAAGCAGGAGGACTCCTCCTGCTTCTTTGTTCATTTATTTCAATAGCTTACTGATATTCTCTTTTTCTTCTTCAGATAGTTCGACTAGCGGCAAACGCACACCGCCTACTGTGATACCTTTTTGGTTCAGCGCTTCTTTCACTGGTGTCGGGTTCGGAGCTTGGAACAATCCTTGCATTACCGGCAGGATCTGCTGATGAATGCGTGCAGCTTCTCCGACGTTGCCAGCTTCATATGCCTGCAGCATAGCCTGCATTTCGTTACCGACAATATGGGAGGATACGGATACGATTCCATTACCGCCGATAGCAGCTACTGGCAGAGACAAATCATCATCACCGCTGTACAGACTAAAATCATCAGGCGTACCAGTAATGACCTTCGTCATACTGCTCAAGTCACCAGTGGAATCTTTCACAGAAACGATATTCGAAATTTTCGATAGTTCCATAACTGTTTCCGGTTCGATCTTTACAACAGAGCGACCTGGAATATTATAAAGCATAATAGGCAGCTTCGTACTATCTGCAACTGCTTTAAAATGCGCATATAATCCTCGCTGGTTTGGTTTATTGTAATATGGCGCAACGATCAGCGCCGCATCGACACCAATTTCTTCTGCCTCTTTTGTAAGATCGATACTCGCTTGCGTGTTGTTACTTCCTGTTCCAGCTATGATCGGAATCCGTCCGTCGACTGTTTTCACTGTATGGCGGAATAAAGAAAGCTTTTCTTCATGGGAAAGCGTTGGCGATTCGCCGGTTGTACCAGCTACCACGACGGCCTCTGTTCCATTCTCAATCAAATAGTCGAGTAAACGAGTAGTTGCATCAAAATCAATCTGACCTTGATTATCGAATGGAGTTACCATTGCTGTAATAACTTTACCGAATTTCATCGTAAAACCCCTCTGCCTTCAACAATTATCATGTCTTATAGACTAAGCTCGAATGTCGCATGCAGCGCATTCACTGCTGCTATAAGATCTTTTTCGTTAATCAGTACCCAAATAGTTGTATGGCTATCCGCAGATTGCAGGATATCGATTTCTTTATCCGTCAATGTTTGGACAATTTTCGCCGTCACTCCAGGTATACCTGTCATACCAGCACCGACTAGGGATACTTTCGCACAGTTGTTAATCACTTTCGGCTCAAGTCCAAGCTCACCAAGGATATCCTGCGCAAGCATCACCTGCTCGGCAGCAATCGTATATACAACACCATTTGGCGAAATATTGATAAAGTCCACAGAAATATTTGCTTCGGCCATCGCTTTGAAAACACGGGACTGTGTTTTATAAGCATCCGTATCCGTTTCGATCTTGATTTGAGAAATACCGGCAAGATGCGCGATACCGGTAATCAGCCGGTCAGGAATATCCTTGCCTGCAAAATTGTCCCTGGACGATGTAACAAGCGTTCCTTCTGATAGCGAACCTGTGGATCTGACACGCATCGGAACCTTTGCCTGCATCGCAATTTCAACTGCACGCGGATGTACCACTTTTGCACCTTGATAAGCCAAATTACATATTTCCGTATACGTGACAACATCCAGCATACGTGCTTCTTCAACGACACGCGGATCGGCTGTCATGATTCCTTCTACATCCGTGAAGATATCGACATACTCTGCTTGTAAAGCAGCGCCGAGTGCAGCTGCGGAAGTATCGCTTCCGCCCCGGCCTATTGTAGTGATTTCTCCATCCTCTGTCATACCTTGGAAGCCAGCTACGACAACGACATCATGTGTCTCTAGCTCCTCCCAAATACGTTCAACTCGCATTTCTTTGATTTTGGCAGCTGTGAATTCTTCATTGGTAATAAAGCCAGCTTGTGCCCCAGTCAATGCAGCAGCTCGGATTCCTTTAGCATTAAGCGCATTCGAGAAGACGACTGATGAGATGACCTCACCGCATGATAGCAGCAAGTCCTTCTCACGTTTTGATATATGCGTCTCACCTGGAATACCGACCAATTGCAGTAAGGAATCAGTTGCATAGGGATCAGGATATCGCCCAATCGCAGATACAACGACCACTACTTTATTCCCTTCCTGGAGCGCCGTTTCAATATGCTGGATGGCTTCCGTCTGATTATCCCTAACAGACGTACCGCCAAACTTCTGGACTAACACTTTCATTTCTACACCTCAGACTGTAAGCAAGTTATGTTGGATCAAGCGTTCTGCGATTTGGACACTATTCCACGCCGCACCCTTCAAAAGGTTATCGGAAACGATCCAAAGGTGGAATCCATTGTCATGATCCGGATCCTTGCGTACTCTTCCTACAAATACTTCTTTCTTGCCAGCTGCAGAAAGCGGTGTTGGGTAAGTCTGTGTACTTGGATCATCCTCCAGCACAATCCCTTCAGCCGCAGCCAGTTTCTCCTGGATTTCTTTAACAGTGAGACCGTTCTGGCCAAGCTCGACATAAACGCTTTCTGCATGGGAAGTGAAGACCGGCAGTCGTACACAAGTCGCCGAAACATGAAGATCCTCTGCATGCATTATTTTTTTCGTTTCATTGATCATTTTCATTTCTTCATATGTGTAGCCATTGTCTTGAAAGACATCGATTTGCGGCAGCGCATTGAATGCTACAGGGAAGTGGCGTTTATCCCCTTTGACTGGAAGGACGCTTGCTTCCATGTCCTCGCCATTCAGGAATTGCTGTGCCTGATCTTTTAATTCGTCAATTGCCACTGCTCCAGCTCCGGATACAGCTTGGTAAGTAGAGACGATGATTCGGGAAAGACCATAAGCTTCTTTCAACGGCTCAAGCGCCGCCACCATCTGGATAGTGGAGCAATTCGGGTTAGCGATGATTCCTTTATGAAGCTTCAAATCACCTTCATTAACTTCAGGTACTACTAGAGGCACATCCGGATCCATACGGAATGCACTTGTATTATCGACAACTACCGCTCCTCGTTTTGCTGCTTCCGGTGCCAATGCTTTGGATACAGATCCGCCAGCAGAGAATAATGCGATATCCACACCTTCAAAGCTTTCCGGTTTGGCTTCCTTTACTGTATAGCTTTTGCCTTTGTAATCTATTTGCTGTCCAGCAGATCTGCTGGATGATAATAAGGATAGCTCGCTGATCGGAAAATTGCGTTCTGCGAGAGTTTCCAGCATTTTTTGGCCTACAGCGCCTGTCGCGCCTACTACTGCGATATGATAACCTTGCTGTGTCATGAATAACCCTCTCCCTGTCTATCTAAATGGATACGTATACTGGTTGGTACGCTATTTGATTTTAACGCTAGCACTATTCTATCACAATTTTTCTATCATAGGTTACCGTTTAGGGAGTTTAGGAAAAACGTTGGACCAGCACGGGCTGCAGCTGCTTGTATTGCAATGCGGCTTCAATCGTTTCCGGAAGTTTTGTCATATCGGCAACAAGGGAGTTTGGCTTCTTATACGGGTCGTCTTGTCCGAATGGTACGAAATACATATATTTTGCTGCCATCAGGCGCATCAAGTTAACTCCATTCAATCCAAGGGCATCATTTGTACTGATTCCCAGTACGATTGGTTTCTCATTGCGCAAGGTTGCTTTTGTCGCCATCAAAACCGGACTATCCGTGAGCGCATTGGCAAGCTTCGACATACTGTTGCCTGTAAGCGGGGCTATGACCATGCAATCCAGTGGTTCCCGCGGTCCTAGAGGCTCTGCTTCCGGAATCGTTTTGATTATCTTCGTTTGTGTCAGATCGCTAATTTTCTGCAAATGATCCTTCGCATCTCCGAAATACGTATCAGTGAATTGAACCGTGTTGCTGACAACCGGCACCACTTCCGCTCCAAGTTTCACCAGCTGTTCGATCTGTGGAAATATCTCACTGTACGTACAATGGGAGCCTGTAATACCGAAGCCGATCCGTTTTCCTGCTAAACTCATAAGTTAATCCTCCTTCAGCTGTTGGTTAAAATCTGTTTAATGACGACGGACAATATATTTCCAGCAGTTTTAGGGGCGACGATACCAGGCAGGCTTAATGCATGGATTGCTTCGATTCCTCGTTTTTTCGCATAGTCGAAGTCTACTCCGCCCGGCTTGGAAGCAAGATCGATGATCAGTGTCTGGACAGGCAGCTGTTCGATGATTGCTTTCTTTACGACAAGGGCTGGTATGGTATTGATCAGGATATCAGTATCCTTTACCATTTCCGGAAGGCGATCGAGGAAGAACGCATGCATTCCCATTTCACTAATCCGTGCTATATCAGCATCGTGGATTGATCCGACCTGCACATTGGCGCCAAGTGCATCGAATTTGCTTGCCACACTTATACCTACACGACCGAATCCAAGTACAACGACCTTGGAGCCATGAATGGTGAAATCAGTATGTTTGATTGCAGTCATGATAGCTCCCTCGGCAGTCGGAATGGAATTATAAATTGCGACGTCATCTCTGTCGAACAAGGAAATAAGACGCAAATTCCGTTTCTCGCATAATTCCGTCAGATAGTCATTTGTAATACCAGTAAAAATGACACAATCCTTAGGCAGTTGATCTACCCAGCTTTCAGTCAGCTGAATATTCTTATCGGAGAATACTGTTTCGATCTGTCCATTAGAGCCAACTCCGGGAATCGGAAGAATAACCGCATTTAGACTATGCGGATCTATGTCCTCTAACTCCCGCTGGATACCGCCGGTGAAGCTTTTACTGATTTGTTCGAAGCCCACCGCAAATACAGATGCATTCGCACTGCATTGCAAGCTGCGAATCATCTCCAAGTAGCGGGCATCACCGCCAAGGACAGCGATAGTCAATTCAGTGGTCAAACTCTCACCTCGCTCTGCAGCGTATTTTATTAGATCTTCATCAAGAGATTAGTTGCTTTCGAGTTATCATATGAGGATTACCGTAAGGAGTGATTGAATTGGGGCATAGTGCAAACACAAAAAAAGCCAGTGCGTTATGCACTGGCTTTTTACGTCCGTATTAAAATCATATGTTTTCCGATTGTCTGGATTTCCTCCCAGGCAATGCGATTATCGCTGCCTTCCTTGCGCAACCCGAACCATTTGTAATTCGGTATGAGAAATGCATCGATTTTTCCTGTGACAGGGTTGAACTCTATATCAGTCTGACCAAGCACACCTAAACGCTCGCCGTTGTTCACATCAATGATCTCTTTATCACCTATGTCCTTGAAACGCAAAGCAGATCAGCTCCTTTTATTTTGGTGCAACAATCGCTCTTGCTTGTTCTTTGCCGAATATCTTCTGGATGACAGCATTGACATCATCCATCGTCACATTATCGATTTTCTCAATCAATTCATTCAAGGAAGGGTGCTTGCCGAGCAGCAATTCATTACGGCCATTTCGGCTCATTCTGCTGTTCGTACTTTCCAGCCCAAGCATATAATTCCCTTTCAGCTGCTCTTTCGTATTGCGGAACTCTTTGTCAGTGATGCCGTCAGCCTTCAGTTTTTCCAGCGTCAAACGGATCGTTTCCTGAAGCTCATCCAGCTGTTCTTTACCCGTTCCAGCATAGATAGTCAGCATGCCGCTGTCCAGGTACGTACTATGGTAGGAATACACGGAATAAGCTAAACCTTTCTCTTCTCGCACATCCTGGAATAATCTTGAGCTCATGCTGCCGCCCAGTACATTGTTCACAACCATCAGACTATAGCTAGCCGGATCGTCCAGTTCCAAACCTTGATACCCAATCGTTAAATGAGCTTGTTCGGTTTCTTTGGATCGGCTGATCGTATTTGGTGTAAATGGCGGTACATCAAGCGCTTTATGGGCAGATTCAGCTTGGAATGTTCCAAACTGGTCTTCTACAGTCTTGATGAAAGATTCATCCACATTTCCAGCGACAGAAATAACCATCTTCTCCGGCACATAATGAGACTCTTTGTAATTTCTTACTGACTCACTTGTGAAACTCATAAGTGTGCTTTCTGTACCGAGAATAGGCAATCCAAGCGGATGTTTTCCGTAAGCAGCTTCTGCCAGCCAGTCGTGGATAATATCATCCGGCGTATCTTCTGCCATCTTGATTTCTTCTAAGACAACTTTCTGCTCTTTCACAATTTCCTCTTGTGCAAATTGAGATTCAAAGAACATGTCAGCTAGGACTTCCAGTGCGTATTCCTTATGTGTATCCAACACTTTCGCGTAATAGCATGTATACTCTTTAGAGGTGAAAGCATTGACCATGCCTCCGATGGCATCGAAAGCTTCCGCTAGTTCTTTGGCGGATCTATTTTTCGTTCCTTTGAAAAACATATGCTCTAAAAAGTGTGACAAACCGTTATTCTTCTCTTCTTCATTTCGTGAACCAGTCAAAATCCAAATGCCGATCGTTACGGAACGTACCGATGGCATGTTTTCTACTACAACTCGTAGTCCATTTTTGCAAGTGTGCGTCTGCAGCAAATTCAAATCCTCCCAATCAGCAGTATATCTCGCTGTACCATTATCTTCCTTCATCCAATATCGTATCCAAAGTCGATACACTGTACCCTTTTTCTTTAATGGCTTTTAACATATCAGCTAATCCAGCCTCCACAACAGGAGTAGGATGCATCAAGATGAAAGCTCCAGGATGCAGTTTTTCGGTCACGCGTTTCATCATAACAGGAACTGTCGGTTTTTGCCAATCAATGGTATCGACAGACCAAAGAATCGTCTCCATCCCCTGTTCATTGGCAGCCTGTATTGTTCCATCATTAAAGCTCCCGCTTGGCGGCGCAAAATAGACTGGTTTGTCACCTGTTATCGCGTGAATGATTTCATTTGTTTGGCTTATCTGTTCCGCCGAATCAGTCTCGCTCATTCGACTCATATCAGGATGGTTATATGCATGGTTCCCGATTACATGTCCTTCTTCTTTAATCATCTCGACTAGCTGGTTATGCTCTTTCGCCCATTTACCCTCGATAAAGAAATTGGCCTTGGCATTTGCATCCTTCAGTGTCTGCAGAATTGCAGGAATATGGTCTTCCCCCCAGGAAACATTGATCAATAAGGCGACCTGTTCCTGATCCTCCCTGGCACGGTATATTGGCGATGCCGGCAGCTCATCAAGTGTGATTTCAGGTTCGACTTCTTCCACTACAAGCAGTTCCCGATCGAATATACCTGCCTTCTTCATCTTTTCCAAAGAAGCGTCGACGTCTACTTTGATGCCAGCCTTTCCAGGCACCTTTTTCCATATCTTATCGATTCGCGCGTTTTCAGCCGGCTGTTCGACTTCTTCGCGCACCGCTTCGATTTCCTGCCGCAGTTCCTGTTCATCTGCTCGTACTGCTATATCAGAAAAAACTGGATGATGGTTGACAGACGCTGCCTGAAAAGGCATATGCCCGCTATCGATGAGCAGAAACAGCAGTGTGATAAATACGACCAGGTGAATGATAATCCGGTGCATTCCCATCCCTCCTCTAGTCTAGCTTATGAGGGGGTAGGACAAGGAAGAACAAGCATAGCATGTTTATCCGCTAAAAAAAAGAAACTGGCTAAACCAGTTTCTTCTCTCTTACATATTATTCAGCAGTTTCCTGCTCTTCTTTTTCTTTCTTAGCTTCGATCAATAACTGTTTGTGAGAAAGGTTGACTCGGCCCTGACGGTCGATTTCCTTGACTTTCACTTTCAGTTTGTCGCCGATCTTGACGACATCCTCAACCTTGCCTACACGTTCTTCTGCAAGTTCAGAGATATGAACCAAGCCATCTTTTCCTTTGAACAATTCAACAAAAGCACCGAATTTCTCGATTCGCTTTACTGTACCATCGTAAACTTCGCCAACTTCGACTTCGCGCACGATGTCACTGATAATCTGCTTCGCTTGTTCGTTCTTCTCAGATTCAGTAGAAGAAATGAATACAGTACCGTCTTGTTCGATATCGATCTTAACGCCAGTTTCTTCAATGATCTTATTGATCTGTTTACCACTTGGTCCGATTACATCACGGATCTTATCCGGATTGATTGTCATCGTCAGGATCTTAGGAGCATAAGCGGAAAGCTCTTGCTTCGGTTCGCTGATTGTAGACATCATATGACCAAGGATCTCCAGACGCCCCTTACGAGCTTGTGTAAGTGCCTCTTCCAGGATTTCACGGCTTAAGCCTTCGATCTTAATATCCATTTGCAGTGCTGTTACACCTTTTTCAGTTCCGGCAACTTTGAAGTCCATATCGCCTAGTGCATCTTCCATGCCTTGGATATCGGTAAGGATTGTATAATCATCACCAGAAGCTACCAGACCCATTGCGATTCCGGCAACTGGTGCTTTGATTGGTACACCTGCATCCATCATAGCCATTGTGCTGGCACAGATACTAGCCTGTGATGTTGAACCATTCGATTCAAGGATCTCAGATACAAGTCGAATTGTATAAGGGAAATCCTTCTCATCTGGAATGACTTTCTCCAAAGCACGCTCACCAAGGGCACCATGACCGATTTCGCGGCGTCCTGGTCCTCTGATTGGCCCAGTCTCTCCGACGCTGAAATGCGGGAAGTTGTAGTGATGCATGAAACGCTTCGTTTCTTCTGTATCAAGACCATCCAGAATCTGTACATCACCAAGTGCGCCCAACGTACAAACACTTAGTGCCTGCGTTTGGCCGCGTGTGAATAAAGCAGACCCGTGTGTACGAGGAAGTACTCCGATACGGGAAGACAATGGACGGATTTCATCCACTCCGCGTCCATCTGGACGGATCTTGTCCTTCGTGATGGCACGGCGGACTTCTTCCTTCACAAGTTTATCAAGGATACCCTTCACTTGCTTGATTGTATCTTCGTCGGTTTCTTGTTCTTCATAGAACGCAACCATTTCGTTCTTCACTTCAGTGATTGCAGCTTCGCGTGCTTTTTTCTCATGCACCTCGATTGCAGCTTTCAGTTGATCGTAGCAGCGGCTTTTCACATCTTCTGTCAATTCCTTGTCCAAATCGAAGAGCTTCACTTCCATCTTCTCTTTGCCGACAGCAGCAACGATCTCTTCCTGGAAAGCGACAAGTCGTTTGATCTCTTCATGACCGAACATGATTGCTTCCAGCATGATGTCTTCCGGCACTTCCTGCGCACCTGCTTCAACCATGTTGATTGCATCTTTTGTTCCAGCTACAGTTAAATCGATGTCACTTTTCTCTTGCTGTTCTTTCGTTGGATTGATGACGAATTCGCCATCAACACGACCGACTACTACACCAGCGATCGGACCATGGAAGGGGATATCAGAAATGCTGATGGCAATGGAAGAACCGATCATTGCAGCAATTTCAGAAGAATAATCCTGATCCACACTCATGACCATGCTGATTACTTGTACATCATTTCGGAATCCATCCGGGAATAAAGGACGAATCGGACGGTCAATCAGGCGTGAAGCAAGTACTGCTTTTTCACTCGGACGACCTTCCCGCTTAATGAAACCGCCTGGTATCTTACCTACTGCATAAAGTCTTTCCTCGTAGTTCACTGTCAGCGGGAAGAACGGTAGGTCCTTCGGTTCCTTCGAACCAGTGACAGTCGATAGTACGGACGTATCGCCGTACTGGATGAGACAAGCGCCGTTCGCTTGCTTGGCAAGTTCTCCAATTTCAACAGAGAAAGTCTGTCCGGAAATTTCAGTGGAGAACACTTGTTTTTGGTCTGCCATGAATAAAGCCCCTCTCATTTATCTTGCATCATGTCCCTGTCTGTATTATGCTCCAGTCCAGGCAACGTTTATCACACTATGTAAAATAGGTTTTCTCCTATAGAAAAAGCGGGAATAATTCCCGCTTCTTAGTCAATCTTATCGGCGTAGGCCAAGTTTTTGAATTAGCTCACGGTAACGTGTAACATCTTTATCGCGAAGATAGTTCAACAAGTTACGACGGCGACCAACCATTTTCAATAGGCCACGACGTGAATGGTGATCTTTTTTGTGTGTACGAAGGTGTTCATTAAGTGTAGTGATTTCCTCCGTCAATACAGCGATCTGTACTTCTGGTGAACCAGTGTCAGTGTCGTGTGTTTTGTATTCTGCGATAAGTTGATTCTTACGTTCTTTAGTAATTGCCATTTGTTATTCCTCCTGAAAATTCTATTTGTAAACCCCATTCCCCGAGCAATCGCCGGAGCAGCAAATTGCCAAGCGAAGGTTTTCCATAGTCCAGATTACACTTTTTACAGATAGATTGCAAGTCTCCCGGACAAGATTCTATGCAAAATATGCGCTAATCTGCTCTTTATCTCGATCAAGCTGCGCAACAAGTGCATCAATTCCATTGAATTTGACTTCTTCCCGAATGAATTTACGCCAAGAGACCGTCACATCTTCACCGTAGATCTGCTCATCGAAGTCAAGGATGTGTACTTCCAGATTCGGCACGACTGCATCCTGCTGGAAGGTAGGTTTGAAGCCGAGGTTTGCCATACCGGCATATGTCTCCCCATTTACAAGCACTTCTACAGCATAAACACCCACCTTTGGAAGAAAATACTCGTCTGCGATTCGGATATTCGCCGTCGGATAGCCGATTGTTCGTCCGCGCTGATCACCAGTGATGACTTCTCCAGTCAATGTAAGCGGATGACCAAGCAAATCCAAAGCATCTTCGATATTTCCTTTGGCTACGAGCTGACGGATTTTTGTGGAACTGATTTTCTCTTCCGCATTTTCCACTTTCGCTACTGCCTCATACGTAAATCCATGGTGCTCGGCAGCATTCTGAAGAGTATCCGCATTACCTGCACCTTTTTTTCCGTATGTGAAATCAAAACCCGATACTAAGTGACGAACTGCTAATCCATCGATAAAGCGTTCGATGAAGTTCTCGGGACTAAGACCAGCTAACTCTTTCGTGAAGCCGATCAAATAAAGATAATCGATGCCCATGCTTTCCAGAATTGCTTCCTTTTCACGGAGCGGAGTGAGATAATCTTCTCTCGTATCCGCTTTACCCAACACAACGGATGGATGCGGATGAAAGGTGATGACCGCACTTTTCAGCTGTTTTTCCTGAGCAGCATCTATCGCATGCTTGATGACTTCTTGATGCCCGCGGTGAATGCCATCGAAAAAGCCAATTGCTGCACTTACAGCAGGCATATCATGTAGTTTCATTGTTTCTGAATAATCCAGTTTAATCGTTTGCATCTGTGCCACCTGCTTTCCCTGATACGAATACTCGTTTTGGCTTCAGTAAATGTGGATAGTCAGGATGTGTCTCGTAAATACCGAGAAGCTGATCAGCTCTTTGCACCCGGTATAGACTTGCTTCTGCCGGCCGAGAGAGTCGCTGGCCGTACCTGACTTTTAGTTCAATTGCATCATCTGCCTCGATCAGCGGCATGAATTCAATCGCTTTCGTGACGGGCTGCAGCAATTGTTCCATATTCCCTGTAAGCATCGCCTCTTCCATTTTAGCAAAAGTGACTGTATCCTGTGTACGAAATGCTCCAGCCTGGATCCGTACCAGGTCGCTCATATGAGCTGGATAGCCTAGTGCTTTTCCTATATCCACACAAAGGGTCCGGATATAGGTGCCTTTCGAACAGCTTACTGTGAACCGGAACACACTTCCATCTTCGTTTACAGATGCATGGTCCAGTACAATTTCATGAATCGTCACATGGCGTATCGGTCGCTCCACGTGCTCTCCTTTCCGCGCGTATTCATATAGTTTACGGCCGTTTACCTTAACTGCAGAATACATTGGCGGTATCTGTTCGATTTCACCGGTGAATGATTCGAGTACCTTCTCGATATCTTGCAAAGAAATCGGTTCAGCGACTTGTTTCTCCTCTATTACCTCCCCGCTTTTATCTTCTGTCTCAGTTGAAGAACCCAGTGTGATCTCAGCCACATAGGTTTTGGAGGTATCCGTCAAATAAGGTACGATCTTTGTCGCCTGGCCGATACAAAGTGGCAATACACCCTCTACATCAGGGTCCAGCGTACCTGTGTGCCCGATTTTCTTCGTCTGTAATATCTTGCGTGCTTTGAACACACAATCGTGGGAGGTCATCCCTTTTGGTTTCCATAATGCTAGGATCCCATCCAATGTCAGCACCCCTTTTTGCTATGTAAAAAAAGAACCCCTTCCTCCCATGAAGGGCGAAGGGATTCTCTGTTGTATCTTATCTGTCGGTATCATTAAGCTCTTTCAGAAGATGCTCAATCCGATTACCTTGATCGACCGCTTCATCGAATTCAAATGCCAGTTCCGGTGTTTTACGCAAACGGATGCGTTTGCCGATTTCGGAACGAATGAATCCTTTCGCTTTTGAAAGGCCAAGAAGTGTATTATGCTTCTGCTTCTCCTCGCCAAGGACGGAGATGTAGACTTTCGCCTGCTGCAGGTCTCCAGTCACTTCGACATCCGTCACCGTGACAAAGCCCACTCGCGGATCTTTTATCTTTCTTGAAATGATGTCGCCTAGTTCTTTTTTCATTTGCTCTGCGACACGATTTGCACGTAGTTCACTCATATTATCACCTCATCATCATTCGGAGGGATGCTAAAGCCACTGCTTATCAGTAGCTGTTCTCTCGATCTCCGGAAAAGAATCAATCAAAGCAAGCGCTTGGTCCATTACCCGTTCAGCACGAACACGATCAGGAGAAGTCGTTACCAGTTCAAAGCAAGTGCGCTGCCATAGATCATGGTAGTCTGCTTCGCTGATAGCGATATTGAAGGATCCCCCGATTCGTGAAGTGATTCGTTTTACGACCGAACGCTTATCCTTGAGAGAATGCGCGTCATAGATCATACATTCTACAACGGCAGCCAGAATCATTTTCTTTCGATTTCTTCCATTACATACGCTTCGAATGTGTCGCCCTCTTTAAGATCGTGGAAGTTCTGCAATGTGATTCCACACTCATAGTTTGTAGCAACTTCACGTACATCATCCTTGAAACGTTTCAAGGAATCAATTTCATCCTCAACGATTACAATACCATCACGGATGACACGGATGGAAGCATCACGTGTGATTTTACCTTCTGTTACATAGCTTCCCGCAATCGTACCGATACGGGAGACCTTGATAATTTGACGAACTTCCGCTTGTCCGATGACTTTCTCCTCGAACTCAGGATCAAGCATCCCTTTCATTGCGGATTCAATTTCTTCGATTACTTTATAGATGATGCGATGCTGGCGGATATCGACATTTTCAGATTCTGCAGCTTTTTTCGCATTTGTATCCGGACGAACGTTGAAACCGATGATAATCGCATTTGAAGCAGATGCCAAAATAACATCAGATTCCGTTATTGCGCCTACACCTGTGTGGATGATGCGGACTTTAACGCCTTCCACTTCGATTTTCTCCAGGGACGCAGCCATCGCTTCTACGGAACCGTGCACGTCCGCTTTCACGATCAAGTTGATATCTTTCACTTCCCCTTGCTTGATCTGGTTAAACAGATCCTCAAGGCTGACACGTGCTCCGCTGGAACGATTTTCTTCCACTTGCTTCTGCTGTCTTGCTTCCCCTACTTGACGAGCTTGTTTCTCGTCTTCGAATACCATGAACTGGTCACCTGCATTCGGTACACTGTTCAAGCCAGTGATCTCAACCGGTGTGGATGGAGGAGCTGTTTTCACACGGCGTCCCAAATCATTCACCATTGCACGCACGCGGCCGAATGTATTACCGACAACAATGCTGTCGCCGATATTAAGCGTACCATTCTGTACAAGCAATGTTGCTACAGGACCGCGACCTTTATCCAATTGTGCTTCGATTACAGTACCCTCTGCAGAACGGTTCGGGTTTGCTTTCAATTCTTCAACTTCGGTTACAAGCAAGATCATTTCAAGCAAATCGTCGATACCTTCACGTTTTTTCGCAGAAAGCTGAACGAAGATTGTATCACCGCCCCAATCCTCAGGGATCAGGTTATGCTCAGTAAGCTCCTGCATCACTCGGTCTGGATTAGCGCCTTCCAAGTCGATTTTGTTAACCGCTACGATGATCGGCACTTCCGCAGCTTTCGCATGGTTGATCGCTTCGACAGTCTGCGGCATAACACCGTCATCTGCAGCTACAACTAAAATCGCGATATCTGTTACTTGTGCACCACGGGAACGCATGCTTGTGAAAGCTGCGTGTCCAGGAGTATCAAGGAAGGTGATCTTCTTGCCATTTTCTTCAACTTGATATGCACCGATATGCTGCGTAATTCCGCCAGCTTCTCCTTCGGTCACTTTCGTATCTCTGATAGAATCAAGCAAAGTTGTTTTACCATGGTCAACGTGTCCCATGATTGTGACAACGGCAGGACGTTCCTGCAGTTCATCAGCTTTATCTTCGATTTTGTAGTTATCCAAATCTGTTACGTCAACATCTACTTCTTCTTCTACTTCGACATCGTATTCTGCACAGATCAATTCAATAGCATCTTTGTCCAAGTCCTGGTTCTTTGTTGCCATGACACCTTGAAGGAAGAGCTTTTTGATGATTTCAGTGGACTCCCTATGAAGCTTTGCTGCCAATTCACTAACAGTCAAAGACTCTTTGAAGGTGATTTTATCTGGAGTCGGCATTTCTGGACGCTTCTGCTGCGGTGCTTTACCCCGGTTATTGTTGCGGCCGCCGCGTCTATTGTTGTTCTGTCCGCCTTTGCCTGGTTTTTTATTACCATTACGCTGCTGGTTGCGGTTCTGTGGACCGCCGCCACTCTTGCTTTTCGGCTTATTGTTCTGTCCGCTATTATTTGCTGAGTTGGTTGTGTTTGTTGAGTTCCCCGTTTTAATCGCTACTTTCTCGCTACCCGCGCTTTTTGCTGTGAAGCTCTTATCCAATTTGTCTTTTGCCGTTTCATTAATCATGGACATATGATTGGATACTTCGATATTCATACTTTTAAGTTTAGTAATGATTTCCTTACTGGAAACGTTCTTCTCTTTTGCGTATTCATAAACACGAATCTTTGACATACGTTCACCTCCGAGTGGATTCAGTGAGCAAAGATTTCAATTTGTCTGCAAAGCCTTGATCCAAAATGGCAATTGCGACTCTGCCGGATTTACCAATCGCTTGTGATAATTGATCCCGGTCCTCCTCTACCTGCAGAAAGGCGATGTTGTAGTAATCGGTCTTGTTGCGAAGTTTCTTCAGGGTTTGGGGACCGACATCACTGGCAGCTATTACTAGCTTTGCTTTCTGCCGCTGGATATCCCGGACAATTGCATCTTCTCCGAAGGTGCACTGCCCGGCACGTACAGCTAAGCCTAACAAATTCAAATAATTTTTACTCATGAGTGCTGACCTTTCGCTAATCGCGCAAGTTCTTCATAAATAGAATCATCGATCTGTGTATTCAAGTGCCGCGCCAGCGTATCTTGTTTTTTCGCTTTTTCTATGATAGCCGCATCCTTCGAGACGTACGCACCGCGACCGTTCTTTTTACCGGTTTCATCCACAAAGACATCGCCTTCCTTGCTGCGGACAACCCGGATCAATTCCTGTTTTGGCTTCATTTCGTTGGAAACCACACATTTTCGAAGCGGAACTTTCTTTTGTTTCATATACAGCGCCCCTTATCAATATGTGTCTTCGTCGTCAAAATCGTCGAAGTCGTCAGCTTCTGCATCCTGCTTAGTCAATATGCCAAGCTCGCGTGCTTCGGTCTCAGATTTAATATCGATTTTCCAGCCTGTCAATTTCGCTGCCAGGCGGGCATTCTGACCACGTTTCCCGATTGCAAGGCTAAGCTGGTAATCAGGTACGATGACCGTTGTCGCTTTTTCTTCCTCATCGACAAGCACAGAGATGACCTTGGAAGGACTAAGCGCATTTGATACGTACTCAACTGGATCTTCCGACCACTCTACGATATCAATTTTTTCACCTTTCAATTCATTCACGATTGCTTGGACACGCTGACCGCGCTGACCAACACAGGAACCGACAGGATCGACTTCCGCTTGGGATGCATAGACAGAAATCTTAGAACGATCTCCAGCCTCACGTGCCACAGAACGAATCTCTACAGTACCATCATAAATTTCTGGCACTTCCATTTCAAATAATCGCTTCAAAAGACCTGGGTGAGTCCTGGAAACGAAGATGCTCGGTCCTTTGTTCGTGTTCTCCACTTTCGTCACGTATACCTTCAAGCGGTCATGGATTTCATATTTTTCCGTAGACATCTGTTCGCTTTCCGGCAATTTCGCTTCGATTTTGCCAAGGTCCACATAAATGAATCTT
Organism: Terribacillus sp. JSM ZJ617; assembly: GCF_044383785.1. Lineage (NCBI taxonomy): Bacteria > Bacillati > Bacillota > Bacilli > Caryophanales > Bacillaceae > Terribacillus > Terribacillus sp. JSM ZJ617. The sequence goes on along the minus strand of NZ_JBISEQ010000002.1, from coordinate 230,943 downwards.
GGATCGTTACGGGAGACGATACCAGTCATGACATCTTCTTCCCTATCTGCATATTCGCTGAAGATGACGCCGCGCTCTGCCTCACGCACACGCTGTGTAACGACTTGCTTCGCTGCTTGCGCTGCAATACGGCCGAAGTCCTTCGGTGTCACTTCAATTTCAACGACATCGCCGATATCGTACGTACCAGAGATAGCACGAGCTTCATCCAGTGTCATTTGCTGCTGGCTGTCCTCGACTTCCTCGACAACATCTTTACGGGCGAAAACTTTCATGGACCCAGTTGTTTCATTCAAATCAACACGAACATTCGTTGCAGACTTGAAGTTCTTTTTATAAGCGGAGATCAAGGCTGCTTCCAGCGCTTCGATCAGGACGTCTTTGTTAATCCCTTTCTCTTTCTCCAAATAAGTAATGGCATCAAAAAGCTCGCTGCTCACTCGTATATCCCCCTTTAGTTAAACGTTACAGCCAGACGTGCCTTCGCGATTTTCTCATATGGAAGGGACACTTCCTTTTTCCTCGCTTTGATCATGACTTCCAATGTCAATACATCGTCTTCGAACGCCTTCAATGTACCTTGATACTCTTTCTCGTTATCGATCGGCTCATATAGCTTTACATGTACTGTCTTACCGATGCTTTTTGTGATTGCTTGTTTCGTTTTCAGTGGTCTTTCCGCTCCTGGCGAAGAAACCTCCAGAAAGTACGGAAAATCAACCGGGTCATTCTCATCTAGGATCTCACTCAACTTCTCAGAGACGATGGCGCATTCCTCGATATCGATGCCTTCCGTTTTGTCGACATAAACACGCAGGAACCAATTCTTGCCTTCCTTGACGAATTCTACATCAACCAACTCAAGCTGCAGCTCTTCCACGATCGGTTGTAGATAGCTTTCCGTAACTTCCGTTATATTGGCTGCCAAAATGCTTCCTCCTTTACTGCACGCTTTCAGGCGAATATTACTTTTAAATGGGTAAGGGTGTAGCCTCTCAATAGAAAACCCTTGCCCGAAATGGAAGCAAGGGAACAATGTTTATCATGTGCTTTTTGCTACAAAAAACGAAGAGGCGCTCCCCTTACAAACTTGATGCCGAATCCATGGGTATGAAAAAGAGTGGGTAATCCCACTCTTGATCTGGTTCGTATCAATACCGCTATTGGATAATATACCACAAGTTTCTTATTTAGGCAAGAATCCTGTTAGAATAGCGAAAGCTGGTTCTGGTCGGCCATTCCTTCCAGACAGCCATGCTGATCCATATACTCCAATACCGTTTTACTAATCCTGCTTCGTTCACGCAAATCCTCTTTCGACAGAAACTCTCCATCTTCCCGTACTTTCACGATATTGAGCGCAGCATTGGTACCTAGTCCGTCAATTGCATTGAACGGCGGAATCAAGCTGTCTCCGTCAACAAGAAAGTCAGTAGCACTGGATTTGTACAAATCAACCCGCTGGAAATGGAAGCCCCGCTCACACATTTCAAGGGATAGCTCCAGTACCGTCACAAGGTTCTTCTCTTTTGGAGAAGCATCATGACCCTTTTGGTTGATTTCGTTTATACGCTGGCGGATTGCTTCTGGTCCTTTGATCATCGTATCAAGCTCGAAATCACTAGCACGTACACTGAAGTACGCAGCATAGAAGAGAATCGGATGATGCACCTTGAAGTAGGCAATCCTTACAGCCATAAGAACATATGCAGCTGCGTGGGCTTTTGGGAACATGTACTTGATTTTCAGACATGAATCGATATACCAATCCGGTACATTGTTCTTCTTCATCTCTTCGATCCATTCATCCTGAAGCCCTTTCCCTTTTCGGACAGACTCCATGATCTTGAACGCAAGCGATGAATCAAGACCCCGGTGCATCAGATAAACCATGATGTCATCACGACAGCCAATTACTTCAGGTAATGTGCAAATGCCGCTGTTGATCAATTCCTGGGCATTGCCTAGCCATACATCTGTACCATGGGATAGTCCGGAAATCTGGACAAGCTCGGCAAAAGTGGATGGATTCGTATCCTCCAGCATCTGTCGGACAAAACGCGTTCCAAACTCTGGCACGCCGAGTGTACCTGTTTTACACATAATTTGTTCTGCCGTCACACCTAATGCTTCTGGTCCGGAAAAGATCTTCATTACTTCCGGATCATTTGTCGGAATAGTTTTTGGATCGATACCGGACAAATCCTGAAGCATACGGATGACGGTCGGATCATCGTGTCCGAGTATATCCAGTTTCAGCAGATTATCATGAATCGAGTGGAAATCGAAGTGGGTCGTTTTCCATTCTGAATTGCGGTCATCTGCAGGGAACTGGATAGGTGTGAAGTCATATATATCTTGGTCATCCGGCACAACAATTATACCACCTGGATGCTGACCGGTTGTCCTTTTCACCCCAGTACAGCCTTGAACGAGACGGTCCACTTCCGCATTTCGGATATGAAGCTGATTATCGCTGGCATAGCCTTTCACATAACCATAGGCTGTTTTTTCTGCTACAGTACCGATTGTACCGGCACGATATACCTTGTCTTCCCCAAACAGTACCTTCGTATAGTTATGGGCTTGCGGCTGGTAAGCACCGGAGAAGTTCAAATCGATATCGGGAACTTTATCTCCTTTGAAACCAAGGAAGGTTTCGAAAGGAATATCCTGTCCATCCCGCTTCAAAGATTCACCGCATGACGGACAATTCTTCTCAGGCAAATCGTAACCGCTGGCGACAGACCCATCGTTGAAGAACTCGTTATACTTGCAGCTTGGGCATACATAATGCGGCGGCAGCGGGTTAACTTCGGTAATATCGGTAAGCGTCGCGATCAATGACGAACCGACAGATCCACGTGATCCTACCAAGTATCCGTCTTCCAGAGACTTCTTCACTAGCTTGTGTGAAATAAGATAAATAACGGCAAATCCGTGGCCGATTATACTTTTCAGTTCCTTTTCGATTCGTTTCTCGACTATTTCCGGTAATGTATCGCCATAAATGCTGCGGGCACGATCATAGCTCATCTGGCGCATCTCGTCCTCTGCACCATCGATATTAGGCGTGTACAGATCTTCTTTTACCGGTTTTACATCTTCCATCATGTCAGACACTTTTTTCGTGTTCGTCACAACGATCTCTTTCGCTTTTTCAGAAGGCAGGAAATCGAAGCAAGCCAACATCTCAGCTGTCGTGCGGAAATGGACATCCGGCAATGTCTGCCTGCTGAGCGGGTTACCATTTTGTGTCTTGATCAGAATGTTTCGGTACTGTTTTTCATGCTCTTCTATATAGTGCACGTTACCTGTCGCAACAACTGGTTTATCCAGATCCTCGCCTAACTCTACAAGATTCCGAAGAATGTCAAATAGATGTGCTTCATTCTGCACCAGCTCCTTCTCGATCAAATGGTAATAGTTAGCTGGGGGCTGCACTTCAATCACATCATAGAAAGCTGCGGCTTCTGCTGCATCCTCCTTCGATTTTTGCATCATCGCCTCGAACACTTCACCTTTGTCACAGCCAGAGCTGATGATCAAGCCCTCCCGATGCTGTTCAAGCTTCGAACGGGGAATTCTCGGAACACGGTAGAAGTAATCAACATGCGACATGCTGACGAGCTTATACATATTCTTTAAGCCGATTTCATTTTGAACATAAATCGTACAGTGGTAGGGACGGGAACGCTGGTACGCATTTCCTTCCCCCATATAGTTGTTAAGCTGATTATGATTCATGATTTCTTTATTGAATGCTTCTTTTAATAAACGCCAAAGCAGATAACTAGTAGCCTCCGTATCGTAAATTGCCCGGTGATGCTGTGTCAATTCGATATCGAGGAACTTACATAGCGTATTCAAACGGTGGTTCTTCAGCTGCGGAAACAGGAACCTGGCAAGTTCCAATGTATCAATAACCGCATTCGACGCCTTCTCCAAACCAATTCGCTTGAACCCTTGATTCAAAAATCCCATATCAAAGCTGGCGTTATGGGCAACTAGAACATCGTCGCCCATCCAGGCGTTGAAATCATTCAGTACATCCTCGATTTCAGGTGCATCAACGAGCATATCATCCGTTATGCCTGTCAGGTCGATAATCGTCTGACTTAGCTTTTGGTGCGGATTAGCAAACCGTTCAAAGCGGTCGACAATTTCTCCATCATGGAACTTCACTGCAGCCAATTCGATTATCTTATCATAGGAAGCAGAAAGACCTGTCGTCTCCACGTCGAATACGATATAAGTAGCTTTTTCCAAATTGATATCCTTGCTGTTGTATGCAATCGGAACGCCATCGTCGACAAGGTTGGCTTCCAAGCCATAGATTACTTTTACATTGTTTTTCTTACCAGCAGCAAAGGCTTCCGGATAACTCTGTACGACAGCGTGATCCGTGATCGCTATGCTTTCGTGTCCGAATCTGGCTGCTGTTTCAATCAAACGACTGGCCGATGTAACAGCATCCATCTGGCTCATAAGCGTATGCGCATGCAATTCGACACGCTTCTCCCCTTCTTCTGCTTCATCTCGGCGAAGCGTGACAGTGATCTGGTTGATGTCATTTGCCATCATCGTCAGTTCATTTGTGAAGTTGTCTGTCTGGATGCTTCCGCGCGCTTTTATCCACATACCTTTTTTGAGCTGCTTGAATTTATCAGCATCTTCATTGCCCTTAGAGAACATCTTGATTTGGAAACTGTCTGTGTAGTCCGTTACTTTGGCGATGAGCAAGTGACGGCCAGAGCGCAATTCACGAATGTCCACATCAAAAACATACCCCTGAACTGCCATACGACGTTCTTCATCCTGAATATCCCGCATGAGTGTGATTTCGTCATTGATAGCATAACCAATCATAACAGGACCTTGAGGAGTCTCATCCTGCTTCTTCGCACGGTCTTCTGAATCCTTGATAGCCTTTTGAACGAGAAGGCTATCTTCAATTGCTTTCTGCTCACGGAATTTCGTCAGTTCTTCCATGTTCTGTTCTTGAACGGTAACAGTAAGCATGTAAAGGCCTGCACCGATTTTCTCACAATACGTTTGAAAGGCCGGTTCAAGTCTTTTTTTCAGGGCACTAGCTTCTGCTTCATTCCTAGCAGTTAACATAATCTTATTACCGTTAACTAAAGGGACCTGTGTTTGAACAAGATCCTTATAAGCAGGTGACAGTTTTGGATAAGTTAGTACAAAATCCTTCCAATAATCCTGGATGTGTTCAGCTTCCACTGTATTCGTCACACATCGGATCGACCAATTCACAGCTGCAATGTGCGCAAAGGCTTCTGTCAGCTTAGCAGTGAATATTTTATATATGGTTGGAGGCAGCAGATTTGCCAATTGAAAATGAAAGTGCCAGGACTTTTCTTTCGGATCGACTTCCAGTTTCTCCAGCTGACTCTCTTTAAAATGAGCTTCGATAGTTTCTGTATCAAGCTGAATCTGCTCAAGGAGCATGTCCATTTTCTCATTACGGCTTAAACTCATTGTGACTTCTCCTCCCCCGCTACTGGTACTGCGGTCTTGCGAAAGCCCCTGTCAATGGATTGACAAGGGCTTGTACATTTTTATAGGTAAGCAGCTATTTGATCAAGCAAATCATTCTCATGTGAAACTGCTTCTTGTTCTGTATCACGGAACTTCACTTCCACTTGGCCATCAGCGGCAAGTTTGCCTACTGTGATGCGAACTGGAATACCAATCAAATCGCTATCAGCGAATTTGACACCGGCTCGTTCCTTACGATCATCGTACAACACATCGACGCCCGCTTCAAGTAATCTTTCATATAGTCGATCAGCCAATTCACGCTGGTCGTCTTTTTTCGGGTTAAGGCTGATCAGATGTACTTGGAATGGACTGATGGATTTAGGCCATACAATCGCACCTTCCCTGCTATGCTGTTCGACAGCCGCTGCAAGTGTACGCGATACACCTATTCCATAACATCCCATAATTAAGTTCTGCGCTTTCCCTTGTTCATCAAGGAATTTAGCCTGCATTTTTTCCGCATAGAATTCACCAAGCTTAAATACTTGTCCTACTTCGATACCCTCAGCAAATTGGATTGTGCCTTGGCCATCAGGAGAAGGATCACCTGCTTGGATGAAACGAAGATCAGCATATTGCTTCACTTGGAAATCACGTTCTGGGTTCACATTTTTAAAATGGAAGCCATCTTCGTTCGCTCCGCAAGTTACATTAGCTACATATTTAACAGCGTTATCTGCAATAACGTCGATATCTTCATGCACATTGATTGGACCTAGAGAACCAAACCCGGCGCCAAGCAGTTCTTTTACTTCTGCTTCATCGGCAAGTTCGACAATCTGTGCTTGGTAAAGGTTTTTTACCTTAATGTCGTTAATTTCATGATCACCGCGTGAAATAACCATGACAAGACGATCATCCACTTTGAATACAACTGCCTTTAGACCTTCTTCAAGCGTGTGACCAAGATAATCAGCCACTTGCTGCATTGTCTTCACGTTAGGAGTCTCAATCTTCTCAAGGGTAAGTGGTTCTGCATCAGGCTTTTGGCCTTGATCGATTACTTCTGCCATTTCAATATTGGCAGCATAGTCCGATACATCACTGAAGGCGATCGTATCTTCTCCAACAGAAGCAAGTGCCATGAATTCGTGCGTATCCTTACCGCCCATTGCACCTGAGTCAGCCACTACTGCTCGGAAATTCAACCCTACCCGTTTAAAGATGCGATGATAAGCGTCAGAGATAGTCTCATAGGCTTCATCCAAACTTTCGTAGTCCGCATGGAAACTATATGCATCTTTCATGATAAATTCCCGGCCGCGCAATAGACCGAAACGAGGACGCTGTTCATCCCGGTACTTCGTCTGGATCTGATACACCGTAAGCGGTAATTTCTTGTAGCTGTTCAATTCATCACGTACTAAGCTAGTCGTTACTTCCTCATGAGTAGGACCAAGTGCGAATTCCCGATTGTTCCGGTCATGCATACGCATCAGTTCAGGTCCGTAAACCTTCCAGCGGCCTGTCTCTTTCCATAGCTCTGCAGGCTGAAGTGCCGGCATGAGCATCTCGCTCGCTCCGGTGCGATCCAACTCCTCACGGATGATCGCTTCCACTTTTCGCAGCACTCTTGTGCCGAGCGGCAGATAGCTATAGATTCCAGAAGCAGTCTGGCGGATATATCCGCCTTTGACTAGCAGCTGATGGCTGATCGCCTCTGCATCTGCTGGAACTTCTCTTAATGTTGGTATAAATGTTTTACTTTGTCGCATTCTTCCACCTCTGCATCATAAAAATAGCCGCTGTATATCATTCCAGGTGACCACGATCATCAAAAGCATAAGCAGAGCGAACCCAATGAAATGGACCACTGCCTCTTTTTGTGGTTCAACCGGCTTACCTCTCAATGCTTCCACACCGATGAACAACAACCGTCCTCCGTCAAGTGCGGGTAGCGGGACGAGGTTAACGATACCAAGATTGACACTGAGCAGTGCTGTCCACTGGATCAAATTGATCAATCCCGTTTTTACTACTTGATCTGTCGCATCATATATACCAACTGGACCGGAAAGCGCATCGATACTAAGCTGACCAGTTATGAGCTGTCCCAAATTGGTGATAATCATCGTTCCGAATTCCCATGTTTGCTGGAAAGTATAAGGAATCGCTCCTAAGAAACTCTTCTCCATTGCGAGTGTTACACCGATCTGACCAATTTTCTGATCGCCATTTTCCACAAGTGCAGGAGTCATCATCAGCTGCTGTTCCTGGCCGTCCCGTACGATTGTTGCCTCAAGCTCTTTTTCAGGGTTCTCTCGAACAATAGTCGTGAATTCTTCCCAAGTTTGTACAGGTGTACCATCGATTGCTGTAATTTCATCACCTGATCGGATTCCAGCTTCTTGTGCTGCAGAACCGTCTTGTACAGTACCTACAGCTGCATTATCAGCTGGCACCCCCTGTATCAGGGCCAGGATGAAAAACAGCACAAGTGCAAGCAGGAAATTCATCATTGGACCGGCAAACAATTGCATCGCCCGCTGGCGCTTGTTCTTTGAAGCGAATTGGCGGTTATACGGAGCGATTTGTGTTTCTGTCTCATCCATCACGTACATAGCCTTTTCATGGACAGGGAAAGACAGTCGCTCTTCCTCCCCTATTTCATAGCCATATATCATTAGGTTATGGTCCAAATCTGCACTTTCAACTTCAATGACACGTGCATACGGATGCTTGGATTTATTATTGACGATAATCTTCGTTACTTCCTGTTTGTCATTGAATTCTAGACCGATATGATGACCAGGCTTTAATTCCACGATCTCCGGATCTTCACCGGCAACGCGGACATATCCCCCAATCGGGAGAAGTCTGATTGTGTAAAGTGTCTCATTCTTCATCCAGGAAAAGATCTTCGGTCCAAAACCGATGGCGAATTCCCGAGCTAGCATGCCTGCTCGCTTCGCAAAAATTAAATGTCCGAGTTCGTGCACGAAAACGAGCAGTCCGAACACTAGGATAAACGCAATAATAGTTGTCACAATGGGCACCTGCCTTTATTGGATATAGGACCTCACTTGACTCCGCGTGAGACGATCTGTTTCCATGATTGTTTCCAAAGAAGGGAAAGATTCATAGGCATGTGCATCTAATGCGCGTGCTACATAATCCTCGATTGTCAGGAAAGAGATCTTTCCCGCAAGAAACAGGGCTACAGCCTCCTCATTTGCAGCATTCAATACGGTAGTAGCAGTGCCGCCGGCTCTGCCTGCATCGTATGCCATACGCAAACAAGGGAATCGTTCCATACTCATTTCTTCAAAGTGGAGTTTGCCTATTTCCACTAAGTTTAACCTTTTTGAAACTGCTAAATCAAGTCTTTCAGGGTAGGTAAGGGCGTACTGGATCGGAACCCGCATATCAGGTGTACCAAGCTGGGCGATGACACTGTAATCCTTGTACTCTACCATGGAATGGATGATACTCTCGCGGTGCTGGACAACCTCGATATCATCATAATCGATACCGAATAGCCAATGTGCTTCAATGACTTCCAAGCCCTTGTTCATCATTGTTGCGGAATCGATGGTTATTTTTTGTCCCATGCTCCAGTTCGGATGGCGCAGAGCGTCCTCCAATGTTACATGCTTGAGCTCGTCTCTTGTTTTATCACGGAAACTGCCTCCAGAAGCAGTAATGATCAGCTTATTCACATCCTCAAGCTTCTCTCCATTCAGACATTGGAATATTGCAGCATGCTCACTATCTACCGGAAGCAGATTGACACCATGTTTCTTTGCTTCAGCCATGACAAGGTGTCCGGCTGACACAAGCGTCTCCTTATTCGCGAATGCGACTTGCTTCTTGGCACGGATTGCTTCGAGCGTCGCTTCCAGTCCGATACTGCCAAGGACTGCATTTACGACCACATCCACTTCACCTGCTGATGAGATTGCTACCATTCCAGCGGAACCAACCAGTATTTCTGCATTTGGAAGTGTCTGATGAAGTTTCTCTTTGGTCTGTTCATCCTGTACAACTACTACAGCAGGCTCGAATTCCTTGATAAGCGGCATCGCTTTTTCAATGTTACGGCCAAATGCCATACTGTGCAGCCGAAATGCCTCCGGATGGTTGCGGATCACATCCAATGTCTGCAGACCGATCGAACCGGTTGCACCTAATAATGCGATTGTTTTCATCGGACACGCTCCTCTTTATACTCTATTAAATGAATTGAATTAAATGCAGGATTGGGAAAACAAAAATCATACTGTCGAAACGATCCAAAATTCCGCCGTGTCCCGGCAGGATTTTCCCAGAATCTTTTACAAGATAATGACGTTTGAAGGCAGATTCGACCATATCTCCAAGCTGACCGAAGACAGCAATCAGGATACATACACCAGCCACAATTAAAAGGGAGCTGCTCACAGGGGAAATAAACTGGAATACTATTCCTGCTATACAGCCGAGAACGAGGCCGCCTATGCCTCCCTCAATTGTTTTGTTCGGACTGATAGTAGGCCATAGCTTATGTTTACCGAAAGCTTTTCCGAAGAAATAAGCTCCCGAATCAGTTGCCCAAATGACAACCAAGACAAATATGAACTTGGACAATCCGGTAACAATATGATCTCCGATAATTTCATTTGGAGCATTCCTCGTAATAATGAAATAGAGGAAGCCAAAACCGATATACACTACTGTAATCAGCAGGAAACCTGCATCTTCGAAAGTGAATCGGTTCTTTGCCAGTACCGTATAGCTCAAGAGAAGGATAACGGAGAATAAAAGGATGTCCGTTTTATTGATATGTAAATCGAACATGGTGTTGATCATGCCCAAATCCGGGGCTAAAAGGCCCCATAGCAGGAGCACACTCACGATGGATGGTACTTTATATTTCGCGATTTTGCGCATACGCAGCAGCTCGATGAAGGCTATGGTCGCGATCAAATAAATGAACGCTTCGAACCATGCCCCGCCAAGCAATACAAAAATCATGAAGAATATGCCTGCAATAACCGCTGTGATCAATCGTTGCTTCATTGTTTAATATTCACCTCAAATACCGCCATAGCGCCGTTTTCTGTTCTGGAAATCACTGACTGCCTGTTCGAACAGCAATTCATCGAAATCAGGCCACAATACTTCCGTGAACCATAGCTCTGAATAAGCGCTCTGCCAAAGCAGAAAATTGCTTAACCGATGCTCGCCGCTTGTGCGGATTATCAAATCCGGGTCTGCTAATTTTTCAGTATATAAGTAGCGGGAGATACATGACTCATCGATATCTTCCATTTGCAGCTTCTTGTCAGATATATCCTGCATCATATTTTGCACAGCATGAACAAGCTCATACCGTCCGCCATAATTCAATGCGAAGTTAAGGATAAGACCGTCATTGTGCTTCGTCTGCTCCATCGCTTCCTTGACTGCTTCCCTAGTGAAGGAAGGTAAACCGTCCAGATCCCCTATAGTCTGTACTTTAACGTTCTCTTCGATAAGCTCAGGCAAGTAAGTTGTAAGAAACTCCTTTGGGAGCTTCATCAAAAAGTCCACTTCCGCCTGCGGCCGTTTCCAGTTTTCTTTGGAAAAGGCATATAGTGTAAGTACCTTCACATCGATCCTGTTTGCAGCCTTTACAATCCGCCGGACAGTTGTCATCCCTTCTTTGTGTCCAGCAATCCGGGGAAGTCCGCGCTTTTTCGCCCAGCGTCCATTTCCATCCATGATAATGGCCACATGTTCCGGGATATTCTCAAGCTTCAGTGTCGACGGCTGTAACTCTATTCTTCTTTTCCTATTGAAAAAAGGAAGTTTAATCATTTTGAATCCTCCATTGGGCTATTTTCTCTGCTGACTGAAAAGAGCCAGAGGCGCCCTGTGCAGTACTGCTCTTGTATGTCACAAAAAGAGCAAAAACCCCCTTTAGCAAGAGGGTCTTGTAGTACTTATTTTACATGGTTAAGGGTCAAACTTCCATTATTTCTTTTTCTTTGTCTTTTGCAAGACCTTCAAGCTGGCTGATGTGCTTATCCGTTTCCGTCTGCACTTCATCCTGGAAGCCTTTCAAATCATCCGCAGTGATCTCTTTATTCTTTTCAGCTTTCTTCAACTGATCGTTGCTGTCACGGCGAATATTACGGATTTGAACTTTCGCCTCTTCCAAGTATTTAGAAACGACTTTCACTAAATCCTTGCGTCGCTCTTCTGTCAGAGCAGGGATGCTGAGACGGATTACATTACCATCACTGGAAGGAGATAGTCCAAGATCAGCCTTTTGGATAGCTTTCTCGATATCGGAGATTGCCGTTTTATCGTAAGGTGTGATAACAAGCATACGTGCTTCTGGAGCAGTGATACTTGCTAACTGGTTCAATGGTGTGGTAGCACCATAATAATCTGCATATACACTATCCAAAAGAGAAGGATTCGCACGCCCTGCACGTACAGTCGCCAGCTGTCTGGAGAAAGCCTGTACTGCATGTGCCATTTTGCTTTTTGCATCAGAAATGATTGCTGTTGACATTATTTATTCCCCCTTATAATTGTTCCGATATTCTCACCGGAAACTGCTCTTTTAATGTTTCCTTTTTCGCTGATAGAGAACACAAGTAGCGGGATATCATTATCCATACATAGAGAGGAAGCTGTCGCATCCATGACTCCAAGTCCTTCATTTAGGACATCCAAATAAGTCAGGGAGTCATACTTCACAGCGTCTGCTACCAATTTAGGATCTGCATTGTACACGCCATCAACATTATTCTTTGCCATCAGGATTACTTCAGCCTCGATCTCAGCTGCTCTTAAGGCTGCTGTCGTATCAGTCGAGAAGTAAGGGTTTCCTGTACCAGCTGCAAAGATGACGACACGATTTTTTTCAAGGTGACGAATCGCCTTGCGTCGAATGTAAGGCTCAGCTACTTGGCGCATTTCAATAGATGTCTGCACTCTTGTCGGAATACCTAGGTTCTCTAAGCTATCCTGTAACGCTAGTGAGTTCATCACTGTTGCCAGCATACCCATATAGTCAGCATTTGCACGGTCCATTCCCATTTCGCTGCCGACTTTTCCGCGCCAGATGTTACCGCCGCCTACGACGACTGCAACTTCTACTCCCATTTCGGCTACTTCTTTTACTTGTTCTGCAATGGAACGGATGACGGAAGGTTCAATACCATAGCCGACTTGGCCGCTTAATGCTTCTCCACTTAGTTTCAATACGATTCGTTTGTAGCGTGCTGTTGTCATCATTGCCTCCAAAGGTATGTATTTTGTAAAAAAGGGAACACCAAGTGTCCCCTCTTTTGTCGTACTTATTTTTTAACTTGGCTCATTACTTCGTCAACGAAGTTATCTTCACGTTTTTCCATACCTTCGCCTACTTCATAACGAACAAAGTTAACTACAGAAGCACCTTTGTCGGATACGTATTTCTTCACTTTTTGATCTGGATCTTTGATGAAGCTTTGCTCAAGCAAGCAAATCTCTTCGAAGAATTTGCCAAGACGGCCTTCTACCATCTTTTCAACGATATTTTCTGGCTTGCCTTCGTTAAGAGCTTGTGTTTTCAATACTTCGCGCTCGCGTTCTACTTCATCAGCAGCCACTGCATCACGGGAAACGTAACGAGGGTTTACCGCAGCGATGTGCATTGCAACATCTTTACCAAGCTCTGCATCAGTTGTGCCATCAAGCAATGCCAATACACCGATGCGTCCGCCGCCATGTGTATATGCGCCGAAAGCTTGGTTGTCTTCTTTGCTTACTAGTGCAAAGCGGCGAAGGGAAATCTTTTCACCGATTTTCGCGATAGCAGCATTGATGTATTCACCAACAGTTTGGTCAGCGTTGATTTTTTGTTCTGAAGCTTCTTCTACGCTAGCTGGTTTGTTAGTAAGGATATGTTGAGCAAGATCGTTCAAAAGGGTTTTGAACTGATCGTTTTTAGTAACGAAGTCAGTTTCACAGTTCACTTCAAGCAATACAGCATGATTGCCTTCTGTAGCGATGAAAGTCAAACCTTCAGCAGCGATACGATCTGCTTTTTTAGCTGCTTTCGCAATACCGTTCTCGCGAAGGTAATCAATTGCTTTCTCCATGTCACCATCTGTTTGTGTCAAAGCTTTTTTACAATCCATCATACCTGCGCCAGTTTTTTCGCGCAATTCTTTTACCATTTGTGCCGTGATTGCCATCGTAAATGCCTCCTTAAGGGTTTGGACAATTTATTTCTTGAAAAAAGGGTGATAAAAGGTCCCCCCTTATCACCCTTCATCCATTACTCGCTTACAGCTTCTGTAGCTTCTTCAGCTGGAGCTTCTTGATCTTCCAATTCTTCACCTTGCTTGGATTCCAGGATAGCGTCAGCCATTTTGGAAGTAAGCAATTTGACAGCGCGGATAGCGTCGTCATTCGCAGGGATCACGTAATCGATCTCATCCGGATCACAGTTAGTATCAACGATACCGATGATTGGAATGTTCAATTTGTGAGCTTCTGCAATTGCGATTCTTTCTTTGCGTGGGTCGATAACGAATAGAGCGTCAGGAATTCTTTCCATGTCTTTGATACCGCCAAGGAATTTAACAAGACGTTCTTTTTCTTTAAGCAAACCTACTACTTCTTTTTTAGGAAGTACTTCGAAAGTACCGTCTTCTTCCATGCGCTCGATGGATTTCAAACGGTTGATACGTTTGCGGATTGTCTGGAAGTTAGTAAGCGTACCACCCAACCAACGTTGGTTAACGAAGTACTGACCAGAACGGATCGCTTCTTCTTTCACAGATTCCTGTGCTTGTTTTTTCGTACCTACGAATAGAATTGTACCGCCATCAGCAGCAAGTTCTTTCACGTAGTTGTAAGCTTCGTCGACTTTCTTCACAGTTTTCTGAAGGTCGATGATGTAGATGCCGTTACGCTCAGTGAAGATATATTTCTTCATTTTCGGGTTCCAACGGCGAGTCTGGTGACCGAAATGAACACCAGCTTCAAGCAATTGTTTCATTGAAATGACTGACATAGTGTTTCCTCCTAATGGTTTTTTCTCCTCCGACTGCTTCATCTTTTATCGGGAACTGACAACTTCTCAGCACCTCCCGTAAAAATCGGCAGACGTGTGTATTAACACCAAAAATAAATATAGCACAGCTATTACCATCAATCAAGCATCTTAGACATGTTTTTGTACTTTCTCAACTTTTTCTGCTATTTTCACCATTTTTCTTCATCAGCAGAATCAATTCTACTTCTGTCTTCCCCATTCCGAGCTGTTTTGCAATCTCTGTAGAATCAAGTCCCTGGTCATGAAGCTGCAATACACGTCCGAGATTGGACATGGATACTTGATCTTCCTCCTCTGCTGGCTGGGGAGGGGTGTAATCGGAAACAGAAGGTGTATCTTCTTCTGAAGCAGGAGAAGGTTCGTTGATTATCTCCACCATGTTTTTTTTCGTATTGACTTCCCATGGCTGGGGTTCCGCTTGAAGAAGCCGGTCATTTTCTTCTTTCAATTCAACAAGTATGGAGCCTAACATGTCTTCATACGCTTGTTTATCCGTCTGATGGCGGGTTTCCTGCTGCTGTATGTTTGATTGCAACGCGCGGATAGCAATGAAGGTCAGTACATGAAGGAGAAGACTGGCACAGACAAGTAGTGTTAGCATGAAAAACCTTCTTTCTATAAAATAGGGAAATAGCTTTCAGCTGATCGCTGAAAGCTTGGCTAGTGATTCCCGTAATTTGAATATGGCACGTTTGTGAATCTGCGATATTCGTGATGTTGTCAATTCCAGTATGTGCCCGATTTCTGTAAACGTCAATTCTTCCTTATAGAATAGACTGATAACAAGCTGTTCATGCTGATTCAGCTGCTTGATGCTGTCTGTCAGCTGCAGAACAAGTTCCTTCTGCAGCACTGCATCTTCAGGCTGAGGGGTCTTGAGATCAGGAAGGACATAGCTTGTTTCCTGGGTGTCTTGCTTGGGCCGTGCAGGTTTATCATCCATGGAAAGAACATTTGAAAACAGTGCATCCCGCACCGCCTCTTCTACTTCCTCACGGCTTAAGCCCGTCTGTTTCGCAATCTCCACGCTGGTCGGTTTCCGTTCCAGCGTTTGTTCGAGCTTACTGGCAGCCGCTTCTATTTTCTTCACTTTATCACGGACGGTTCTCGGAAGCCAATCTTCCTTCCGCAGACCGTCCATTATTGCCCCTCTTACACGGAAGGAAGCATATGTTTCAAATTTGAAATCCCGGCTTGGCTCGAACTTCTGTAAAGCATCATACAATCCTGTGTAACCGAAGCTTCTGACATCATCTCTGCTCACACTGGAGGGAAGGTGCGCAGCGATGCGCTGCGTATGGTAATCCACTACATGCATATACATTCGCATCAATTCATTGGCAGCATCGCTGTCTTTTTTATAAAACCAGCTGTTCCAATACTGCTGTTCTGTTTCTGATCCATAATTGATCATGAAACTCCCTCCTTTGTTTGCTGTTACGTCATAAGAATGAAGCTGCTCCATTATATGATCTCTTCCTCTTTGCTAACTGTTTTAATCCTCAAACCACATGTATCCGTATTAAATTCAATCGTGCGTCCATTGCTGCCCCCGACATCCTTGCTTTCGATAGGGATGCGGTATTCCCGCAACTTCTGTTCCACCGCTTCGATATTACGAGGACCAATTCGCATTTTCTCGTCACTGGACATGAAGGAGAACATCTGGGCTCCGCCTGCAAGCTTCGCTTTAAAGTGACTCCTGCTTCCGCCTTGGCGCAGCAGATTGGCAATCAGGTCATCCATAGCTGTATCTGCATATTTATTGCGGTTCATCTGAGTCTGTTTAGCTAAACTGGAGTCTGGGAGCATGACATGCGCCAAGCCAGCAATTCCTCTTTGCTTATCGTAAACGACAACACCGACACAGGATCCAAGCCCGGCTGTCCGAAGATGCTGCGGATAGGAAGCGATTTTTGCATCAGCTATCCCGACATGCAAGATTTCGGCCTCAGTCATCTGCCTCTACTCCTAAAGCATGGAATAAATGACCGAATGCATCTGGATCCAATAGCAGCAGAAATTTCCCCTCAACCATGTGCTGCTGCTCATTCGGATCGCTCAGTGAGATGACCGTATCGATAACCACGGTATAATCGCTTTCCTGAGCTATCTCAATTAAGCCATTCGCTAAAATAGCGCCTCCCATATCGACACTGATTTGTGGAACTGAAGGCTGCATATTAACTTTGGCGAAGTCGCTAATCGCAGATAGATAGCTTCCAGCGAGTATGTTTCCCATTTCATGCAAAGCGGAAAGGTTTATGTCATCATGAGTCGTGCTGGACCATGAAAAGCTCTCATTCCCCGTTATATAATGAACGAATAACTCTGCTTCAGCTGGCTGGAGCAAGAAGAACATATTTCCAGGCGCATCTCCCTGAACCCTGAGATAGATAGCTGCCAGCGGCTGCTCAGCTCCGCCAATCGATTCAATCAATTCATTAAAGTGACAGATTCGGACCGCTGGCACTTTCATATCGATGTCTTGGCGGAGCAAAGTAGAAAGCGCTGTAGCTGCATTTCCTGCACCAATGTTTCCTGCTTCTTTTAATGCATCCAGCTGATCTTCCGTTATATAGCGAAGATCATACATCAGCTTTCGATGGACTTGATTGCTTCGATTTCATGGAATTTCAAGACTTTTCGCAGATCAAGTAAAATGACAAGTCTGTCCTCAAGTTTCACTACCCCGTCGATGTAATCAATGTTGATCGCCCCAATGACTTGCGGCGCCTCTTCTATTTTATCTACTGGTATATCCAAGACATCATTCGCTGCATCCACAATCAAACCGATTGACGTGTCATCCAGATCCACAATGATGATTCTTGTATTTTCATCGACCGGTGTCTCTTCAAGTCCGAGACGGCTTCGCAAATCAACGATTGGCGTCACAACACCGCGCATATTGATAACACCTTTGATAAAGCTTTCTGTGTTCGGGACTCTCGTAATATGTTCCATCTTCTCGATAGACCCAACCTGTGTCACAGGTACTGCGTATTCTTCATTTTTCAACTGAAAAACAATAACTTTTACATCTTGTACGATTTCTTCTGCCATGATGAACCCTCCTTATTTGATTAACGCATTGCTGTCGATGATAAGTGCTACTTGGCCATCTCCCAAGATGGTAGCTCCAGAGATAGCGAAGATTTCAGTCAAGTAGTTTCCTAAGGATTTAAGGACGATTTCTTGCTGCCCGATAAATCCATCTACAATCAATCCAGCTGATTTGTCACCTTTTTTAATGATGACAACAGAATAGTGATCCGCCTCTTCTTTCACTTCAGGTACTTGGAAAACGTCTTTCAAGGAAACAAGAGGAACGACTCTGCCCCGGAAATCGATTACTGCTTGATTATGGACATACATGATATCCGCTTTCGGAATAATTGCTGTTTCGATGATAGAAGATAGCGGAACAGCATATTTTTCTTTTTGGATCTCAACAAGCAAGACACTGATAATTGATAATGTCAGCGGCAATTCTATGCTGAATACTGATCCTTTTCCTTCTTCGGAATTGATTGTAATAGTTCCGCCAAGTGATTCGATCGTATTGCGGACAACATCCAAACCAACACCGCGACCTGAAATATCAGAAATAGTGTCAGCTGTTGAAAAGCCGCTCTGCATGATCAAGCCGAATACTTGATTATCAGTCATGATTGCTGCTTGTTCTTTTGTGATAAGTCCATTTTTAATTGCTTTTTCCGTAACTTTCTTACGGTTAATTCCGGCACCATCGTCGGTAATATCAATAAAAACATGATTTCCGGAATGGTAGGCTTTCAGTTTAATTGTTCCTGTTTCTGGCTTGCCTAGCTCACGTCTTACTTCCGGAGTTTCCACGCCATGATCCAGACTGTTGCGGATCAAATGTACAAGCGGGTCACCAATTTCATCGATTACTGTACGGTCCAGCTCTGTTTCAGCGCCTTCGATCTGCAGATCAATTTTCTTGCCAAGATCTTTTGCAAGCTGCCTTACCATACGCGGGAAGCGGTTGAATACTTGATCAATCGAAACCATCCGCATAGTCAGTACGATACTTTGAAGGTCACCAGAGATTCTAGCCATCCGCTCAACTGTCTCGTGCAGTTCTGGATGCTTCACATCTTCGGCAATCTGTTCAAGTCTGCCGCGATCTATGACTAGCTCTTCAAACAGATTCATCAGAATATCCAGGCGTTCAATATTCACGCGAATCGTCTTGTTGCTTTGCTGGGCTTTTTTCTCATTTGTTGTTTCTTGTACCTTTTCTTCAAGCACAGAAGCAGTTACTTCTTCTTTTCCTTCATCCTGTGCGTGCTTATATGTATCGACGAAAAAGTTTTGGATGGAGACAGCATCTATCTCAGATACTTTCAGGACCTTCTCCTCGATAAGTTCTTTCTTCTCTTTTGTCACGAGTAACACTTCAAACGTCAGGTCGAATGCTTCATCCTCAAGCTGGGAAACCTCCGGATTGCTCTTGACTACTTCTCCCAAAGATTCAAGTACTTCGAATACCATGTAAACCCGGGCAGCCTTCAGCATACAATCTTCACGCAACGTAACTTTTGTATAGAAGGTTTGGAATCCTTTTTCTTCGCTTTCCCGTAATACAGACAGCTCGAATTCATCCAGAATAAGACCTGAGGTATCACTAACCTTTTCCTCTGCAACTGCTGCAGCTACCTGAAGCGGTGCTTCGCCAGATTCAATTGCCGCAAGCTGGCTGACCAACTCACTTACCTCTTTTGTTCCTGCTCCACCGGATTCAATATCGAGGACCATCTCTTCCAGACTATCTACAGCCTCAAAAACCACATCAAGAATCTCTGGGTTGATTTTAATCTGATGATTGCGGATTGCATCTAGTACGTTTTCCATTTGATGCGTCAAATTGGCTAAATCCTGATAACCCATCGTAGCCGACATGCCTTTCAGCGTATGAGCGGAACGGAAAATTTCATTGACAACTCCAATATCTTCCGGCTGCTTTTCAAGTTCTAGCAAATGCTGATTCAAAGCTTGAAGATGTTCTTTGCTTTCTTCGATGAATACACCTAAATACTGATCTACTTCCATTTGTTGACCCCCTCTAATAGATTGATTCTCTGCTGGATTGCCGAGGCGATTGACTGGACTGGACAAACATGATGCAACAGTCCGGCCTCAGCTGCCGCTCTCGGCATACCGTAAACAACACAAGACTCTGCCGATTCACCGATGCTGTAGACAGATGGCTGTCTATTCTTGATTTTTCGCAGCCCCTCGGTTCCATCCGCTCCCATGCCTGTCATAATAACGGTACATACATCCACATTTTCCAAACTGCTGATTGATTCGAACATTCTGTCTACAGAAGGCCGATGCCCCTTCACAGGGTCTTCCAATGTCAGTTTGGCAATAAGTCTGCTATCTGCCTGCACAATCGTAAGATGATATCCGCCTGGCGCGATATAAACCACGCCGTTTCTTAAAGTTTCATTTTGTTCGGCTTCCTTGACTTTTATTGCACTGAGACTATCCAGCCTTTCTGCCAGGGACTTCGTGAATCCTACTGGCATATGTTGAACGACAACAACAGGAGCAGCCAGTGCAGCGGGCAGTTTTCCGATTACTTCCTGCAGAGCTCTCGGACCTCCAGTAGAAGTACCAATCGCTACCAAATTGCGATCAGCCCGTTTCTTCTCTGGAGCCTTTGCGAAAACTTTAACCTCAGCAGCTTTTACTTGTTCCCTGATTGATAGACGAGAGGAAGCTGCTGCCACGACTTTGACGACTAGTTCGTCCCGCACTTTATCCAGGTCCAAAGATATGGAACCAGACGGTTTTGCAATGAAATCAACTGCACCGAGCGACATGGCATGAATGGTCATATCTGCACCTTGCTTCGTCAAGCTGGAGAGCATGACAACCGGCAGGGGGTGCTTCAGCATGATTTGCTTCAGCGCATCCAGTCCGTTCATGATCGGCATTTCCACATCCATCGTTACTACATCTGGTTTCAGTTGGCTGATTTGGTCCAGGCCATCCTTGCCATTGCGTGCTGTTCCGATAACTTCCAAGCGATCATCACTGCTCAGTAAATCCGAAATGATTTTCCGCATAAAAGCGGAATCATCAACGACCAAAACGCGGATCTTTCCCATTACGAGTTCCTCCCATCCATATATCTTTCAATCTGCCAATAAACGATGTTCTTTCTATAGCTGTTGATTCTGCTGCAGGCTTCAGATAGCTGGCTGCAAGCCGCTTAATGACTGGACCCGCTTTTGTATCCTTGTGATTTAGGAATGGCTCCTGCATTTTTACCGACTTTGGAACCTGCTTATCTTCCGGCAGGATACCTAATAGCATTATCTCGGTATGAAGAAATGTCTGTATTACTTCCTTCATCCGAGCTGCTGTATCCTGTCCCTCGCGCTTGTCGATTGCACGATTTACAAGCAGGTGCATCGGCAGCGCAGCATCGCGCTGTTTGATATGTTTTATCAGGGCATATGCATCCATCATGCTAGTCGGTTCAGTTGTCGTTACAACGATACTTTCATCCGCGGCCAAGATGAACGATGCACTTTCTTCTGTTAATCCAGCCCCCATATCCAGGAACACAAAGTCATAGATTTGCTGTGCTCTTTCAAACTCTTTTTGAAAATGGGCGAATCCGGCACCATCCATATGAAAGAGTT
The DNA here is from genome assembly GCF_044383785.1 of Terribacillus sp. JSM ZJ617. Taxonomy (NCBI): domain Bacteria; kingdom Bacillati; phylum Bacillota; class Bacilli; order Caryophanales; family Bacillaceae; genus Terribacillus; species Terribacillus sp. JSM ZJ617. The sequence continues at coordinate 209,676 of NZ_JBISEQ010000002.1, read as the reverse complement.
CATTCATCGCTGCACCAGCAGCAATGAAGTCAAGATTATCTGGTCCTGCTTCCACGATTTGTTCCAGTTTTAAACGATTTTGAATCATTTCCACAAAGGAATGCTTGGCCGATTTGCCAAGCAATATCTCGATGTTCCCCATTCCTAAATCCAAGTCGATAAGCAAGACTGATTTTCCAAGCTTGCTTAAGGCTAACGAAAAGTTAAGAGCGAAATTCGATTTGCCTACTCCGCCTTTTCCGCTGGCAACAGCTATGGTTCTTCCAAGTGAAGTGCGCTGAACACTTGCCCGGAGTTTAGCTGCTTGATCATGCACGGGCTGTCGCCTCCATTACACGTTTTGCCAAGTAAGACGCGGATGGTGTGATAATATCATCCGGTACATCCTGACCGTGGGTTAGATACGCCACACCAATATGTGCTTGCTGAACCAAATTCAGGATACCTCCGTAACGGCTCGCTTCATCTAATTTAGTGAAAATGAACTGCTTGATCGGCAGGTGTGCAAACTGTTCGTAAATCTCCGAAAGATCGCTGGCTCTTGTCGTTATTGACAAAGTTAAATACGTTTCCGCTTCATTCTGCAAATCAAGCGTTTGCTCAAGCTCTTTTACAAAGGCGGAATCTTTGAAGTTTCTTCCTGCTGTATCGACGAATACCACATCATAATCTGCCAGCTTTTCCCTGGCAGATTTATAATCTTCAAGCGTATATGCAACTTCAAGCGGAACTTCCAGTATTTTGGCGTATGTTCGCAGCTGATCGATTGCGGCAATTCTATACGTGTCAGTCGTAATAAAAGCAACTCTTTTTTTATCGACTAAAGCGCTTTTTGCCGCAAGCTTTGCAATCGTTGTCGTCTTACCAACACCAGTCGGACCTACAAGATGTATAAATTTCTTTTCGAATCGTGCGGGCTGCTGGACCTTATCAAATCGCTTTATAAGCGTATCAAGCAGTCTTTGTTCCTCATCCTCATTCACAGCGTCTTCCAAGAGGCGTTCCATAAGACCAGAAGCGATCTGTGGATGAACCTCGTTATGAAGCAGTCGATCATACAATCCTTGCAATGGCAGGGCATAATGTCGGGTCTGGTTAGTAAGAGCAGACATTAATTCCTTTTTAAGATCTGCTATTTCAGCCGAAAAATCTGTTTCTGCTTGATTTGTCTCTTTCTTCTCAAGAGACACAGCAGATGAAATAACTGGTGGCACTGTGCGAGCGCTGCTGGCCACATCCTGCTTGTCCAAAGCCGCAATGACTTCAATCCGTTTCTTTTTAAATAGTCCGAGAAATCCGCCGCTTGTCAGTTCTTTTGTTCGTAGGATGACTGCATCCTTACCTAATTCACGTCTTATCTGAATCATTGCTTCGGGCATTGTGGCAGCTGTATATTTCTTCATTTTCATGCGACATTCACCATCCCGACACTCCTGATTTCTGTTGTATTATCCAATTCGTTGTAAGACAGAACGACTGCATGCGGCAGATTGCGATCGAGCAGCTGTCGCATATACATCCGGATTGTAGGAGAGCACAACACAATTACTGTTTCTTCCCGTAAAGACAAACGTTCTGCTTGTTCCATAACTGACTGTACGATTTTCTGCTGAGATTCAGGATCCAGTGACAAATAATTTCCATGCTCTGTTTGCTGGATATGATCTGCTATGACCTTCTCAACAGCTCCGGATACGGTAATGACCTGCAGCGGCTGACTATTCTGTACATATTGCTTCGTTATTTGCGGTGCAAGTGCTTGGCGTGCATATTCCGCTAACAAATCCGTATCCGTCGTCATCCTGCCGAAGTCAGCGAGTGTTTCGAATATAACCGGCAGATTTCTAACCGATACATGCTCACGCAGCAGCTTTGCCAGTACCTTTTGTACGTCTCCAACTGAAAGCGGATCCGGTGTTACTTCTTCTGCCAATATTGGGTACGATTCCTTTAAGTGATCGATAAGCTGCTTTGTTTCCTGTCTGCCAAGCAGTTCATGCGCATGGCGCTTAATTGTTTCCGTAAGATGAGTAGATACGACGGAAGGAGGATCAACTACCGTGTAGCCTGAAAGCTCCGCATCATCCTTCGTGTCCTCGCTGATCCATTTAGCAGGCAAGCCGAAAGCTGGTTCGAGTGTTTCAATTCCATCCAGACCATCATCTTCCACACCTGGACTCATTGCTAAGTAATGGTCCAGCAGCACTTCACCAGCTGCTACTTCATTTCCTTTTATCTTCAAACGGTATTCATTCGGGCCAAGCTGAATATTATCGCGTATCCGTACAACCGGAATAACGATACCAAGCTCGATTGCAAGCTGTTTGCGTATCATGACAATTCTATCAAGCAAGTCGCCTCCTTGATTCGTATCCGCCAGCGGTATGAGCGCATAACCAAATTCGAATTCGATAGGATCCATACTTAATAGATTCACAACATTGTCCGAAGACTTCATTGTCGCTTCCTCTTGCACTTCCTCTGTGACCTCTGCGACTGTCTCCTGCTTTTTCTGAATCCTGGACAGGAAGTAACCAGACCCGGCAAGTATGGCAGCAATCGTCGTTGTCAGGAAAAAGTTGATCGGTGTCAAGCCGAGCATGAAGATTGTCCCTGCCGCAATATATAACAAACTTGGGTATCGGAATAGCTGCTTTGTAACATCACTGCCCAGGTTCCCTTCCGATGCTACGCGTGTCACCACGATACCTGTTGCAGTAGAAATCAAGATAGCCGGTATTTGTGTGACCAGTCCATCACCGATAGTAAGTCGCATAAACGTATTAATAGCATCCTGGAAGGTCATGCCCATTTGCATCATCCCGATAATCAATCCGAATACGATATTGATCAATACAATAATGATTCCGGCAATGGCATCACCTTTAACGAATTTACTTGCACCATCCATTGCTCCGTAGAAATCCGCTTCATTTTCCACTTTTTCACGGCGCTTTTTAGCTTCTACATCTGATATCATGCCAGCATTCAAATCGGCATCGATACTCATCTGCTTACCTGGCATTGCATCAAGTGTGAACCGGGCTGCTACTTCAGATACCCGCTCCGACCCTTTTGTGATGACCAGGAATTGGATGATAACCAAAATGATGAAAACAACAAAACCGACAAGCGGATTATCACCGATTACAAAGCTGCCGAAAGTCTCTACTACACCCCCGGCATGGCCTTCTGAAAGGATTGCTCTCGTAGTCGATATATTCAATGCCAGCCTGAATAGCGTAAGCAAAAGTAAGAGAGTTGGGAAGATTGAGAATTGCAACGCTTCCTCCGTATTCATCGCCACCAGAATGACGATCAAAGCAAGCGAGATATTCGTCAGGATCAGAACGCTGAGAAGCCAATCCGGCAATGGGATGATCAGCATGACGATCACTAATATAACTGCTATAAGTACTGACATATCCTTAAGTTTCATGTTGTAATTCCTCTTCTCTTACATTTTACGCTCTGTGCGGTACACAAAGGCGAGCACTTCCGCAACCGCCTGGAAGAATTCTTCCTTTATCGGCTGATTCAGCTCTACATTCTTATATAATCCGCGTGCCAGCGGTCTGTTTTCTACCATAGTTACATTGTTCGCCTTCGCGATTTCCTTTATTTTCAGCGCTACATGATCCATTCCTTTTGCAATGACGATCGGTGTATCAGACTTTGTGTCGTCATATTGGATAGCAATTGCAAAGTGTGTCGGGTTCGTAATGACCACATCGGCCTTCGGAACCTCACTCATCATCCTCATCATGGACATTTGGCGCTGTTTTTCTTTTATCTTGGAACGAATCAATGGATTTCCTTCCATGTTTTTATACTCATCCTTGATATCCTGCTTGGACATCCGAATATTCTTTGCGAAATCAAATCGCTGATATGCATAATCCAGAACTGCTATAAACAATAGGGCAATCGTTGCTGCAAAACCCATGTATAAAGTTATTTTCCCAAAGAACTGCATTGCATTTTCAGGAGACTTCAGGAACATAGTCATCACAGTATCCATGTTCTGCCAAAGCACATAGAATGTGACCGCGCCTACCAACCCAATCTTAAGAAGGGATTTTAGTAACTCGACCAAAGCCCGGACTGAAAAAATCCGCTTTGCTCCTTGAATTGGATCGATTTTCTTCAAGTCAAATTTTATTGCTTCCCCGCTGAACAGCAATCCGAACTGCGCAAAATTAGAGACCAGACCAGCCAGAATAGCAATTCCCATGACTGGACCGACTATTTTCGCAAGGGATATGCTCATCTCCACCAGAAGTGTCTGCACAGTATTCGCGGTAATATCCTGATTGAGATAATGATCGAAAACATGTGTGAAGAGCTGGAGGAACTGATTCTTGAAATAGCCGCCCATCAGCGCTAAGACACCCAAAGAAAATAAAAGCAATATGGCAGTGTTGACATCCTGACTCTTGGCTACTTGTCCTTTTTTCCTAGTATCCTGCTGTTTCTTAGGAGTCGCCTTCTCTGTCTTTTCACCAGCGAAAAACTGCAGGTCTAAACGATATTTCATTTAAGCCCCTCCAAACAGCACCATCAAATCGCGCATTGCTACAAGCATATAGTCGAACAGCTGCCGAACTACTGACATATAGATACCCATCGATAGGAACAGCAGCACAAAAGCTATCAGTATCTTAATCGGTGGACCTACGACAAATACGTTCAGCTGCGGCACTGTCCTAGCAACTATACCAATAGCTACATCAACCAAAAACAAACATCCGACAAGAGGAATGCTCATCTGAAATGCTATGAGGAACATTTGGCTGAAGGTACGGAGCACCAGTTCTACAATTGACTGATTGCCGAATGGTACCATCTCATCCAATGGAATCAGCTGATAACTGTAAAAAATTCCATCAATCAAGAGCAAATGACCGTTGACAGACAGCAGGAACAGTGTAGCAATCGTATAAAGGAATTGTCCCGTCAGCGGGCTTTGAGCCCTTGTAACAGGATCAATGACATTGGCAATTGCAAAGCCCATCTGAAAATCGATCAATCCTCCAGCAACATTTATTGCTTGGATGACGATAAAAGCAAGCAAACCAATTGTCAGGCCTACCATTGCTTCCTTGAAAAGTAATAGGAAATACGTGTGGTCGACTGGAATGGTCGGGCGATCTATCGTAAAGAAAATAATCAAGGCAAGGAAGAAGCTGAACCCAATCTTGAATGTTGTTGGCACGTTTCTATATGAAAACAGTGGTACCGTAACAAAAAAAGCAACAAGACGAACTAGGATTAAAGCAAATGCTGGTACAACGGTATAATCAATTTGCGACAGCATCTAATCAGCCCACAAACCGATCCAGATTCTCTAGGATACCTGCAGTGAATTCGACCATTCTTGTCAGCATCCAGGGACCGAAGAAAACCAAACCCACTAATACAGCGACTATTTTAGGAATAAACGCTAACGTCTGTTCCTGAATCTGAGTCGTTGCTTGAAATATACTGACAATCAAACCGACGGCAAGTGCCAGAATAAGCAAAGGTCCGCTGACAATCAGTACTGTATAAATTCCGCGTTCTGCGATGGAAATAACAAATTCACTGCTCATATTACTAACGCTCCTTCATTCGCTAAAACCCTCGCAGCAACGAGGATGTGACCAAATACCAGCCATCCACCAGGATGAATAACAAAATTTTGAATGGTAATGAAATGATTACTGGCGGCAGCATCATCATACCCATCGACATGAGAATACTAGCTACTGCCATATCAATGACAAGAAAAGGAATGAAGATCATAAAACCCATTTGGAAAGCTGTCTTCAGCTCACTGATTGCAAAAGCCGGGACAAGCGTTGATAGCGGAATATCTTCGACTGATTCCGGTCTTTCCATACCGGCATAATTCATAAATAAAGATAAATCCTTTTGCCGTGTTTCTTCCGCCATGAACATCTTGATTGGACCGCTGGCTTCTGTATAAGCCTCATCGAGTGATATTTCATCATTCATCAATGGCGTAATAGCCTGATCATTGATCTCATTGAAAGTTGGCGCCATGATAAAGAAAGTCATGAATAATGCGATCCCGATCAATACTTGCGTCGGCGGAGTCTGCTGTGTACCTAAACTCATTCGCACAAACGACAGCACAACCACTATTCGTGTGAAGCAAGTCATCAGGATCAGTATTCCTGGTGCCAGGGAAAAAACCGTCAATAATAACAGCAGCTTGACCGAGGTAGATACATTCTCGGGGTCGGTTCCAGAAAATATATTGATAAAATCATTCATTGTCTGTATCCTTCCTTTGCTGCTGTTTCAACCTGTTTCGTGACTGCTTCAGCTTCCCTATTTCCTCTTTGAATAAATCCTGAAAATTGCCGGCTGACTCATTTTGTTCCGTTTTTTCTTCTTGGTGCTTCTCTTCTTGCTGTTTTCTGCCTGGAAGAATGTTTGCCAATAAGGCAGATGCCTTCATTTCCTGCTGATCCTGTTCGCTCAGTTCCTTGATTGTCTGCTCATCTTTTATTTCTGTAAGCAAATCGACATTATCGCCGACACCCAGCATGAATACTTTTTCACCGACCCGGACAATCTGGACGGATTTGTTGTTGCCTAGTGCGATTCCGCCAATGTTCTCCATAGCCCGCACCTGCTGAAAAAGTCGATTTCGCTTATTCAAAAACTTCAGTAGGACATAGATCAGTCCGAGCACGACGACTAGCGCCAATGCAAGCTTGACCAGATTCAGAAAGGTCGATGTGCCTCCAGCTGCTGAATCAGCCGAATCTGCTGCTGGTATATTTTCTTGTTGATTTCCGGCTTCGTTCATATCTTTGCATTCATCTGATTGGGCTGCACCTTCTTTTAAGCATTCCTCCACGCTTGCTGCCGCTTCAGCAGTAACCGGGGAAAGGATAAGATGCAGCAATACGACGAGCATGCATGCCCAGACTGTTCTTTTCATCATTTCCTACTCACCTTTTTTTAGCTTAATGCTTTTTGAATTGCCTCTACAACACGATCTGCTTGGAATGGTTTAACGATAAAGTCTTTAGCACCTGCTTGAATTGCATCTATAACCATCGCTTGCTGGCCCATAGCAGAACACATAATAACTTTTGCATCAGGATATTGGCTTCTGATTTCTTTCATTGCAGCAATTCCATCCATTTCGGGCATTGTGATATCCATTGTCACAAGATCCGGAGTCAATTCCTTGTATTTTTCTACAGCCTGCTGGCCATCCTGTGCTTCCCCTACTACTTCAAAGCCGTTCTTTGTCAAGATATCCTTGATCATCATGCGCATGAATGCAGCGTCGTCTACGATTAAAATTCTGTTTCCCATATTTTCTCTTCCTCTCAATGGTCAAATTAGTTAATTGATTTCAATCTGTCTGTTTGGCTCAAGATGTCAGTTACACGTACACCAAAGTTCTCTTCGATGACGACAACCTCACCTTTAGCTATCAATTTATCATTTACATGTATATCCACAGGTTCACCCGCAAGCTTGTCCAATTCAACAACAGAACCGACAGACAGCTCTAGGATTTCCTTGATGGTGCGCTTCGTTCTGCCCAGCTCAACTGATACCTTCAGCGGTATATCCATCAGCAAGTCAAGGTTGCGCGGCTGTTCAGCAGGCGGAGCTGCTGGTGTATCAAAACTCGCAAATGCTGCTTGCTGCACATTTGGTGCTGGCTGAGCAGGCCGCTGCGGTGCACTCTGTTGTGGCGCAGCTTGCTGCATAGCCGGCTGTGTTTGACTTGGAGCAGCTTGCTGCTGTGGTGCAACTGTTTCTTCCGGCTCTGCTGGTGCTGGCTGCAACAGCTCGTTCACCATATCCTTGGCAAACTCAGTTGACAAAAGCTGCATGATAGAAGAATCTATCAGGTTACCAATCTTCAAATCAAAGGAGACACTTACTAGTTGTTCATCCTCAGGCAGTTTATCGGCACCAGTACCAGCAGAAAGGTCCATAAGTGCGATCGACGGCGGAGAAATATCAATTTTCTTACTGAATACAGTACTCATACTTGTTGCAGCTGCACCCATCATTTGATTCATCGCTTCCTGTACAGCGCTCTGATGGATTTCATTGAATTCTTCAGCTGGAGCATTTCCGTCTCCGCCAAGCATCAAGTCTGCAATTATAGCTGCATCCCTCTGCTTAATAACAAAAAGGTTGGCCCCTGAAAATCCTTCTGTATAGCTGACCTCAATCGCCACATTCGGCTGTGGGAATTTATCATATAGATCGGATCTTTTAATTACAGAAGTTTTTGGTGTCGTGATATCGACCTTTTGATTTAAAAGTGTCGATAGTGTTGTTGCCGAACTGCCAAATGAGATATTGCCAATCTCACCAAGCGCATCCACTTCCATAGAATCCAAATTTTCCTCAGGGAGGTGCTGCTCATCATCTGTGCTGCTCGGATTGTCGGCTGGTCCATTTAATAATGCATCTATTTCTTCTTGGGACAACATATTGTCACTCATTTTCTTCCCCCCCTGTTTCAATCTCTTCCATTATTTGTATCGCCATTTTATTTTTATGTTTACCTGGCTGAGCTTTGAATTTCACTTGATTATCCACTCTAACATCAAGAGGTCGGTCGATTTGCTGATTCAGCATTAGCACATCACCTTCCCTAAGGTTGAACAGCTCTTCCACATGAATCGATGTCTCTCCAAGGATCGCCTTCAAATCTATTGAAGCTTTCTGGATACTTGCGGATAGATCCCGCAACTCTGTTTCATTGCCTTGTCTGTCTACTGGAGCCTGCATCCAATAATGTATAGAAAGCTTTGATACAATCGGCTCCAGCACAACATGCGGGATACAAATATTAATCATGCCGGATGTTTCACCGATTGTAGAATTCAGTGTCACAACAACAACAGTTTCGTTCGGTGAAACCATCTGGAGAAATTGCGGGTTGACCTCGAACTCTTCTAATATAGGATCAACATCCTCTACGGATTGCCAAGCCGACTTTAAGTTTTCCATTCCGGATTCGAACAATTGCGTCATGAGTGTCGTTTCTATCTCAGTCAAGTTGTTGATCTTATTTACACTGCTGCCGCGACCGCCTAGAGTCCTATCCAGCATCGCAAAAGCGATGGTCGGATCATACTCAATCAAAATCTTGCCCTCAAGCGGTGCCAGACTGTACGTGTTCAATATAGTCATCGTCGGAATAGATCGTATGAACTCCTCGTAAGGCACTTGATCCACAGATGCGACCGATATTTGTACAAATGTTCGCAGTCTTGCCGAATAGAACGTAGTCAGCAATCTGGCAAAATTCTCATGAATTCGTGTGAGGCTGCGGATCTGATCCTTCGAAAAACGGAGTGCTCTTTTAAAATCGTACGTTTTTACCTTTTTGGCTTTCTCATCCTGTTTCAGCTCATCTGTATCCATCTCACCGGAAGATATAGCGGATAACAGTGCATCGATCTCATTCTGTGATAAGACCTCTTCTGCCATGCACGTCACCTCCGTTCCTGCTTTTCAGTGGTTTATTGTAGTACTTTGCTGATCGTATATACATCTTCGATCTTGCCTTCTTGCATTTCTTCATTCAATTTTTTCTTAAGGTTTTCTTCCAAGTCAGTCAATCCTGCCTGGAAATCCTCTTTGTTGATCGTAGTCATTTCCTTGATCACGATATTTTTCAGCTGGAACTGTCGTGCTGTTACTTCTTCTTTCGCTTTCTCGCCATCTGTGATGAGCTGGAATTGGATCCGGACGATACTGCCATCCTCCAAATCAGTGGTGATCTCATCTGTTGCTACTGAATATTCAGCAAGCTCAGTTGCCGAAGGTTCTTTAGCCTCCGACGTAGGGCTCGTGAAGAAATTCCATGCTGCAAATCCGCCAGCCCCTAAGATCACGACAACCGATAAAATAATAATGATAACTTTAGCGTTCATTTTTTTCTTGTTTCTCCTTCACACCAATCAAACCGATAGATCGATAGAATTCGCGTATTTTTCTCGCTACTTCTATCTCCGACTCCCGAACAATGATCTTCTTGCTGGATGTAAGTGTGATCGTTGTGTCAGGAAAGGATTGTATCTGTTCGATGAATAGTGCATTCAATGTTAATGATTCTCCATTTAATCTTGTTAGCTGAATCATGCTATGAAAGGGAGCTTTTAACTCCCTTCACCCCCCTTTTAACGTTTCAGGTTAACAAGCTCTTCCAAGATTTGATCGGATGTAGTAATGATTCTAGTATTTGCCTGGAATCCACGCTGCGCGATAATCATATTCGTGAACTCTTCTGATAGGTCGACGTTGGACATTTCTAGAGCACCGGATACGATGTCAGCTGTACCATTTTCACCTGGTGCAGAAATACCCGCTTCTGACAGACCAGCATTCGCAGAATTACGATAGGTGCTGTTTCCATTTTTAACAAGACCATCTGGATTGGAGAACTTTGCTAATCCGATAGTTCCAGCTGTTGTTAATTCTCCATCAGCTGAATTATATTGAACCTGACCTTGACTGTTGATACTAATATTAGTAGCTTCTTTATCTATCGTTATTGCTTGACCGTCAATACCAAGAAGGAAAAGCCCGCTGCTATTAACAACTCTGCCTTCTCCGTCAAGGTAGAAGTTCCCTGCTCTTGTAAAACTGACAGTATTTGCATTCAAATCGTCATTTCCTGTAGGAGACGAAGATAGAACAAACATTCCATCTCCTTCTAAAGCAAGGTCCAACGTTCGATCAGTAGTTTGACGGTTCCCTTGTGTATGTACATTATCAATGGAACCGACTTTTGAACCTAATCCAACCTGACTGGCATTTGTCCCACCAGTTGTTGCTGTAGGATCATTGGATGCTTTGATTTGCTGGTTCATCAAATCCTGGAAAGTAATTCTGCTCTTCTTATATCCTGACGTGTTTACGTTAGCGATGTTGTTACCAACCACATCCAAGTTTGTCTGAAAACCTTTCATACCAGAAATACCAGAGTAAAGAGAACGTAACATGCTTCATCATCCTTTTCTTATTTATTATTCGTTGCTTACCTTCGTTACAGCGTCTGCATAAATTGACTTTCCATTTTCGAGCTCCAGCACGGCATAGCCGCCTTGCTGCGTCACAGCTGTAACCTTACTTGTAATGGTGTCGGTGATCTCACCTGTATCTAAGTCATATTCGTTATACGTTACTTGTTTATCAATCATATGACTGTACTGAAGCACAGGCGACATGACTGTCTGATTTCCAGCAAGAGACTGGACAGCTTCCGATATATTCATGACCTGCTCCAGATTAGTGAAGGAAGTCATTTGGTCCACAAACTTTGAATCATCCATTGGACTTGTAGGATCCTGATTTTGCAGCTGAACCATCAAGATCTGTAGAAAATCATCTTTATCCAGCGTTGCACTTGGAGTTCTAGTTTTTTGTGAGTCCAGATAATAGCTGGAGTCTATCGCTCCTGTAGTCGTCATATCTTAATCTCCTTTTGTTCAAGCAAAATGTCCGCAAAGGTGGATTGGTTTTCTTCATGAACTACATTTTCCTTCTGTTTCTGCTGCTGATTCGCCTGTTCCTCATCTTTTTCCTGGAACGTTTGCTGATCATAACTTTCAGCAGACGTTGTCTGGAATTGATCTGCTCGCTCAGCGATTGTTACCTGATGAGGAGAGAACATATGCTTGAGACTTGATATATTGGATTCCAGCAAATCTTTAGCCTGTTTTGATGTTGCAAGAATCTGAACGGTAATGTCTCCGTTCTCACGTACTAATTTCACTTGTAAGTCGCCTAAATTACCCGGCTTCAGCTGAATAGACAATTCCTTCAAGCCGTTTCTGTCAGATAAAATGCCGCTGAACTTCACTGCCTGTTCAAGCTTTTGGATAAGTTCCTCACTAGCTTTCTTCGGCGTCTGATCAGCTTGTTTCAAATGGAATATAAGCTGCTCCTGCTTTGGAACCTGGAACATGCTGACTTGCTTTTGATCTATAACCTGAGAATCACGCTGCTGTGTTACTGCAGTGCTCATCTGTATTTTTTCTTTTCCGCTATCGGCAGCCGCGTCCACAAGCTGACGAACCGCGTTAGCAGTCTCTGTTAGCTTTGTCCCCGACTGCTGCGTCAATGCTGTTTGATTTCTGGCAGCCTGGGATTCCAGCAGGCTGGATCCTGTCAGTGAACGATTCGATAGCACAGACAGTGTGTCACGTCTATCTAATTTAGCTGACAAGGTATCTGAAACTTCATCACTCACTGCATTCTGGACAGACGTACTATCGATAGCAGACTTGGAAGCTAGTGTATCTTTAATATTTAGCAAAGGGATACTCGAAAATTTTGAACCTGCAGCTATGGCTTGCAAAGAAACCATTCCTTTTTCACTATTGCTTACCATGCCTGTCACCGGAAGACTGCCCGTAGACAACTGCTCCTGCAATTGCTCAAGCTGAGCCATTAGGTCATTCACCGCTGACTCATTGTCTTTCGGTTTGATATTTCCCAAAACATTTTCTGCCATTTCTTTTAATTGCGTCGGCAGATAAACTGCTAGCTGATTCTCTCCAAATACTTGTTCCAGCAGTTCCCAAGCATCTTCAGGCTGCTCTTCAAGCTCAAGGGTGCCATCGGACGGAACTTTGTCGAATAATGCATCCAGAATAACCTGCATATCCTGCTGGTCTTGCACATCTAATTGCATCGTTTCACTGCCAGCTTCATTCACATCCGGTTCGCCTGTTTTGGAACTGACTTGCTGGAATAAACTTTGGAACACATCAGACGGTGCAGATGTCTTCTGCGGTACATTAGGAGTGGCACTTGTCGGGAGCATAGACATAATGACATTATTCAACTGCTTCTGCCTCCTTTTCCGCATCGTCGACCATTGCACTTGTATAAGAAGCTGCTGCCTCCGGATCCATTGCAGCAAGAACTGTACCCCGTTTTTTACCGGATAGTTCCTGAAGCACACCTAAAGCCTTCTCTTTATCCAGCTTACTGATGATTGCTGCTGCCTTTGCATCATCCATCTTACTGAAGGATGCAGCAGCTTCTTTAAATGGAGTCGCTGGTTCTTCTCCAGCAGCTGTCTCCCCATCGGCAGTAGCAGCTTGTGCTGCAGCTGTATCAGCTTCAGGTTCAGTGCCGTTAATTTGATTTTCCAGTTTGACGATTTGCTGATTCAAATCATCAATCTCCTTATTTTTAGCATCCTCTGTTTCTTTCATCATATCGATAGTCGCTTGCTGATCCTTGAGCTGCTGTTTCAGCTTTTCCGCATCTGCAGTATTGCCCGATGCTGCGGCAGAATCATCATTGACCATGTTCCCGATGACCGGAATACCAGAGGCCAGCTTTGCAACAGATACACCTGAGAACTCTAATATTGCAATCACAAGTGCTGCTGCCAGTACGACAGGTAATAAGAAGTAGAGGATAAATCCTTTTCCTTTGCCTTTTTTCTTTGGTTGATCTTGTTTTTGTTTTGCCATATACTATCGTGCTCCATTTGCTAAGAATTGGCGGATCGATATGTCATCCATCTGCTTATTTTCTTCTTCCTGCAGCTTGCGCCATGCTTCCTGCCTCTTCTTCTCTAGAAGCTTTTCGATCTTTTTCACTTCAATGTATGCTTCCGATAACAGCTCCTGTTTTTCCATCATAGCGTTACGAGCGAACTGTACAGCTATTTGGGCCCGGTCAATACGCCGGTTGATCGTTTCCAGGAAATCATGATGTTCAGACAGCCGCTGGATAGAAACAGAAGCCGCTAAGCCATTGGACAGCTGCTGTTCGGCATCTTCTTTCTTTTTGAGCAGTTCATACAAAGTAGTTGCTGCTGCTTCGAACTGCTGCTGCTTTTCTGCAAAAGCTTGCTGTGCGGTTTTTCGTTCCCGTTCCTTCATACGCAATATCTTTTCGAATACCTTTGCTTCAGCCATTACATCATCCCTTTCCCAGCAGCTGCTTCATGAGCTGAATTGTGTCTGGACGACTGGTAAACTCATGCATTCCTTGCTTTAGGAACTCCAGAATCGATTTTTGGTAATCGATTGCTTCATCGATCTCATTATTCGTGCCTCTTTTGTATGCACCGATTTGAATCAGTTCACGATTTTCTTCATATAGTGCAAGCATTGTCCGTAAACGCTGTGCTAGCTGGTAGACTTCGTCATCGGTAATTTGCGGCATCACCCGGCTAATTGACTTAAGGACATTCAAAGCTGGGAATTGCCCTTGCTCCGCTAATTTCCGATCTAAAACGAAGTGACCATCCAAAATACCTCGTACTGTATCGGCAATCGGTTCATTCATGTCGTCACCATCCACAAGCACGGTGTAGAATGCAGTAATTGCTCCAAGTTCATTTGTACCTGTTCTTTCAAGCAGTTTTGGCAAAGCTGCAAAAACAGAGGGTGTATAACCTTTTGTCGTTGGCGGTTCGCCTGAGGCAAGACCGATTTCACGCTGTGCCATCGCTACCCGAGTGACCGAATCCATCATCAAGTTGACATGCATTCCTTGATCACGGAAATACTCACAAATAGCAGTTGCAGTATAAGCACCTTTAATCCGCATAAGAGCAGGCTGATCAGATGTTGCCACAACGATTATCGACCTTTTGATGCCTTCCTCGCCCAAATCTTTCTCAATAAATTCGCGAACTTCTCTTCCGCGCTCTCCAATCAATGCAATGACATTGACATCGGCACTTGATTTCCGGGCTATCATTCCCAAAAGCGTACTTTTACCTACGCCGCTTCCGGCGAAAATTCCAACTCGCTGTCCCTGACCGACTGTCAAAAGACTGTCGATTACCCGTACACCAGTTTCCAGCGGTTCTAAGATTCGAGGCCTAGTCATAGGATTCGGCGGATTACGATCTGTCGTAAAGGATTTCAAGCCTTTAGGAAGCATACTGCCATCTAATGGCTGTCCTAGCGGATCAATTATGCTGCCAATCAAGCCATGACCTATCTTGATCGACAATGGTGAACTGGTCGCTTCAACAAGGCAGCCAGGCCCGACATCCTTCAAGGGAGCAAAAGGCATCAGCAGAACTTTTTCGTCATCAAATCCGACGACCTCTGCCAAAAACCTTTCTCCAGAACTTGAAGAAGGATGAATATAACAGATTTCTCCGACACTTGTGACCGGACCGTGTGATTCAATCAGTAATCCAACAACTCTATGGATTCTTCCATATCGTTTATAGGTATCTAATTTATCAAGCTCTTCAACGTATCGCCCTAACATCAAATAGTTTCCTCTCGCCTGATCTCAAAGAGCTTCTCGCGCAGGACGGTCAGCTGAGAATCGATACTCGCATCAATTCTTCCATGCTTGGTTTCAAGGATACAGCCGCCTACAGGCAAATCATGCTGAGGCATAATCATAAGGTCAAAGTCTTTTCCAGTGAGTAAAGTCAATTCTTCCTTCTGCTGCAGAACAAGTTCATAGCTATCTGTATGAACGTAAAGGCGTAGATCGCTCCGTTCCTTCCAGTCAGCAATCGCGCCTTTTACGATCGATAGATAGCTTTCCGGCTCTTTCTCAAGCTTTTCATGAAGAATCTTTTCTGCAAGTTTTAGCCCAAGATCAAGCAGTACGTCCTCACTGCTTTCAACCGTTGCCTTATAGTCTTGCTGCGCCATTTCGATCAACTTTTGTGCTTCTTCCATTTTAGCTTGATAGGATTGCAAACCTTCCTGCTGTCCAGCTTCAAAACCTTTCTGATATCCTTCCAGCTGTGCCTGCTCGATAAATTCCTGCCGCTCTGACTCCCATTGTATCCTTTGCTCTTCTATTGCCTTTTTGGCAGCTGTAAGCATTTGGTCAGCCTCTGTTTTGGCATCCTGGAGGTACTGCTCTGACCGTTCCTTCTCAGCTTGGAAAGATAAAGCTTCTTCGGTACCATCAGCTGTTTCAAGCGATATCTTAATAGGTTTTATACCAATTACTTTTGACTCTTTCACTGCAACTGATTGCCAGATATTAGACAATGATGTCATCTCCTCCGCCACGGGATATGATTATCTCGCCAACTTCTTCCAATCGTCGAATAACTGAAACAATACGGCTTTGTGCTTCTTCTACATCCTTCAAGCGTACAGGACCCATGAATTCCATTTCTTCCTTGAACGTCTGCGCCATCCGGTCAGACATGTTTTGGAATACAATATCTTTCACTTCATCGCTGGCCACTTTCAGTGAAAGCTTGAGGTCATCATTTTCCACTTCGCGAATGACACGCTGTATCGCTCGATTATCCAACGTGACAATATCTTCAAAGATAAACATGCGCTTTTTGATTTCCTCTGCAAGCTCAGGGTCTTGCACTTCCAGTTCATCAAGGATGGTCCTTTCTGTACTGCGGTCAACTCCATTGAGTACTTCTACAACGGCTTGGATACCGCCAGTCTGTGTATAATCCTGTGTCGCAGTTGCAGACAAGTTCTTCTCGAGTATTTGTTCTACCTGACTGATGATTTCAGGCGATGTACTGCTCATTGTAGCGATTCGTTTTGCAACATCAGCCTGCATGTCCTGTGGTAACTCTGACAAAATCTGACCAGATTGTTCCGGATCAAGATAAGAAAGCACCAGTGCAATTGTCTGAGGATGCTCATTTTGAATAAAATTGAGAACCTGCGTTGGATCTGCTTTCCTCGCAAAATCAAATGGCCTTACCTGCAGGGTGGATGTCAGCCTGTTCATAATTGCAGCAGCTTCATCCTCTCCTAAAGCTTTCTCCAGGATTGACTTTGCATAGGCGATTCCGCCTTGGGATATATAATCCTGAGCAATGGCAATCTGGTGGAATTGATCAATGATAGATTCCTTCTCTGCACTGTCCACTTTCTTGACCGAAGAAATCTCGAGAGACATGCGCTCTATCTCTTCTTCTGTCAAATGCTTATATACGTTCGCAGCCGTATCAGCTCCAAGAGAGATCATCAAGACCGCCGCTTTCTGTTTTCCTGTCAAACGTCCTTTCACAGCTGCCATTCCTTCATTGCTCCTTTAATCTTCTGCCATCCAGCTTCGTAATAATTTTGCGAAGTCCTCTGGTGACTCTTGTGCTAATTTTTCCAGTTGTTTTTGTTTCAGTGTGGATTCCGTTTCTTGAGTATCATCTATTTCTTCGACAACAACAGGTGTTGCTCTCACTTCTTCCTCCAGCAAATCCTCTTCCTCTTCTTGATTCCTTCTGGAGCGGATGAGCATGAATACGAGTACTGCTACAGCAGCCAAGAGAACGCCGCCAGCAATATATGCCCATACTGGAATTCCTGAACCTGCTGTATCATCTGCTTGTGAGCCCTGACTTGCAGCAAATGGCTGAAAGACTACTGAAACACTGTTTTCAGGATTTACGGTCTGAGCTACTTCTGCATCTACAGAAGTCGACACGATCGAATTCAGAATCGAGGTAATGCTTTCTTCTACTTGTGTTTGTTCTTGCTGTGTAAGCTGTTGAGCCTCTCCGTTCTGGGCTTCAGTGTTCTTGTTGCTGTCAACAGCGACTTGAATGCCTATATCTCGAATGCTGTAAGGACTCTCGGTAATTTCTTTCTTTATCTTGTTAAATTCATAGTTCACAGATTCTTTCACATTGTTATAAGCGCCGTCTCCGGTAGTTTCGTCCTCGGCAGCTACATTCGGAACCTCTTCTTCACCAGTTCCTGCAACCCCGCCCTCTTCCGTTGGTTCGCCTTCATATGTTTCTGTGATAGTCTCCACACTTACCGGCAGACCTTCATTATTTTCTTCGTCCACAGGCTCAACAAGTTCTTCCGTACGTGTTTCCTGATCAAAGTCGATATCCGTTGTTACCGACACACGAACATTCTCCGCACCAACCATGGCAGCCAGCATTTGCTGCACGCGCTGCTGTATTCCTTGTTCAACTTCTTGCTTAATGCCCATCTGGTTTGTATAGGCATCGCCGCCAGCATTTGCTGCTGTATCCATGTTGATGTACTCAAAATCCTGGTTAGTAATGACAATATTTTCTTCAGGTAGATTTGGCACGGTCTTCGAAACCAATCGATACATTGCTTCTACCTGTTCGGGCTGAAAGTCATACCCTGTTTCTGTATTCAATACGATCGATGCAGAGGCTTGTTCTTGCTCGTCCGTTACGAATACGGGATCAGTAGGTTTATTTATCAGTACTTCAGCACTCTTGATTCCGTCTATATTGGTCAAAAGCGTAGACAATTCTGTCTGCAAGGCATCCAATTTAATAACATCGAATTCGTTATCCGTCATACCCCATGAAGCGTTGTTGCTGAAGAAGGAGTAATCAATACTGCCTGTTTCCGGCAGACCCTCTGCTGCTAAATCTACAAGCAGTCCTTCAGCCTGTGTATCTGGTACAAGTATGGTCGATCCATTTCCTTCAAGCTCATACGTTACGCCCTGTGCATCCAATTCTTCTTTTATCTTCCCAGCTTCTTGGGCAGAAAGATCTTTATACAATGGAACCATCGTTTCTTTATTTGCAAAAAAAGATGTGATTCCGATGATTAGAATAAGAACAATCGGGGTACATATTAATAGTGCTTTTTGCCATCCAGGTCTTGTCTGCCAAAAACTAGTTATCTTTTCTTTGTAACTTGCAATTCGCTGATTCATCTTGTTCCCCCAAAGCATAGGTCAAATTCATAATAAAAGCATATCTACTTTGACTGAGGATACGTCCTATATCCTTCTACATAGACATGCGCATCATTTCTGTATAAGCATCGATTGCTTTCTTCTGTACTTGTACAGCTGCATCCAGTGCTACACTTGCTTTTTGAGACGCAATCATAACATCATGCAGGTTATCAATCTTTCCTGCAGCAAGATCTTGAGTCATCTTATCCGATGCTTGCTGTGTTTCATTCAAGCTATCGATTGCAGATTTTAAGCTTTCCGTAAAGCTTGATTGTGCCTGAGCTGGCGTTGCCTGCTTTATGTTAGTCAGACCGCTCGTGCCGGCCAATCCGCCGATTCCTTCAACTGCCATTAGTCATCCTCCTTTATTTTCCGATTTCCAAAGCTTTTTGTAGCATTCCCTTGGTTGCATTCATGGCTGTGACGTTAGCTTCATATGACCGTGTAGCACTCATCAGATCTGTCATTTCCTTCAAAGGGTCAACATTTGGCATTGCTACATACCCCTCATCGTTCGCATCAGGTGAAGTTGGGTTGTAAACCATCTGAAATTCCGTTTCATCCTCAGTGATTTCAGAAACCCTTACACCGTTAGAACTAGTTGGATTGCCTTGCGCTCGTTCAAGGAATGAAGAGAAACTGTTTGTATTCTGAGTCTCCAGGGAAACCATCTTACGTCTGTACGGAACATAGTTCCCGTTTTCGTCAATGGTTGCTCGTGTCGTCTCTGCATTCGCAATATTGGATGATACAACATCCATCCGCAAACGCTGCGCCGTCAGCGCACTTGCACTAGTATTTAAGGAAGAAAAAATCGTCAAACCTAATTACCTCCTGTAATTACTTTTGATAAGCTATTGAATTTTCCGCTCATCCGGTCAACAAGCGCCTGATAGTATAGTTGATTATCCGCTAATTCGGACATTTCCTTATCGATATCTACGTTGTTCCCACTGTTGGTATAGGAGGTATCCTCCTGCTTGGTTACCTGGAATTCCGATGCTGACTCTGTACTGCCGAATACCAAATGCTTCGGATTCGTACGTTTTGCGGTAAATCCTGCGTCCATCGTCTCCTGCAATGTATCTTTAAATGAAACTGTTTCTGTCTTATACCCAGGTGTATCTGCATTAGCTATATTATTAGCAATGGTCTGATTTTTAAGATTGGCATAATCTAATGATCGATCCAACGATTGAATCGTTTTGCCATATAGGTCCATCGTAGTCCCCCCCAGAGTGCTATGTTTACCGTCGAATCAGCTCTAATGTACACGATAATTGTATTGAAACGAGGAAGATGTGTCTATATATTCTATGATAATTTTCTTATATATGTAAAAATGGTCTAAGCATACTAATCCTTTGTACCTATTCATTAACCAGTAGCTTACAGAAATCAAGGTAATATAGGTATTAACTTTTTATATAACCTGATTAAAATCTAATGTTTCCCTATTTTAGACAAGTTATCTTCCCTATAAATGTGTAATTTCTAAACACTTTTTCCTACACTAATCGGAAATATTTGTAAGGGCTTTCTATTTTACAAGCTCAAATATTTAAAACATAGTATAAGAGTCACAAATACAGCCAAATAAAAGAAGCAGGCTATTTGGCCTGCTTCTTCTGGTTTAGCTTGTATGTTTTTGTAATTCAACTAGGAATTTATTATTAAGGACTTTAATATAAGTTCCTTTCATTCCTAGAGAACGTGACTCGATAACTCCTGCACTTTCCAGCTTACGTAATGCATTAACGATAACGGATCGTGTAATGCCGACACGGTCTGCTACTTTACTAGCTACCAGCAAACCTTCGCTGCCGTCCAATTCCTCAAAGATATGTTCGATTGCTTCCAATTCACTATAAGAAAGAGAGCTGATCGCCATTTGTACAACGGCTTTGCTGCGCGCTTCTGTTTCGATTTCTGCTGTTTTCTGATGAAGGATCTCCATTCCGACAACTGTAGCGCCGTATTCAGCAAGCAGCAAATCATCATCACTGAAGTTTTCTGCAAGACGGCTAAGGATCAATGTACCGAGGCGTTCACCACCACCAATAATCGGTACAATTGTTGTCAAGCCACCCTGGAAAAGATCCTTGTTCTCGACAGGGAATGCTGTGTAAGGGCTGTCGATACCGATGTTAGCAGTTGTTTGCTGAACCTGGAATAGTCCTTCTGTATATTCTTTAGGAAATTGTCTTTCTTCGAGCATTTGCTTCATTCTGTCATTCTCGATTGCCTGGTTGATCGAAACGCCGAGCAATTTACCACGGCGGCTTACGATGAAGATATTACTCTCTATAACCTGTTGCAATGTCTCTGACATATTGTTGAAGTTGACAGCCTTTCCTGCTGTCTTTTGCAGCATAAAGTTTATATCCCTTGCTTTATCTAATAATTTCATGATTTCCTCCTGTAATGTTATAAAATATACTGACTCAGATCTTTGTTTTTTGCAATTGATGCTAGTTTGTCATCTACATAGCTCGGGGTGATCTGGATTGTCCCCATGGTAATATCAGCCGCTTCGAAACTCAAGTCTTCCAGCAGCTTTTCCAAGATTGTATGCAGACGGCGAGCACCGATATTATCAGTTTCCTGGTTCACTTCAAAAGCCACTTCAGCTAGTCTGGTAACAGCTTCGTCCGTAAACTCCACATTTATACCTTCTGTTTCCAATAAAGCCTTATATTGCTTCAGCAAAGCGTTGGAAGGCTCGATAAGGATCTTCTTGAAATCCTCGACCGATAGTTTCTCCAATTCAACACGGATCGGGAAACGTCCCTGCAGCTCCGGAATAAGATCTGAAGGCTTTGCCATATGAAAGGCGCCTGCTGCGACGAATAGAATGTGATCTGTCTTAACAGGACCGTACTTTGTAGTCACAGTAGAACCTTCTACGATTGGAAGAATGTCTCGCTGGACACCTTCTCTGGATACATTAGCACCTTGGTCGCCTTTGGCAGCGACTTTATCGATCTCATCGATGAAGATGATGCCAGCTTGTTCCACAAGCTGTACCGCTTCCTGTGATACTTCGTCCATATCGATCAGCTTTTGCGCTTCCTGCTGAACAAGAAGCGGCCGTGCTTCAGATACAGGCAAACGACGCTTTTTCTTCTTCTTCGGCATGAATTGTCCTAAAGCATCCTGCATATTCATTCCCATTTGCTCCATACCGGAACCTTGGAGCATATCAAACATCGAGGATTGCTGCTCCTCAATCTCTATTGTCACCATCGTGTCTTCCAGCTCGCCCATTTCGAGCATCCGCTCGGTACGAGCTCGTTTGGATTCGATTTCATCAGAAGG
Source organism: Terribacillus sp. JSM ZJ617 (assembly GCF_044383785.1). Taxonomy (NCBI): domain Bacteria; kingdom Bacillati; phylum Bacillota; class Bacilli; order Caryophanales; family Bacillaceae; genus Terribacillus; species Terribacillus sp. JSM ZJ617. Next base: position 187,695 of record NZ_JBISEQ010000002.1, on the reverse strand, counting down.
TTTTTCTTCTTGCTCTTCACTCTGCTGCTGATTAAAGAGCATCTCGAATGGATTCTTGAAATTGTTCGGCTGCTTTTTAGTTTCAGGTACAAGCAGCTTGACGAGGCGCTTCTTAGCTTGTTCCCCTGCTTTATCCTGTACAGCTTCCATCTTGTTTTCCCGGACAAGCCGTACGGATGCTTCAGCCAAATCCCGCACCATCGATTCTACATCACGGCCGACATAACCGACTTCTGTGAACTTTGTAGCTTCCACTTTAATAAAGGGTGCCCCAACCAGCTTCGCCAGCCTTCTGGCGATTTCTGTTTTACCAACACCTGTCGGCCCGATCATCAGAATATTCTTCGGTGTTATCTCATCGCGCAATTCGCTATCGAGCTGCATGCGGCGATAACGGTTCCGTAATGCCACGGCTACTGATCTCTTTGCATTTTGCTGACCAATGATATAACGATCCAGCTGCGCTACGATTTGTTTCGGGGTCAAATTAGCCTCCATCATTACGCCTCCAATGTCTCCAACGTGATTTGATCGTTCGTGAATACACAGATCTCTCCAGCTATCTCAAGGGCAGCCCGAGCAATTTCAGCTGCAGACTTCTCTTCTGAGTATCTTTTCAGTGCGCGTCCTGCGCTTAAAGCAAAATTGCCGCCTGAGCCGATAGCCAGAATATCATCATCTGGTTCAATGACTTCCCCAGTCCCTGATACAAGGAACATTTGCTCTTTGTTCATCACGATAAGCATCGCTTCCAGCTTCCGAAGGACTTGGTCACTGCGCCATTCCTTCGCCAATTCCACTGCCGCCCTGGCGAGGTTGCCATTATAAGCTTCCAGTTTCCCCTCGAACTTCTCAAATAGCGTGAACGCATCAGCTACGGAACCAGCGAAACCTGCCAGCACCTGGCCTTTGAATAGCCTTCTGACTTTTTTTGCTTTATGCTTCATGACAACTTGGTTGCCGAGTGTCACCTGTCCATCTCCAGACATCGCGCACTCACCTTTATGACGTACGGCGAAAATAGTGGTGGCATGAAATTCCGAACTCATGGCTTTCCATCTCCTTTATTCCCGATTCGCTCTCGGATGGGTATTCATATATATCGTACGCAGCCGATCTTTCGTCACATGCGTATAAATCTGTGTAGAGGACAGATGCTCATGACCAAGTAGTTCCTGCACAGCACGCAAATCAGCACCTTCATTCAGCATGTGCGTGGCAAATGTGTGGCGCAGCTTGTGCGGATGCAGGTGCATATGTACAGCGGACTGCTCAACCAGTTTATTCAGGATGAGACGAATCCCCCGTTCCGTAATCGGTTTTCCTCTGCTGTTCAAAAACAGTTTATCGGTATCTTCCTTCGCCTTTTCCAAAAGACGATTGCGTCCATCCTGTAAATATCTCTGAATTGCTCTTTCCATGAAACTGCCGAACGGAACATATCTCTCCTTACGTCCCTTCCCGCGGACTAGCACGGTCCCTATTGACAAATCTATATCGCCCAATGCAATGCCAGCACATTCACTGACACGCATACCAGTGCCATATAAACATTCAAGGATAGCTTGATCCCGTTGCCCCAGCGGGGATTCCAAATCGGAGGCGTCGAACAGTTTCTCTAGCTCCTGTTCGTATAGGAAGCTTGGTACATAAGCAGGCGCCTTTGGCTGAACCAGCCGCAGAAATGGGTTTGCTGCAACAATATCTTCCCGCTCCAGGAATTTGTAAAAAGAACGAAGGCTGGATATCTTACGTGATACCGTTCGTCTTGACAGCTTTTTCTCATATAATTGTGTAAGGAATACGCGTACTACACTTGGATCTACTTGTTCAAACGAAATAGATTCCGAATGCAGGAATTCCAGGAAAAAATTCACATCATTCAGATAATAGTAAACCGTATGCGGGGAAGCATGTTTCTCCACCTGCAGATAAGATTTGAACTCTTGTACGAACTGTTCTGCGTTTTTCATTTTTAATCGCCTCACTTCAAGCGTATAAAGCTTATCACAACTTCAAGCACAGAAGCAAACGTTAAAAGTCAAATTGTAGAAAAATTCTGAATTGAAGCCAGCGCTCGGTCAGCATAAGCCCGATTGCGATCATGCTTATTTCTGATCGTTTTGTCCAATTCTTTGATCAGACCGAAGTTAGCGTTCATCGGCTGAAAATTCTTACTGTTCGTATGCGTGATATAGTGCGCAAGACTTCCGATGACAGTTTCCTGCGGCAGAACGACAGGTGCTTCTCCTGCGGCTATTTTAGCTGCATTGATGCCTGCAAGCAAACCTGATGCAGCAGACTCGACATACCCTTCCACACCTGTCATCTGACCGGCAAATAACAGATCATCACGATCTTTATATTGATACGTCGGACGCAGCAAGTCCGGAGAATTTAGGAAGGTGTTGCGATGCATCACACCATAGCGGACAATTTCTGCTTCCTCCAAACCAGGAATTAAACGGATCACTTCTTTTTGCGGACCCCATTTAAGGTGAGTCTGGAAACCGACGAGGTTATAAAGTGTTCCTGCAGCGTCATCCTGACGAAGCTGAACGACTGCATATGGCTTTTTCCCAGTTTTCGGATCTTCCAATCCTACCGGTTTCAATGGACCGAAGAGCATTGTCTTTTCTCCGCGTTCTGCCATTACTTCAATCGGCATGCAGCCTTCGAAATAAATCTCCTTCTCGAACTCTTTCAAAGGTACCGTTTCAGCTGAAATAAGAGCTTGATAGAAACGATTGAATTCTTCTTTCGTCATCGGACAGTTCAAATATGCAGCCTCACCTTTATCATAGCGTGATTTGAGGTACACTTTGTCCATATTGATGCTGTCCTTTTCAATGATTGGAGCAGCTGCATCATAGAAGTAGAAATATTCTTCCCCTGTAAGATCCTTTAAAGCATTGGAAAGATCTGCAGATGTTAGCGGACCAGTAGCGATAATGACCGGACCTTCAGGAATTGAAGCAATCTCTTCATTATAAACCGTAACATTCGGATGGTTCTTTACGTGTTCCGTTACAAATGCACTGAACTCATGACGATCCACTGCCAATGCCCCGCCAGCTGGAATCTGGCAGTGATCTGCAGCTTTAATGATAATGGAGTCCAACTGCCGCATTTCTTCCTTTAGAACTCCGACTGCATTCGTAAGGCTGTTTGCCCGCAAAGAGTTGCTGCATACAAGTTCAGCAAACTTATCAGTATGGTGGGCCGCTGTCTGCTTAATAGGCCGCATTTCATATAGACGAACTTTGACGCCGCGCTTTGCCAGCTGCCAAGCCGCTTCACTGCCAGCAAGTCCTGCGCCGATAACGGTTACGAATTCGTTTGTCATCTCGGTATTTCCCCCTCAAGTGTGTCAAGCAAAATCCCTTTCCAATCCGTTATTATAGACCTCGTATAAAACTGTGTCAAATTATTTCCGGTTCCTGCTCTTGTTTTCACAAAGTCTTAACAATTCAAACAAAAGACTCCGGCTTTCCTTAAGCCGGAGTCTTCTTGTACTACTGCTGAACTTCTTCTTTATAGTCGCAGCTGGAGCATGTAATCTGCGTTCCTTTTTTCGCTTTCTTTTCGACAAGCATGGAAGCACATTTTGGACATGGTCTGGAAATAGGTTTATCCCAGCTGAGGAAATCACAGTCCGGATAGCGATCACAGCCGTAGAATACGCGATTCTTTTTCGACTTACGTTCGACAACTTCGCCTTCTTTACATTTCGGACATGTAACCCCGATTTTTTTCAAAATCGGCTTCGTATTGCGGCAATCCGGGAAATTGGAACAAGCGAGGAACTTGCCGTAGCGTCCCATCTTGTATACCATCCCATGTCCGCATTCCTCACAGTCGATGCCGGCCGGTTCATCCCGTATTTCGATTTTCTCCATTTCCTGCTCTGCTTTTTCCAGCCTCACATCGAAGCCTTTGTAAAACTCATCAATGATCGTGACCCACTGTGTTTTGCCATCCTCGATATGGTCAAGGTCTTCCTCCATCTTCACCGTGAACTCCAAATCAATGATTTCCGGGAAGAATTCCTCCAGGATATCGATAACAATTTCTCCTAGTTCAGTCGGCACGAAACGCTTATTGTCCAGCGTGACATAGCCGCGGCGCTGAATAGTATCCAGTGTCGGTGCAAAAGTAGATGGGCGGCCGATTCCCTGCTCTTCCATCGTACGGACCAGCCGAGCTTCTGTATAGCGTGGAGGCGGCTGTGTGAAGTGCTGGTTCGGTGTGATCTCTTCCGCCTTCACTGTCATGCCTTCTTCCAGATTCGGAAGCAGCCTGTCTTTTTCGCTCTTGTTATCATCGTTGCCTTCTACATACACCTTCATGAACCCTTTGAATTTAACCTTGGATCCTGTAGCTCGGAACTCTACCCCTTCATTTACAAGATGGACGGTCATCGTATCCAGGACAGCCTGTGACATCTGGCTTGCGATGAAACGTTCCCATATAAGCTTGTAAAGTCTGAATTGATCACGTGACAGAATCGCCTTCACGCTGTCAGGGTGACGGAACGCTGATGTTGGACGAATACCTTCATGGGCGTCCTGTGCACCTTCGGTTTGTTTCGTTTTGGCGCCTGAACCAAGGAACTCCTCGCCATATGTCTCTTTGATGTAATTAGCTGATTCTTCTTTGGCAGTGTTGGAAATACGCGTGGAGTCGGTACGCATATAAGTGATCAAACCTGTGATACCGCCCTCTTTTTTACCCAAATCTATACCTTCATAAAGCTGCTGCGCCACCATCATTGTCTTACGGGCTCGGAAATTGAGTTTGCGTGCCGCTTCCTGCTGCAGGGAAGAAGTCGTGAACGGAGCTGCTGGGTTTCGTTTGCGTTCCCTTTTGTTCACTTTATCGACTTGGAAATCTTTCCCGTTCAATTTACCAAGAATCTCATTGACTTCTTCTTCGGACGCGAGGCCAACCTTCTCCCCATCAACTCCGTAAAATGCTCCTTCAAAGCTGTCTTTGCCGGATTGGAAAGCGGCATCGATCGACCAGTACTCTTCTGGAATGAATTCTTTGATTTCATTTTCACGATCCATGATCATCTTAACGGCTACAGATTGGACGCGGCCCGCACTTAAGCCTTTCTTCACTTTCTTCCATAACAGCGGGCTGATATTATAACCGACCAGTCGATCCAGGATACGTCGTGCCTGTTGGGCATCGACTAAATCCATATCGATGCTGCGCGGATGTTTGAACGATTCCTTGATCGCATCCTTTGTGATTTCATTAAAGACCACACGGCAATCAGAAGTTTCATCGATGTTCAAGCTATGTGCCAAGTGCCAAGCAATAGCTTCTCCTTCGCGATCGGGGTCGGCTGCGAGATATACTTTCTTAACTTTCTTCGCTGCACTTTTCAGTTCTTTAAGCACAGGCCCTTTTCCGCGGATGGTGATGTAGCGGGGTTCAAAGTCTTCCTCTACATTGATACCCATCTGACTTTTCGGCAAGTCCCGAATATGCCCCATGCTTGCTTTTACTTTATATTTTTTACCTAAATAACGTTCAATTGTTTTCGCTTTAGCTGGAGATTCCACGATTACAAGATAATCTGCCATATTGTTTCCTCCCAAGAGGTTTTCTTTTTCTGTTTATTTTTTATATATTGTCCGATAAATCTTCCCTATTATTAAATACTTATATTCCCTTTGTCAAACATAACTTGCTATTTTTTGTAACAGAGCATACATAATAAAACGAGTTTCTACTATATAAAGTGTATCCATTTTGACTTATTACGTTCCCATTCCTCTAGCAGCTGACCCGGTTCAAAAATGATTCCGGCTCCCTCTGAAATCATCTGATGACAGCCTGCTGTTCGGTCCTCCAGAGGATCTCCGGGTATAGCGAATACGTCTCTCCCCTGTTCCAGTGCATGCATAACGGTATGCATTGTACCGCTATGTTTTTTGGCTTCGACCACAAGGGTGCAGAAACCAAGTGCGCTGATGATTCGATTCCGCTCCGGGAAATGATACTGCTGCGGATGCTGATCAGGAAAATATTCACTTAGAACCAGCTGTGTGTCGGCTAAATTGTTAAATAATTCCCTGTTCGAGCGAGGATATAACTGACGCAACCCGCCTCCCAATACAGCAATAGTATTGCCATTGCTGCGAATTGCTGCGTGGTGTGCCATACTGTCGATGCCTTTTGCCATACCGCTGACAATTGTCCACCCTGCAGCAGCTAACGGATCCACAAAATAAGCCACTTTGTCAGCAGCAGATTTGGTTGGCAGACGAGTACCAACCACGCTGATTGCAGGCTGACTTCTAAGCAGCCCGATGTTACCAGCAGCATAAAGTACAAGCGGCGGGTCTGGTATATGCCTTAGCGCAACGGGATAAGCTTCATCAAGGCAAGTCAGAGTGCAAAAGGTCTGCATGTCCTGTTCCAAGGTGACACGATGCGTTTCGTCCTGCAGTTCATTGAACAAGGTAATTGCAAAAGATTCGGGGAGCTGATAATGACTCATCAGTTCTTGGAAGGATGAATGTAGAAGGATGTCCAATTGAGGGTCAAGTGTGAGGATTCGCTGCATGATTTTACGTCGTCCCCGCAGCACTCGGTGCAGCAACAATAATCTTTTACGTTTCTCCAATTTTCCACTCCTGTCTGAAAAAGATAAGAAAGCGGACCGATTGATCGGTCCACTTTCATCTTAATGCGTTTGACAGATTTCGTACAGTCCCTTTTCTTTCAGCACTTCAATCAAAGTCTCTCCCATAACTGCCGGTGTATCCGCAACTTTTACACCGCAAGCTTCCAAGACCTTGATTTTTTCGTCTGCTGTGCCTTTTCCACCGGAAATGATGGCACCAGCATGACCCATACGTTTGCCTGGAGGTGCTGTTGCACCGCCGATGAAGCCGACGACAGGTTTATTCATATTTTGACGGATCCATTCGGCTGCTTCTTCTTCTGCTGTACCGCCGATTTCTCCAATCATGATGACCGCTTTCGTCTCCCTGTCTTCATTGAATGCTTTTAAAACATCGATGAAATCAGTTCCGTTCACTGGGTCTCCACCGATACCTACCGCGGTAGATTGACCAATGCCAGCCTGGGTGAGCTGATGCACTGCTTCATACGTCAATGTTCCAGAGCGTGACACAACACCGATATGTCCTTTTTTATGGATATATCCAGGCATGATACCGATTTTACACTCTTCCGGTGTGATGACACCTGGGCAGTTCGGACCGATCAATCTTGTCTTTTTGCCTTCCATCGCACGTTTTACTCGAACCATGTCCATAACTGGAATATGCTCCGTAATACAGATGACCAGATCAAGCTCCGCATCCACAGCTTCCAAAATCGCGTCAGCTGCAAAAGCTGCTGGGACATAAATTACAGAAGCAGTAGCACCTGTTTCGTGAACAGCCTCTTTTACTGTATTATATACAGGCACACCTTCTACTTCGGTTCCGCCTTTTTTCGGCGTGACACCGGCAACAATCCGGGTGCCGTATTCAATCATCTGCTTCGTATGGAAAAGCGCAGTGGACCCCGTAATACCCTGTACGAGCACTCTTGTTTCCTTATTTATAAAAACACTCATGAATATATACCTCCCCCGTTAGTTTACAAGTGCGACGATTTTTTCTGCTGCATCTGCCATGGACGCTGCTGATGTAATATTCAATCCGGACTCCTCGAGCAGCTTCTTACCCTGCTCTACGTTCGTTCCTTCCAAACGTACGACAAGCGGAATATCCAATCCTACTTGACGGGATGCACTGATTACACCTTCTGCAATAACGTCACACTTCATAATGCCGCCGAAGATATTGACTAAGATACCTTTAACATTTTGATCAGCAAGAATGATCTTGAAGGCCTCGGTCACTTTTTCAGTCGTAGCACCGCCCCCAACATCGAGGAAGTTAGCGGGATCTCCGCCGTAATGCTTGATAATATCCATCGTTGCCATCGCTAGGCCGGCACCGTTTACCATGCAGCCGATATTCCCATCAAGGGAAATATAACTCAAATCATGCTTGGAGGCTTCTATTTCTTTTTCATCTTCTTCATCCAAGTCGCGAAGCGCGACAATATCTTTATGTCTGTATAGTGCATTTTCGTCAAAGTTCAGTTTGGCATCGAGTGCCAATACTTGACCGTCGCCAGTTGTAACGAGCGGATTAATCTCAGCAATTGAGCAATCCTTCTCTACGAAAGCCTGATATAAGCTCATCATGAATCCGACAGCTTTGTTCAGTGATTCCGGCGGAATATTAATAGCAAATGCCAATCTTCTAGCTTGATAGCCAGTCAAACCGACAACAGGGTCGATCGCTTCCCGGAAGATTTTCTCCGGTGTCTCTGCTGCTACTTCCTCAATCTCTGTACCGCCCTCTTCAGACGCCATCATTACGATTCGGGATGTGCTGCGATCAAGAACAAGACCGATATAGTATTCTTTCTGGATATCACAGCCCTCTTCGATCAGAAGTCTTTTCACTTCTTTTCCTTCCGGGCCTGTCTGATGCGTTACAAGCGTCTTGCCTAAGATTTCCTCCGCGTATGTACGAACTTCATCCAAGCTTTTCGCTACCTTCACTCCGCCTGCTTTTCCGCGTCCGCCAGCGTGGATCTGCGCTTTGACAACGCATACATTTGTGCCCAGGCTTTCAGCCGCTTCCACAGCTTCCTCGACACTGAATGCCACTCTACCAGCAGGAACAGACACACCAAATTCACGTAAAACCTCTTTGCCTTGATACTCATGAATATTCATTCTGTACCCTCCCCGTCAGATTCCGTGCAAGACCATTGTAAACGATTTCTTCTGCAAAAGTCTACCAAAAACTATGGAAAAGACAGAATCTACATAAAACTTATAAGAGCGAATAAAGAAGGGGTTGCCTTTTCACTGAAAATTTATGAAAATGCTTTCATAAGAGAATTTATGGAAAAAGCGTTCCGCTAAACGAACGCTTATTTTCCTGCCTGCTTGTCTGCTTGGTAGATGAATGCAAAGACCTCGGCCACCGCTTCATAAAGATCTGCCGGAATCATCTCGTTTACCTTCAGCTCCGTCAATAGACCTACTAAAGCAGGATCTTGCTGTACTGGTACACCATTTTCTTCTGCACGTTTTATAATAGCCTCCGCTGTCAGACCTTTGCCGCTTGCTGTAAGCACCGGAGCTTGCTTTTTGGCAGCGTCATATTTCAAGGCCGCCGCTTGGCGGACATTCCTTTTCCCTGTCATATACGAAAGTCGACACCTTTCTGTTCGGTATGTACAGCATTCAAGCTTTTATCGAGACGGCTCGCGTCTTTCCCATTAGTGCTGACTGTATATTTTACAGAAGAAAGATGATAGCCGCTCGTATCAAGAGCAGTTTTCAGCTTATTCTGAAGCGGGCGCATGACTTGTTCTGTTTTTTCTGCTGCTGTATAAATATGCAGACTGACAGCCTTTTTCTGTACGTACATATCCACTACCATGTCATCAAGAAAAGATAGATGCAAATAAAACAAAATACGGCAGTGTTCAGAAGATAACTGTCCATCAGCTTCTTTTCTGCTCTCCATCTCCATGAGGATATCTTTATCGAACCCTAACGGAGCACCGGGAAGCTGCAGCTGAATGTAAGCCATTTGCTTATCATCCTGAACCTGAAGCAGCTGGCTTCCGGTTATTTGCTGAAGAAGCTGAGAGGAAAGCTCAGCTCTTTCATTGCCCTGGGCTGCTTGCTGCAGGAGCAAACCTTTCAAAGGAAGATCTGCAGCGTCCGCTTCGTTTAATGTTTGTTCATATGAAAAACCGGTCTGTCGGAAGATATCCTGCAACAGATTTTTGAAAAAATCTCCATCTTTGCTTTCCTCATTCATTTGAGTCACTTGGAGCAACTGAACTAGTTCTGTGCTCTTCGCTAGCAACTGCTGGTTTTCCATGTTCCCTTTTGTCAGCTGGCTGTATATTTCCTGAACCCTTGGAGCTAACTGGAACGGTTCCAGAGCAGTGCGCAGACTGGTGATCATCTCATCAGGCAAGGACCGGTCAGGGAACATACTAAGCAGCTGCCGTGCAGTCGACAGCGCATTCTGGAGCTTTTCTTGGGCAGCCGGAGACTGCTTGCTGACAAGCTGCATCTCGGACATGAAACTATCAAGTACTTCTGAAAATGGCAGTGAACGTGCTGATCTGTTTGATGAGCTTCCCGTGTCCGGTATTAACTGCTGCGGAGCACTCCTGCTTTCATCCATTTGTGCGCCATATGCCTGCCACTCTCCTTGCCAAGCAGCAAAGGTAGGCACAGCTGCCGAAAAAAATGGGCGGATAGCTTGATACATACTCTGTTTTCCTGCTTTTGCTTCTTGTACGATCTGCTGTACAAGCTGTTGTTCATGTACTGCTGGTCCAGCGGGTGCCAATTTCCCGAGTATCTGTTGAAGTGCTGTTGTTTTTTCACTCCCAGGAGCTATTGTACGGCTGAGCTCACGAAGGGAAGCCGTCATATCTTGTGACTGACGCGCTGAGACGGCCTGCAGGACATTTTCAGTCAAAGGCAGCTGTCGCTGAAGCATTAGCTGTAGTGATTCTTTTCTAACTTCTAAGGGCTGTAATTCTTTCTGCTGCAATAGAGCCAGTGCTTGTTTCAGCTGCGGCATCGTAAAAGCTGTTTGCTGCTTTAATAAGCCTTCTACCAAGCTAGTGTTTATTTTATTCGGTTTCATGCCTGCAAGCTCAATCAATTGAGAGACATCCGCTTGCTTCCCTGCTGTTTGGGGCAGGACCTGCATGAGAGGACGTTCGCCCCCTTCTTTCACTTCAAACCAGTAGGTGCTGCCTGCAGTCAGTGATGTCTGTAATTGTGCTATAACTTGCTGGGCCCCGATTTGGAGCAATGCCTTATTATCAGGAAAAAACTTCGTAATCCTTCCTGTTACGACCTCTCCAGGCCGGAAATTTCTTTCCTGTTGGGACTGCTGAGCTTGTTTGATAGTTTGAGAGCTTTGGATACTCAGATGATGCATAATGTCACTTCCTTCCTAGACGCGGGAAAGATCCTTAACAGGGGCAAAACTTAATCGATGTAATGGAGTGACCCCTTGCTTGCGTAATGCTTCCAGATGCTGCTTAGTCCCATAACCCATGTTATCTTTGAAACCATAACCTGGATAGGTTGTATCAGCTTCTTTCATCATTCGATCACGTGTCACTTTCGCAATGATACTTGCTGCGGCAATAGAGACACTGCGCTGATCTCCCTTGATCAATGATTCATAAGTACTAGCCAATTCAGGGAGCGGCATAGCATCTACCAGCACGTGTTCAGGCTGATATTCCAACTCATCTACAGCCTCCAGCATCGCTTGTTTTGCAGCTTGATAGATATTGATTTCATCAATTCTTTGGCTGGTTACGATACCTACTCCATAGGCAATACAATTGTCGATGATTTGCTCATATAAAAATTCCCTTTTTGCCTCGCTCAGCTGCTTGGAATCGTTCAAACCTGCTATGTAAGCATCTCTTGGCAAGATTACTGCCGCGGCAACTACCGGACCTGCAAGCGGCCCTCTGCCTGCTTCATCTATGCCTGCGATATACTGTTTTCCTTTTGCATAATAGGCATTTTCGAAGCTGCACATGCGATCATATTGCTCGCGAAGCTCCTGTTCCTTTACTTGTTTCCTTCTATGTGCATCCAGAAGTTTCTGGACACCTGTACGATGATCCTCCTGCCAGGATGAAAACATCTCTTCTGAAAATGTCCCTTCCTGTAAATGAGTCCGTATCTGCTGGATCGTCAATACATCTTTCATGCACAATCTCCCTTTTCTCTGTTTATCGGTTATGTAGACAAAAAATAAAGACATACATAAAAGAAATATGTATGTCCGTTCCTTACACTGTTGGCTTCTCAAATGTCACATTCGTAATCCGCTTACTGCGAAGATCCCGAATGATGATCTCATACGTTTTTTCATAATTGATTGCACCGCCAGCTTCAAGCGCACCTCTGAATTTGCCGATATGGGTAAACATTTCGACTGTGTCCATGGAAATATCCTCAATGGCATATCTTTCTGCAAGCTGCGTCGGATAGTGATCCTTCAAGTAATTGAGGATAAATGTTGCTACTTCTTCCATCGGCAATATTTGATCCTTGATCGTACCAATAGCAGCTAGCACCAACCCAACCTGTGGGTCCTCAAATTTTGGCCAAAGGATACCTGGTGTATCCAACAGCTCGAAATCCTTTTTCACTTTAATCCACTGCTGTTGTGTGGTAACACCTGGACGGTCGCCTGTCTTGGCGATCTTTTTGCTTGCAAGACGATTGATGAGTGTCGATTTCCCAACATTCGGTATACCGATGATCATCGCGCGACCAGGCGGGGGATTCTGCACACCTCTGCGCTTCCATTTCTCCCGTTTTGCAGCGTGCATATCATGCGCACGCTGGACAACGCGCTGAATGTCGTTCTTCTCATCAGCATTGACAGAAAGAGCCGGAGTACCTTGTTCCTCATAATATCGGATCCAAGCATCTGTTACCGATTTATCAGCCAAATCTTTCTTCATAAGTACTACCATTTTCGGTTTGTCGCCGAGCACTTTACGAAGCATCGGATTCTGTGATGCTTCTGGCGCTCTTGCATCCACCAGCTCGATGACAAAGTCTACGAGCTTCAGTTTTTCTTCTACTTCTCTTCTAGCTTTGGCCATATGGCCGGGAAACCATTGAATCGTCACGAGAAATGTTCCTCCTATTTTGTCAGACCGATGCGATCCAGCGGCCAGAACGTAAGCTGTACTTTACCGACAATCTGATCTTCCGGTATTAAACCGATGTATCTGCTATCGGTTGAGTTTCTGCGATTATCCCCGAGTACGAGCACATAGCCCTCTGGAATCTCCTCGTAATTGCCTGGCAGATCTTCAAGAGTGAAATCATTCGTCAAATTACCGCCATCCTCAAGCGCCGCTTTCTCACTGTCCAGATAAGGCTCATCCACGATTTCACCATTTATATACAATGTATCATCGATCATCTCGACATGATCCCCCGGCACGCCAATCACCCGTTTAATATAATCCTTCGATTCGGTAGCGTGGAAGACTATAATATCCTTCCGATCTGGTTCACCGAAACGATAGCTTATCTTATTCACGATCATGAAGTCATTATCATGCAAGGTTGGCTGCATGGAAGGTCCGTCAACTACAATCGGAGCAAACAGGAACATCCGAACGACCACCGCAATGATGACAGCGATGATCAGAGCCTTCAGCCAATCTAGCCATTCATTTTTCTGTTTGGCCATCTATAAGCCTCCAATTGTCTATTAGATCTATTTGGTCTATATAGCAAAAAAAAGAGCTTGACGAAGCAAGCTCTCTTTTCTGGTACTTAGCGGATTTCTTTAATACGAGCAGCTTTTCCGCGAAGTTTACGTAGGTAATAAAGTTTCGCACGACGTACTTTACCACGACGGCTAACTTCGATTTTTTCCAAACGTGGGCTGTGTACTGGGAAAGTACGCTCTACACCAACGCCAGAAGAAATCTTACGTACTGTGAAAGTCTCAGAAATTCCACCGTTTTGACGTTTGATAACGACACCTTCGAATAACTGGATACGCTCACGTGTTCCCTCTACTACTTTAACGTGAACTTTAACCGTATCTCCGGGACGGAATTCAGGATGATCAGCGCGAAGCTGTTCTTTTGTAATGTCATGAATTAATTCCTGCATTCTATTCAACTCCTTCTCACCAATGCTCATTCTCGCAATTATACGACAGCGGAACATCGTAATATGGCACTTACCGTTGTAAGCACAGCATTTAATATACCATACTTGGCTTATGAATTCAAAGTATTATTCAATCTTTTTGCCACTTTTTCACCTGATCTCGTTCTTTGTCAGAAAGCTCCGCATCCGAAAGCAGATCAGGCCGTCTTGTAGCTGTTCGATAAAGTGACTGTTCCCGGCGCCATGCTTCTATTCTGCCATGATCACCAGAGGTAAGCACCTCCGGCACCTGCATACCTCGGAAGTCAGCAGGACGTGTATAGTGGGGATGTTCCAGCAGTCCGGTCGAGAAGGAATCCTCAGGTGCAGAAGCAGCATTGCCCAATACGTCAGGCAGAAGACGGACTACACTGTCCATAACCGCCATCGCGCCGATTTCTCCCCCAGTCAGCACATAATCTCCGATAGAGATCTCATCTGTTACAAGATTTTCTCGAATGCGTTCATCATATCCTTCATAATGACCGCAAATGAAGATCAAATGCTCCTCTTTCGCCAGTTCCTCTGCTTTTTTCTGATTATACGGTTCACCCTGCGGACACATGAGAATGACCCGGGGCTTAGCTGACCCCTCTGTCACATGCTCAATCGCATCGAAGATCGGCTGCGGCGCCAATACCATGCCTGCTCCGCCTCCATATGGATAATCGTCTACTTTTTTATGCTTGTTTGTTGTGAATTCCCGGAAGTTCACCAGATTTGGCTGAAAGGCTCCAAGGTCTTGGGCTCTTTTCAGAATGGAATGCTGCAGCACGCCTTCGAACATTTCCGGAAAAAGTGTCAGAATATCGATTTTCATAGATCCAGCAATCCTTCCATCGGTTCAATGACGATGCGCTTACTATCAACATCGATCTGTTTGACGACTTGTTCGATATAAGGTATAAGTAGATCCTTCTGCTTTGGCCGCTGTACAACCCAGACATCATTAGCACCAGGTGACAGGATCTCTTTCACTTTTCCGAGGATTTCTCCATCAGCTGTCTCAACTGTACAGCCGATAATCTCGTGATAATAGAACTCATCCTCTTCCAAATCACTTAGCTGATCTTCACGGACTTTCAGGATACCGCCCTTCAATTCTTCCACTTGATTGATCGACGTATACCCTTGGAAAGTAAGCAAATCGAAAGTTTTATGCTTACGGTGTGTGTTTACAATCAGTTTTTGGGGCTTGCTGTTTTCATCTTGGAACCAATACAGTTCCTCTCCAGGCTCAAAGCGTTCATCGAAATCCGTGATCCTTACGACCCGGACCTCTCCAGCTATCCCGTGTGTATTGACGACTTTTCCTACATTAAACATTTTAATATCCATCGTTTTTCACCTTCATTATTCAATCCGGATGACAATGCCATCTTGGATGACGATTTTTTTCGTTGTAAGCTCGTCCCACTTCATGCCTACTTCAACTTCAACAAGAGCTTCAACCTCTTGGATCATGATCTCACTGCCAATGGGCAGCACGTCCAGCTGTGTAAGCTGGAATGCGATCGTAGCCGCTTTTTCCTCTCGCTTCCGGATTTCTGCCTGGAAACGCTTGTGCACATCCTGTTTGGACACACCTTGTTTCTTTTCGAGTTTCCGTTTCTCGAACAACAGCTGTTGACACTCTTGGTCAAGTTGACGCGCTGTCTTTTGAAGACGTTCTCTGATGGCTGCTTTGCTGGATTCAGTGATTACTTCATCGACGCGCAAGCTTCGGATAATCTTCATCGGACACCTGGCTTTCTGCTGGAAAAGCATTTTTTTACATTGTAAAAAAGGGAAAGGTTTCCCTCTCCCTTTTACATTATGTCCAGATAAATGCGTTTTTCATAATCAGCGGATGCAGCCCGCAGCACTGTGCGAAAGGCACGAGCATTGCGGCCGTCCTTGCCGATCACTTTGCCAATATCAGATTCATGCACCTGAAGCTGATAGATGACCTTATGCTGTTCTTCCCTTTGATGCACGACGATCTGCTCAGGAAAATCAACAAGCGGAGCAACCATCGCTTCAATGAGTGCTTTCAGAATCGATCAGCCCTTTACTTCTGGTTTTTTGAGTCGTGGAACTTTTTCAAGATTCCTTCGTTAGAGAAAAGGTTACGAACTGTGTCGCTTGGCTTAGCGCCTTTAGCCATCCAGTCCATAGCTTTCACTTCATCCAATTTAACCTCAGCTGGGTTAACTGTTGGGTTATATGTTCCGATTTGCTCGATAATACGTCCGTCACGAGGAGAACGAGAATCAGCAACTACGACACGATAGAAAGGGTTTCTTTTAGAACCCATACGTTTTAGACGAATTTTAACTGCCATGTTGTTGCACCTCCAAAATAATGTTTCTCACAAGATATGATTGTATCAGATTAAATAATCACTGTAAAGGGTTTTTACATTACATAAAAGGAAATTTCATTCCGCGCCCTTTTTTACCCTTTTGCATGTTCGTCATTTGCTTCATCATCTTCTTCATATCTTCGAATTGTTTCAGCAGACGATTGACTTCGGAAACACTGCGACCAGAGCCTTTTGCAATCCGTTTCTTGCGGCTGGCATTGATTAAAGACGGCTCCTGCCGTTCCTTGCGTGTCATCGATTGGATGATCGCTTCGACATACACAAGCTGCTTTTCATCAAGCTGGACGTTCTTCATGCCTTTCATTTTGCCTGCGCCAGGAAGCATATCGAGAAGATCACCGAGCGGCCCCATTTTCTTCACCTGGCTCATCTGCTCCAGGAAATCGTCGAAGGTGAAGCTCATGCTGCGCATTTTCTCTTCCAAGTCCCGCGCTTGCTTCTCATCGACATTTTCCTGTGCTTTCTCGATCAGGGAAAGCACGTCACCCATACCGAGGATACGGGATGCCATACGTTCGGGATGGAAGGCTTCCAGCTGGTCCGTACGCTCTCCCATACCGACGAATTTAATCGGCTTGCCGGTAACAGCGCGGATGGACAATGCGGCACCGCCTCGCGTATCACCATCAAGCTTCGTTAAGACTACGCCGGAGATATCGAGCTGGCTATCAAAACTTTCCGCAACGTTTACGGCATCTTGACCTGTCATCGCATCGACAACAAGGAAGATTTCCGCAGGTTTTACATCTGCTTTGATCTG
This sequence comes from Terribacillus sp. JSM ZJ617, assembly GCF_044383785.1. Taxonomy (NCBI): domain Bacteria; kingdom Bacillati; phylum Bacillota; class Bacilli; order Caryophanales; family Bacillaceae; genus Terribacillus; species Terribacillus sp. JSM ZJ617. Next base: position 170,772 of record NZ_JBISEQ010000002.1, on the reverse strand, counting down.
TGTAAGCTCATCCATCAGCTTTTCATCCACATGCAGACGCCCCGCGGTATCGATGATGACATAATCATGATGCTCTTCTTTCGCTTTCTTGATTGCTTCATTCGCAATATCCACAGGGTTTGCTTCTGTCCCCATTGAGAATACAGGCAGGCTAAGCTGCTTGCCAAGTGTCTCCAGCTGGTCGATGGCAGCCGGACGATATACGTCAGCTGCAACAAGCAATGGATTACGGTTATGCTTCTTGCGCAGAAGGTTGGCAAGCTTGCCGGTTGTTGTCGTCTTACCGGCACCTTGCAAACCAACCATCATAATGACAGTCGGCGGTCTGTCTGCGACAGCGATCTTGCTCTGCTCGCCGCCCATTAGCTGTGTCAGTTCTTCCTGAACAACCTTGATAACCTGCTGACCAGGTGTAAGGCTCTCCATCACTTCCTGGCCGATGGCCCGCTCTTTAATTTTGTTGATCAGTTGTTTAACAACTTTGAAGTTAACGTCTGCTTCTAAAAGAGCAAGTCGTACTTCCCTTGTCATTTCTTTTACGTCTTGTTCTGTAACTTTACCGCGCCCGCGTATTTTCTGTATCGTACTCTGCAGTCGGTCGGCTAATCCTTCAAATGCCATGGAATCGACCTCCTAATCTAATTCTTTTATCTTTTGGATCAGATCTTTTGCATCGGGCTGGCTGCCGGAGTCCATCAATTCTTCCAGCTCATCCAGCAGCGCACTCCTCTCCTTGAAGCGATCGTATAGATGAAGCTTTTTCTCATAGCTTTCAATCATCGCTTCGGTACGCCGGATATTATCATAGACTGCCTGACGGGAAACTTCAAATGTTTCCGCAATTTCCCCGAGCGACAGATCTTCCAGATAATACATTTCCATATAACTGCGCTGCTTCGGAGTAAGCAGTGCCTGATAAAAATCAAATAGATAGTTCATTCGAGTTGTTTTCTCTAACATGCGCCGCACCCCTTGTTAAGTGAAATGCCTTTACAAAATTGTAGCCAACCTAGTGCGCAGCTGTCAAGAAACTGCTATTGTGCTTCTTCCTCATCCTGCATCAAATCAGCGAATAAGCCATATACAAAGGCATTCGGATCGAATTCCTGTAAATCCTCCATCTGTTCGCCAAGACCGACGAACTTGACCGGGATGTTCATTTCATTCCGGATTGCCAAGACAATACCACCTTTAGCTGTTCCATCCAGCTTGGATAAAACAATACCAGACACATTGGCTGTCTCTTGGAATGTTTTCGCCTGTGCAAGAGCATTCTGACCAGTAGTTGCATCCAACACGAGCAGCACTTCATGGGGTGCTCCTGGGACCTCACGCTCGATGACACGATGTACTTTGTTTAGTTCATTCATCAGATTCACTTTATTCTGAAGACGACCGGCAGTATCACATAGAAGAACATCTGCCCCTCGTGCCTGCGCCGCTTTAATACCATCATAGATGACAGCCGCAGGATCACTTCCAGCATTATGGCGGATTACTTCAACACCAGTACGCTCTCCCCATACTTGCAGCTGTTCGATCGCTCCGGCCCGGAAAGTATCCCCGGCAGCCATGACGACTTTCTTGCCTTCCTGCTTCAGCTTATACGCCAGTTTACCGATACTAGTCGTCTTACCGACTCCGTTGACGCCGACGAACAAGTATATGGTAAGGCCATCTTCATTGATTTTCAGCTTCTGCGGCTGTTCCTCTTCATCACCTTGGTAAATTTCAACCAGTTTCTCTGAGATGACATCTTTCAGCTGGATAGTATCTTTGATATTCTGACGTTTTGCTTCCATGCGGAGCTCATCCACCAGATCCATCACTGTGTTCACACCTACATCGGAAGCAATCAGTACTTCTTCCAATTCCTCAAAAAAGTCCTCATCCACTTTTCGATAACGCGCCATCAAATTATTCATTCGATCAGAGAAGGAAGTACGCGTCTTTTTCAGACCTTCTTTGTACTTTTCAGGTGTTTTCTGCTCAGCTTCATTGTTTGTATTAGAGAATTTATTTTTCAGTTTCTGAAAAAAGCTCATTTTGTTCTTCCTTTCTTATACCTTCACTAGTTCAGGCGCATCCTCCAGCCGGACGGACACCAATCTGGAAACGCCCGATTCCTGCATCGTCACACCATAAAGGACGTCCGCTTCCTCCATTGTACCCTTTCTGTGGGTTATGGCAATGAACTGGGTCTTTTCGCTGAATTGCTTCATGTACTGAGCGAAACGGCTGACGTTTGCATCATCCAGAGCTGCTTCCACCTCATCCAGAATACAGAATGGCACAGGCCTTACCCGCAAAATAGCAAACAGCAAGGCAATTGCTGTCAGGGCACGTTCTCCGCCAGAAAGCAAACCTAAATTTTGCAGTTTCTTACCTGGCGGCTGTGCGATGATATCGACACCTGTTTCCAGCAGATTATCAGAATCAGTCAGTTTCAGCTCCGCGTGTCCTCCGCCAAAGAGCGAACGGAACACTTCCGTGAATTCTGCCTTGATTTTATTGAACACATCTTCGAACAGACGCTTCATTTCTTCATCCATTTCATCAATTACGGCAAGCAATGTCGCTTTCGCCTGATAAAGGTCGTCCTTTTGTTCAGTAAGGAAGCTGTATCTTTCATTAATCCGGTCAAATTCCTCAATCGCGCCAACGTTGACGCTGCCGAGTTCTGAGATAGCACGTTTGATCAGCTTCACTTCGGTGCGGGCAGTTTCGATATCTTCTGCTCTTCCAAACGTCGCCAATGCTTTTTCGAATGTCAGGGAGTAGCTTTGCTGCAAGTTCATCAGACGGTTTTCCAGCTCTACATCCAAACGGTTCGAGCGGACTTCCTGATCTTGCACCTGCTGCACCAGATTTTGGTGGAGACGATTTGCTTCTTTGACAGAAAGCTCCTCTTGCTGCACCCAGTCATAGCGCTCCTGCCGTTCTGCCTTACGCTCTTCGATCAAGGTTGTTGTCTGCTGCTTATGCTGGTGCTTCACTCTAATCAGTTCCGTGATCTCTTCCTCTGTCTGGCCTTTTTCGCCAACTTCGGCCATTTGCTGCAGCACCCGCTGCTGATCTTCATATTTCTGCTTCGTAAGATCCAGCTGCTGCGTAAACTCACTGAGCCGCTGTCGCTGATTTTCAAGCTTAGCAAGGCTTTCAGCAGAACGTATTTGCAGGGCCTGCTGTTCGTCCCGTTTAATTTCCTTTGTCTGCTGCCAAGCCTGGTGAGCTTCCGTCAGCTCACTGATTTCCCGCTGTATATCCTGAAGCTTGATATCCAAATCGACAAGTTCAGTCTGCAGGTGCTCGATACGCTTCTCCACTTCTTCCCGTTCAGCGTCATACTGCGCATTATCCTGGTCATACATGGTGAGGTTATCATTGGCATGCATAAAGCGTATGCTCGTTTCGGTAAATGCTGCCTGGATTTCCTGTTCCGATTCCTGCAGCTGCTTCAAGCTTTGTCTGGTTTCCTCTGCTGAAGTCTCCAACTGCTGAAGTTCTTCTTTCAGCTGTGCGACTTTACGTTCGAACACTTCTGTCCGGGCTTGGAAATCAGACAATTTTCCCGTCACTTCCTGCATTTCCTTTTCTCTTGTAAACAGAGATTGACTATTGCGTTTTTGCGCTCCTCCAGTCATGGATCCCCCTGGGTTTACTACATCACCCGTAAGTGTAACAACGCGATACCGTCTGCCAAGTGCAGCAGCAATCGTATTGGCATGCTGCAAGTCTTCTGCGATGACCACATTTCCTAACAGAAAATCGACTGCACGCTTGTACTGGGGATCGACCTTAATGAGATTTGCGGCAATACCGATGAATCCTTCCCGATTGGAAGCATTCCCCAACACATTGGCCGGTATCTGTTTCGGCTGGATTGATGATAGCGGCAAAAATGTAGCACGGCCATTATGCGTCTGTTTCAGCCAATTGATTGCCTGACGGGCACTTGCCTCCGTATCGACCACGATATGCTGAGCTTGACCTCCAAGAGCGGTTTCCATCGCTGTGACATACGCAGATGGTACATCGATCAACTCGATGACAGCCCCCTCGATTCCTTCGAGCTTTTGATCCTGACGCGCTTTGAGGATCGCTTTTACCCCTTGGAAAAATCCTTGGAACTCCTCTTTCATCTCCTGCAGCATCTCCTGCTTGGAACGAAGCTTCTCGATATGCTGATAGCCGGTGTACAGTTTGCTCTGTGCTTCCTGGTACTGCTCCCGTTTTTTCGCTGCTTCCATCCGAAGTGAATCTGCTTTTTCCTCAGCCTGTTCGCGGCTTACGGTGGCATCTTTCAATCTTGCAGCCAATTGCTCTCGTTTTTCACTGATTTCATCGCGATTCAAAACGATATCTTTATATTTTGTCCGCTGACGTTCTTTTTTCGCATCGATCCCAGTAAGCTGCTGTTTGAGTGAGTTCGTCTCATTCCGCTTTGCTGCTTGTTCATTCAGCAAATCGATATAATCACTCTTCTTTTCTTCTATTTGTTCACTCAAATCTTCCTGTGTGCGGGATAGCTGTTTGTCCAATGCGCGTAAATCTGCTTTGATTGCTTTGTTCTCCAAATCCAACGCATCCAGGGCTGCTTGTTCCTGCTCCAGTTGTTTCAGCTGCTGCTCCAGTGTGACTCCCAGCTGTTCTGTATCTTTTTCCAGCTTTTCTTTGTTTTCTGCCAGATGCTTGGAGCGTTCATTCAACAGCTGTTTCTTGCCTTCCAGATTTTCAAGCTCTTGCGTCACAATTAGCAAGGAGGCTTGCAGTTCGTCGAGAGATGCATCCAGCGCGTGCAATTCTGTCTTCTCAGATTCCAGCAGCTGTTCTTTTTCGCCTATTGCCTGCTTCTGGACTTCAAGCTCTTGCTTGTTCCCTTCAAGCTCTTGGAGAACCGCTTGCCACTCTTTATGTAATTGCTCGATCTCCGCAACTAGCAATCCGATTTCGACATCTTTCAGCTGTGCTTTTTTCTCAAGGAAATCTTTTGCGATTGCAGCTTGCTCACGCAATGGTTCAAGCTGTCCTTCTATTTCATACGTAATATCTTCAACTCGATTTAAATTTTCCTGTGTTTCTGCCAGCTTATATTCTGCCTTCTTCTTTCGCTGCTTGTATTTCAGTACACCGGCAGCTTCTTCGAAGATAGACCGTCTTTCTTCCGGTTTGGAGCTTAGGATCTCCTCTACCTTTCCTTGACTGATAATAGAGAAGGCTTCCCTTCCCAATCCGGAATCCATGAACAAGTCAATGATATCCTTCAGACGGCAGCTTTGGTTATTGATCAAAAATTGGCTCTCTCCAGAACGGAATACCCGCCTGGTCACACTCACTTCCTGATACTCCAGCGGTAACGTCTGATCGGCATTGTCCAATACAAGTGTCACTTCTGCTACATTAAGCGCTTTTCTCGTATCGCTGCCCTGGAAGATGATATCTTCCATCTTGGATCCACGCAGACTTTTTGCCGACTGCTCGCCTAATACCCAGCGGATGGCATCGGTTATATTACTTTTCCCGCTTCCATTCGGACCTACCACTGCCGTAACACCTGGTACAAAGTCAAGTGTCACTTTTTCGGCAAATGATTTGAATCCGACGGTTTCTAATCGTTTCAGGAACATACTCATTCTCCTATATTGAAAGCTTATCGCTTATTTCTGCATAGTTATTGGTTTCTCTTTTGTTTTTAACTTATTTATTTTATCATAAACTTAGGGTACATAATAGGTATCAATTACGTCAAAGGAGGCTCGCCCATGAAGCTCGAACAGGCATCAGAGGAGAACCTGTCCATCCTCATCAACGGCATAGCCGACCGGCTTGTTGTCGTCAACCGTTCCATCATGAAGCCAGAGGACTACAAGCTGGAGAAATATCATGATATTAAGTTCTTATATGATCATATCGAATCTAAAGGACAGCTCAGTGTATCAGAGACAGAAGCATTCATCCAAGAGCTGGCGAACTACCGAAAATAAAAAAACGGCGGAGACAACTTTACTCTCCGCCGTTTTTCTATTCTGTTAAAGCTTCCAACGCAATACGGGCTGCCTGCTGCTCCGCTTCCTTTTTTGTCCGGCCGGTTCCAGTACCGACAAGTTCTCCCTGAACCTTCAGCTCGGCAACGAATTCACGGCTGTGGGCTGGACCTCTTTCATCAACGATTGTATACGTGATTACTTTATCTTTGTCCTGCTGGATAACTTCCTGCAGCCTGCTCTTGTAATCCATCGCATGTGAAAAAGCACCTTGGCTGATTTTAGGAAAGACGATTTTTTCGAAAAACCCGAGTACCACATCGAAATCCTGATCAAGATACAAAGCACCGACAAATGCCTCGAACACATCAGCCAGTAATGCTGGACGTGTTCTGCCTCCCGTGCGCTCTTCCCCTTTTCCGAGCAGCACGTATGTACCAAGATCCATTTCTTTGGCGAACAATACGAGGGATTCCTCTCTGACTATAGCAGCTCGGAGTTTCGTCATATTCCCTTCCGGCATATCAGGGTAATGCTTGTACAGAAATTGGGATACACCAAGCTCCAATACAGCGTCGCCAAGGAATTCCAATCGTTCGTTATCCGTCTTCTTCAGGTGACGATGTTCATTCACATAAGATGAATGGGTCAAGGCATTCTGCAATAAAGCTTCATCGTGGAAATGAATCCCAAGCTTCTCCTGCAGTTTATCTAAGCTCATTCTGCTGTCCCCACTTTCCAGTTGTTGTGATGATGCGGAGAAAGTCCCGCCTACAAAGTGACGGGACTTTCTCCTATGCATCTTATTTAAATCTTACTGTTTGCTGTTTATGTAGTTTACAGCGTCGCCAACAGTAGCGATTTTTTCCGCATCTTCATCAGAAATTTCCATGTCGAATTGATCTTCCAATTCCATAACCAATTCCACAACATCAAGGGAATCTGCTTCTAGATCTTCTTTGAAAGAAGCCTCTAGTGTTACTTTGGATTCGTCTACATCAAGACGATCAATAACGATTTGTTTTACTTGCTCGAATACATCTGCCATAGGAAATTCACCTCCCTTCAGTATTATAGGACATTTCGTCCCGGAAAACTACAATTATTTCATTGTATTACATCACCATGCCGCCATCGATGTGCAGCGTTTGTCCAGTCATGTAATTGCTGTCCTCGGATGCAAGGAAACGAACGACACGGGCAACGTCTTCCGGCTTGCCTGGTTTACCAAGCGGAATCATGCTTTGCATTGCCTGCTTCTGTTCATCTGTCATTTCATCCGTCATATCAGTCGTGATGAATCCTGGAGCAACGGCATTCACTAAAACGTTTCGCGCAGCAAGCTCCTTGGCTGCAGTTTTCGTTAAACCGATGACTCCTGCTTTTGCAGCTACATAGTTAGCCTGCCCAGGATTACCGCTGACACCAACAATGCTCGCTACATTGATGATGCGGCCAGCTTTTTGTTTCATCATTTGACGTGTTACAGCTTTCGTGCAAAGGAATACGCCTTTCAAATTCGTCTGGATGACTGCATCGAAATCCTCTTCCTTCATGCGCATAAGCAGGTTATCACGTGTGATACCAGCATTATTCACCAGTATATCCAAGCTGCCGAATGCTTCAATAGTTTGCTTGACCATATCTTTTACGCTTGCTTCTTCTGCTACATTCGCTTGGATCACGATTGATTCCTGCCCGAGAGCACGGATTTCCTCTGCAACTGCCTCTGCCTTTTCTTTGCTTCCGGAGTAGTTTACCGCTACATTCACGCCATTACGCGCAAGTTCCAAAGCGATTTCTCGGCCAATCCCGCGGGATGCACCAGTAACGAGGGCTGCTTTACCTGATAGCATTTATTCTTCCTCCTTGTACCACGTCAAAAATGCTTGCAATGTTTCGGGATCTTGTACATTGAAAGTTGTCGTGCGGCGGTTAATTTTCTTTACTAATCCGCTTAGTACTTTTCCGTTTCCTACTTCTACAATCGCATCCAGTTCGTCATTTTGCAGCATGTTGACAATAGTTTCTTCAAAACGGACTGGTGAGTAAAGCTGTTGAACGAGCAGCTGTTCAATTTCTTTGTGATCAAGAACTTTCTCAGCTGTTACGTTTGCATAAACAGGAATCGATGCATCGGCTTTCTCCACGTCTGCAAGTACAGTTGCAAATTCTTCCGCAGCTTGTTTCATCAATCTGGAATGGAATGGACCGCTGACGTTCAGCGGAAGCACGCGTTTAGCTCCAGCTTCTTTCAAAAGCGGCTCTGCAAGTTCAATTCCTTTTTTCGTACCGGAAATGACGATCTGACCAGGGCAGTTGATATTCGCAGCATCGACAATTTCACCATGCTCCTTATCAACTGTTTGGAGAGCTATCTTGATGTCTTCCAGACTTAGCCCTAATACCGCAGCCATAGAACCTTGCCCTGCCGGATAGGCTTTTTCCATCAGCTGACCACGCTTGTTAACGAGCACAGCTGCTTCTTCCGCACGGAAAACGCCAGCAGCAACAAGTGCACTGTATTCTCCCAAGCTGTGACCGGCCGTAACGACTGGTCTAACGCCCTCATTCTGTAAAACCTGATAGATGGCAGCACTTGTAAGAAGCAATGCCGGCTGTGCATTCTCTGTTTTAGTAAGCTCTTCTGCCGGTCCTTCAAACATCAAAGGTGTTATTGGCTGCGGCAATAATTCATCTGCCGCTTGGAAAAGACTTTTCACTTCATCATATGCGTTGTACATTTCCTGAGCCATGCCCACTGCTTGTGAGCCTTGTCCAGGAAATACAAAAGCTACTCGTTTCACTTAACGTCCTCCTCGTCTTTCTTGATGCTCTGGATTGTATCTTTGATAATTCCTGTTACATTATTTTCTGCCATTTGCTTTGTTTGCAGGATAGCAACTTGGATAGCACGCGCATTGGAGGAACCGTGCGCCTTCACAAAAGGTGCAGCAAGTCCAAACAAAGCGGCACCGCCATATTCTGCATATTCTGTGCTTGCTTTAATTTCCTTCAGCTGTGGTTTCATCATGGCAGCTGCAAGCTTGGTCTTTGTATTTTTTAAGAAGGCCTTCTTGATCGTCGTGAAGAACATCGACGCTGCTCCCTCTATTGTTTTCAGGGCGATATTGCCGCTGAAGCCGTCCGTCACAACAACATCAAAATCTCCGGAAAGGAAATCCCGGCCTTCTACATTACCGATAAAGTTTATCGGGGCACTGCTGAGAAGCTCGAATGCTTTCTTAGTCAGGTCGTTACCCTTGCCTTCTTCCGTGCCTACATTTAGCAATCCTACACGAGGATTTTCTATCCCGCGAACTTTCTCCGCATAGATGGAGCCCATTACGCCGTATTGTAATAGATGGTTCGCTTTAGCGTCAATGTTCGCACCAACATCAAGCAGGACGAACCCCTTACCATCCACCGTCGGAAGAGTCGGGGACAGCGCCGGACGCTCGATGCCTTTAATGCGGCCGACTATCATCAGACCTGCTGTCATGATGGCACCTGTATTTCCTGCTGAAACACAGGCATCAGCACGACCTTCTTTTACTTCCTGAGCAGTCAGTACAAGTGACGACTGCTTCTTGCGCCGGATAGCCCGGACAGGTTCGTCGTCTGCTGTAATGTACTCCTCTGTATGTATAATCCGAATGTTAGCCGGACGGATCTCACCTAGAAGCGGTTCGATCTTGCTTTGATCCCCAACCAGTGTCAGCTCCAAGGATGCATCCTCTGTCGCTGCAAGAACGGCACCTTTGACTATCTCTTCCGGTGCGTTGTCGCCACCCATTGCGTCGATTGCTATTCGCATAACTTATTTCCCTTCTTTCACGCTCGAGCGGAACATCTCGAACGTACCTTTAAATACTTCTTCTTGATCAACAGCACTATCCACTTGGATGACCGTCCGCTTCCTGTCCTGCCGGATGACCTTCGCTTTGGCTACTACTCTTTCATGGAGTTTCACTTGTCTCGTGAAGGTGATCTCTGAGTGGAAGGTTAGTGCGAACGGATCATCGATCAACGCAACCGCTAAGGAATTGGCTTGCGCAAACAGATGATGCCCTCTGGCAATCTGGTTCCGTGTGAAAACATGCTCTGGTTTAATATCCAATATACTGATCGCCCGTTCATCCAGCTCCAAATCGATGATTTCCCCGATTACCTCATCAATATTGATGGATTTCACGGTTTCATCCCACTGGGAATTAGCGACGTGCTTAATCCGTTCCCGCAGCTCAGGAATTGTCAGCTCCATACGATCCAAACGGATAGTCTGTATACTGACAGCGAATTTCTTCGCCAATTCCTCGTCTGTAATGAACGGTGTTTTTTCAATCGTTTCCCGCAGTAAGTCCTGTCTGTCTTTTTTGCTTCTTCTCATTTCTCCACCGCCAAAATTAAGACTAGGTACTAAAAGTAATATATAATAGCAGGCCAGAATTTGCAACAGCCGTTTTTAGTCGAGAACGTTCCCATTCAGCGCAAACTCTGTGTCCAGCGCTTGCAATAAATTACGATAAGCAGGGTCATTTTCCAATCTTTCTTCTGCAATGATTTGCTCTGCATCCTTACGTGCTGTTTCAAGTGCCCGGTAGTCGTGCACCATGTCGCCAACCTTGAATTCCGGTATACCGCTTTGCTTTTTACCAAAGAAATCACCAGGACCCCTGAGCTGCAAATCCTGCTCGGACAGCTCGAATCCATTCGTCGTTTCTGTCATGATGCGCATGCGTTCTTTTCCGATTTCCCCTTTTGGTTCAGCAATCAAAATACAATAACTTTGTGCATCCCCACGACCTACACGTCCCCGGAGCTGATGCAGCTGGGATAGTCCGAAGCGCTCTGCATCATAGATGATCATCAGCGTAGCATTTGGAACGTTCACCCCGACTTCCACTACTGTGGTAGATACAAGGACTTGGGTTTCATTTTCGGCGAATTCCTTCATAACAGCGTCTTTTTCATCAGCAGGCAAACGTCCATGCATGAGCCCGACTCGAATATCCGGCTCAAAAACAGCAGCCAGCATCTGATGCAGATCGACTGCATTCTGGATATCCAGCTTGTCCGATTCCTCAATCAGCGGGCTTATGACATATGCCTGATGACCGGCTGCAACTTCCTTCCGGATGAAATCCAGCACCCGATCTATGGTATTTTCCTTAACCCAATATGTCTCTATTTCTTTACGCCCAGCTGGCATCTCATCAATAGCTGATACATCCATATCACCGAATGCAGTGATTGCCAGTGTCCGCGGAATCGGTGTAGCTGTCATGAACAGAACGTCAGGGTGAAGACCTTTATCTCGCAGCGTCCGTCGCTGCGCAACGCCAAATCGATGCTGTTCATCGACTATAGCAAGCGCAAGGTTTTTATAATGCACTTCATCTTGAATCAATGCATGTGTTCCAACAACAATATCTACTTCTCCATTGACAATTTGTTCGAGAACGGCTTTCCGGCGCTTGCCTTTCACACTTCCTGTGAGCAATGCTACGGTAGCAAAACCATCCAGCATACTAGATAAGGACTGGGCGTGCTGCTCTGCTAGAATCTCTGTCGGGACCATAATCGCGCCCTGTTTACCTGCTGTAACGGCTGCATAGAGCGCAACAGCTGCAACAGCCGTTTTACCGGAGCCAACATCCCCTTGTAAAAGGCGGTTCATCCGGTAAGGAGAATGCAGATCCCGCATAATATCCTTGAGCACTCTCTGCTGGGCGTTCGTCAACGTAAAAGGAAGCGTAGCTACAAAAGCTTGAACCTTCTCTTTATCATAAGCTAAGCTGCCTCCAGCCGATGCTTCCCGTTTTTGTTTACGGATAAACTGCATTTTCAGCTGGAACAATAGAAATTCCTCATAAGTGAATCGTCTCCGAGCATGTGCCAGCGCCTGTCTGTCAGGTGGAAAGTGCATATAATGTAATGCTGTTTTCCTATCTGGCATTTTATAGGATGCTAAAAATGATGCTGGCAGGATTTCCTTGATGTCTTCATCATACTGTTCCAGCGCCTGTTTCACACTTTTTTGCAGCTGACGTACTGTCACTGTACCTTTCACACCATAAACGGGCTGAACCGGAGTCAGCTCATCCGCTCCGCCAACCTTGAAGTTACTGACAGTAAGCTGCAGACGATGCTGATCCCATTTTCCTGTCATCGTCACTTTCTTGCCCGGCATCAGCTGTTTCTGGGCAAATGCACGATTGAACATGATCGCCTTTACTGCAACATTCTCAACGAGGAGCGTTACAGTTAGTTTGTTCTTTTTCCGTCCGTAATATTGCACTTGAGCAGGAGAGGCGATTTCACCTTCAATCGTCACTTTATCATCATGAATCAGTTCAGCTAACGGCTGGACATCGAAGACATCATACCGATACGGCAGATGAAAAAGGAGATCTTCGACTGTGAAGATCCCCATATTCGCCAATCCTTCCGCGAGCTTTGCACCGATTCCTTTTACTTGATCAACCGGTTGCTTCAGCAAATTTCTCACTCTTTCCCTTTGTTTATCCCATAAATCATATCTGCCAGTCTGCGTCCAGTTGGTGTGGCAGCCAAACCGCCTTCCGCTGTTTCGCGAAGTGCTGACGGCATACTCTTACCGATCCGGTACATAGCCCCAATCACTTCATCACATGGTATCCTGCTTGTGACACCCGCAAGCGCCATATCAGCAGATACGATGGCATTAGAAGCTCCGGCGGCGTTTCTCTTAATACACGGCACTTCTACCAGTCCAGCGACTGGATCACATACAAGTCCGAGCATGTTTTTTAACGTTATTGCAAAAGCTTCGGCACTTTGTTCTGGTGTACCGCCAGCCATTTCAACCACAGCTGCACTGGCCATTGCAGCAGCAGAGCCTACTTCAGCCTGGCATCCACCTTCTGCACCGCTGATGGAGGCATTGTTGGCTACAACGAATCCAAAAGCTCCTGCTGTGAACAAGAAACGGATCATTTGCTCACGAGTCGGATTCAGCCTTTCTTTAACAGCAAATAACGCCCCCGGCACACATCCCGCACTTCCTGCGGTTGGCGTGGCGCAAATCATTCCCATCGCTGCATTTACTTCGTTGGTGGCAACAGCTTTACTTACAGCATCTAAAAGCAGATGTCCAGAAAGCGTGTTGCCTTTCGCCATATATTGCTGAAGCAAAACAGCATCGTTTCCTGTCAAACCAGAGTGAGATGTCACACCTTGCAACCCTCGTTCCACTGCTTCCTCCATGATTACTAGATTTCTCTCCATCTGTCCCATTACTTCCTCACGGGAACGCTGATGGACATCCATCTCCTGGCGAATCATCACTTCTGATATGGAAATGCTGTCCGCATTTGCTTGTTCAAGCAATTCCGCTACATTGCGAAACATATTCATTCCTCCTGTTTAATTGATCAAGCGGGATACACGGTTGATGTGCGAAGCTTTTTCCAATATATGCATCACATCATCCTCCACGTTTTGATCCGTCTCGATCACCATAAGCGCATCCTTTCCAACATCCTTCCTGGAAACCTCCATATGCGCTATATTAATCTCGTGCTGAGCCAAAATTTGAGTCACGGAAGCTATCGCACCAAAACGATCATTATGCATAATCAAAATAGCCGGCTTATTACCTGACATTCGCAGTTCAAAGCCGTTTAGCTCAGTGATTTCGACTTTTCCGCCGCCGATAGAGATACCGACCAGCTCCATGCTGCTCTCTTCTGTTCCCAGCTTTATTCTTGCTGTATTTGGATGTTCCGTAGCAGCTGTATCTTCAATGAATTCGATTTTCATATTTTGTTTTTTGGCTGTTTCCAATGCGAACCTGATTCGATCATCATCTGTATCATAGCCAAGCAGACCGCCGGCAATTGCCAAGTCTGTACCATGACCGCGATATGTTTTAGCAAACGACCCATATAGATGGACCGTCGCCCAAGTCGGTTCTATTCCAAAGATCAGTCTTGCAGCACGTCCGATTCGGGCTGCTCCGGCAGTATGCGAACTGGATGGACCGACCATGACCGGTCCGATAATATCAAATACGGATTGATATTTCATAGGCTCACTCCTTCTTCTTCTATTTTAGCATGCATCACACATATGTTCCTACTGTAACCAATGAAAAAAGCTCCCGTTAAGGAGCTTTCCCCGTAATTATTCTACTGCGACCAAGTACGTATAAACAGGCTGATTACCTTCATGGATCTCCAGTTCCGCTTCAGGGAATTTTCCTTCCACAAAATCCTCCAAGCGATCATCAGCATCGACCGCGTCTTCACCGCGAATCACTGTGATCAATTCATCTTCTTCACTGACCATTTGCTCAAGCAGGAGCTCAAGCGCCTGTTCTGCGTCAGAAGCAGCTGAGATGATCTTGCTTTCTAGTATAGCGATGAACTGCCCTTCTTTTATCGATACGCCCTCGATTGTCGTATCACGAACAGCATGCGTCACTTGTCCGGATTTCACCTGCGAAATTGCCTCTGTCATAGCTTCAGCATTGCTGTCTGCTGCCTGCGTCACATCAAAAGCAAGCAAAGAACGCATCCCCTGCGGTATTGTTTTTGTTGGAACGACAAACGCCTGCACCTCTGCCATTTTTGCCGCCTGCTCTGCAGCCATGATGATATTCTTGTTATTAGGCAAAATATAAACAGATTCTGCATTAGCTGCTTTAATGGCGTCCGCAATGTCCTGTGTACTTGGATTCATAGTCTGTCCGCCTGAAATGACGACATTTGCTCCAAGGTTCTCAAACAATGCTTTTACACCATCTCCCATTGCAACCGTCACAATGGCGTGCTGATTACGTTCTTTCTTTTCTTTATTACCGACAATCGCCGCATGCTGTTCCCGCATATTTTCGATTTTCATATTGATCAGACTGCCATATTGTTGACTATATGTCATTACTTCACCAGGATACTCGGTGTGAATATGGACCTTTACGACATCTTCGTCGGCTACAACAAGCAATGAATCTCCTCGACCGTTCAATTCCTCACGATAAGCCTGTTCATCAAAGGGTTGCTCGCGAAGCTTGTCTTCTTCGAATTTGACCATAAACTCCGTGCAATAGCCATACGTAATATCAGCTGTATCCAAGAAATCCTGCGCTTGCTTATGATGCTCCGCACTGACGAGATTCTCCATCTTGCCATGCTGTACCTCCGCAGGCAGTTCTTCTCCTGTCAGAGCTGCAAGGAATCCTTCATACACAGTAACCAATCCTTGGCCTCCGCTGTCCACAACGCCGACTTCCTTTAATACAGGGAGCAATTCCGGCGTACGGCTCAGACTTATCTTCGCAGATTCAACCACATACCTGAAAAGCTCTATCGGATCTGCTTCGGTCTTGGATTTTTCGACTGCAGCTGCTGCAGCGTCCTTTGCTACTGTAAGTATCGTTCCTTCTACAGGCTTCATGACCGCCTTATAAGCCGTTTTGACACCTGCATCCAGCGCATTGGCCAATTGTCCAGCTGTCAAATCCTTCTGTCCTTCCAATGCTTTGGCAAAGCCACGGAAAAGCTGAGAGAGAATGACACCAGAGTTGCCCCTTGCTCCCATCAGCAGACCTTTGGCAAAAGCTGCAGCAAGCACACCGACTTCTTCACTGTCGGCCTCTTGTACAGCCTTTGCCCCAGACGTTATCGTCAAATTCATGTTTGTACCTGTATCGCCATCCGGCACGGGAAATACATTCAGCGCATCAATCGTCTTAGCGTTATTCGCCAGATGATGTGCACCAGTCAGCAGCATCCCCGCAAATGTCTTTCCATCCACATTTCCAACACTCAAACCGTTTCCTCCTTAAATCTGCCGGCTATCCTAGTCTGCAGAAACACTGACGCCTTGTATATAAATGTTCACAGAGCTCGTCAGTACGCCCAATGCCCGATCCAATGTATATTTCACTTGGGATTGCACATTATGTGCAACCTCGGATATCTTCGTTCCATAACTTACAATAATATGTAAGTCGATCTGGACTTTGTTGTCCGCCTGGGTCACAACTATCCCTTTTGAATAGTTCTCCCTGCGGAGAATTTCTGCTATGCCGTCACGTAATTGATGTCTGGAAGCCATACCAACGATGCCATAGCATTTTACCGCGGCACTTCCAGCCAATGTTGCGATCACATCCGTGGCGATCGTAATACTTCCATCTTCTGTAGTCAGATGAAGGGTCATACGGCTCCTCCTAACACTTCTCAAATCTATCCCTACTATACTATATGGAAGCTCCATTTGAAAGCGGATTAAAAATAGCCCTTTTTACAATGCCAGCTAAACAGTTTACTGTCAAGTAGTTTTTCTTGATATATTTTTGTTAGATTATTGCATTACGTGCCGAGTTGTGATAAATTTGTTTAGTGTTAAAAATTAACTCGTAATATTAGGAGGGATAACATGGGACGCAAATGTGTAATCACAGGACGTACTACTCGTTCTGGTAATGCTCGTTCTCATGCCATGAACGCTAATAAACGTACTTGGAAAGCAAACGTTCAAAAAGTTCGCATTCTTGTTGATGGTAAACCTAAAAAAGTTTACGTTTCAGCTCGTGCACTTAAAAAAGGTAACATCGAACGCGTATAAATAGCATTTCTAAAATACTTTTATGGTAGCATTCGCATGCGACAAAAAAAGCACCCTTTCTCGAAAGGAGTGCTTTTTTTGTGCTAATCTTTTTTAAACGTTCCGATAATGACGCGGACGAAGCCACCGATGAACCTCGGGAGTTTAAAGGTATAAAATTTCATAAGATCCCCTTCCTCCTTTTTCCTGAGCAGCCTAAACGCTGTAGCTTTTAAACATCCTTGCTCTTTATCATTATTACTATGCCTGAAGCAAATGAATAAGTACCAGATTGTGCAACAAGCTCATTGGAGATGGACAATGTTTCTCCCCAATGGATTGAAGCATCTGTTAAAGGATATTTAAAGCCAGTCAATGTTAGACCAGTAACTTGCTCAGAGAAGGAAAGAAATGATATATAACGATATGCATCATCTTGTTCTGTCCGGTATGTACCCGGTCGATGCATCCGGATATTGTTTTGCTGGTCGATGATGACAGCTTGCTCGAAGCTGTCCAGCAGCCGGTAAAGCATCTGGATGTTGATCAGTTCATGATCCAGCCTTCCGCCGGTCACCCCATACACCGCCACGCTTTCAGCGCCCAACTCTTCGGCTTGACGAATGGCGAGTTCAAAATCCGTTTCATCTTTTTCAGGCGGATACACCAGCACCTGATCTGCGAAACGACGGATCATAATCAATTCTTCTTCCGACACAGAATCAAAATCACCAACAGCCACTTTCATCCGGATACCCGCAGATGCGAGCGCTAGTGCACCTGCATCTGCTCCGATCCATATGTGATGATGTTCAGAATGTAAGTCCGGCAGTCTTCCTGCACCGCCGACAAGACCAACACTAAGCTTGGTACCCATGTGTCATTCAGCTGCTTCCCGGATTGCAGCGATTGCCGCCGTCCGGTCTTCCTGATTATAGACAGCACTTCCGGCAACTAGCACATCCGCACCCGCATCCGTACATAGTCCTGCTGTTTCGATATTCACACCGCCATCAATCTCGATTTCGAAGTCGAGTTCGAGTGCCTCCCGTAGTTTGGACAGCTCTTCTACTTTCTTCAGCACGGAAGGAATGAATCGCTGGCCGCCAAAGCCTGGGTTCACCGTCATCAACAACACCATATCCAGCTCAGGCAGCATCTCTTCAATCAAGCTGACCGGAGTGGAAGGATTCAATACAACACCAGCTCTAATCCCTTGTTCCTTGATCATCATGATTGTGCGGTGCAAATGTATGCAAGCCTCTTGGTGGACTGTAATGATATCGGCTCCAGCCTTGACGAACTCTCCAATGTATCGATCAGGGTTTTCGATCATCAAATGCACATCAAGCGGCAGCTTCGTCACAGGACGAATCGCCTCTACGATAAGGGGGCCGATCGTTATATTCGGGACAAAATGACCGTCCATGACATCGACATGGATGTAGTCGGCTCCGCCTTTTTCTACGTCGCGAATTTCATTCGCCAAATTGGCGAAGTCAGCTGAAAGAATAGATGGTGCGATTTTCGTCATCATTAATACCTCGGCTTTCTCGATTTGATTTCCTCTAGAAACTGCAGGTAATGTGTGTAACGGTATTCAGGAATCTCCCCAGATTCGACCGCTGTCTTTACCGCACATTTCGGTTCCTTGTGATGCATACAGCCTCTGAATTTACAGTCGTCTTCCCTCTCCCTGAATTCAGGGAAACAGGATGGCAGCACCTCGGCTTCCAATTCGGTAAACTCCAATGAGCTGAATCCAGGTGTGTCTGCAACAAGGCCGCCGCCGATTGGTATAAGCTCCACATGTCTTGTCGTATGGCGTCCGCGTCCCAGACTTTCGGATATCTCATTTGTTTCAAGGTCCAGGCGCGGGTCGATAGCATTCAGCATCGACGACTTGCCGACACCTGACTGACCCGCTATTACTGAAATCTTATCTTTCATATGCAGCTGTACTTGCTCTAGATTCGTTTCCTCTTTAGAGGACAGCATCTCTACCGAATAACCGATTTTTCGATAATCCTCTTTAAATGCTTCGATTATGTCCAATTTATCCGCAGACAGCATGTCCATCTTCGTAATGAAAATAACTGGCTGAATACCTTTTGACTCTACCAATACAAGGAAGCGGTCGAGCAATGCTGTGCTGAAATCAGGCTGTGCAGCTGATGTTACGATAATTGCCTGATCGATATTGGCGATCGGGGGTCTGACTAGCTCATTTTTCCGCGGACGCACATCAAGCACATAACCCTCTTGCTTCGTCTCTGCTTCGAATTCCACTTGGTCACCGACCAAAGGCGTTATTTTCTGTTTGCGGAATACACCTCTGCCACGGCATTGGTAGGTCTCTCCGTCTTCTGTAAGCACATAATAAAACCCACTCAGTGCTTTCATGATCTTACCTGATGGCATTTATTCACCTTCCCTGTCTTCATACGGAACAGTTTTTTCCAAAATCACTTCGTCATCACGCAATATACGATATTCTGCTTCTCCGCCAGCCGGTATGCTGAGCGTGAGCGTAATTTCCTCATCCTCTGTGATAGTACGTTCATCATAGAGCTCGGTCACATCATGGTCTGCGTCACCTACATAGATCTGAACTATCTGAGGGACAGGATCATTTTGTGTCCCTCCGTTCTGTTCATCTTCCCCCGCTTGAGCATCATCTGTCTCGTAAGGAACAGTGAATGTTACCGTATGCGTCGCAGGCGGCAGGTTTTCCGGGCCAGTTGATACATACAAATCGACACTGCCATTTTCTTCAATGGATTGCCCTGATCCTGGATCATGCCGGATTACGACACCTTCATCGACTTCATCTGAAGGCTGTTCAATAAAATTCCCATCCAAATCATTTTTATCTAGATAAGATTGAGCTTCCGCTTCTGTCATACCAGTCAAATCTGTCAGTGTCACCGCTTCCGGTCCTTTGCTCACTTCAAAGATGACCGTGGTATCTTCTGGAACCACCTGTGATCCCGCTTGAGGCTGAATTTGGGAAATGATTGTACCAACTGGTTCATCCGAGAACTCCTCGTAAGAGCGGACATTTTTATACCCCTTGTCATCCAAAAGTTTTTCAACTTGGGAGAATGACTTGCCCTCATAATCATCAAATTCTTCTTTTTCCTTGCCGATACTTGTATAAACCGTAACACTGGAGCCTTCCTTGATTTTACTGCCTGCGGAAGGATCAGTCTTGACGACACTTCCTTCTTCTATCGTATCAGAGGCGGTTGCTTCCCTCTTCACGTGCAGATCAAGGTCGGATAGCTTATCGACAGCATCTGCATAGGAATCACCTCTTACGTCGATCATCGTAACTTCTTTTGGAGCTGTAGCAAGTACGATACCCACTCCTGCGCCAGCGAGCAATAAGAGAATGACAGTAATCCATATAAGCACTTTCCATCTTTTTTTCTTCTTTTTCGGCTTTTTCTGATCTTCTTGTTTCGGTGGATTCGTATGACCGTTATGTACGATCGTATCAGCTAACGAAGCTTTGTTCAGATCTTTCTCCGAAATGATCGGGATGGCTTTCGTAGTTTCACCATCATCCTTGGGAGGAGCATAACGCGGTTCGTCCGCCCTTGAAGGATCCAGACATGTTTCCAAATCCGTCTCCATATCATATGTGCTCATATAACGGTAGAAAGGATCCTTCGTCGTGCTTTTCAAAACGATATTCTCGACACTTTGCGGAATATCTCCTGCCCACCGTCTGACAGATGGTGTGTCAGTCTGTAAATGCTTCAAAGCAATGCTGACAGCTGATTCACCGGAGAACGGCAGACGACCGGTAAGCAATTCAAACATGACAATACCGAGGGAATAGACATCGGACTTCTTGGTAGCAATGCCTCCCCTTGCTTGTTCGGGTGATAAATAGTGTACCGAGCCCAGCATGGCATTGGTCTGTGTCAAGGATGTTGCGCTCAGTGCTGTAGCTATCCCAAAGTCCGTTACCTTCACTTTTCCATAATCATCAATCAGGATATTCTGCGGTTTGATGTCACGATGGACGATTCCGTTAGCGTGAGCGTGTGAAATCGCGGAAGTGACTTGCTTCATGATATCGACTGTATCAGGCACCACGATGGAACCATGAGTCTGTATGTATTGCTTTAATGTCATGCCGCTCACATATTCCATGATCATGTAGTAAATGCCATCCTCATCCCCAACATCATAAATCGTGACGATGTTTGGATGTGAAAGACTGGTTGCCGCGTGGGCTTCCCGATGAAATCTTGCAATGAATTCATCATCATTTGCATATTCCAGCTTTAGGACTTTGATGGCAACTTCGCGATCAAGGATGATATCCTGGCCAAGATAGACATTCGCCATACCGCCTCCGCCGATCAGACGGTGAACTTCATACCGTTCATTCAGCGTACGTCCTTCGAGCATGCTATGCACCCTCCCGGACAGGTGTATCAGCCAAATCGGCAATGATCAGGGAGATATTATCTTCCCCGCCTCGCTCATTGGCAACCGTCACGAGCTGCGAAGCGATATGTTCAATCTCTTCTCCGGATGTGAGGTATTGTAAAAGCTCCTGCTTGTCGAATTTGTTTGATAATCCATCCGAGCACAATAGAAGACGATCTCCGGCTTCCCAAGTGATGGAAACTAAGTCCATCTCCACATCCTGGTCCGTTCCAAGAGCGCGCAGCAAGACATTCTTCCGAGGATGATGCTCGGCATCCTGTTCTGTTATTTCACCAGATCGAACCAGTTCATTTACAAGGGAATGGTCCTCCGTCACTTGCTTGAAACCTTCTTCATTCAGCAAATAGCATCGGCTATCCCCAATATGGGCAATAGTGACAAAATCATCTGTGCACACTGCTGCGACAACCGTTGTACCCATACCTGTCAATTCCTCGCTTTGTCGCGATTCCTCATACACACGCAGATTGACGGCTTTGATCGCTTGCTTGATTGCCTCCTCTGTCTTTTGCGGAGAATCAAAGGCAGCAGCAGACTCCCACCAGCTGCGTAAATGGGAAATAGCTAGCTGACTGGCGACATCACCTGCTTTATGTCCGCCCATACCATCGGCAATGACAGCAAGATATTGTTCTTTGGAATTGGAAAATACCCCGCCTGCATCTTCGTTATGACTTCTGATCTGACCACGATCGGTAATGAAAAAACCTCTCACGCTTCTCACCTCATCTATATGCAGTCTGTTCGCTGCTCCAAATTAATCCTACCACATTTTTTACCCTTTTCTAACAAGTCGGACAAGGAAAAAGCCATCGGTATTAAAATCCTGCGGGAATACTTGCAAACCTGCATCAGTTAGACCTGGGGCTTTCTGAACAGCTTGCGGCAAATCAGTTTGGAATTCCGGATCGACTTCAAAATTTGGATGTTGCTTGAGAAAAGCTCGGACAACCTGCTCGTTTTCTGCTTGATCCACTGTACAAGTACTGTAAACCAGTTTTCCGTCTTTTTTCAAAAGCGGTGCTACCTGTTCCAGCAATTCGGCCTGAATAGAGGCAAGTGACAAGACATCTTGTTCTGATTTATGGTACTTGATATCCGGTTTTCCTCTCAGTACGCCCAATCCAGAGCAAGGTGCGTCAAGTAAGATACGATCAAAACTCTCTGGTTCGTGCCGCTCCTGCAAGTTCCGTGCATCTGCCTGATCGGCTTCAATGATCGTCAATTTCAGCTTCTCCGCTTTTTGCTGAACCTGCTTCGCTTTCTTGGCATGCAGATCGTATGCATAAAGCTTGCCTTCGTTTTCCATCGTTTCTGCAATATGTGTTGTTTTTCCACCTGGTGCACTGCATGCATCCAAAACAGTCATACCAGCCGCTGCATCAACCATCTGTCCAGCCAGCATACTCGTCTGATCTTGGACAGTTACTTGATTGGAGAGGAACAAATCACTTTTCAGGATGTTCCCTTCTTCCACGATGATCCCTTGCGGATTGATACTGGAAGGGCGGACTGTAAATCCTTGGGACTCCAGTTCTTCCATCGCTTCATCACGTGTCATCAGCATGGGCTGGACGCGCACACTTATCGGTTTCTCTACTTGGTTAACGGCACACATTTCACGTGCTGTCTTTTCTCCGTATTGCGAGATCCAGCGCTCGACAAGCCACCTTGGGTGACTCGTTTCCAGGGAAATACGCTCGGCTGGGTCTTGGATATCATCCAATTTAGGGAAGCCTTTACGCTGTGCATTACGAAGAACAGCGTTCACAAGTGATGCGATACCTTTATGGCCTCGCTGCTTGGCAATTTCAACAGATTCATGGATGACAGCATGGTCAGGCACCCGGTCCAATGCGTACATTTGATAAAAAGCCGACAGTAAAAGCCATTTTGCCCATGATTCCAATTTCTTTGATACAAATTTACTGAGAAAATACTCCAATGTCAGCTTATAAGATAATGTTCCATATACGATTTCGGTTAGCAATCCAGTATCCCTGCTGTCAAAACCTTTATTGCGGATTGTCTGATCCAGCAGCAAATGACTGTAGCCGCCCTGATCCCCGATACGACTTAGCAATGTGACTGCTGTGTCACGGAGTTCATACTTCTTCATTCTTGCCCAACCTTTCTCCAGCTTGCATATCTTTGCCGACTCCGCGCAGATAATCTGCTGCAGTCATCTGTTTCTTGCCTGCTGGCTGTACCTTCGTCAGTTTAACTGCTGTATTCTCTCCGCAAACTACGATTATGCCATCGGCTTCAATAGCAGCAATCTCTCCTGGCGCTCCTTCATATTCACGATCCAGAAGCTCACTCCACCAAATCTTGAAAGGTTTTTCCTTGTACGTAGTGAATGCTACAGGCCATGGATGCATGCCTCTGATATGATTGAAAACCTCCCAGTTTGAACGGCTCCAATCTATCACTTCTTGCTCGCGTTTTATCGTTGGAGCAAATGTCACTTTCTCTTCATCCTGTTTGATTGGATTCACGGACCGAGCAAAAATATCAGGAAGGATATCGTGAACCATTTCCGCGCCAAGCGTAGCTAATTTATCATGCATCGTGCCTACATGGTCCTGCATTGTAATTGGCACCGAACGCTGCAGCAGCATATCACCTGCATCCAGTTTCTCAACCATATACATGATCGTAACGCCCGTCTCGGCTTTCCCTTGCTGAATGGCATAATGGATCGGAGCACCGCCACGAAGCTCAGGCAGCAAACTGGCATGCACATTGATACAGCCATATTGCGGATAATCGAGCAGTTCTTTCGGCAATATCTGTCCAAACGCAGCCGTTACGATCAAATCAGGTTCATAAGAAAAAATTTCTTCATAGCTTTGCTTGATTTTTTCCGGCTGATAAACCGGGATTCCATGCTTCAACGCTTCCTCTTTTACAGGTGAGCTGGTAAGGATACGTTTGCGTCCTTTCGGGCGATCAGGCTGGGTGACAACGAGCACCACCTCGCAATCTTCCTCTGTCAGCTGTTTAAGTACGGGCACCGCAAAATCCGGTGTTCCCATGAATACGATACGTTTCATTCTAATAAGCTCCCTTCTTACATGAGCGAATACGGCTGTAAATCAACATGTATTTGCAAATCTTCTTTTTTTCGCGCATCTTCGTAGTGATGGAGGATTCTCCTGATCACATCACGGAGATTCGGTTCGTTTTTGTATTTTACCATGCACTGGAAGCGATATCTATCTTTGATCCGTGCTAATGGTGATGGGGTGGGTCCAAGTATCCGTACCTGATCGGACAGGTGCTTCTGGAGCAGCTGTACAATCGTCTGTGTTGTCTGCATTGCCTTCACCTGGTTTTGATGACTGATCGTCAACAGCGCCAAATAATAATACGGCGGATATTGAAAGGCTCTGCGCGTTTGCATTTCCGTCTGGAAAAATGGCCGATAATCCCCTGCCGCTGCAAGTTCAACACTGTAATGCTCTGGTGAATATGTCTGAATGATGACCTCCCCGGGCAAACTGTGCCGCCCAGCTCGTCCGCTTACCTGCGTCAGCAGCTGGAATGTCTTTTCTGCAGCACGGAAATCCGGCAAATGCAGCATAGAATCTGCAGCCAGGACACCGACAAGCGTCACTCTTTCAAAGTCCAGACCTTTGGCAATCATCTGGGTACCAAGCAGAATGTCCGCTTCGCCTCTGCCAAATGCGCCAAGCAGTTTTTCATGCGCACCTTTCCGTCTCGTTGTGTCGACATCCATCCGAATGACACGAGCTTCCGGCAGCAGCTGTGTGAGCGCTTCTTCCACTTTTTGTGTACCTGTACCAAAGTAGCGTATCGTATCACTTTCACATGCCGGGCAAATGGAAGGCATCTGCTCTTCATAGCCGCAATAATGGCATTTTAGCTGTTCACTGCTTCTATGGTACGTGAGTGTAATATCGCAATGCGGGCATTCCACTGTATGACCGCAGTCGCGACACATAACAAATGTGCTGTAGCCGCGACGATTAAGGAAGAGGACTATCTGTTCCTTCCTGCGGATACGTTCTTTCATCTGTTCCAGCAATTCGCGGGCAAAGATCGACCGGTTGCCCGCATGCAGCTCATCCCGCATATCAATGATCTGATAATCCGGCATGGATGCCTGATTCACACGCTCCGGCAGCTCCAGCATCTGGTAGACGCCTTTTTCCGCTCTCGCATATGATTCAAGCGAGGGTGTCGCACTGCCGAGTACAACCGGGGCACGGTGATATTTCCCGCGGAAAACAGCAATATCCCGAGCATGATATTTCGGATGATCTTCCTGCTTATAACTTGTCTCATGTTCTTCATCGATAATGATGATTCCTAAATTCTCGAAGGGAGCAAATATCGCAGATCTGGCGCCGACAGCTACCTTGACTTGCTTGCGCTGAATCTTTCGCCATTCATCGTACTTCTCGCCGGCCGATAAAGCACTATGCAATACGGCAACATCAGACCCGAATCTCCCTTTGAATCGGTTGACAGTCTGAGGAGTAAGCGCAATTTCAGGTACAAGGACAATCGCTTCCTGCCCTTTTTCCAGCACCTGCTGGATTGCCTGCAAATACACTTCCGTCTTTCCACTTCCTGTGACCCCATGAAGAAGGAATACTTCATGTGTTTCCGAATGGATGCTCTCCAATACCGGTTCAAGTGCATTCGCCTGTGAATCAGATAGCTGCAGTGGTTGTGTACGCTCAATTCGTTTATTTTCATAAGGATCCCGCAGTACTTCTTTGTCATAGGAATGCAGCAAGCCTGCATCCAACAGGGGCTTAAGAGTAGAAGCAGTTGTCTGATACATTTCCAGCAATTGTTTCTGAGCAATCTGACCCGGCTCTTCAATGAAATGCTCAAGCAGTGCTTTTTGTTTCATAGCACGGGCGTTGACATTAGCTAACGCCTCTTGAAGTTCTTCAACAGGCTTGTCTGCATCTATCATACGAATTGTTTTCTTCGTTTCCTTTGAGTTTACTTGGTAGCGCAGTTCGACTTGACCTGCTTTGATCGCCTGCTGGAGAACCGCTAAAGGAACACCGCTGTGCTCGAATTGTTCGTACATGCTGGTATCCTCTTCTTGAAATAACGGCCGCAATACTTCTGGAATAGTTCCCGTTCGGACAAGCACTTTTTGATATGTCGCCTTCATCGCTTGCGGCAGCATCGCCTGGAGGGCGGTAATATGGAAGCTTAATGTTTGCTCTCCCATCCATACTCCTAAATCAAGCAGTTCAGGAGTCAACGCCGGAAGCAAGTCCATTGTTTCCTGGATTTCCTTCAGCTTGTCCACTTCAGCAGAACTGCTTATCTCCAGGACGAAGCCCATGATGCGGCGATTTCCGAATGGCACCACCACACGCATCCCCGGCTGGAGGACGTCAATCAGCTTCTCAGGAATCAAATAATCATACACGCGGTCGGTCTGACTGGCCGGGACGTCAACAACAACCTTCGCGATGTTCATTTTCTCTCAGCTCCTATATCCTCTACGATCTCATCCAGAATCCGGTGGGCAATCTGCTTCTTCGTATCAGAAGGAAGATGCTGTTCCTTGCCTTCCCTATTTAAGTAAATTACTTCATTCGTGTCAGATTGAAAGCCTGCGCCTGTCTTACCGACTGTATTCACACAAATGGCATCTAAGTGCTTACGCTCTAGCTTTCCTCTGCCATATGCTACAGCATCATTTGTCTCCGCAGCAAAACCGACAAGGAACTGATGCTGCTTCCGCTGCCCAAGTGTCAGGAGTATATCGGTAGTCCGTTCCATTTCAATCGACATGTTCCCGTCCTGTTTTTTCACCTTGGAATCAAATGTCTGTACCGGACGGTAATCAGCTACAGCTGCAGCTTTAATAACGATATCCTGCTCTTCGTATACAGCAAGTACTTGTTCGAGCATCTCCTGGGCAGTCGTTACATCCATTCGTTTTACTCCAAGAGGCGCAGATAATTGAGTTGGTCCGCTTACAAGCGTAACATCAGCCCCGCGTTCAGCAGCAGCTTCTGCCACGGCGTAGCCCATCTTACCTGAGGAATGATTCGTAAAGAATCGAACAGGATCAATCGTCTCTTGAGTCGGTCCAGCCGTTACTAACACTCGTTTACCTTCCAGATCACGCTTGGGTTCTGTTCTTTCTTCCAGGATCCGGATAATGGATTCCGGTTCCTCCAGTCTGCCCTTTCCAACATATCCACAAGCAAGATAGCCTGCTTCTGGTTCGATAAAGTGGTAACCCCAGTCATCGAGCTGCTGCATGTTTCGAATCACTGCAGGATGTGCGTACATATGAACGTTCATAGCAGGCGCAATGTAAACTGGCGCCTCCGTTGCAAGCAATGTCGTCGTCAGCATATCGTCTGCCATACCAGCTGCAAGTTTACCTATCAGGTTAGCTGTTGCTGGTGCAAGCAGGAATAGATCTGCTTTATCTGCTAAATCTATATGCGCGATTTTCTCCGGGTGTTTTTCGTCAAAGGTATCGGTATATACCGGATTGCGGGATAAAGCCTGGAACGTGAGCGGTGTCACGAATTCTGCGGCATGCTTTGTCATGATCACATGGACATCTGCACCCTTTTGTGTCAGTTTGCTTGTCAACGCGCAAGCCTTATAGGCAGCGATGCCTCCGGAAACTCCCAGACAAATCGTCTTTCCAGCTAAATTCATTTCACTTCCCCCTCCTGATGCACAATAAGAAAGAAACCCCCGCTTGGTGTTCACCATCGCGAGGGCATCTCCAGCGGATGCACCTGGCATCCTCACCGTTTATTCTTCTGTATATTCCAATTGGTCAGCTTGAATTTCTTCCAGCGCGATACCAACATATTTATAGGATTTCGGGTTTGCAATCTTCGTTGTCTTTGTCTCCTGCAGCTGACGTGCACGCTGTGATGACAAAGTAACCAAAGTGTATTTCGAATTGATTTTTTCCTGTAGTTTATCAATAGACGGTTCTAGCATCATATCAATTAACCTCCAATGCTTTCTTGTATTCTTTTGCGACGCGTTCGCGTTTGCAATGCTCACTTTGTACAATGGATTGAATCTTCGACACGGCGTGATCCAATTGATCATTGACAACCACGTAGTCATAAGCATCCATCATTTCGATTTCGTCCCGGGCAGCATTCAGTCGGTTCTTCACAAGATCCGGCGTTTCGGTACCGCGTCCGACGATACGATTCTTCAATTCCTCCAGACTTGGCGGAATGAGGAAGATGAAAACACCTTGCGGGAAGTTCTCTTTTACCTGAAGTGCTCCTTGTACCTCG
The DNA here is from genome assembly GCF_044383785.1 of Terribacillus sp. JSM ZJ617. Classification (NCBI taxonomy): domain Bacteria; kingdom Bacillati; phylum Bacillota; class Bacilli; order Caryophanales; family Bacillaceae; genus Terribacillus; species Terribacillus sp. JSM ZJ617. Next base: position 142,442 of record NZ_JBISEQ010000002.1, on the reverse strand, counting down.
ATTTCAAGAAAGACATCATGACCTGCTTCCAGCGTCTCTTCTACGTAATCACGAGGAGTGCCATAATAATTGTCCACATAGCTCGCATATTCAAGGAGCTTATTCTGACCAATCAAACGCTCGAAATCTTCCTTCGATTTATAGAAATAGTCCACGCCATCCTGTTCTCCCGGCCGCATGTTTCTCGTTGTCATGCTGATTGAGTAACGCAAATGTGTGTCCTGTTCGAATAATGCCTTCCTAACCGTCCCTTTTCCAACACCCGAAGGTCCGGACAGGATGAAAAGGATCCCTTTCTGTTCAATCATGTGCTTCCTCCTAGCTATTCCTCAGATAGTTCATCGTCACGCAGGACACGCTGTCCCACCGTCTCGGGCTGTACAGCCGAAAGGATGACGTGATCACTATCTGTGATGATGACAGCTCTTGTTCGCCGACCATATGTAGCATCCACAAGCTTATTCGCATCGCGGGCAACCGTGATGATTCGCTTGATGGGAGCCGATTCAGGAGAAACTATCGAGATAATCCTGGTTGCGGAAACAACATTCCCGAACCCGATATTAATCAATCTTAAACTCATCTTGCTTCTCCCTTCTTGCTGTACTGCTCTTTTGACTGGCGTTCCAAACTTCTTATAATGTCATGGAATTCCCTCTACAGATCTACTAAATAGAAGGATCATCTTATCATTATACCTATATCATCAAATAAACCATATCTTATTCATTATAATTATATCTTAAACCAAACTCAACACTATTCTATATTTTGCACTTGCTCTTTTATTTTCTCCAGCTCCGATTTCATATTGACTACGATTATACTGATAGAGGAAGCTGTTGATTTGGATCCGATCGTATTTACTTCCCGCTGCATCTCCTGCAGGATAAAATCACACGTCCTGCCGACAGGGCCTTCTTTCTCCAGATTCATAGCTAGCTGATCCAAATGACTCTCCATTCGGATGAGTTCTTCCGTTATATCACCTTTTTCAGCCAGCAGCGCTATTTCCTGGAAAAGACGGCTGTTTTCCGGCAATACACCATCAACATAGCTTGTAATCCTATCTTCGATACGGCGCTTGTATGCTTCCATCACCTGCGGCCGCAGCTCTGCCAGCTGCTTCAGCATCGTTTGGATATCAGTCATCCTATTTTGAATATCCTTTGCTAAAGCACTACCTTCCACTGTACGCATTTGGATAAAGGCTGCCAATGCGTCTTGCACGGCTTTTCCCACCAAGTCCGGCAGTTCTGTCAGCTCTGGCTGTGCTTCTTCTATAAGGATGTCAGCAGATTGGGACAGCAGTGTATCAATCGTAATTTCTCCACGAAGATCAAAAGCGGTTCGTATAGCTCTCAGCTTAACCATATATTCCTCTGCTAATTCCCAATCAATGGATAATTCGCGTTTTCGTAAACCGCCGCCATCGATATCAACTGTCAGTTCCAGCTTACCCCTGCTGACGGCCTGCTGCAGCTGATCCTTCAAAGTGGATTCAAGAAAAGCAGCAGCTTTTGACAGCTTGCATTTAATATCCAAGTACCTGGAGTTCACACCTTTTAATTCCGCTGTGACCGTGAGGCTGTTTCCGGATGCCACACTTCTGCCGTACCCTGTCATGCTTTTCGTCAAGCTAATCCCTCCGGCTTTTTAGTAGTCACAGTGTATCAAAATCAAGACTGTTTGTCCTGTATCAGGAACCCTGGGAAAAGAAAAGCATGCTGCCCGACGTTACTGGGAGCATGCTTTTCACCTATTTTCTTATAAAACCGAATAGCACAGTAGGAACAGCACTTAGTGCCAAAATCAACAACCAGTCCCGCATAACCAAGTCCGTCGTGTGGAAGATCGGCTGCAGTGGACTGACATAGATGACAGCAAGCAAAAGAACGACAGAGGAGACGACAGCTCCGATCAGCCAGCCATTCCCGAAAGGATTGCGGGCAAATACCGACTTTTCACTGCGGCAGTCAAATACATGGATCAGCTGAGCCATGACTAATGTAGCAAATGCTGCTGTTTGCGCATAAACAAGTCTTTCCGGATCTCCTTGGTACATCAGCATAAAAGCAATGATTGTCACGGATCCGATCAGAATACCGCGTGTGACGATCTTCGTACCAAGCCCTCTGGCAAAGATTCCTTCATTTGGATGACGCGGTTTCTGCTTCATCACTTCATCCTCTGCCTTGTCCATACCGAGCGCAATCGCTGGCAGACCGTCTGTCACTAAATTCACCCATAAGATTTGGATAGGTACAAGCGGCATCGGCAGTGCCAGAATCATGGCAAATAGCATCACGAGGATTTCACCGACATTGGAAGCAAGCAAATAACGCACGAACTTTCTAATATTGGAGTAGATTGTGCGTCCTTCTTTGATCGCTGCTTTGATAGTGGCAAAGTTATCATCCATTAAAACAAGCGCACTGGCTTCTTTGGCGACATCGGTCCCAGTAACACCCATGCTGATGCCTATATCACTTGCTTTGATTGCCGGTGCATCATTGACGCCGTCACCCGTCATTGCAACGATATGACCTACATTCTGCAGTGCTTGGACTATCCTTAGCTTATGCTCCGGGGTCACACGCGCAAACACGTACATACTATCGACTTCTGCCTGAAGTTCTTCATCTGTCATACGATCCAATTCCTTGCCTTCCACTACTCTGCCGGCTGGAGGCAGGATATGCAGCATGTTAGCGATCGCAGCAGCTGTCTTTACATGATCACCTGTAATCATGATTGTTTTGATGCCAGCCTTACGGCAGTCGATAATTGCATCCCTAGCTTCCTTGCGCGGCGGGTCGATCAATCCATTCAGCCCGATGAATACCATATCTTTTTCGAGCTCTTCTTCTTTCGGCTGGTATCCAGCTGGGAAATGACGGACGCAAACAGCAATCGTCCGCAATGCTTTGGCCGCCATTTGATCTACTGCTTCATACAAGGCTTGCTTATCTTTGCCGGAAAGCAGTTTTTTCTCCGCTCCATGATACGCGGCTTTTTCGATTAAAACGTCTGGTGCACCCTTCGTAATCGCAATCAGTTTTCCTTTAGGCGTTTTGACCAACACAGTCATCCGTTTCCGTTTGCTGTCAAAAGGTATTTCATGCACGATGTTATAGCTGGACAATTCATCTGCTTCAATTCCAGCTTTTTTGCCAGCAACAACGAGCGCTCCCTCTGTCGGATCTCCATCGATCATCCAGCGTTTCTTTTTTCGGAATGCCTTGGCATGGCTTGACAGAACACCATAACGAAGATGTTCCAGGAGCGCCTCTTCTTTCGTCTCATTTCCATCCCGGTAAAAACCACCTGATGGATCGTACCCATCGCCTGTTACCATATAGGTATTTCCATCGAGGAAAATCTCTTTGACTGTCATTTGATTTTCTGTAAGTGTTCCTGTTTTATCTGAACAAATGACTGTAGCCGAGCCAAGTGTCTCTACAGCAGACAGCCTTCTGACGATAGCTTTTTGTTTGATCATACGCTGCACACCAAGTGAAAGAGCGACTGTCACGATTGCCGGAAGTCCTTCTGGAATTACAGCAACTGCAAGTGAGACACCAGCAATAAGCATTTCGTATAACGGATTGCCCCGATAAACCCCTGCAAGAACTGTTAAAGCAGTGAGAAGCAAGGCAATGACAATAAGTATCTTTCCGAGCTTCTCCAGCCTTCGTTCCAAAGGAGTCTGCTTTCGTTTTGTATCCACAAGCAGTTCAGCAATTTGCCCTACTGCCGTATTCATACCGGTTCCAATGACGATTCCGGTACCACCGCCCCGCGTCACAAGAGAGCTCATGAATGCAATATTATGCTGATCCTGGGGTCCTAGCTGATCTGCTTGCAATTTCTCTGTCACCTTGGCAACTGGCAGTGATTCTCCTGTGAGTGCAGATTCCTCCGTCTCCAGACTTGTCACACTCACCAGACGCAGATCAGCTGGTACCCGGTCACCTGCAGTCAACGATACGACATCTCCAACGACAAGTTCTGCCGACGATATCCTTGCCCATTGTCCATCCCGCAGCACACGCGCCATCGGGGCATTTAATTCCTTCAGTTTGCTGAGGGATTTTTCAGCATTTCTTTCCTGAAAGAAGCCGATCAGCGCATTTAATAGAACGATCAGCAGGATGGCAATGCTATCGATATACTCGCCCAACAGTCCTGAGATGACCGTTGCTGCGAGCAGCACCAGTACCATGAAGTCTTTGAACTGTCCGAAGAATAAAGCAAGCTGCGAGACTCCTTTTTCTTCTTTCCATTCATTTCTTCCATCCCGCTTCAGCCGTTGCTGCACTTCCTTTGTGCTAAGTCCTTTATGTTTGTCGGAGTTTGTTTGTTTAGCTGTTTCCTCTGCTGAAATTTGATACCATCGCACATTGCATACCTCCACCCTTATTTCTAATGTAAATGTATGCGTGCTTGTCCGATAAAATGCTATACTAGCAGAGAATGAGGTGAAACATATGGCATTTGACGGAATAGTAACAAGAGCGATGGCCAAGGAGCTGCATGACACATTAGCAACCGGCCGTCTGTCAAAAATATACCAGCCGACTGATACGGAGATCGTGCTCACCTTCCGCAGCAAAGGGAAGAATCACGCACTATTATTGTCGGCGCATCCAAGCTATGCACGTGTGCATATCACAGACGATACCTATCAAAATCCCCAGAATCCTCCTATGTTTTGCATGCTTCTGCGCAAGCATCTGGCAGGCGGGTTCCTGGAAAAAGTAGCACAGTTCGAAAACGAAAGAATCATCGAGCTTAGTTTCGTCAGCAAAGACGAGCTTGGTGACCAGACGTCAAAACGAATCATCATGGAAGTGATGGGAAAACACAGTAATATCATGCTGGTCGATAACGAAACAGATATGATCATCGACAGCATCAAACATATCTCATCCAGTGTGAACCGACACCGTACGATCCTTCCAGGTCAAACGTACAAGCTGCCTCCGAGTCAGGAGAAGCTTAACCCGTTTACCTTGGACGCCGCAGAGTTTGCACGGAAGCTCGACTTCAATACCGGCCGGATGAATAAACAGATCTTGAATATGCTGCAGGGTGTATCTCCTGTTTTGGCTAATGAAATAGCTGAGCAGGCCTATATGGGTGATAAAGAGAAATACGCCAAGGTTTTCACGCAGTTTATTGATAAACTGAAGCGCGATGACTATGAGCCTACTTACTTTAAAGGAAAGAAAGAAGACTTCTATGTCACGGACATCGCTTCTATTGAAGGCACACGGGAACAATATAATACGATGAGTGAACTGATTGATAGCTTCTACTCAGGAAAAGCAGAACGCGACCGCGTCAAGCAGCAGGCTGGTGACTTGATTCGCTTCCTGAAAAATGAGCGGGAAAAGAATATCCGGAAGCTTTCCATTCATGAAAACACACTGAAAAAAGCAGAAAAAGCCGATAGCTACCAGCGACAGGGAGAGCTGCTGACTGCTCATATGCATCAAATCAAGCAAGGAGATACAGTAGCTGTTGTCACAGATTATTATGATCCCGATCAACAGCAGCTCACCATCACACTTAATCCGCATAAAACACCAAGTGAAAACGCCCAAAGCTATTTCAAGCAGTACAATAAACTGAAGAAATCGCGCACGATGGTGGAAGTGGAGCTCGAAAAAACGAATGCAGAAATTGACTATCTCGATCAGCTCATCCAGCAAGTAGAAGGAGCACGTGAGCAGGATGTCGAGGAAATTCGCGAGGAATTGCGGGAGCAAGGCTATCTAAAAGCAAAAGCACAGCAAAAAAAGAACAAAAAACCGAATCTGCCTGAGCCGGAAACGTACACAGCGACAGATGGCACAACGATCCTCGTCGGACATAATAATAAGCAGAACGAGTATTTGACGATGAAGCTTGCCCACAAGCAGGATACATGGCTTCATACGAAGGATATCCCTGGGTCCCATGTCGTCATCCGCTCGACCGATCCATCAGAGGAAACATTGGAAGAAGCAGCTAAACTCGCTGCCTGGTTCAGTAAATCCAGACTATCCTCTTCGGTTCCCGTCGATTATACAAAGATTCGTCATGTTAAGAAACCGAACGGTGCGAAGCCTGGTTTTGTGACGTATGATCAGCAGAAGACATTGTATGTGACGCCAGATGAGCAGTTTGTGAAACGTTTGGGGAAATAAATAAGGAAGTGCGCTATCTCAGCGCACTTCCTTATTTTATTATCTTATAATAAAAATTGCCTGCAACATATGTACCAAATGCATCCTGGGCGAAATGCTAGGAACCTTACTAAATATTCTTCATTAGAATCTATTGAGGTATGGTTGAGAGTTTCTTTATGAGTTCTAATGTGGCTGCATTAGTAATTAAGATAGTATATCCCTCCATCACATCTACTAAATCAGCTACATATTCATCGGTTAGATTATCCTGTTAGATAACTGCTCTATTTGATAGATGCTTTTCAATCAGTGTACAGGCACATAAAAATATTACAACTATAAGTAGTATTGTATCTTCAATGTTAATCCTACCCGCAAAAAAACCTAAATTAGTGTTTAGATAATGAAAACGCTAGTTTAAGGGCTTATCCCGTTATTATGAAATTTAGTATAGAAAAAGATCTGGTTTTTATCCAATCAAGTATAGCGTATATCGCTCTGTCCTGGGTAATTAATTTAACAGAACTCCTCTATTCTCATAACTTCCTTTACTGTTTCTATAAAAGCTACTATGATCGGTGAAAGCCACTTATCTTTATGCCACGAGATCTGTGTATATACATTTAAGTCTTGAATAGGCCATGGAAGAACCACAAGTTCGCCACGGTTAACTTCTGCTTCAGTTACTATCTCAGGAAGAAAGGCAATACCTATTCCCGAAATTGCACATTGTTTAATAGCTTCGGCACTTTGAAATTCTAAAGATGAAATGCTATCAATGTCACTTCTCTTAAATGTCCGCTCAAACATGGTTCGATAGGGACAACCTTTCTCATTAATTAGGAACACTTCTTCATGAAAATCATCAAACTGTAATACATTTTGTCTCGCAAGTGGATGATCTGAAGCGGCGAAAAGGCGAAAAGTTTCTTTGGTCATTGGTTCTACTGCAAGTCCCGCTGATTGAATAAGCTCGTCAAGTATAAAAACGACATCCGAGGTTCCCTCAAAAAGTGATTGTTTGAGCTGTAGATTTGGGACAGATTGAAAGATAAGACGAACGCCTGGATACCGTGAACGAAATAGTTTAAAAACATCTGGAAGTCGATAGGCGCAAACAACCTCATTGGCACTGATTGTTAGAGTACCACTTAGAACTTCATTGTCATGAATGACGCTACTACGAGCTTCGTCTAATTTGTTTAGAACGTCCTGGACATGAGTTAAAAATCGTTTACCAGCAGTTGTGAGGACTAGCTGCTTTCCTAAGCGATCAAAGAGACGAACATTTAGCTCTTCCTCTAATGCTTTTATTTGCATCGTGACGTTGGAGGGCACGTAATTTAGTGCTTCAGCGGCTCTACTGAAATTTAGAGTTGTTGCAACTGTACGAAACGTAGTCAGTTGGCGCAATTCCATTTATAATTCCCCTTTAGTCTTCAATAATATTGAAGACTACCTTCAAATTTGTTCACTTTTACTGAAGGTAACACAACTTTATACTTAATAACAAGAAATACATTATGTGTTTCATTTAGATAGGAGGAAAAACTTAATGAAAGATTATGAGATCTTTAATTTAGGTGATGTAGCCTTGCAATCCGGAGTGACATTACCAGACGCTTTTCTTGCTTATAAGACTTATGGACAACTGAATGAAAAAAAAGATAATGTTATTGTTTATCCAACAGCTTTTGGCGACCAACATATTAACAATGAATGGTTAATTGGTGAAGGGATGGCACTAGATCCCCAGAAGTATTTCATTATCGTTCCTAATCTGCTAGGGAATGGATTATCTTCATCTCCAAGTAATACGCCTGCACCATTCGATAAAGCTAATTTTCCGCAGGTAACCATCTATGACAACGTTCAGATACAGCATAGACTTGTGACTGAAGAATTCGGCATTCAGAAGATCGATCTTGTTGTTGGATGGTCAATGGGAGGTCTTCAATCCTTCCAATGGGGGGTAAGTTATCCTGATATGGTGAATCGTATTGCCTCTTTCTGCGGAAATGCGAAGACTTGGCCACAAACTTACGTGGTCCTCGATGGACTTAAGGCTGCGCTCATGGCCTCAGTTGGCTCGGATTCTACTAAATTAAATCAATTGACTTCTCAAGGCATGCGAGCAGTTGGCCGTGTCTATGCAGGATGGGGCTTATCACAGACCTTCTATAAAGAAGAACTCTTTCGTGAGATGGGCTTTAACTTTTTAGAAGATTTTACGGTGGGAGTTTGGGAAAACAGTTTTATGAGTATGGATCCTCACAATGTTCTAACCATGTTATGGACAGGACAACATGCAGATATTAGTGCAAACTCAGATTATAATGGAGAGTTTGAGGAGGCACTTAAAAGTATTGAAGCGATTACCTACATCATGCCAGGTAGTACTGATCCCTTGCACCGCGGAAACTAACCAATATGAGGCTAAGTTTATATCTAATGTTGAATATCATGCTATTAAGTCAGTATGGGGTCATTTCGCCGGGCGTGGAATTAACACTACCGATAATACTTTTATTGATAATAAACTAAAGCGTTTGTTGACGCTTCGCACAAACAATTAAATCGTGTAGAGACGATTAGCTCAGAAGTAATCGTCTTTACTTTTACTCAAGGAATCTCTTTAAGTATTGTTGAGACGAGTTTCTTCTATAATACTTGTTCCATAGATTCATAATCTATAACGAGTTTATAAAAGGTAGTTTTTTAATCCAAGCTCTCTCATTGCTTTAACTGCCGTTAACTCTCTTGACTTCCATAGTTTATATACTTGTATAGATTCTTAAATTCTTCAGTAGTTACTATTCTTGGTCTACCAAATTTCACACCATTTTGTAACGCAATAACTATACCTTCACGCTGCCTTTTTCGGATTCGATCACGTTTCTCTTGCGCCATCCAAGAGAGAATCTGCAGTACAAGATTAGCAATGAAAGTCCCCATGCTGTCTTTATATCGTGTGGTAAAAGTGTATGTAAAATGAAGAACGTTCAAAAACTATCTTTGCATGTTTTCAAACGCCGTTTTAGTTATTATTCAATTAGAATGACAGTGTCCGTAAAAGTGTACTTTAGCGGACAATAATTTATTTGAAGATTCATATTATTGGTGCGGTGTACGTAAGAAGGTAGATCCCATAAATTTATCTCCTCTTAGGACGATATAAGAATACAAAATAACCCCCTTGAGTTTAGTAAGGGGTTATTTTAAACTATAGATCTCTCGACTTTTGCTTTTAAGAAAAGCATCTATTTTGATTGAATTATACATCCAATTAAACGATTTCCAATTTCCTTTGCATATATTTAACACTGTCATCTTCAGTTAATTCCACTAGTGCGGTCGGCTTTGGCGTGCCTATCTTTGTAACATTATCACTTTATACACAACTATTTTACATGGAAGGAAATAACCCACTAATTGATTTTACTGTAGAACGCGAAGCCTTTGTCTTGGCAGTTTTTCCTTGATGTCAAACTGCCAAAGTAAACCGAATTGAACTGCTTTCAGATTCTCTTCCAATGATTCAATAGCTTGTTCTATCTTCTTAGAAGTATCCACAGTACAATGAAACACGTTCATCTTCTTAATTAGTTCTAGTGCAAGTTAGCTAAGGATATCCGTCCATATTTTAATAGTTGTAGTAATAATCAGCATAGCGAGTATTACCTGAAGCATTTTAACATTCATCCTCTTTCCTAATGCAGCCCCTATCGGTGAAGCAATGAGACTTGAGACTACAATAACAAGGGAAGGAATCAACGGTACCTGACCTGTTGAGAGCTTTCCCGCAACAGCTCCTATAGAAGAAATGAATGTAACAGCCAAGGATGTGGCTATTGTCATACGAGTAGGTATTTTCAGCACGACTAACATGATTGGCACGAGAAGAAATGCTCCTCCAGCTCCTACAATACCTGCTCCTATCCCTACTAAGAAGGATAGTCCTGCTGCCAATCCTGTAGAAAATGTAACGTCGGACAGCTCCGTATCATCTTTACCCTTTTTAGGGACAAACATCATTATTGATGCGATGATAGCCAAAATTCCATATACAAGGTTTATGCCTTCTTCAGCTAAAATTCGTGAACCAAAGCTCCCAATAAAACTTCCAACCAAGACAGCTATCCCCATTGTCAGTATGAGATGTTTATTCAGGTAATTCCCCTTACGATAAGCAAATATCCCGGAAAGTGTCGAAAAGAATACCTGAACAGCCACAATACCGGATACTTGATAGGCGTTGAAACCTGTGAAACCCAATAAAACAGGGATATATAATAACAAGGGGTAATTTATGATTGCCCCGCCGACTCCGAGCATGCCAGAAAGCAGCGAACCAATCAGCCCTATGACGAATAGGATCAAAATGAAAGTGAAATCCATTCTGCTGCTCCTCTCTTACTAAAAAAGAGGGAGTAACTCTCCCTCCTCTGGATTAACCTTTTTTTATCCAAAATTTCAATACGCCATCTTCTTCTGTATCTTGCAATAAGTCATGGCCGCCAGATTTCGCCCATGCACTAAGGTCGGCTTTTGCCCCTTTGTCAGTCGCATGTACTTCCAACACATCTCCTGTATTTAGTTCATTTATCGCTTTTTTTGTTTTGACGATTGGCATTGGACAAGCCAGTCCTTTCGCGTCTAACACTTTATCGCTATTCATTTAAGCTCAGCTCCTTTTTTCTTGATTTAACCATGGATGGCACAGCGGTTCGGGCCAATTTCCATTTCACTTTGCTCGTTAGCTTCTGGGCTGATTTTACCCATATTTGTGTGACGAATTTCTTGGTAAGCATTCGGCTGAGGTGGTAGATTTTCTGATACTGCTTTACGGAATGTTTCTTCATCCATATTTAAACCATTATTCTTTTCAAATAAATCACCGAGTTTTGCCTGAACTGCTCCATTATCTCCTAGCTCACTTGTATTACTGAAGTGTGCAGGAAGGACGATAAGCTCATCATTAAGTTGTTCATACGTGTTATAAAGCGTATTACGTAAATCATCTGCCCAGTCACCTGCTTTTCCAGCAAGATCCGGACGTCCAATGGATTCTACAAACAAGATATCTCCGGTCAGCAAGTATTTATCGTCAACAATCAAGCTGGTACTTCCGATTGTGTGACCTGGAGAGTAGATAGACTGCACATGTACAGTAGCTCCACCTACTTGCAAATCTTTACCTTCTTCTAACGGCTCATAGGCAAACTTAACTTCCTCCGCATCTTTTGGAGGCAAATGATAAACTGCTCCCGTCTTTTCACGCAACAGGCGTCCTCCGGAAATATGGTCAGCATGAAGATGCGTATCTACAACATGCTTTATTGTTATGTTTTTCTCTTTGGCGAAATCTATATAACTATCTACAGATCGACAGCTGTCAACGATGAGTGCCTCGCCATCAGATTCGATGAAGTACGAAAGACAGCCTTTACCAACACGGACAAACTGATAGATGGATCCACCGTTGCTAAGGACCCCAATCTTAACGGGTTTAAGATACTCGCTCCAAGCTCTCATTCCACCCTGCAAGACGAGCACATCTTCAAAACCGGCTTCATCCAACATTTCCGCCACCATTTCTGATGATCCTTGTTTGGCACATACGACAAGCAAATCTTTATCTTTTGGAATTTTATCAACGATTTCTTCCACACCTTCAATTAAATCGAAGTACGGCACGTTTAAATGTTCAATATGAAAGCCTTCTATTTTCCAATCACCAAATGCATCTTGGTTCCTTACATCCAAAATAAATAAGGGTTCCTTGCTTAATACCTTGGCTGCTGCTTCTTTGGCAGTAATTAATTTCATATTTTTTCTCCTCCTTAAATGTCAAACTGATATTGGCATCTGATGCGTACTGGATAAAGCTCGCTGCTCCCCCAGCTTTAATGCCTTCTATAAACTGATCTTTATCTAAACTCATTACATCCATTGTCATTTGGCATACAATGATTTTCACGACCTGACTCTTGATCCATTTGCACTAGTTCTGGAATGGAATATACATTTTCCCGCTTAAATCCTTCTTCAAAATGTTCATTTCCTACTGGATTTGGAAGCTGCTTATGCGCTTCTTTATGAATCAAATTTCTGTCCCTCAAAAATCCCCTCGATTTGGCTAATTATTGATTCTTTTCTAAAGGACCAGACCATTCCACCATACCCTGAACAGCATTCTTGATATTTTTGAATCCTTTTTCCTCCATTTGCTTAGAGGCCAAATCACTGCGGCTACCCGTACGACAAACAACATAGACTTCTTTATCTTTGCTGATTTCATCCATACGACTTTCGAGTTCTCCTAATGGAATAGAAACTGCTCCAGGTATATGTCCGAATGTATATTCAGCTGGCTCCCGAACATCCAAAATTACAACGTCTTCACCTGAATCCAGTTTCTGAATAATTTCTTCGTTTTGAACGGTATGTGGAAAGTTTTTACTTTCATTCGATTCTGCATCTCCTGATTTACGAAGGTAGTGTTTCAATACCTCTCCTTCTTCTGTAGAACCGAGATACTGGTGACCGCTGCTTTTTGCCCAAGCTTGAATATCTGCCAGTGAACCTTTATCAGTGGCCAGAATCTCGATAACCTGTCCTGGCATGACCTCTTTCATCGCTTTCTTTGTTTTGACGATTGGCATCGGACATGCAAGTCCTTTCGCATCCAATACATGATCTGTTTTAATACTCATTTTTCATCCTCCATTTTGGGTTTATTCTGTTTCACTTTCCCAGTCATTCATGCCACCGGTCATATTCTTCACTTTGAACCCTTTACCTGTTAGCCACTCTGAAGCCAATCCACTACGATTTCCTGAGCGGCATACCATGATGTATTCCTTATTTTCATCCAATTCGTCTAAGCGTGTCAGAATCTCTCCTAGTGGAATGTGTTTAGCACCTGGAATTTTACCGAGAGCCACTTCATTGTGTTCCCTTACATCAATAATGCGAAGTTTCTCTTTCTTTGCTAGACTCTCCGCCACTTTTGATGGCAAAATTGCTTCGATTTCTGGTTTTGTACTCATTTTGCTCCCCCTTTATTGTTAATGTGTAAGAATTCATCACCTCCATACACATACCCATACGGGTATAATATAAAGCAAAAAAAAATAACTTAAGAATGAGATTCGTTAATCTACAAAATACCCATGAGGGTATATTAACAAACAAAAAAAATAATGTCAACAACGGAAATCTGTAATTATTTTCATACATAATTATTAATGTTATCTTCTATTTTACCTAACATAAGCTGAATTTATAAAATATTGACTTGATACCTACAAGGGTATATATTGAGTTGAGTAACATTCTGTTTTTTATTACTATAAGAGGATTGGTGATAATGATCTCTACGCTTCTAATCTTCACGCTGCTTATCTCTTTCAGCCTTTACAGAAGATATTTTCCTGTATTAAATGTTCCATGTAGCGATAGATTGTATTCCCAAATTGATCAAGTGGTTAAAATAGACTTACGCGATTATAATAAATCTTACGGAAGTTATGTAGACGATACAATTCAAATTCCAGTTGCGTACCTTAAACGATATATGCACGAAATACAGGGTGATCGAGTTTTCGTAATCGCTTCTAATAAAGTAGAAAAGAATATCGGAATAAGGACATTGCAAAATAAAGGATACAAAGTAATAGGCTTTAAATTAACGGAATGCGATTGTAATTGCAATATACTAAAACTTATTTAAGGAGGAAACCTTATGAAATATGATAACCAAAGTAAAAATAGAATAAAACGTATCGAGGGACAGCTACGCGGTATATTAAAAATGATGGAAGAAAATAAAGACTGCAAGGATGTTATTACACAGCTGAGCGCTACAAGAACTGCGATTGACCGCACTATTGGTGTAATTGTGAGCTCTAACCTGGTGGAATGTGTTCGAGAAGCCAACGAGAACGGGACAGAAGCTGACGAATTGGTGAAGGAAGCAGTAAATTTGTTAGTTAAAAGCCGATAAGTTAATAGTAGTGGGGTTGACTTTCATCCTCACGCCCTTTAATATACCCCTATGGGTAATTGGGATATTTTTTTAAAGAAAATAATACCCCTGTGGGTAATTAGAAAAAATGGAGGAATTAAAATTATGCAAAGTAATAAAGTGTTAAATGCAAAAGGATTAGCTTGTCCAATGCCTATAGTCAAAACAAAAAAAGCGATAAACGAGCTAAATACAGGAGATGTGTTGGAAGTACATGCGACTGACAAAGGGGCAAAAGCTGATCTCAGCGCATGGGCGAAATCTGGCGGCCATGAGTTACTGCAAGATACAGAAGAAGCTGGCGTATTGAAGTTTTGGATTAAAAAAGCATAATAAAATTATACCTATACAGGTATCAAAGAATAGGAGAAATGAAAATGTCAGAAACGAAACGTACTACCATCGTTTTATTTAGCGGTGATTATGATAAAGCAATGGCAGCATATATAATTGCCAATGGTGCTGCAGCTTATGACCATGAGGTTACAATATTCCACACGTTTTGGGGATTAAATGCACTTCGTAAAGCGGAAGATGTAACAGTCAATAAAGGATTTCTGGAGAAGATGTTTGCAAAGATGATGCCTAAAGGTGCAGATAAAATGGGTCTCTCTAAGATGAACATGGCTGGAATGGGTCCTAAAATGATTAAAAATGTAATGAAAAAACACAATGCAATGACCCTTCCGCAGCTCATCGAAATGGCGCAGGAGCAAGACATCAAACTCGTTGCTTGTACGATGACAATGGATTTACTGGGGCTACAAAAAGAAGAATTGTTAGATGACATTGAGTATGCAGGAGTTGCTGCATATCTTGGTGATGCTGAAGACGGCAACGTAAATCTATTTATCTAACATTGATTGGAGAGAGAACCTTGGAGTTTATCATATACATCCTCATTGCTCTAATTGTCTATTTTGTTATAAGGAATCACTTCTCGAACAAAGCTGTTAAACAAATTGGTACCACGGAATTAAGAGGTATTCTAAAAGACAAGAATAAACAGTTTATCGATGTTCGTACCTCTGCTGAGTACAAAGCAAACCATATTAAGCAATTCAAGAATATTCCACTTCATGAATTGAATAGTAAAGCTTCGAGCTTAGATCAAAATAAAGAAGTGGTTTTCATCTGCCAAAGCGGGATGCGAAGTTCGCAAGCTGCAAAAGCGCTTAAAAAAATGGGATTCAATAGTATAACTAATGTCAGAGGTGGTATGAATACTTGGCGTTAATAGTTAGCACATAAATCATATAGTGCCGATCTAAAGAGTTGTCATATTGTCCTTGTATTGCGTAATACGAGCATGTCAAGTAAGATAATATCTGCTTTCTGATAATCCGTGAGTAATAGTATGGAAGTTAGGAAGTTTGAGTATATACGTGTAAGTAGTAAAGGTCAAAATGAGGACGTTGTGGTGACCTATTTAATAATCTTGGATGGTTTTTTTGTGGAGATGCTATACGGTGGAAAATCTGAGCGACTCTCAGAGAGTATTCTTTCTTCTTGGAAGGTCTTTATAAAAGGAATTGGATATACACACTGAGGAGTTGATTAATTATGAAGAACAGACAAGAAGCTACAAACTATTGCAAAAAGTATAAAGATGTTTATGAAGATGAACCCTTTCGGGATGATAATTGGACACTTATCAGACATAAGGATAATGATAAAACATTTGCATGGATATTCGAGAGAGAGAACAGAATCTGGATTAATGTAAAAAACGAACCTGGTATGAATGAACAACTCAGAAATGAATACAATTCTATTGTGCCTGCTTTTCACTTAAATAAAGAGCATTGGAACTCCATAATATTAGACGGTACTGTTCCTGAGAAAGAAATCCATGAATTAATTAGTACAAGCTATGATTTAACAAAGGATAAGTAATTTGAAAAGACCCTTTTCTGTGTAAAAGGGTCTTTTTATAGCTGCCTAAACTAAAGGCAGCTCTTTTATTCTAATCCCAACTGTGCTTTTGATTGTACGACAGCAGGTTCTCCTTCCCCACTAACAATATTTGTCACTTCTTAATTGTCATGCCCTTCTTAATTTGACCAAACTCATCCTTAGACATTTTAGAGCTCCTTCCAGCTTCAGCTGTTTAAGTCTCTTTTTTGTCCTCTTCTGATGCTTCATCATCTAATCCTAGCTCTGCCTTTGATTGTACGACAGCAGGGTTTCCTTGGAAGGTAATGTTGGCATTCAAGCCGAAATCATCTGCGCCTTCCCATGTGTAGAATTAGTTTCCTTCCGCCCCTGTTTCAGACACCAGATCTCCTTTAAGGTCGATTAAAAAAGCATCATATAAATCACTCAGGAATAAATTACCATTTTCGCCCAAAAAGCAAAAAACTCCCCTTTCCACTGAAAATTCAAGATGATTGACCACCATTTATTTTTTGGTTAGCTTGTTCAGTTGAGTGACATACATTTACTCATTCTCGCCTTCTATATCAAAAATCTCATTTTACACCAGTGAATATATTGTTGTACATTACCTACTTCTTTCTACCCTGTCACACTCTTTCCTAATTAAAATTGAAGATAATTCATTATAATGACGGACGTTTCATCAACTGATCGTTCCAAAAAATGATATTGACATCTTTATTATTCAATTCTATCATGGTATTGAACTAGAGTTCATAAAAATATACTATAGTTTAATTTAGTGTGAGAGGAAGAAAAGAGAAGTGACGAAAATTAGAACGCACCCAATTGACATTTACGGAAATCAATTTAATCGAGCAGGATTTGTACTGGTTATAATGGTTGGTACTTTTCTAACCATTATAAATCAGACGTTATTAGTCACCGCTCTACCAAAGATAATGGATGATTTAGACATCAGTGCAGTTAATGCACAATGGCTTATCACTGCATTTATGTTGATCAGTGGCATAATGATTCCCACTTCAGCATTCTTGTTAAATACCATAAATAATAAAAAATTATTTATGGTAGCAATGTTTAGCTTTGCAATAGGAACTGTAATTTGTGCAATCAGTACTACATATAACATGCTACTTATAGGACGCATCATTCAAGCCATTGGATCAGGATTAATGATTCCTTTAATGCAGACACTGATGTTTTTGGTATATCCTGTTGAACGGCGAGGAGAAGCTATGGGGTTAGTAGGAGTTGTTATAGCATTTGCACCCGCTATTGCGCCCACTTTATCTGGATGGATTGTTGATTATTTTAATTGGCGATACTTATTTTATATAATTCTTCCACTTACCATGGTTAATATATTGCTTGCATGTTTCTATATGAGAAACGTCATTAATTTAAATAAACCGAAGATTGATGTACTTTCTATTATGCTTAGTAGCTTAGGTTTAGGTTTACTTCTCTATGGGATTAGTGTTGCAGGTAATATAGGCTGGCAAAATAAAATCACATGGTTCTCTTGCGCAGCTGGCTTTATTATCATAATCTTATTTTCCCATCGACAATCTAAACTAACACAGCCCTTTTTAGAGTTAAGAGTATTTAAAAGTAAAATTTTTACGTTGTCTACGATTATCGTCGCTATTATTTTTATGACAATGATTGGATTTGAAATTCTCTTACCTATTTATACACAAACTTTAAAAAAGTTGTCAGCACTTCAATCAGGTCTGATATTACTTCCTGGCGCAATTTTGCTGGGGATTATTTCACCAATATCAGGTAAATTATTCGATAAGTATGGTGTTAAAAAAATTTCAATGATTGGCATGTTCATTCTAGCTGCAGCAACTTTTCCATTCTTATTCCTCACTAAGGATACTGCTATTTGGTGGATTATTTGTCTTTATTCATTAAGAATGCTAGGTATGGGATTTGTCATGATGCCTTTGGCCACAGCGGGAATAAATGCACTGTCTAATGATTTGATAAGTCACGGCTCTGCAATTACGAATACTGTTCGACAAGTGTTTGCTTCTCTAGGATCCGCAGTAATGGTAGGGATTATGTCTGCCACGGTGACTAAATATTCAAACTCTTATGGAGGCTCTGCAATGACTCCGTTGCTGAATGGACTTAATAAGGCCTTTATGTCCGGTTTCATTCTAATTACCATTGCATTTACATTGTGTCTTTTTATAGCTTCTCCATCAAAAGAAGCTAAATAAACAATATCTTAAAAGAGTGATCCTCCTTATTCAAAACTCTCTTTTAAGTATTTAGGGAGAAATGTTATGCCAGATGGAAAAGACATCTATAAATTTGAAAAGTTATATTACTTTCAGATCAAAGAAACTTGCCGGCACTCATCCATTGTACGGGAGGAAAAGACCGTAATGGGTTTATATCGGCTGTTATCCAGTTGTTTGCGGGATTTCCTTACAAAATAGTAATGGACGACTATCTTTTTTCTAACCAGTTAATCGCTGTTCCTATGAAAAAGAAAGAAAGGTTCATTCAGTGGGCAAGCTTATTTCGTGTACCACCAGAACATATAAAACCTATTTTAGAGGCTAGGGAAGGATATTTAGAAGAAGCATATAACAATATTCTTAATCTAAAACTGACTTGTAAAATACCAGAATATAACCTAAAAAGATTTCAAGAATTGATAATTGAGTAAGAGTATTATGCAAATGGAGGAATACTAATGAATCATTTAAAGTCAGACGATCCCAAAAGTATGTATTTTCAATCTTACGATAGAGTATTAGACACGCTATGGCCAACAAAATTTTCCTCGTATTTTTTAGAAACTTCTTATGGAAAAACATATATAATTGAGAGTGGAGATCTGATGTCTCCACCCCTAATCCTCTTGCATGGAGCTAAAATGAGTTCGACAATGTGGTATCCAAATGTGGCAGAATGGAGTAAGCAATATAGAGTCATTTGTGTTGATATCGTAGGAGATAAGAATAAAAGCATTTTAGAAAAACAATTTTTAGATCGATTAAGTTACGCTACTTGGTTAAACGAATTGCTAGAATCTCTGCAGATCGATAAGACAAATATTGTAGGTTTATCCTATGGAGCTTTACATACGGTTAATTTCTTGACCTTTTTCCCTCATAAGGTAAACAAAGCTGTTATTATGAGTCCAGCTGCTACTTACATTCCTTTCAATCGGGAATTCTATACTTACGCCATGGGGCTGATTAGTAACGAAGTAGGGGTTAAAAACTTTTTAAAATGGATTTTTAATGACCGTCATACTGTTAATTCTCATATAGAACAACAATTAATAGCTGGAATGCAGTGGAAGACTGAGGCTCCTACACAAAAAGCAACTCAAGCAAGACAAGCATTTCCTTATATATTCATGGATGACGAATTAGCTGAAATTCAAACTCAACTTCTACTGTTACTGGGAGAAAAAGAAGTGATGTATGATCCTATGGAAGCTTATAATCGTGCTAAGAACTCATCTCCTCATATTACAGTAGAAATAATAAAAGGAGTAGGTCATCTATTGTCGATGGAAAAACCTGTGCAGGTTAATAAACGAGTTCTAAGTTTCTTAAATAATTAAAAGATAAAAGCCCTCATCGTTATTTGTGAGGGCTTTCTGCATCAATAACATACATCTTGTGACATTCTCACCATATCTCTTAATACAATTTTATTTTCTATTATTTCTTCATCATAATGCCTTGAGAAGTAATCTCTATCTATATGAGTCATTCTAAAACCACATTTTTGATATAAATATAGTGCTCCAAGACTTGTACTTCCAGTACCAATTTCCACTGTTTTAAATTTTTGTTCTCTGGCATATTCAAGAGAGTATTCAATTAATAATCTTCCGATTCCTTTATTTTGAAAGTCTTTGTTCACTGCTATGTTAACTATTTCCAGTGTCTCAGGTCGTGTTGGCATAAGAATAATAACTCCGATAACTTGTAGCCCCACCTTAGCTTCTATACATTGGCTTTTAGAAAGATACGAGTCGACCATCTTCCTCGATGGATCAGCATCTAATAGCAATTCATAATGAGAGTTGGTAGCCGTTGTAAATTGTTCAATTATAACACTCATCTTATCACCTCTTTGTTTACAGACAGGATTCTTATTTGGGGTCTGTTCATAATTCTTGGTAAAGGTATTAAACCTCTGGTATGTTCATTTGATATCCTTCCACACCCTTTAAACTTAGGTATATTTTTCTGTACTTCGGTTTATTTTTATGATAATTTGGTATTATGATGATGTCAATAATATTTTAAGGAGTTAGAAATTTATGGGTAAAAAAGAAAATATCATTGAAGTGGCCAAACAGTTATTTCGAACAAAAGGCTATCACGATACTGCAATCCAGGATATCTTGGAACAAGCCAAAGTTTCCAAAGGAACATTTTATAATTACTTCTCTACGAAATCACAATTAATTCTTTATATTATTCAAAAAGTTGACGAAAAAGTTGATGAACAACAAAATATGCTGCTACTCGACGGAAGTCTACATGATAAGCAGCTCTTTTATTCTCAGCTTCGCGTGAAGCACTCAGTTTATGGGACTGAGAAAATCTCAGAGTTATATAATATCTCTTTAGGTGAAAATGATGAGGAATTACAAAGTTACATGAAAGAAAGCCATTATAAAGAACTAAATTGGCTTGCAAAACGCCTAATAGACGTTTATGGAAAAGAAATTGAGAAAAGTGCAATGGATTTATCCACTCATTTTATTGGGGGATTGGGTTATCAGTTTAGATATTCCGACCAAATAAAGCTGAATATAAATAGCTCTGATATCTTAGATTACAATATATTACGTTTAGAAAATAACATTGAAATTACAAAGCAAACTAATCAAATTCTATTTCCGTATAAATCGCCTAATTCAGTGGACGATCAAGAATCGGCTATTAGAGAAATAAGAAGATTACTCGACAACATGATAGATTGTGATGAATTTTCACAAGAGGAAAAAGAATTAATGAGTTTTATATTTGAAGAAACTCAAAGTTCATATATAAGATGGGGTGTCTGTGAAGGAGCTATTCGTCAATTACAGATACTATCCTCCTCACAGTTAGCTTATCAACAAATACTGAAAGAATTATTTGACATTATCAATACTCAAAAAAAAAAAACATAAATAATATTAATGATAATCTTATGTATTAGATAAAAGAAAAGCAGATATTACTCGTTATCTAAGACAAAAATAAGTGTGCTAATTTTATAATACTTTTCCTAAATTAGTTGCATTATCATTATTTTATAAGCTTTCTGATCGAGAGGAATAGCAGCTTGACTTGCTAGTTAAAAAGATGAGTAAATGTGAAAACAAAATAAGTTGAACGAAAAGGCATACGCTGAAGCGATGTCACTGAAAAACTCCAAATGGATATGGTCGAAGATTTACTCCGTTACAATAAAACCATCTGAATATAAGGAATAGGAGATCTTTTAGGTTACGTTTTGTTAAAGAGATAAGCAAGTATTCTCCTAATTTTTTTTAGAATCCTTGCATATACTTAAACGTATAATATATGAGGTGATTATATGCAAATTCAAATAATATCTGGATTACTCGGTATTGCATTTATTGTTGTAGCTTATCTAGTTGCAGTCAAAAAAAATTACATCTTCTAAGAGGATATAATCAGCAGCGTATACGCAAAAAAAGGCAAAAATTTATTAATCTCGTAAGTTCTTTTTATTTAATTACTGGTGCTGTTTTAATCATTGTGCCTTTCACTCTTTCGTGGTCATGGAGTGCAACTGCACTCGAAATTATGCTAATATTAAATTTAATTATCTTAATATATGTTAACAAAACAATGGTTGAAAAAGATTAAGAGAATATTTCTTTTCTTTGAGATATGACAGAAAAGAATCTAGAAAAAAAGGCTGTACACCGATGTTGTGTACAGCCTTTCTATATATAAGAATGAACAGGTTTATCTAATTTTTTAAAAGTTGACTTAAGCGAATTGTATTATCGTATGTTAAACCCTGTTCTAATCCGTGTTTAATCATCTCAAAGCGTAGGCGACTCATTAATATGCGGGCAGGAAAGAAGTAAAAAAGCTGCCAAAAGGCAGCACTATTATTTAATCTCTTAAATTGTATGACTGATAGCGTTCGAGCAGGTATATAAAGCTAGACATGCTGACGCAAGATGACGACTGGAAGTGATAATAATTAAGTGAATTGAAGTTAGAAAAAGCTCAAATAATGAATCATCCTATTAACTTGTAATAAAAATTACCAGCTAAAAACGCGCCAAATGCATCCTGAGCAAAATCCGGCACTTCTCCAAAAAGAACATACCCTTCAGACTGATAAAGCAAATTGGCTGGTCCTTCTTTTTCCGTATCAAGCAGGAGCAATGTTTTGCCATCTGACTTTGCTGCTTGCTCGGCATGCTGAAGCAGTTTTCTGGCAACGCCTTTCCTTCTGGCTTTTGTACTGGTCATCAATTTAGCTATTTCTGCACGATGTCGGCCATTTTCCTTATCGCTGTAGTGCAGCTGAACAGTCCCTGCAATTTCGCCATCAAGTAACCCAATAAAAAGCCGTACTTGATCTGAAAGAACAGAATCCCAATACGAAAATGCAGTTTCTTTGCTCATTGGGTACAAGTAGTTCATCGATGCGCCGTCAGCGACTACTGTTTGAAATAAACTTGCTAGCTCTTCTTTATACGATTCAATTTCTGTAACTTCCTTAATTTCCACGCTTACTCCCCCATACCCTACATATTCTTTATTTCTGAGTGTTCCTCTAATTGAGCTTCTACCCATTAAAGATAACGTATATGTCTTATGAAAACGAATGAAATGTTATATGTCCTAACATACTATCTTTCTCCGCTACTCTGCCTAAAGACATTGAATATCTATGTCATAAATATATGAAGAATCGTACATATAGAGATTGCCTCAACTGGAGTAACCATCTATACTATCGAACATTTCTTAGCGAGAAGTAGCAGCTGGAAAAGATGCTTTGGAAGAAAAAATGAACAGCAAACACGTTGTAAGAAAACTTAAAAACAGCCGGTTCAATCAAGATATTATGATGCTTCCTTAAAACGGCGGTAAAAAGAAGAAAATTCGTACTGTTGATTACTATTCAGGATCAAATGTCTTACGTTAATATCCTGAATGGAAAAGACTTCATTGTATTGCAGGCTTTGGAAAATATGGCTGTTAAGGGTAAGAAACTGAAAGTTAGCATGGCAATATATTTCTATAGAAAATCCCCTCCTTGAAGATGAAGAAGGGGATTTTTGTTTTTACTTCTTTGTGTCTATACAAACTTTCCAAATAACATATATTATTCACTATTCAGTCTGTAATGGGATTAAATTGACTGAAGCATCAACTTCAATTGTGTCCATACTTTCCAATTCCAGGACAAAGCTAGGTACGTCACCTTCGGCCTCAATAACTATATCAACTTTCACGTTGCCTGAGTAAGCCTTCACTATAACTCTGCTTTTAGCACCTTCATTTGGAACAACTTGATAACTATTCGCCGGCAAATCCTGACCAGCTCTATAATCAACTCCAGCACCTAATCCAATTGGTTCATCTTCTGCCTTTTTCATCTCGCCTCTAAGAGTTAATAACTCTTCTTCTGCATCATTTACTTTATTCCAAAGTGTTTCTAAAGTGCTAGTATTCTCCTCTATATTTTCCCTCAAATCTCTATTATGCTCTACAAGCTGCTCTATTTCTGTTACTTCTTGTGCTTTTGTAGCCACTAATATTTTTTCAATCTCAGTTAAGTTACTTGGATTTAAATAATCTGCTGAATCTACTAGAGATATCGATTTAGTCCAGACAGAAAATACACCTGAAATGAATACAATAAAGCCCAAGACAAGACTGAAACCGGATATCCAACTCCACTTTTTAATCCTTAGAGCTAAGAACACAATAAACAATGGTATACCTACCAAAAATGTTAAGAGTCCTAGATATAACATTAATACTCCCAACGTGGACACCTCCCTACCAAGCTAGCTTTAACTGGCATAATGTAAAACAATATACAGTATTGTAATCATATAGGAGATTCAGCGATATTAAAACCCTGCACTACAGGACGGGACTGAAACCCGTTTTTGAAACATTAAGAAGAATCAGCTGCAATCTTATAAATTTAGTAGCAACATGTACTTCTCCCTCATCCTTTAGTGTGGCCTCAACAATTATGCCTAAGATAAAATACATATTTCCCGTAGTAATTTTAAAAGGTGCGGAGGTCTGTAAACCAAAAGGGATATGCGAAGATAAATGTCGAGTAGTCTTAATAGATAATGATAAAGCTTTGGATTGTAACTACGTTATATACTTGCTTACTTGAGTATTACTTCTGTTGGTTTGAGGTATTGGGGTGGAAATATCGGCAGTGGAAAGTTAAAAGTAAAGTCAGATGAATTGGTTACGATTGCTTTTATTTGCATTATTTTGAAACTTTTTACAAACCTTCTACGTACATATAGGCAAGGGCGCTGAAAATAAGCTCTACAGGCTTTATAAGATTTAAGAGCACTATCCAGAGACCCCTTAATATCTCTACTGTGGACTATTCCATGGGACCTTGCATTATAGGTCTGCCCCCCTTCCATACAGAAATATATTACAAATACATACAAAAGGAGAATGCATTTATGTTAGAAGGACTAAGTATTTTCGCTATCATTATTACGCTGATTGTATTGGCAGCTATCGGAGGAACAGCATGGTTCATTTACATGAAAATCAGGTTCCGCACCGTACCATCCAACGAAGCACTCATCGTTACCGGACCGAAACTTGGGGATGAGGAAAAGGAAAAAAATATCTATAAAGATGATCAAGGACGCTATATGAAAGTTATACGCGGCGGCGGTCACAGACTAAGAATGTTCCAAACCGGTACAAAAGTATCCCTGAAATCATTCCAATTACAAATCAAGACACCAAAAGTATATACAGCACAGCACGTAGGTGTATACGGAGAAGCTGTCGCAACTGTCAAAGTAGCAGACACCTTGGAAGGCATTGTAAGATATGCCGAACAGTTCCTTGGTAAAGCACAAGCAGAAATCGAGCAGGAAATTGGCGAAGTTTTAAATTCCAGCTTGCGGGCAATTTTGTCTAGTATGACTGTTGAGCAGATAAACGGCGACCGGGAACGTTTCAATGAAGACGTGCGAAAAATCGCTCAAAAAGAGCTAAATGACATGGGCTTCCGCATCACATCCCTTGGACTTACAGACATCAGCGATGACGACGGATACTTGGAAAACTTGGGGCGTCCGCAAATCGCCGAAATCGAAAAACAGGCTGAGATAGCAGAAGCGAACAACAAACGGGAAACGGAGCTAAAACAAGCTGAAGTAAACGAAGAAGTATCCCGTGAGAAATACCAGCGTGAAATGAACATCGCAGAGGTCCGCAAAACAAAAGATATCAAAGATGCACAGATCAAAGCAGAAACAGAGCGTGAAAGAGCCATAGCTGAAGCAGCATACGAACTGGAAAAAGAAGAAAAACGATTGGGTATCGAAAAGCAGCGCCTTGAAATCAAAGAACAGGAACAAGAAAGTGAACTGCGACTGCGTCAGAAAGAACGCGAAAACGACGTTAAACTGGAACAGCAGCAAGTAGAAGTACAAAAGCAAAAAGCCGAAGCGGAATATCTCACCAAAACTAAAGAAGCACAAGCCCGTGCTGAAGCAAAAAGAGTCGAAGGTGAAGCGGAAGCGGCCGTTATCAGACAAAAGAGCATGGCAGAAATCGAAGCTATTGAGAAACGCGCACAAGCAATGGCGAAGCACCAGGATGTCATCCTAAGAGAGAAACTGATCGATATCATGCCGGACTATGCAAGAGCCATCAGTCAGTCATTCAGTAATGTCGAGTCTATCCGTATCCTGGATAATGGTTCAGGCGGCGGAATCAACTCCCTTCCTAACACTGTGACAAACACAATGGCAAACCTGCAAGAAAGTCTTGGCCAAATGACTGGTTTCGATTTAGAAGGATTCTTGCAAAAAATCAGCATGCCAAAATCAAATGATGATACAAAATCAGATCAGCAGCAAATCACGCTTAAAGATTCTGACAAACAAATCGTAAACGAAGAAACAAAGCTTACTTTTGAGTAAAACCTTACAATAAAAAAGGATGCATCTCTGCATCCTTTTTTATAATGTATCACGCCAATTCAATAGTTCTTGTTTCTCCTGAGAAGTTATCGTCTCATTCTCCACAAGTATATCAGCAAGTTCATCGAAATTAGTCAGCGTCTCAAATGGAACATCAATAGCGGTAAAGTTATCATCAGCTTTCTTCAGATTATAGCTGAAGATGGCCAACACTTTCGTCACAATCGCCCCTGCTTCCTGCAGTGCTTGGACCGTGTTGATAACAGAGCCCCCGGTCGATATAAGATCCTCGATAACGACTACATGTTTACCCGCAACGTCTGCTCCTTCGATTTGGTTGCCTTTTCCGTGACCTTTTTTGCTGGACCGGACATAGATCATCGGCAGAGCTGCTTTATCAGCAAGCCAGGCAGCATGCGGGATTCCACCGGTCGCACAGCCTGCTATGATATCTGTTTCCGGCAGTTCTGCTAACTTCTCTTGAAACTGGCGAGCTATTGCCGTCCGCACTTCCGGGTGACCGAGTGTCAGCCGATTATCACAGTAAATCGGCGAGTGGATTCCAGATGCCCATACAAAACTTTTGGCTGGATCAATTTGAATAGCATCAATTGATAGCAGTGCTTCTGCTATATTAGTTGTAGTTGTCATAGTTTTTCCACTCCTCGATTACTTGTTCGTATGCTTGTTTTGGATTGGATGCTGCTGTAACACCTCTTCCGATTACAAGATAGTCTGCTTGCATTTTCCTAGCACCAGCAGGTGTTGCGATACGGTGCTGATCGTTTCGGTCGGATCCTGCGAGCCGTATTCCTGGCGTGACAGTCAGGAAATCTGTTCCACAAGCTGCCTTGATACTAGTCGCCTCATGAGGAGAACAAACTACCCCATCAGCACCTGCTGCTTTGGACAATTCCGCAAGATGCAGAGCATAAGCAGCGAGTTCCATCGGCTGTTTAAGGTCGGTCCGGACCGTCTCTTCATCCATTGATGTCAGCATAGTCACAGCTATCAGTTTAGGAACAGCATTTTTTGCTCCCTGTATCAGACCTTCTTTTGCGTCTTCAATCATCTTTGCTCCGCCTAACGCATGAACATTAAGTATATCTACATCAAGTCCAGCTAGATTACGCATAGCGCTTTTAACGGTATTCGGAATGTCATGCAGCTTAAGATCGAGAAAGATTGGATGGTTATTCTCTTTCAGCTGGTGAACGATGGACGGACCCTCCCGATAAAATAGCTCCATCCCTACTTTTACCGGTACCTCGGCCAGCTCATGCTGTTTGAGAAAATGCAGCGCTTCTTCCCCAGTAGGGAAATCAAGCGCGAGATAGATTGGTGTCTGCATATTCATGCCCCTTTCCGATTGCGTCCTCGACACTTGCGAATCCATACTTTTGCAGGACGTGCGGCAGGTTCTGGATGATTTCAGGGCACACGAATGGATGCTGGAAGTTAGCGGTACCTACTGCCACAGCAGATGCACCTGCTAAAAGGAATTCCAGCACATCCTCTGCCGTTGTTACACCCCCCATACCAATAATCGGCAAGTTAGTCATCTGACGTATTTGGTAAACCATACGGATCGCTACCGGTTTTACAGCAGGACCAGATAACCCGCCGATTTTGTTGGCAAGCAATGGTTTTCTGCCTGCCAAGTTAATTTGCATACCTGTTAGAGTATTGATTAAGGACAAGCCATCTGCCCCAGCTTCTTCCACTGCACGGGCAATGACCGTAATGTCGGTAACGTTCGGTGAAAGCTTTACGTAGACTGGCACATCGCTTACTTCTTTCACAGCAGCTGTAACCATTTTGGCAAGTTCCGGATCCGTGCCGAACTGAACACCGCCTTCTTTCACATTCGGACAAGAGATGTTCAGCTCTATCGCTTTAATTACTGGGTGCTTGCTGATTTTACGTGCTACTTCCACATACTCTTCGACAGTGCTGCCTGCTACATTAGCAATAATCGGCGTATCGAAATCTGCTAAAAACGGCAGCTCCTTCTCTATTATCTGGTCTACTCCTGGGTTTTGTAAGCCGATCGCATTGAGCATACCCGCAGTAGTTTCGGCAACACGCGGCGTGCTATTGCCATAACGCGCAGAACCGGTTGCTGCTTTGATCGTAATCCCGCCAAGCAGGTTCAAGTCAAATAGCTCTGCGTATTCCTTGCCAAAACCGAAACAGCCGGAAGCTGGTAAAATAGGATTCCTCATATCCAGGCCTGGAAGATTGACATTTAAGTTCATGCCAGCACAACCTCCTTCGCACGAAAGACAGGGCCGTCTTTGCATATTTTCTTATAGCCGCTTTCACTTTCTGGTGCAGGCACGACACACGCAAAGCACGCGCCGATTCCGCAGCCCATCCTCTGCTCAATCGAAATGAAACCTTCTTCCTCTGCAAGTTGAGTAGAGACAGCTTTAAGCATGCCGGTAGGACCGCAGGTGAAAAACTGATCGAATGAGAATGCTTCTTTCGTGATTATATCCGTCACAAACCCTTTTTCCCCTGCGCTTCCGTCATCAGTAGCAAGATAATAGTCTCCAAGTTGGCGGAATGCTTCCTCATAGAAAACTTGCTCTTTGTTCTGGAATCCAGCTACCATCGTTACCTGGATGCCTTTTTCATGCAGACGCTTTGCCAGATAATAAAGGGGCGGTACACCGATTCCGCCGCCAACGAGCAATGCATGCTGCATTTGGAGCTCATCGACTGGATAGCCTTGACCGCATGGTCCAAGCGCATCCAGCTGATCTCCCGGCTGTGCTTTAGCCAATGTGTTCGTTCCTTCGCCTAGCAGTTTGAAAATGATCGTAATAGTAGACTCCTGTTTATCAACACCGGCGATGCTGATCGGGCGGCGCAGCATATGATTGCTGCCTTCTCCTACTAGCAAATGCAGGAATTGACCGGGCAGGATGTTCTCCTGCGCCATCTTTCCCCTGAATGTCATTTCTACTGTATCTTTTGCGATCGTTTCCCTGCTGATAATCTCAAGATGTTCATGAATCAAGACGGCATACCTCCTGCTACTACAGGCTTAGCAGTGAATGTCATCGATTCGATGATAGTCGCAATCGCTTTGGCTGTATCTAGGCTAGTCAGACAGGCGATACCATGCTCAACAGCTTCACGACGGATAAGGAAGCCGTCTGATCTAGGCTGCTTGCCGGAAGTCAATGTGTTAACAACAAATTGTACTTCACCATTTTCAATGATGCTGATTACATTCTGCTCAGAAGCACCGACTTTTCCAACTGTTGTAACTGGAAGACCTGCTTCTTCTACCGCTGCACTCGTTCCTTCGGTAGCGTAAAGCTGGAAGCCGAGCGCATAGAATAGTTTTGCAATTTCCATCGCTTCTTCTTTGTCTTTATCCGCTACAGTCAGTAAGATAGCTCCTTCCTGCGGTACAGACAGCCCCGAAGCAAGCAAACCTTTATAAAGTGCTTTTTCAAGTGTACGATCATGCCCGATTGCTTCACCTGTCGATTTCATCTCCGGCCCGAGCAGCGTATCAACACTGCGAAGCTTCTCAAAGCTGAATACAGGCACTTTCACATAGACATCCTCTGGTTCCGGCAATAGCCCGGAAACATATCCCATGCCAGCTAGCTTTTCACCCAAAATTGCGCGTGTAGCGATATTTGCCATCGTTACATGTGTAATTTTGGACAAGAACGGAATCGTGCGGCTGGCACGCGGATTCACTTCCAACACATATGCTTTGTTTTGATGGATAACGAACTGAATATTGATCAAGCCTTTTACGCCAAGAGCCTTTGCAATCTGCATCGTCGCATCGATGCATTGCTGGCGGCATTCCTCGGTTATCGTTTGGGTCGGATAAACAGCAATCGAGTCACCAGAATGGACGCCGGCACGTTCGATATGCTCCATGATCCCTGGAATGATAGTTGTTTCGCCATCGCTGATAGCGTCTACTTCCACCTCGATACCGGTCAAGTATTGATCAATCAGTACTGGATGATCATGTCTGACATGTACACGTTTTTCCATATAAGTCTGCAATTCTTCATTATTGTAGACAATCTCCATATTGCTTCCGCCAATCACATAAGAAGGGCGCACAAGTACGGGATAACCAATCTTTTCTGCTGTAGCTGCAGCATCCTCAAGCTTTGTGATAGAAGCCCCATCTGGTTTGGCAATCTTCAGTTCATCCAGCAGTTTCTCAAATTTATCACGGTCTTCTGCCGCATCGATTGCTTGCAAGGAAGTTCCAAGCACTTTCACACCGCGGCGTTCCAACCCTTCTGCCAGATTGATAGCAGTCTGACCGCCGAATTGTACGATTACACCGAGCGGGTTTTCAAGGTTGACGACATGCATCACATCTTCCAGTGTAAGTGGCTCGAAATAGAGCTTGTCGGAAACACTGAAATCCGTCGAAACGGTTTCGGGGTTGCTGTTGATGATGATCGCTTCATATCCCGCTTCCCGGATAGCCAGGACGCTATGGACTGTTGCATAGTCGAATTCGATTCCCTGTCCGATTCGGATTGGTCCAGAACCAAGCACGATTACTTTCTCTTTATCAGAAGCGACAGATTCATTTTCTTCTTCATAGGTGCTGTAGAAATAAGGTGTTTGCGATTCGAATTCCGCGGCACACGTATCTACCATTTTATAAACAGGCTGAAGGTCATTTTCAGTGCGGAATTCGTATACCTTGTCTTCCGTCGTGTTCCACCAGTGCGCTATTTCCCGGTCAGAAAATCCTTTTTGTTTTACTTCCTTCAACAATTCCAGTTCCCAAGGCTGTTCTTGCAAGCTTGATTCCATTTCAATCAATGCTTCAATTTTCCATAGGAAGAAGCGGTCGATCCTAGTTAGCTCATGCAGCTGTTCAACAGTGTATCCTCGGCGGAAAGCTTCAGCTAGGACAAACAGTCGTTCATCATCCGCTTTGACAAGACGATGCTCCATCTCTTCATTGCTCATTCTATCCAGGCTGATGGATGCAAGACCGTTTGCTTTGTTATCAAGGGAGCGGACACCTTTCAGCAAAGCCTCTTCGACATTGCGGCCAATTGCCATTACTTCTCCTGTCGCCTTCATCTGTGTACCTAGTTTACGGTTTCCGCTGACGAATTTATCAAATGGGAAACGCGGCAGTTTGGCAACAACATAGTCTAGTGCTGGTTCAAAGTATGCGTATGTCGTACCTGTTACAGGATTCTTGATTTCATCCAGTGTCAAACCGACAGCAATCTTCGCTGCCATTTTGGCGATCGGATAACCTGTTGCCTTGGAAGCAAGTGCGCTTGATCGGCTTACACGCGGATTCACTTCGATAATGTAGTAGTTGAAGCTATGCGGATCCAAAGCCAGCTGTACATTACAGCCTCCCTCGATCTGCAGTGCTTTGATGATTTTTATGGAAGCGTTGCGCAGCAGCTGGTATTCCCGGTCACTCAGTGTCTGGGAAGGTGCTACGACGATGCTGTCACCTGTGTGGATGCCGACTGGATCGACGTTTTCCATATTACAGACGACGATTGCCTGATCATTTTTGTCGCGCATTACTTCATATTCGATTTCTTTGAAGCCGGCAATATTCCGTTCAATCAGACATTGCGTCACCGGGGAAAGCGCTAATCCGTTCTTTGTGATTTGTTTTAGTTCCTCCAGGTTATAGCACATTCCTCCGCCCGTTCCGCCAAGCGTGTAGGCTGGACGTACGATCAGAGGAAAGCCGATTTCTTCTGAAAAAGCCACTGCTCCTTCTACAGTTGTGACAATCTGACTTTCTGGTACTGGTTCTCCCAACTGATGCATCAAATCACGGAATTGCTCTCTGTCCTCTGCCTGCTGAATGGCTTCGAGGGATGTACCAAGCAGTTCTACACCGAATTCCTTTAAAATACCTGTGTTATCAAGTGCAACAGCCAAGTTCAATCCAGTCTGTCCGCCAAGTGTCGGCAGCAAAGCATCTGGCTGTTCCTTGCGGATGATCTTGCTTAGGAATTCAACCGTGAGCGGCTCCATGTAAACAGTATCCGCAACAGTATGATCCGTCATGATCGTAGCAGGATTGGAGTTAGCAAGAATGACGGTATATCCTTCTTCACGCAGTGCCTGGCATGCCTGCGTACCGGAATAATCGAATTCAGCTGCTTGCCCGATTACAATTGGTCCTGAACCGATGACAAGTATTTTCTGGATATCAGTGCGTTTAGGCATAAGTTGCTTCCCCCTTGGATGTTTGGTTGGTTTGTGCTGTCATTGTAAGGAAGTTATCGAATAAATGGCGGGTATCCTCAGGACCTGGTGCCGCTTCCGGATGGTATTGGACACACATGACAGGGTACTTGCTGTGTTTAAGCCCTTCTACGGTGCCGTCATTTAAGGCTACCTGTGTCAGGATGAGTTCCGTCGCGGCCAAGGATTCCTTTGTGACTGTATAGCCATGATTTTGTGAGGTAAGGTAGGTTTTCCCTGTTTCCAAGTCTTTGACAGGGTGGTTGGAGCCCCGATGACCGAACTTCAGCTTTTCTGTATTCGCACCTGCTGCCAATGCAATCAGCTGGTGACCAAGACAGATACCGAAAATAGGTACTTGGCCGATCAGCTCACGAATAGTTTGTATGGCAGGTTCCACGTCTTTCGGATCGCCAGGTCCATTCGTCAGCATGATGCCATCAGGGTTTAAATGGAGGATTTGTTCTGCTGTGTAATGCCAAGGTACAACTGTGATATGACAATCGCGGGCTGCCAATTCACGAAGGATGCCGTGCTTCATCCCAAAATCCATGACGACGATGCGTTTGCCGCGCCCTGGTACAACATAAGGTTTAGCTGTACTCATACGTTGTACTTGATCGTTTGAAAGTGTGATTGTTTCCCAAGAAGCATGATTTTCAAGTGTATCGACTGCTTCTGTCAATCTAGCTTTCATTGCACCTTGTTTCCGGATGATTTTTGTCAGTTTACGAGTATCGATACCTGCGATACCTGGGATTTGATGAAACTTTAGGAAAGCATCAATTGTGTGCTGTTTCCGGAAGTTAGAAGGTGCTGCAGCAGCTTCTTTTACAACCATGGCCTGAATGGATGGCTGGATGCTCTCGAAGTCATCGCTGTTGATACCATAGTTGCCGATCAGCGGATACGTCAGTGTAACGATCTGACCGCAGTAGGAAGGGTCAGAAATAATCTCTTGATAGCCTGTCATTCCTGTGTTGAAGACGATTTCTCCAGTTGTTGCGCTATCGCTGCCGAATGCCGTGCCGGTAAAAACTGTACCGTCTTCTAAGATAAGTTGTCGTTTCTTCATTTTACCGCTTCCTTTCTGTAGACGATTTCTCCGCCAAAGATTGTCATCGTCGGCTCTCCTTTATAGCGCCAGCCAATGAATGGTGTGTTTGTTCCCTTGGATTGGAATAGTGCCGGATCTACTTCTCCTTCAGCTTCTAGGTCCAATACAGCTAAGTCTGCCGCTGCACCTATTTCGAAGCGGCCATATGGCAATCCGAATGCCTGTGAAGGCTTGATCGTTAGCCAATCAATCAGCTGATTAAGCGTAAAGATATTTGTCTCAACAAACTGCGTGTATAGCAGGCTGAAGGCAGTTTCTGAGCCAACGATACCGAATGAAGCATCCAGCATGCTGACGTTCTTCTCTTCCGCTGTGTGTGGTGCATGATCTGTCGCGATCATGTCAATCGTTCCATCAAGCAGTCCTTCAATCAGCGCCTGGCGATCCGCATCGGACCTGAGTGGCGGATTCATCTTAAAGTTCCCGTCATCTGTGATGATATCTTCATCAATAAGAAGCAAGTGATGCGGTGTAACCTCCGCAGTCACTCGGATACCGGCACGTTTAGCGTCTCGGATGACCCGTACTGATTCTTTTGTACTCACATGGCAGATATGATAATGACAGCCCGCAGCTTCGGCCAGAAGAATATCACGGGCGATATGTACTGACTCGGAAACACTATTGATACCCGGCAAACCAAGCCGTTCGCTCGCTGTACCTTCATGCATGACACCGCCAGGAACAAGACTGTCATCTTCGCAATGCGCCACAACAGGAATTCCGAGCTTAGCTGCTCGCTGCATCGTCTCCAGCATCATCCCAGCAGATTGGATCCCAAGACCATCATCGGTAAAGGCAAAAGCTTCTTTCATGTTTTCCATGTCTACTATTTCACGGCCCAACTGCTGTTTCGTGATGGCAGCATATTGCAGTACACGGATTACGCCGCTTTCTTCATTTCGAGCCATGATGGATTGGAGCGTTTCTGGACAATCTGGTGCTGGTCGGAGGTTAGGCATGGCAGCTACTGTCGTGAATCCGCCTCGAGCTGCAGCTTTTGTACCTGTTTCAATCGTTTCCTTCTTTTCTGCACCTGGTTCACGCAAATGTACATGGACATCCACAAAGCCTGCTGTTACTAGCTGACCTTCTAGATCCTCTACATGATCTTCTGCTGTTATCTCGATTTGACTGGCAATTTCAGTGATAATACCATCCTCGATTTTCACCATTACTTCTTCCAGTGTCTGATCAGCTGTTAACTGCTTCGCGTTTGTTAAGATTGTAGCCATGCTTGATTCCCCATCCTTCCAATAGTGTAATGATAACTGCCATTCGTGCTGCTACGCCGTTTTCCATTTGACGGAATATCCTCGAGCGTGGTGCTTCCACGAGACTGTCGTCTATTTCGATGCCGCGGTTGACTGGAGCCGGGTGCATAATGATCGCGTGCTGCTGCATCTTTTGTTCCCTGGCTTTCGTCAGTCCGTATTGTTCCAAATATCCAGATGCTTCTCCTTTTGATTCATGACGCTCAAACTGAATACGAAGCAGCATCATGACATCACATTGTTCCACTGCATCATCCATACTCAATACTGGTATTCCAAGTGTTTCATCCATCCATTCCGGCTTGCCTGCTGCAAAGACGTGCGCCCCCAATTTGCGCAGAGCCATTGCATTGCTTCTGGCAACCCGGCTGTGACGGATGTCACCGGCAATGACGATTTTCAGCCCGTCAAAGCGTCCATACTCCTGATATATTGTCATCAGATCAAGCAAGCATTGTGTCGGGTGCTCCCCTTTTCCATCACCGGCATTAATAACCGGTATATCCAGGTTTTCAGCAAGCATTGCAGCTGTTTGTTCCTCTGGATGACGGATGACAAGGACCGAAGCGCCGATCGATTGAAGGGTCTTAGCGGTGTCATAGACGGTCTCGCCTTTGGTCACGCTGGATGCCTCTGCGGCGAAGTCCAGCACTTCCAGGCCCAGTTTCCGTTCTGCTACGGTAAAGCTCATCTTCGTCCGTGTGCTCGGCTCGAAGAATAGATTGGCTGCAAACAGCTGCTCCCTGTATCCTGATACCCCCTGTACCTGTATGTCTGTAGCGAGCTGTACGAGCTGCAGCAGTTCCCCTGCAGTAAGATGCTTCATCGATACGAAATGCTTCATGTCCTTCTCCTCCTTATTTGTCCTCGACTGTGAACAGACTGCCGTTTCCAAGACCGGATTCTTTGCCCGGCAATACAAGGTTCAAGACGACACCAACTAGTGCCGCTAATGCCATGCTGTTGATTTCCAAGTCCAGATCGGCGATCTGGAAGCGAAGGAAAGCTCCGCCGATTCCGATGACCAAGATGATCGAGCTGATGATCAAGTTACGTTTGTCGCCAAGATCAAGCTGGCTGTCGATCATCGTTCGAAGACCGCTTGCAGCGATGATCCCAAAGAGCATGATGCTCACCCCACCCATGACTGCCGAGGGTACTGAGCTGATTAGAGCAGTGATCAAGCCCGTGAATCCGAAGAGAATAGCAAGTATTGCTGTACCCCCGATGACGAATACACTGAACACTCTCGTGATCGCCAGTACCCCGATGTTTTCCCCGTAAGTTGTGTTTGGCGGACCGCCAAGCACGGATGCAATCATTGTCGCGATTCCATCACCCGCCAAAGATGTATGCAAACCTGGCTTGACGAGCATGTTTTGATCGACGATCTTGGATAATGCCAGCTGGTGTCCGATGTGTTCGGATACTGTTACAACCGCGATAGGCACCATCGTGAAGAAAAGCTGCCAGCTGAATACATCAGCGACGTTGTAATCAACAAACGGGATGGTAAAGTTCGGTACCGTGAAGATTCCGCTGAAGAAAGCACTGATGCTATCCGCTGTAACAATCTGGTTCCAAGCTGCCTGTACGCCGCTTGTGTCAACAATTCCTTGTGTTAGCGCGAAAACATACCCGCCGATGATTCCGATCAAGACCGGAATCAATCCAAGGAATCCTTTCAGGAAGATGGACGCTGCTACTGTTATTGCTAATGTGACCAGTGCAATTATGAAGTATTTTGTGCTGTATTCCCCTGTATCAGGTGCATTCATTGCCATATCCACCGCAGTCGGTGCCAGTGCCAGACCGATGACGATGATGACTGGTCCAACAACAATTGGCGGAAGCAGTTTGATGATACTTCTCATCCCTCCGAGACGGATGGCGATCGCAACGACGCCGTAAGCAAGACCTGCGAAAAAGCTGCCAATCATGGCGCCGCCGATTCCGGCAGTTTCAATTGCCTGTGTGATCGGATAGATGAAAGCGAAGCTCGATCCTAGATAAGCTGGCACTGTCCCTCTTGTAATCAGGATGAATGCGAGTGTGCCGACACCGCTTGATACAAGTGCTACTGCCGGATCAAGCCCGGTGAGTGCCGGCACCAGGATAGTTGCACCGAACATTGCGAATAAATGCTGTAAGCTGAATATGATCCATTGATTCCATTTTGGTATGTCGTGTATGTTTAATGCTGGCTTCATCTGTTTCTCTCCTCTTTTTCCCTATAAAAAAAGCCTCTTCGCGATTATGGTCGCAAAGAGGCACACGTCTGCCACTTCCGTGACGACGTTGTTGCTTGCGACCTTGTAAGCCTCTCTGGACTTCCATTAAAGGTCCTTATTCATTTTCGTAAATATCGACGCTCTCGTAGTCATCTGTCTCTTCCAACTCGACGACGATGACTTCCGATTGTGAGGTAGGGATATTCTTCCCAATATAATCGGCCCGAATCGGCAGTTCCCGATGTCCTCTGTCGATCAGAACTGCTAGTTGGATCTGCGCTGGACGTCCCGCGTCCATGATCGCATCCATTGCAGCTCTCACTGTTCTTCCTGTGTATAATACATCATCAATCAAGATGACATTCTTATTCGTTAAATCTGTTCCGAGCTTCACTGGCTGCACCATCGGTTCCTGATTGTCAGTTGCATGTGCCAAGTCATCCCGGTACAGCGTGATATCCACTTCTTCAAGCGGTACAGTCACTTGTTCGATTCCTTCTATCTTCTGCTGCAGGCGTTTCGCGATGGGAACACCTCTGGTCTGGATTCCGACAAGAACCAAATCTTCCGGTCCCTTATTGCGTTCTAGGATTTCATGTGCGATCCGTGTGAGCGCACGTCCAATTGCAGCCTGATCCAGCAGGGTTGCTTTCTTATTCATCTTCTTCCCACCTTCCTTTGAAGCTATGAAAAAGCCCCTTATCACCATGAGGCAATAAGGGGCTTGGATACTATACGTATCCCGTTCTTCTCCGCTTCCTTATCAGCCTCTCTGGACTGTCTTAAAGGTTCTTATTCAACTGCATTCAGTATCGCATGTCAGGGAACGACTGTCAAGCATTGAACTTCAACTTGTCCAATTCCTCTTGGAACACGTCAGGAACAGGAGCTTCGAAATGCATCCATTCACCAGAGATAGGGTGGTTGAAGCCAAGAACAGCAGCATGCAGCGCTTGACCACCGATATCCAACGTTCTGCGCGGACCGTATTTAGGGTCTCCAGCAAGCGGATAACCAATGTATTGCATATGCACACGAATCTGGTGTGTTCTGCCTGTCTCCAGCTTACATTCCAAATAAGTGAATTCATCAAAACGTTCCAGCACCTCAAAATGCGTCACTGCAGGTTTTCCATTTTCTACGACAGCCATTTTCTGACGGTCATTCGGGTCACGACCAATTGGCGCTTCAATTGTGCCAAACTCGTGATCGATCACACCATGGACAATGGCACGGTACTTCCGTTCAATGTCATGTTCCTTCAGCATATCCGTCAATTTTTGGTGCGCTTTATCATGCTTAGCGACGACTAGAAGGCCGCTTGTATCCTTATCGATACGATGTACGATCCCCGGACGCATCGTTCCATTGATACCAGATAGATCTTTAAGATGATATAGAAGCGCGTGAACCATCGTACCAGTCTGATGACCGTTGGATGGATGTACAACCATTCCTCGCGGCTTATTCACAACTGCAATATCTGCATCTTCATAAATGATCTCAAGCGGGATATTCTCCGCTTCGATTTTCATTTCCTCAGGTTCCGGAATCGACCACTCGATCACGTCCCCTTCTTGCACAGTATACTTATTCTTCACTTTAGTGCCGTTCACAGTAACCAGATCCTCTTTGATCCAGCTCTGAGCCTGACTCCGGGAAACATCCTCCTGGATATCAGATAACAGTTTATCGATGCGCAAACCCGATTCTTCGGCTGCGACTGTATGGTCAAACTGACTCATGCTTCTTTTCTTCCTTTCTTTCGCTCATCAAGCAGCATTGCGATAATGATGAGGATTACACCTACAACCAGACAGGAATCCGCCACGTTGAAGATTGGATAATGATAGTCACCGAATCGTGTATCGACGAAATCGACGACCTCCTTACGGAACAGCCGATCGATGAAGTTGCCGATGGCTCCGCCAAGTACAAGCGAAAGACCGGCACCCATCAATTTGCTTTCCTTGCTATATTTCACAATATAGTAGCTGACTATGACAATAACAATCGCTGTTACAAGATAGAAGAACCAAAAATGACCTTCCAATATCCCCCAAGCTGCTCCTCTGTTACGATGAGAGGACAGATACAGGAAATTATCGATTATCGGAATTGACTCTCCTTCCGTCATATTCTTCACTACTGCCAATTTTGTTAGCTGATCAATGATGATCAGAATAATCGCAATGACAAAATACATGGACTTCTTTTCCTCCGTTCAAATACAATCTACCTTGCATTTTACCATATATGCGACTAAAAAGATTGTCCAGATAAAAAGAAAGCTTCGCCTTAAAGCGAAGCTTTCTCTCCTTACGCGTGATAGTGTGCTTCCACGATACTTGCACAGCGAGAACATAGCTCAGGATGCTTCTCATCCTGCCCGACTGTGTCAGAAGCAACCCAGCAGCGTTCGCATCGGTCTGCCGGATGTTTTTCCACACGGACAGCCACATGCTCATAATCAGTAGCATCAGCATCTGAATCCACCACGTTTGCTTCAGATACAATAAGCAATTGATGCAAATTATCAATACCTTGAAGCAGCTGTTTCGTTGCATCGTCTTTTGCAACAATCGTTAATTTAGATTCGAGTGATTTACCGATGACTTTCTCACTTCGGGCGATTTCCAAAGCTTTCAGAACATCATCACGTACTTTCATGAAATGATCCCATTTTGCCAATAGCTCATCATGATCTGCAATTACTGCAGCTTCTGGGAAGTCAGTCAACTGGACGCTTTCCGCTTTTTCACCAGGAATATAGCTCCAAGCTTCCTCTGTTGTATGTGCAAGAATCGGTGCAAGCATTTGAAGAAGCGCTTTTACGATTTCGTAATAGGCAGTCTGGATGCTTCGGCGTGCTGGATGATCAGCAGCCTCGATATAAAGGATATCTTTACCGAAATCAAGGTAGAACGCACTAAGTTCTACAGAACAGAAGCTAAGGATTGCAGAATATACATCCGCAAATTCGTATTTGTCGTAGCTCGCGCGTACGTGCTTCGTCAAATCAGAAAGCTTCGCAAGCATATAACGGTCCACTTCCACCATATCAGCATGCGCTACACTGTCCTTCGCAGGATCGAAATCATGCAAGTTGGCAAGCAAGAAGCGGAACGTATTCCGGATTTTGCGATAGCCTTCGGATGTCTGTTTGATGATTTCATCAGAGATACGGACATCTGATTGATAATCCACGGAAGCAACCCATAGACGGAGGATATCCGCGCCATACTGCTTCATGATTTTCGCCGGTACAACGATGTTGCCAAGCGATTTACTCATCTTCTTGCCTTTTCCGTCCAATGCAAATCCGTGGCTTAGAACTGCTTTATACGGTGCTTTGCCTGTTACAGCAACGGCAGTTGTCAAGGAAGAGTTGAACCAGCCGCGATATTGATCGGAGCCTTCCAAGTAAAGGTCAGCTGGACGCTGTAATTCCGGACGGTTCACTAACACACCTTGGTGTGAAGAACCAGAGTCGAACCACACGTCCATGATATCTGTTTCTTTCGTGAAGATACCGTTCGGGCTATGCTCGGAAGTGAAGCCTTCCGGCAATAGGTCTTTTGCTTCTCTTTCGAACCAGATGTTAGAGCCATGCTCAAGGAATAGGTCGGAAACATGCTGGATCGTTTCTTCTGTGATGATAGGTTCTCCATTTTCACCGTAGAATACAGGAATCGGAACACCCCATGCACGCTGACGGGAAATACACCAGTCTTCACGATCACGGAACATGTTATAAAGGCGTGTTTCGCCCCATTTCGGGAACCATTCCACTTCCTTGATTTGTTCGATGATCTGCTCACGGAATGCTTTGATGGAAGCAAACCATTGCGCTGTTGCACGATAGATGACAGGTTTCTTTGTACGCCAGTCATGCGGGTAAGAATGTGTAAAGAACTCAAGTTTCAGTAATGCGCCTTTTTCTTCAAGCAGTTCTGTGATTTCTTTGTTTGCCGTATCATAGAATACACCTTCAAAACCAGGAGCTTCGCTTGTGAATACACCTTTGTCATCTAATGGGCTGATGATTGGCAATTTGTATTTTTGACTGGCAAAGAAATCTTCTTCCCCGTGTCCAGGTGCTGTGTGCACGCAGCCTGTACCGCTGTCAGTCGTAACATGTTCGCCAAGAATGATCAATGATTCACGGTCATAGAAAGGATGCTGTGTTGTAACATACTCTGCTTCTTTTCCTTTGAATGTTTTCAGTACTTCAGGACTGCTCCATTCAAGTGTTTCTGTAACGCTGCTAAGCAAGTCTTCTGCCACGACATATTTCTCGCTGCCGACTTGTGCAACCACGTATGTCACTTCAGGATGAAGCGAGATTGCAACGTTAGCAGGCAATGTCCATGGCGTAGTTGTCCAGATGATGAATTTCTCGTCACCTTGGAACAAGTTCTTACCGTCTTTAACTTGGAAAGCCACATAGATGGATGCAGAGCGTTTGTCTTGGTACTCGATTTCTGCTTCTGCCAAAGCAGATTCAGAGGATGGAGACCAGTATACTGGCTTCATGCCTTTATAGATATAGCCGCGTTCAGCCATTTCGCCGAACACTTTGATTTGTGCTGCTTCATAATCCTTTGTCAGCGTGATATAAGGATTATCCCAATCCCCGCGAACACCTAGCTGCTTGAACTGTGTGCGCTGGTTATTGATCTGCTGCATCGCATATTCCGCACAAAGACGGCGGAATTCCGCAACCGTCATTTTCTTGCGGTCGACTTTCTTTTTCGTAAGCGCCTGCTCGATCGGCAGTCCGTGTGTATCCCAGCCTGGAACATATGGTGCATGGAAGCCAGACATCGATTTATAACGCACGATAAAGTCTTTTAATACTTTGTTAAGCGCATGGCCCATATGAAGGTCACCATTGGCGTATGGAGGTCCGTCATGCAAAACGAAGAGCGGACGCCCTTCCGTTCTTTCCTGCACTTTTTTGTAGATGTTTTGTTCTTCCCAGTCCTGCTGCATTTTTGGTTCTTTGTTCGGCAGGTTGCCGCGCATCGGGAAAGCCGTTTCCGGCATCAGCAGTGTTTCTTTGTAATCCAATGTTTTTCCTCCTTATGATGACCGATAATTTTGGGCAAAAAAAGGAGTCCCTCATCATCCCAGAAGGGACGAGAGAGACTCGCGGTACCACCCTTATAGACAGACTAGTATCGTCTATCCACTCGAATTCGTAACGTGAATGAGACGTCCATTTCTACTGCTTGCGGTTCGAATGGAAACTAGCGGGTGATGTTCGAAAGAGATACCGTACCAGGCTCTCACCTTCCCTGGCTCGCTTTGAAAGCGGTATGGACTTCCTACTGTCCCGATCACAGTCTTTATATCATGGTCATGTTGTTTGCTAATAATAGTAAAATTATATGTAAGTTTGCGAAAAACGTCAAGCGGACTTTATTCCGCCTTCTCTTCCTCAGGCTCATACGCTACCTCTGTGGCGAATAAACCATCCCAATCATCCGTTTCAATCATCTCAAGCTGTGCTTCCACAAGCATCTTCAAGCGTGTACGGAATACTTTTGCCTGTTTTTTAAGGTCCTCGACTTCCAAAGCAATCTGGCGTGACTTTGTGAGGGACTCATTGATGATACGGTCAGCATTCTTCTCAGCTTCTTTGATGATCAGCTTGGACTCTTTCATTGCATTGCCCTTCACTTCTTCGGCAGTTTCCTGCGCTACAAGGATCGACTTATTCAAAGTCGTTTCAATATTATTAAAATGTCCAAGTCGTTCTTCGAGCTGCTGTACACGTTCTTCTAAATCCTTCTTCTCTCGGATGATGATCTCATAATCCTTGATCACCCTGTCTAGGAAGTCGTTTACATCATCTTCATCATAACCGCGGAATCCGCGGGCGAACTCTTTATTGTGAATATCCAAAGGTGTTAATGGCACAACGGCCACCTCCTGTAAAAGAATCTAAATAATAGCTGTTATTCGACAAAGATAGCATAAATTAACCATTACGGCTACTTTAATTTTTCCAATGTGATTCGCTGCTTGTCCTTCTTCGTTGTACCTTTCACTTCTGCAAGCTTGCCCCTGCCCATACCCCGCAGGGATATGAGGTCTCCCTCAGCCAATTGAAAGCTGACATCCTCGACCGTCTTAAAATTGACTTTGACAAGCCCTTTCTGGATGCGCTCTGCAGCCTGCTGGCGTGACATACGATAGAGTTCCTTTACGATAGCATCCAGCCTGAGGGAGGAGACAGTTGTTTCGCTCGTGACCCATTCCACCTCTTCAGGTCTGAACCGATTAGGATCTACGGATTGCCACGATACCTTGGCTCTTTTAACTTCAACTAAATTCGCACGTATGTATATTGCGATGTCTGATGTAGTGAAAAGCTGGATTAAGCCTTCCCCAACACTTATATCACCCAGTTTTTTGCGATCGATGCCAAGGGAAAGGAAAGACCCCATCACATCACGGTGCTCAAGTGTGACAAACTTATCGGGATAAGCAGCTTCGAGCAGCTCGATACTAAAGTCCTCGGGAGTTATCGAGTCATAAAGCGGAGCGATGATTCCCCGCTTTCTTTCCGCTTTCTCCGTCCCGCCGGAAAAAGCCCACTGCAGCTCGGTCTGACCGCCTAACAGCTGTCGGAAGATAAGCTGTTCCCGGGGATCCAGGAAATCGGTCACCCGGGGCTGGTATTGACGCTCCACTTGTTCCATCCAGGAAAGAATTTGGTCAATAAAAGGACGTTCCTCTTCCCGGTAATGCTGATAGATACTCACGTTACTTTGTACTCCTCATCATTAAAAAATCATAAAGTAGATAGTTCTTACACCACTCTCCGCCAAGCGCAAAACAATGATCCCAACGATTGGGGAGAGATCTATCATTCCCAGCGGCGGAATGAACCGTCGAAATACATCCAAATATGGCTCACAGATACGTCCTAGCATTTCGCCGAACGCTGACTGCCGGGCTCCCGGGAACCATGACATCAGGATATAAATGATCAGTGCAAAGGAATAGACTGTGAAAGCCATACTAATTATGTTCAAAAGCATCTGCTTCTACCACCTCTTATTATAGTCATCCTGCTCCTCTATCATATCGGATATGCTGCCGGTTAGTTCAATATTGTCCGGAGCACACAGGAAGGTTTGACTGCCCAGTTTCTGGATATCACCATTAACCGCGTAGACTGTACCACTCAGAAAATCAACGATACGCTTAGCCTGGTGATGATCGACACGCTGCAGATTAAGCACTACTGCTCTT
Source organism: Terribacillus sp. JSM ZJ617 (assembly GCF_044383785.1). Classification (NCBI taxonomy): domain Bacteria; kingdom Bacillati; phylum Bacillota; class Bacilli; order Caryophanales; family Bacillaceae; genus Terribacillus; species Terribacillus sp. JSM ZJ617. The sequence continues at coordinate 98,033 of NZ_JBISEQ010000002.1, read as the reverse complement.
CTGTTTACAACATGATCGGCAATTTCCTGTGCTTCATTATATGTCCTTGGCTCGCAAAGAACGACTTTAGAAGAGGATTGCACGCTTTTCAGGCTGACAACGTTCTGATTCTGGTTCCGCCCGCCTGGCTGATATGGCTCGATCTCCTCTTGTTCGTTTGGCTGTTCCTCGACATATTCATATTCTTCATCATCTACAGTAAAGAAATTTTTCATCTTATTCTTGAAACTCATTTTCTTCACCTCGCTTTTTAGTATGGACCTACAAGAGCAGAGCCGACCCGGATATGAGTCGCTCCTTCTTCTATCGCGATTGTGTAATCATTACTCATTCCCATGGATAAGAATGTACAAGGCGCATGCGTCAAATTAGCAGCTGCCACTTCATCACGAAGCTGTCTCAAGCCGCTGAACACACTGCGGAGTACATCTTCATTCTCTGTATTAGGTGCCATCGTCATCAGACCGACTACTTCAATTGCCGGAAATTCTGCAAGCTCCTTGATAAAAGCCAGTGTTTCCTCAGGTGAAACACCTGATTTGGTAGCTTCTCCGCTCACATTGACTTGTACAAAGCACTTGATTTTCTTGGTTGCCCGTTTCTGAATTTCCTTTGCGAGCGACAGTCTGTCCAGTGCATGCAGATAGTCCACCTGATTGATGACATCTTTTACTTTCCTTGTTTGCAGGCTTCCGATGAAATGCCATACAGCTTTTTCTCCAATGATTGCCTGCTTCTCAAGAAAACCTTCGATCCGATTCTCGCCTAAATCGACAATACCGGCATCGACAGCTTCTTCTGTTCGTTCAATTGTAACATATTTCGTAACGGCAAGGAGTGTTATATCCTCGGAATTTCGGCCTGTTTTAGCCGCTGCCGAGCTAATATCATCCTTGATCCGTTTCAGATTCTCTTTTACTGTATTCATGCTTACTCCTCTTTCATCCCGATAAAACCGATCATACGGCCGGTTTTTCCTTGATCTTCCCGATGTGAATAGAATTCCGGAGAATCGTATGTACAATGCGCCGCTGTCAGTATGTTTTCATCCAGAATATCTGCTTGCAGCATATACAGCCGATTGAGTGTCTGCAGATCAAGATAATATCGATCCGATCCGCTTGGCTCCAGCACCTTAGCCCGGAATTGCTCAGGTATCTGCTGTACAATATGGTCATCCACTTCGTATCTGTTCCTGGATATACATGGTCCGATCATCGCTTGTAAATTTTCTTTGTTTGCTCCGTTGTTACAAAGAGCTTCAATCATTTTCCCTGCCATATTTGCGACAGTTCCGCGCCAGCCAGCGTGTGCCATTCCGATCCACCCACTAGTACTATCGAAAAAATAAAGAGGCACACAGTCTGCAAAGAAAGCAGCAAGAAGCATGCCTTTTTCATTCGTGATCAAACCATCAACTGATGGGAGGCTGTCAGCTAATTCCCGGCTTCCGCGACCGGCTTCTCTTTTGGTGACGACCGCTATTTCCGTCCCATGGACTTGCTCACCCAGTACCCATCTTTCCAAGGGGAACTGAATTGCTTCGGCAAGAAGCTGACGATTTTGGACGACCGCTTCTGGCTCATCGCCGACATGCAGTCCCATATTCAGACTATGAAAAGGCGCTTTACTCACACCATTGTATTTTGTCGTAATTCCGCTGACGATGCTGTCAGGAGCTGACCATCCGCCAAGCTCCATATACAGCCCTTTCAAGTCGGAAGCTGTTTCTCTCATATGGTACCCACTCCTCTGATTGCTTTTATAGTACCATATTTCCGCTTGATTCTGTACAAGATTACTTGCTCGCTTCTTCTGTCACAGATGCTTGTTCAGGACTTTTGATTAAGATGACATCTGTTCCAATCGTGATGATCTGATTCCATGGAACGACTAATTCCTCTTCCTTCCCGAACAGCCCCATCATCTTCCCTCGAAGTGTTACGATAATTGCTGATATATGACCATTTTGTTCATTAATTTCCAAATCGGACACATTCCCTACTTTTTTACCATTCTCCATCAGAACTATATCCTTCATCTGCAATTCGGTTAGTGTCATCAATACTTAGCCCCTTTGCTGTTTTCTTCTAGTCTATGCGGCCAAGCTCATGAATTAGCATGCAAACATAAAAAAGACACCTGAATCAGGTGTCTTCACTCGAACATTTGTTTATTCATTTCTTCTATTGCAGCTTTTTCCAGCCGCGATACTTGTGCTTGGGATATACCAATTTCGTCTGCGACTTCCATCTGTGTTTTGCCTTGGAAGAAACGCTTGTTCAGAATCATTTTTTCCCGTTCGTTCAGACGATGCATACCTTCTTTCAAAGAAAGATTATCGAGCCAGTTAGCATCATTTTCCGTCTCGCTGCGAAGCTGATCCAAAACGAATATCGGGTCACCGCCATCGTTATAAATCGGCTCGAACAAAGAAACCGGATCCTGGATCGCATCCATTGCGAATGTTATATCAGAGGGCTGCACACCTAGCTCTGCAGCAATCTCAGCTGTTGTTGGGTCTTTAGAAGTCTTCGCAATCAGCTGCTCACGTACCTGCAAAGCTTTGTATGCCGTATCACGCAAGGAACGAGAGACCCGAATCGGATTATTATCTCGTAAGTAGCGGCGAATTTCCCCTATGATCATCGGCACTGCGTATGTAGAAAAACGCACATTATGCTTCAAATCGAAATTATCAATGGATTTCATTAGTCCGATACAGCCTACTTGAAAAAGATCGTCAACATATTCTCCTCGATTATTGAAGCGCTGAATAACACTGAGCACAAGTCGGAGATTCCCATTGACGAGTTCTTCCCGGGCTGAAATGTCGTCTTCTTGCTGCATGCGGATGAATAGCTTTTTCATTTCCTCATTTTTGAGTACTGGCAGCTTTGAAGTATCTACCCCACATATTTCAACTTTCTGTCTCGACATATTCCTTGACCTCCCGAATGAAGATACGATGCAAGCACAGTATCTCCCCACGGGAATTTTTTTATGCAAAGACAAAAGGTGCCTGACATTGTCCGGCAGTGGACAAATACAGGCACCAGTAAGGCTTAGAGCATTTTATTAAATTCTTTTTGCAATCGGCGGATAATCTTCTTTTCCAAACGGGATATATAAGACTGGGATATGCCGAGCATATCAGCTACATCTTTTTGCGTTTTCTCTTCCTGGCCGATAAGCCCAAAGCGCAGTTCCATGATTTGCTTTTCTCTGTCATTGAGCTGTTCCAAGGCTTTTTTCAGTAAATTCTTATCTACATTTTTCTCGATATCCTTCGTGATGATGTCATCGTCTGTTCCTAATACATCTGATAAAAGCAGTTCATTGCCATCCCAATCAATATTGAGCGGTTCATCAAAACTGATTTCTGATTTCAGTTTGCTATTCCGGCGTAAATACATGAGAATTTCATTTTCTATACAGCGGGAAGCGTATGTTGCAAGCTTGATTTTCTTTTCTGGATTGAAAGTATTCACAGCCTTGATCAAACCGATTGTTCCAATGCTAATCAAGTCTTCTATATTGATGCCGGTATTTTCGAACTTCCTCGCTATATACACCACTAGACGGAGGTTGCGCTCAATCAGCATCGCTCTTGCCGATTTATCACCAGTAGGCAGAAGCTGGAGCAATTTGAACTCCTCTTCCTTCGATAATGGAGGTGGCAAAGCCTCGCTGCCTCCGATATAATAAATTTCCTTTCGCTTGATTTTAAGCTTGACGAGAATTTTATACCACCATATTTTCAGCTTCCATGCTTTCATTCCCATGTTTATCTCCCTTCTTCTTAGCCCGCTTGCGTGCTGGCATCGTGTACTAGTGACGGATGAAGCAGACAGTGATAGCGTCGGTCTGCGGTAAGATTACCGAATTGAATTCCAATCCAGACTCGGTCGGTTTCGATCTGGAGTTGCTCCATTTCAATCAAAATGCTATCCGGCTTTAAAACCAACATGAGGGCCCCTTCCCCATTCACACCCTGATACGGAACGACAGAAAATTCATAGGGCCAATCCTTTGGCAGCAGATCCATATCCAAATCGCTGTTTGCTTGGGCCAACAGCTGCCAGTCTTCTTCAGTGAACCAGTTCCTCAAAAAAAGCTGATCACAGATTACGACTGGCCGCTTCGTTAACGGATCAGACAGATGATTTCCGCTATCGATGAAGCCTTCTGTTTTATGTGAAATTCCATTGATGCTCACTTGAACGTTGTGCAGCTGATCATAACGGAATTGCTCAAAGCGCTGCTTGTCCATTCTGCTTTTAGTAAAATACAAAGCAATCGGAAACACGATGGCTACGAAAAGCCAGCTGACGTGATCACCATATCCTGTGCTTACAGTCAAGAAGGAGGCAGAAGTGAATGCAGCTTGAGTCTGCAGCATATAATGGATGGCGAATAGACTGCCGCCCACTGCGAAGGTAACAAAATAAAAAAGCAGCAGCAGCTTTAAAAAGCGGGTGACAGAGCGGAATCCGAAAGCTGTCCAGATGATTAGCATGGAAAAAAGCAATTTACCTGCTGGGTGGGCCAGAAAGCTCTCGGGAAAATAGACTGTTACTGGAACAATGAGTGAAGCTACAACGGCGCCTGCAAATATACGAAGCTTTGGTACTTGCAACCTTGCAATAGCTTGCGTACATAATAACAGCAGCCAGTCCAAAAATAGATTGAGCGTCCAGACTGCATCCAGATAGATTGTCACGTCAGCTATCCCCTTCTTCTTTAATAGATGAAGCTAGTATAACGGAGAGCCGATTCAAATACTGTCAGTTTATGCACGCATCAGCGCACTATTTTTATGTATTTTCCGCCTAATTTGTCTAACATTTCTTGGCATAAAAAAAAGGATAGCATCATAGGATGCTATCCTTTGTAATTATTATTTTCTGCGGTTGCGATTGCGAAGGAATGTCGGGATATCCAATGTATCCTCTTCCTGCTTACGCGTCTGTTGCTGCTGCGGGGATGGTGTTTCCCTGCGCAGTTCTTCCCGCTCTCTTCTTCTTTCCGATGTCGCAGGCTGCTGCGTGCTTTGAACTTCCTTCTCTACCGGACGTGCTTTCGGACGAGGTGCATTCATAGCTTGCTGGATTTGAGCTTCATCGAATCCTGTCGCAATGACAGTTACAACGATTTCATCTTTCAAATCTTCATTGATGACGGACCCGAAGATTACGTTTACTTCCTGATCGGCCGCACTTGTTACGATATCAGCCGCTTCCTGTACTTCATACAGGCTTAGGTTCGTACCGCCGGAGATGTTCATCAGAACACCATGTGCTCCATCGATAGAGGTCTCTAGCAATGGAGAGCTGATAGCTTTCTTCGCAGCCTCAGTCGCCCGGTTTTCACCAGTTGCAATACCGATACCCATAAGTGCAGATCCTTTATCAGCCATGATCGTCTTCACGTCAGCAAAGTCGACGTTGATCAAACCAGGAACGGCAATCAGTTCGGAAATACCTTGTACACCTTGACGAAGGACATTATCCGCTTCACGGAATGCCTCAAGCATAGGCGTGTTTTTATCAACAATTTCAAGCAAGCGGTCATTCGGGATGACGATAAGTGTATCTACACTACCCTTTAGAGCATCCGTTCCAGCTAAAGCCTGTGTCTGACGCTTACGTCCCTCGAATGAGAATGGACGTGTAACGATACCGACTGTCAATGCGCCAAGCTCCTTGGCTATCTGTGCGATAACTGGTGCAGCACCTGTACCAGTACCGCCTCCCATACCGGCTGTAACGAATACCATGTCGGCCCCTTGGAGAACTTCCTGGATCTGTTCTTTGCTTTCTTCTGCTGCTTTGCGGCCTACTTCCGGGTTGGCACCAGCACCAAGACCGCGAGTCAGTTTCGCACCAATCTGCATTTTGACATCTGCTTTAGAAAGATTCAATGCCTGAGAATCAGTATTTACTGCAATAAAGTCCACGCCTTGGACGCCATGTTCGATCATTCGGTTGACTGCGTTGCTTCCGCCTCCGCCGACGCCGATGACTTTTATTGTCGCTAATGTTTCCATATTTGTGTCAAACTCTAACATCTTAACGTCCTCCTATTTACAAACCGTCTTTCCCTTCAATCGAGCTGACGTGTCTGTCTTAATCGAAAAAGTACTTGAACAGGTTAGCAATACCTGATTCTTTCTTTTTATCTTCGCCTTTTTTCTTTTCTGATTTAGCGGGTTTTGCCGGTCTTCTTTCCGGCTCATCGAAATCTCCTTCTGTCACAGCAGAGAAGATCTCCTTCCCTTGTATTCTCGCATTCCGATAGGCAAATTGCAAGATTCCAACGGCGCTTGTAAACTGCGGTTCCCGCACTCCTAAATAATCCGGGATCGCAAGTCTCACATTCGCCTGGAAGCAGTCCTGTGCCAGTTCAAGCATGCCTGGCATCATGGATGTTCCGCCGGTGAGGACATAGCCGCCCGGGAGTTCAGGGAAGCCCATGCGCTTGATTTCGCTGTCGGCGTATGCAAATATTTCTTCAACACGGGCTTCCACTATGTCTGCAACATCAAGCTGGGAGAAGTTTTGTTTCTTGTTGCTGCCGATAATCGACGCTTCGAATGTCTCATCCTCCCTGGCATCGTCGTAGAAAGCATGTCCATATCCAATTTTGATTTCTTCCGCTTGTTCGGAGGAAGTCTTCAGTCCTATAGATATATCCTTGCTAATATTCTCGCCGCCAAGAGGAACCACACTAGTTGCCATGAGCTGGTCATTTCCGAACACAGAGACAGTTGTATTGCCTCCGCCGATGTCGATCAATCCAACACCAAGGTTCTTTTCATCCTCTGAAAGGGCGACAGCCCCTGCAGCCAATGGCTGCAGACATATATCCATTACTTCTAAGTTGGCTCTCTCGACGCATTTCAATAGATTATGTAAGACTGTACGGGAACAAGTAATGATTGTTCCTTCCATTTCTAATCGAACACCAATCATGCCGCGAGGGTCATTGATACCGTCCAATCCATCTACGATGAACTGTTTTGGAACCACATCGACTATTTCACGTTCCGGCGGAATGGACACAACCTGCGCCGCGTCAATTACTCGCGCAATATCCTCATCGTCTATCTCGCGGGTTTCATTGGATACAGCAACTACTCCATGGCATGGATGCAGCTGAATCTGATTCCCATTGACACCGACGACTACACGTTCGATTTGCATACCGACCATCCGCTCAGCTTGTTCTACAGCACTGCGGATCGATTGGACAGTTTGGTCGATATCGACGATGGCGCCTTTCTTCAGGCCTTTTGATTTTGCCGTACCGACACCGATTATGTTAAGGGAATCCTGAAATACTTCCCCGATAATCACTTTAATATTTGATGTTCCTACATCTAAGCTGACTAAAATTTCACTGTTGTTCACGTAAGGCACCTCCTAATCCTAGAGACATGTCGCCCAGCATTGTTTTTACATTTTCGTTTCATTATTAACCATTTGTATTGAGACACGCATAATTATAACAAATTTCACGAGAAATTTTGCCTAAAAAGCGACATTCTGTAAGAATTTAGCCTAATATACTCGTATTTGATTCGACTATACCGCATATAGCCCGTTTATTCTACATAAACTGACAAAATACCACGAATTTCTGCTTATCAGCCTTCTTCTTGGTCGTTATCTTCTTTTTCCTTCTCAGCAGGCTCGAAATAGGTCCCTACTCCCATATGGAGTACACCATCGACTTCTGGATCAAGCTGAGCAGCAATGCTAGGATATGCCTCCATGTTCGTAGCGAAAGTGCGGATTGTTCCTTGCACTTCCCTGCCGTCATTCATGAAAAGCTGAATGATGAATTGATTGTCTTCTGATGGCTTGTAGTGTATCTCGGATATGAGACCGGTAATAGAAGCTGGCAATTCGGCAAGTTCCCCTGCCATCTCTTTAAGATACTTATCATCAGAAAAACCATAGAGAGTCGGGGCATCGGATTTTGGCTGCTCCCATTTCTTTTCAGAGATACTGCCATTGGTCAGCAGTGCGCGATAACTGCCATCCTGCTGCAGATATCCTACTCTGCCAAGCTCTGTCACTTTAATTGTGACAGTGGCAGGGAAGCCTCTGCTTATTGATACCTTTTCAACTTCTTCATTTTCCTCTATCCGTTTAATTGCTTCATCCTTATCAATGCGCCACATATTATCTGAAGTAGTCAGGCCGCTGCTTTGAATGATAGTATCTTTAGGCAGAAAATCATTTCCTTCCACTTCAAGGCGGTGAATATTGCTTAATGGCGATTGCAGGTACACAATGATGAAGATAAGTACGAAGAAAATAGACAAGTAGAATATAAGTCGTCTATTCGCCTTTTTCTTTCTCGCTTGTTTTAATTTTGGGATACGGTCCTCGATGGAAACAATTTTCTTTTTTTCGCTCATTTCCTCTTCTTCCTATGCTGTACAGTCAAAAACTGCTTGTATTGTAATTATAAAATTATAACACATTCATATAGCGGAAGTAGTCAGTAACCAACAAATTGTAAATAATCCGCCTTCAAAAAGGTTTCTTTACCTAATTACATAAGAAGCCGCCGATTTCCTTCTTCAATGGGTCAAGAAATGAAAACTTCTATCCATCTTCTTTCTTTATACTGTCTCTGCTATTACTCTCCCATTCTACCATTACATTCGTTCCTGGGTACTTTATTTTGTCGGTCAAGCCTTGTTTTTTCATATGTAAAAATTCCCATATGGTTACTTTCATAATGAGATTAACTAGGGATCTTTCATATCCCAGAAAAAAGAAACCTCTAATCAAGAGGTTTCTCCCCACAAATCATCTGAGATTCCTATATGCTGCTTCGCAAGAATTTCACGAGCTAGATTATTGGAAGGCCCCATTACAATACCCGCTCTTGCATCTCGGTAAAACCGTTCCAGCTTACCAATTTTATAACCATAACCTCCAGTAATGTCCATGGCGATTTGTGCAATCTCATTCACCGTATCCGAAGCATGTATTTTAAATGACAGCAAATCCTGCTGTGTGGAGGGGCTAAGCTTTCCTGAGCCATTGTTAAGCTGATGATCAACCTCGCTTCGAAGCTGCTCCAGCCAGGCAGCAAGCCCTTTATATTGGATCACGGCTTTAGCAAGCAAACTGCGGATAACCTGATAGTCACCAAGACTTTTTTCCACATCACGATGATGATTCTGTTTGGCATAAACCGTTACTATATCAATAATGCCGCCAGCCAGGCCTGTCCAGACAGAACCCAGGCCAAGCAAATAAGCAATACTCGTTTCTACAATTGTACGGCCAGACCCTTCACTTCCGAGCAAATTTTCTTTCGGCACTTGCACTTTGTCGAGCGTGAGTGAAGAGCTATGATTCCCTCTCACTCCGAGCGCATCCCAGCTTCCATAGCTTAAGCCAGGGTTCGTTCCTTCGATGATAAAATAACTCAAATCATCAGCTGAAGAAGCCTCGGGTGATCCAGTTTGAACTATATAAAAATCAGCAAATCCGCTGCTTGTCGTAAACGATTTTTCAAGATTAAGCTCATATCCTTGAAGCGTCCGTTTTGCTCGGCTCGTGTTGATCCAATATCTGCCTCCAGAGGTTCTTTCACTTGTCGAGGTTGTGCCAAAGCTCCCCGCCTGTACAGGTTTTAGCCACTTCTCCTGCTGTTCCTTCGATCCGAATCGGACAATCACATCGGCCGCTTCCACATGCATCGTGTAAACAAGACCAGTGGAAGGACAGTGTGCAGCAATCTTTTCTGCCACTATCGAAAATGCTTTGTACCCTGCATCCAGCCCCCCCAAGGATTCAGGCAGTAAAATACCGTTCAATCCTTTATCAGCTAGTTCCTGCATGTTCGCCTTAGGAAAGATTTTCTCCCGGTCGAGCCGATCTGCAGAGGGGCCGATTGTCTGGTCAACTATTTCTTCTATCAACGAGTAAATGGTTTCTAATGTAGTTTCAGTTTTATTGGTCATGACTTTACACCGTTTGCTTTCCTTGTTCTTGAACTGCTCGCCCGATCTGACGTGCTGGGTGATGAACTGGCAGTCTCTTATCTCCGCTCAAATTCTCGCGTAATGTATCACCTTCATATTCCTTTCTGATTCTGCCTCGCTCCTGCAAAATCGGCACCACATAATCAGCAAGATCTTTAAAGGTTCCAGGAGTCACTGCGTATGCTATATTAAACCCATCGACGCCAGTCTGTTCAATCCACTCTTCCATTGCATCAGCCACTTGGACCGGTGTTCCGGCGACTACCGGACCAATTCCTCCTACACCCACAAATTCGGCCACTTCACGGACAGTCCATTTTTTATTCGGATCAATCTTCGTGAACGTCTCCACGGCTGAATGGATCGCTTCATTCTCAACGAAACGAAGCTCTTCGTCCGGATCATATTCGGAAAAATCAATACCGGTCCATCCACCCAGCAGTACCAGACCTCCTTCATAGCTTGCATGACTTCGATATTCAGCCAGTTTTTCCTGTGCAGCTTCTTCTGTTTCGGCCACTATCGGAGTAAAGAGACTCATCACTTTTATCTCTTCGGGGTCACGTCCTTGGCGCTTCGCTTCTTCTCGCAGCTTGTCTACATAGCTTTTTGTCACAGTAACTGTGGGGGTGCTTATAAAGACACATTCGGCATGCTTAGCAGCAAATGATCGGCCCTTAGACGATGATCCCGCCTGGAAAAGCACTGGCGTCCGCTGTGGAGAAGGTTCGGACAGATGTGCTCCCGGCACAGTATAATAGGTACCATTGTGGTGAATATCATGCACCTTTTCTGGGTCAGTGTACACTTTTCTCTCTGTATCACGAACAACAGCATCGTCTTCCCAACTGCCCTCCCAAAGCTTATAGCAGACTTCTACGTATTCCTCTGCAATGTTATAACGCTCGTCATGTTTGACTTGCGTATCCAACCCAAGGTTTCTTGCTGCACTTTCTAAATAGGAGGTAACAATATTCCAGCCGACACGGCCTTTCGTCAAATGATCCAGAGTAGATACACGACGCGCAAAGCTGTATGGGTGCTCATACGTAACGGATGCCGTGACACCAAAACCCAGATGCTTTGTGACTTGGGCCATCGCCGGCACGACAAGCAGAGGATCATTCACCGGCACTTGTGCTGCTTGACGGACTGCTCCATCCCGGGAGTTTTGATACACATCATACGTTCCGAGTACATCTGCTAAAAACAAGGCATCAAACCGCCCGCGCTCCAATAGCTGCGCAAGCTCTGTCCAATACTCCAAGTCCTTGTAACGATGTGCCTGATCATCAGGATGTGTCCATAACCCAGGTGATTGATGTCCAACGCAATTCATATCAAAAGCGTTCAAAAAGATCCGTTTGTTTGTCATTTGAAATCCTCCTTTAGTTATCTGACAGCAAGCTCTTCTGAGGCATGTATTTGTGCTTTCGAAGCAGGGGTTAGAAATGGTGTTAACAGAAAACTAAGTGCATATAAAATGGCAAATCCCCATACCACACCGATGATTCCTAAGTAATTATTCAGTACTCCGACAAGCACCGGTCCCAGAAACTGACTGGCTCCAGCACCTAAATTAAGTACCGAGATCGCTGCACCGCGATTAGCTGGAGCAAGCGTCGGCAATATAGCAGACAGCGGAACAAAAGCTGCTATTGCAGCACCGAAAAGAATAGCGTTCAGCATAAGAAGAGGGATATTTGCTCCGAATGCTGCCGGGATATAGTAGTAAAGCAAAGAACAAATAGCTGCTCCCACACAGCCAAACCAACGGACTACCTTGACCCAGCCGATTCGGTCACCTATCATTCCAAACAACACCCCTGCCGCCATATTGCTGATGGACTGAATTGCCCAAAGCTGGAGCCACTGACTCGTCGAAATATCCAGGAAACTTGTGAAGAATCCTGGCATCACAACTACGAAACCATACCATCCTGCTGTATTGATTGTCCGAAGCAGACCTCCAGCAGCAACGCGAGGGCTCTCCCAAAGAATCGTGATTCCTTTAAGTGCTTCTGCCCATTTATTTCCCCGGCTTTGATCCTGAATCCTGACCCCCTGCCGATCTTTGTCATCGACTAATGCGACACCTAAAATTCCACCAAGGATGATCCAAATAAGCGAGCTCCACAATGTGGCCATTTCACCGATGTATGGCAGTAAAATACTCGGATAATAGGAGCCAAGAAAACCAATTCCCCCAGCAAACATAAAGAAGAACCATCCCATTGCTGTTGCAAGCTTTTGCTTTTCCGTACGGTAGGCAATCCAGACAATAAAAGCGAAAGCAAACAGAGGGTAGCCAAAACCGCGCAATCCGTACATAAGCACCATCATTGAAAAGCTTTCCATGTAAAGCCCCAGATACAGAAAGCCTATTTCAAAAACAACCCACGTCACAAGCCCAATCAGCATCGTTTTCCGAGGTCCGATGACTTCTCCTAGAACACCAGCCAGCCAGGAAGCCAGTGTAAGCACAATCCCATAAGCACTGAACATAATAGCTGACTGATTGGTAGTGAAGCCAATGTCGACAACATACTTGGACAGGAATGCCTGTTCGATGCCATCCCCAGTCATGAATAACAAAATCGCAAGCAACCCGCCAATGACTTGAACTGGTATACCGAACAATGTTTTCGTTGCTTTCATTACTTCCCTCCTTTACTTTGCGATACTGATAGAGTGATTTCGGCGAATCGTCTCAACAAGCTGATTAGCTTGCGTGTTAATCCTTATACCTGTTTCTGCATCTGCCACTGGTTGATCAGGATTCTCCTTGTTGATATGGTGATCACACAAATATACTCCCTGTAAAGGCTCTCCCTTAAGATTCGCAATCAAGGGCTTTAGCGCATAATCAATCGCTAACAAATGAGCCGGGCTGCCTCCTGTCATGATCGGAAGTACGGGCTTGTGCTTAAATGCATCTTGAGGCAATAAATCAAGCAATGCTTTCAACACGCCTGTATATGCTGCTTTATATACAGGCGACGCAATGATTAACCCTTTCGCGCCGCTGACAGCATGACCCGCTTGCACAATTGCAGGGCTGTCGAATCTTGCATAAATCAAATCCTCCGGCGCAAAATCGGTAACGCTGATTTCCTTGACGGTGAAACCTTGCTCTTCAGCCAGTTTGCCTGCATAATTAGCAGCCAGCTGAGACCTGGAATGTTTAGACGGGCTTCCTGATAAAATAATAATGTCAGTCAATTTTCATTTCTCCTTTTTCTGTAGTAGAGTGACTAAACGAAAAAAAGCTCTCTTTTCCGAAGAAAAGAGAGCTTGATATAATCGCCCGCACTCTTATCTTCCAAGAAATTAATCTTGCTGGATTTAGCACCTTTCTGACTTAGTCAGAGGTTGCTGAAGCTTCATCGGGCCAGTCCCTCGGCTTCTCTTGATAAGAACTGTATGAAATTGTTTATAATGATACGGGCGTTGCTAAAAAAAGTCAATAGGAATTATCTAAAAATTTTTAATATATTACTTTTTCAAATTATCTTTTTATCGGTGCATATCGAAGCTAACTTATTCGTTAGTCTAGTGATCGTCGAATTCTTCAGAGTTTGCTATACCTACTGACATTCAAAAGGATACCAACTGAGCTCAGCGTAAGTGTAAGCGATGATCCTCCGTAGCTTAAAAACGGCAGTGTGATACCAGTAACGGGAATCAAACCTATTACAACACTGATGTTAATCATACATTGGATAGCTATCATACCAGTGATGCCTAATGCCAGCAGACTGCTAAAGCCATCAGGCGCGCGAAGAGCTACTTGAATGCCTCGCCACAGAAACAGCAGGAAGAGAAGCATAACGCCAGCACCTCCGATGAAGCCAAGCTCTTCTGCCAGAATGGCAAAAATGAAATCTGTCTGCGGCTCCGGAAGATAGAAGAATTTTTGCAGACTGTTGCCTAAGCCGAGTCCCATCAATCCACCTGGACCGATCGCATATAGAGATTGGATGATCTGGAATCCTTCCCCTAATGGATCCTCCCAAGGATCAAGGAAAGCAGTAATGCGCTGTATACGATATGGCGCAGACAAAATGAGCGCTGCGAAAGCACCTAGTCCTAAAATACCGAGACCGACGAAGTGGGAGATTCTGGCTCCGCTAACTAAAATCATCACCATACAAGTAAGTACTAGAACAACACCTGTTCCTAGATCCGGCTGGAGCATTATCATTCCGAAAGCTGTAAAAACGAGCAAGAGCGAAGGCAGAAATCCTTGCTTCAAGGAAGTTATATATTTCTGCTTGGCCGAAAGATAAACAGCTAAATAGATGATCAAGCCCAGCTTTGTGAATTCAGAAGGCTGGATACTGAAGGCCCCTACCCCGATCCAGCTTCTTGCACCACCACGGACCAATCCGACTCCGGGAATCAAGACGGCAATAAGTAAAATAAAGCAAATCAACAGTAAAACCTTCGCATATTTCCGCCAAATCTCATAATGCAACCTGGAAATGACCAGCATAGCCCCTAAACCAACACCGGCGAACAATAGCTGCCGCTTGGCAAAAAAGAAGCTATCGTCAAATTTATATTCCGCCCATACAGCAGAAGCACTATACACCATGATGATACCGATTGTCAGCAGGCCTCCGATAGAGAAGAGCAATAGCCAGTCCGTCTTCGGGAGATTAGATTTACGCAAAGAAAAACCCCATTTCCTTGGATTGGAATTGGGGGTCCGCATGCAGCGAAGCGGCTGAGCAGGACAAGCCCCTACTCTAATGTATGCACCGCTTCAACAAACATGTCTCCTCTTTCTTCAAATGTCCGGTACTGATCCCAGCTTGCACATGCTGGAGACAGAAGGATCACATCGCCGCTCTCAGAGATGCGATAAGCAATTTCAGCTGCCTCTTTGACATCCTTCGCATGTTCAATTAGTTCAATCCCAGCCATATAGGCAGTCTCTCGCAATTTTTCAGCTGTTTCACCGAACACGATCAATGCTTTTACATGTTCCATGAATGGGACAAGTGTCTCAAACGTGTTACCGCGATCCAAGCCTCCTGCAAGCAGGATTGTCGGCTGATCGAATGATGACAATGCTTTTGAGGTTGCCAAAATATTGGTAGCTTTTGAGTCGTTATAAAATGCACGGCCATTAATGTGCTTTATATACTGCAGCCGATGCTCAACACCTGAGAAAGTCTTCAATACTTGCTGAATACCTTCGTTAGTCGCTCCGGCTAGCTTAGCAGCTGCTAAAGCAGCGAGTATATTCTCCAGCTGATGGCCACCGACAAGCAGGATATCTTTTAATGCCGCTATCGGTTCGTCCTTGAAATACACATGTGTATCATCATACCATGCACCATCTTCCAGCTTTCTGGAACCTGAAAAAGGAACAAGGGTTGCTTTCGCATTTTTGACGATATCACGAAGCCGCTCATCCTCCGCATTATAAACAAGATAGTCAGTTGCATCTTGATTACGGAAGATATTAGCTTTCGCTTGTTCATAATTTTCAAGAGAATGGTGATAATCCAAATGTGCTTCAAAAATGTTGAGCATAACACTTATGTTCGGTCGGAACTGATCGATACCTTGAAGCTGGAAAGATGAAAGCTCCAAAACAAGCCGGTCATCTTCTGTCGTCCTGTCGGCAACTTCGGACGCGGCTGTACCGATATTACCAGCAACAAACGTACTTACCTGGCTCTCTTTGAGCATCTCATAAGTAAGTGTTGTCGTTGTAGTCTTACCATTTGATCCGGTAATACCAATCAGGGTACCCTTGTGAAGCAAACCAGCAAGTTCGACTTCCGTCAGCACTGGAATATTTCTTTCCATTGCTGTTTGTACAATCACATTCTCATAACGAATTCCTGGATTCTTAATCAAAACATCAATATCTTCCAAAAGTTCTACTTCTTGCACACCAAGCCTCACTTGTGCACCTTTTTGCTCGAGGATTTGGACAAGTTCTTCTTGATTGGTTGTATTCAGATCACTTACCCGAACGTTGCGTCCGTGGGCAAGCAATGTGCTGGCAGCAGCAAATCCACTCTTTGCCAGGCCCAGTACAAGCACGTTTTGATATGGGAATTTGGTTTCAAAATCACTCATCATAATCCCACCTTCATGTAGACACCGATGACAGCGAATAATAGTCCTACAGCCCAAAATGTCGTTACGACACGCCATTCCGACCAACCGGACAGTTCATAGTGATGGTGAAGCGGGCTCATCTTGAATACCCGTTTTCCGGTCGTCTTGAAGGAAATGACCTGGATCATTACGGAAAGTGTCTCGATAACGAAGACACCGCCGATGACAATCAGCAGAATCTCCATTTTAGTAAGTATGGCAACAGCTGCAATTGCGCCGCCAAGTCCCAGTGATCCGGTGTCTCCCATAAATACCTTCGCAGGATGCGCGTTGAATACAAGGAATCCTAGCAAAGCCCCGACCACTGCCAAAGAGAATACAGTAATTTGTGTTTGCTGGACGTCATAGTATGCCACCACAGCGAATGCTCCGAACGCAATCGCAGCAGTACCTGCCAGGAGACCGTCCAGTCCGTCTGTCAAATTGACGGCATTGGATGCACCGACAAGCATAACAAGAATCAAGAAGAAATAACCCCATCCGAGGTCCCACTGAATCGATGTTCCCGGAATCTGTATGTACGTACCGAAATCATTGAATCGAAGCAGTGCGTAAAAAACGATAGCGATAATGATCTGACCAATCATTTTCTGCTTGGATGTTAATCCAAGGTTTCGTTTCATTGCTACTTTGATGTAGTCATCAAGGAATCCGAGCAAGCCGTATCCGATCAATACGAATAATAGCAGCCACGTTTCCAGGCTAATATGGATATTGCCTATTGCATGCATGATCCATGTAGATACGACAATGCTGATCATGATCATCACGCCGCCCATTGTCGGTGTACCCGACTTTTTCATATGGGATTTTGGTCCTTCCTCACGAATACTCTGACCAAATTTCAACCTGCGCAGAAATGGTATGATTATTGGAGAAATAAGGACGGTGACGATGAATGCTACTGCAATTGTCACAAGTAATAGTGCCACGTTCATTGATGTTTTCCTCCTTTAAAAAAGCACCCGTCCAGTGTATTACCTGGCGCCAGTGACGCCATGTTTCTGATTACCAGCTATTAATTTTCTTCCATAACAGCGATTGTGTCAAGTATGGATTCCAGTTTCATACCGCGTGATGCTTTCAGCAGGACGATTGTATCAGGCTGCAGCAATTGCAGAACTGTTTCAGCCAAAGAATCCTTGTCTGTGAAGTGAACAGCTGTAATCGATGTACCTTTTAATGCATCAGTAATTTCATCCGAATCCTCACCGACCGTAAATACGTGCGTAGTATCAGAGGTGATAGCTTCTGCAATCTGCCGATGATAGCTTTTGGATTCATCCCCTATTTCATAGATATCGCCTAGCACGAGAATACGTCTGGCAAAAGGCAGACTCTGTACTGTCTGAATTGCTGCTTTCATCGATGTCGGAGAAGCGTTATATGCATCGTTGATGATTTTACTTCCATTCTTCCCGGCAAGCTGCTCCATCCGCATTCCTGTCATTGATGGAGTATGCAATGCTTGCTGTATAAGCTGCTGACTGACACCCAGCTCTTTTCCTAGTACGATCGCATAGCCTGCATTCCGTACATTATGCGCGCCAAGCAAAGAAAATGTGTAATTTTCACCGTTCACCGAAAAAGCAGTGGCTGCATCAAGTGTCTTCTCAATCTTGAGCTGCTGCTTATTATGATCTTCAAAGCCGCACGTGATTGTTGTTTTCTTATCATGATGGAATGCAAGCAGAGGCTCATCTCCATCAATGATCAACACGCCATCTTCAGCTAAACCGGCTGTAATCTCACTCTTTGCCTTGGCAATGCCTTCCCTTGATCCAAGGAATTCGATATGCGACTCCCCGATATTTGTGATAATTGCATAATCCGGCTGTGCGATATGCGACAACAGCTCGATTTCACCGAAGTTACTCATACCCATTTCTAAAACAAGCACTTCACAGGAAGGCTGCATAGATAAAACAGTGAGCGGCAACCCGATATGATTATTCAGGTTCCCTTTGGTCGCCAGCACTTCATATTTCTCTTTTAACACGCTGGTAACTAAATCTTTTGTAGTCGTTTTACCGTTAGAACCGGTGATGCCGACAACAATCGGATCAATTGCTTCGCGATGTGCTTTAGCTAGTCTTTGCAATGCTTCCAGCGTATCATCAACCAAGAACAGCACAATACTAGAAGCAGCTTCCGGTATCGGCAATGATCTATCCCATAAAGAGGCGACTGCCCCCTGCGCTACTGCCTGCTCAATAAAACCATGCGCATCGAAGCGTTCTCCTCTAATCGGGACAAATAAACTGTTTGGAGCTTCTTTCCTGCTATCGGTATTCACTTCAGCAATGGTGAATTCCTGCTGTTTCGTAGCATCAGGGAATACATCATATAGGAAATCACTTGAAAATAGCATCGTCATTCTCCTAATCCCGCTCTTTTAATGGCTTGTGCTGCTACTAGACGATCATCGAAATCAAGAACCTGATTTCCTACGATCTGATATGTCTCATGCCCTTTACCTGCTATCAAGACGATATCGTCATTTCCTGCAAGGTCGATAGCATGCTGAATCGCTTCTGCCCGGTCTGGTACGACAGCATACTGGTCGGATTCCAATCCCCTGATCATATCCTCAAGGATAGCTTGCGGGTCCTCAGAACGCGGATTATCCGCTGTGAAAATGGATGTATCCGAATATTGGACAGCTTTTCCTGCCATAAGCGGGCGTTTTGTTTTATCGCGGTCACCGCCACAGCCTACCACTGTAATTATATTGCCCTTCACGAACGATTTTATCGTCGTCAGGACATTCTCCAAGGAATCCGGTGTGTGTGCATAGTCAACAATTACCCCAAATGACTGTCCTGCCATGACAGGCTCGAAGCGGCCTGCTACACCAGTCGTCTCATGCAGTGTACTGCAGATCGTCGCAAACGGTATACCGCTGCATATAGCGGCTCCTACAGCAGCAAGCATATTATAGACATTGAATTTCCCCATCAGCTTGCTCGTTATTCTCGCTTCGCCCTTCGGTGTTTGAAGTAAGAAAGTCGTACCGTTGGATGCCAGCTGAATATCCTTGGCCATAATGTCTGCTTCCTTATCGATCCCGTACGTGCAAATTGGCTGTGCAGTTGATTTGATCAATGCTTCAGCGTAACGGTCATCTGCATTGATTACGGCGTACTTCGGATGCTCTGGATCGAAGGTATTGCCAAGCTGAGAGAATAAAAGACTTTTCGCATGGAAGTAGTCCTCAAAGCTTTCATGATAATCAAGATGATCCTGTGATAGATTCGTGAATACAGCGATATCAAAATCGGTGCCATGTACTCGTCCCCTGTCCAAAGCATGGGAAGATACCTCGATGACAGCCGTATCGACTCCTTCATCGACCATATTACGGAACCCTTTTTGCAGGAACAGCGCATCCGGTGTCGTATTTTTCACCGGAAACGTCTCGTCCTTGATCTTCATCTGAATCGTACCAATCACGCCAGTAGCTTCCTCATTAGCGCGGAAAATACTTTCAAGCAAATATGTCATGCTCGTCTTGCCATTGGTACCAGTAATACCGATCACCCGCATCTCTTTCGATGGGTGACCATAGAAAGTATTCGCTAATGGAGCCAAAGCGCGAAGCGTGTCTTTTACTAGAATAACTGGAATGGATACATCCAGCGGACGTTCGGCTAAAATAGCCGCCGCCCCTTGCTCCTCGGCCTGTCTGGCAAACGTATGTCCGTCGACTACTGCTCCGTCTATGCATATGAATAGATTGCCAGATTTAATTTCCCGGGAATCGATTGTCAATCCGGTAATGTCGATTTCTTCATGGGCCGCCTGCTGTTCGTAAAAAGGCAGTGCGGACAAAAGTACTGCTAGTTTCAAAGCTGCCACGTCCTTCATTTATCCTTACAAAATGCAAAGTAATATTATTTTGATTGATTGAGGCGTAAAAACCTTTCCCCATTATACCAGAATTTATGTCCGCAGGAATGGTTCATCCGATTTATTCAGGCGGGTTTTCAGATAAATACAGGCGGATAGTGGATCCTGCTTCCATCTTTATTCCAGCTTTTGGTTCTTGATCGATGATATATTCGCCGGTTCCGCTCAATTCCAAGTTCAGTGTAGTGTAATATTCTGTCAGTTCCCGCTTTTTCATGCCGACAAAATCAGGTGCTTCTGCTGGCGGCTCTTCCGGCCAGCTGTAAGATTTCTCCAATCCATCCGTCTGCGGTTCTACTCCCATTGAACGAAGGCTGTCCTCCAGAATAGTACCTACAATCGGCGCTGCCACTTTACCACCGAATTGGATTGTGTTTTTCGGATTATCTATAGCAAGGTAGACCACGATTTCAGGGTCATTGGCAGGTGCAAATCCGATGAAGGAAAGAATATAGTTGTTTTCCATATAGGTTCCGTTGGCTCCCACTTTCTGGGCTGTCCCTGTTTTACCGCCAATCCGAAATCCTTCACGGTAAGCTCCTCGTCCTGTCCCTTTTGCTACAACGTTTTCCAATGCATGACGAACCTGTTCTGATGTATCCTCTGACACTACCCGTCGTTTCATGACTGTCTCTGTGGCTGTTTCCGTGTCACCGGTAACCGGATCCTTCCATGACTTGGCGATATGGGGCTGGTATAAGTAGCCTCCGTTGATAGCCGCTGATACACCCATCACTTGCTGGATCGGAGTAACGGAAACACCTTGTCCGAAAGCAGTGGTGGCTGTCTCTACCTGCCCGATTTTCGCGGGATCGAATAAAATACCTTTTCCTTCCCCTTGCAAATCGATACCAGTTTTCTCACCGAACCCAAAATCCTTGATATAAGAGAATAGACGGTCCGTGCCTAGCTTCTGCCCTAGTGAGACAAAACCTGGGTTACAAGAATTTTGTACAACCTCTAAATATGTTTGATCACCATGTCCGCCGCGTTTCCAGCAATGCAAGGTGGCACCGTCCACTTTGATAGCTCCACTGTCATGGAAGTGATCGTTCTCAAGGTCAACTACCTTCTCTTCAAGTGCCGCCGCAAGTGTGATGATCTTAAATGTACTACCTGGCTCATACGAACTCCAAATCGGCAGATTCCTGTTATACGTATCAGGATCGGCTTCGTTGTAATTTTCCGGTTCGAATGATGGTCTCGAGGACATTCCGAGGATTTCACCTGTATCAGGATCTACAGCCAGTGCAATCGCACCATCCGGATTATATTTTGCTTCTGCATTATCCAGTTCCCGCTCTATAATTGTCTGGATATCAGAGTCAATCGTCAGCTGAAGATCCATACCATCCGTCGGCGGTGAATAGACATCTGCCATATCTTCCAATCGATGCCCTTTTGCATCAGAGAAAAACGACAGGCTGCCTGATTCTCCGCTCAGTTCTTCATCATAGTATGCCTCCAGGCCCATCAACCCCTGGTTATCTATACCGCTGAAACCAAGTACATGAGACAGATAATCCCCATTTGGATAGTGCCGTTTTGAATCTTTGGCAATATAAACGCCCTCCATGTTCAGCGCCTGAATTGCTTCTGCCTGCTCTTCGGAAATTTTTCGTCCTTCAGGGTGAATTCTTTCGATAGATGCCTTCTTCGTCACGTGCTGCATTGCCTTGTCCTTTTCCATCCCAAGAATTTCTGCCAGCTTCTCGGCTGTCTTTTCGGGATCCTTGATCTGACGTGGTACGACCATGACAGTCGGTGCAGACACATTCTCTGCCAGCACTTCACCATTACGGTCAAGTATCTTTCCTCTTTCCGGCTCAAATGTGATATTCCTGCTCCAGGAATCCTCAGCCTTGTCCACTAAGTCTTTACCTAAGACGAACTGGACATATGCTAATCGGATTCCGATAACAAGGAACACGATAAAAGCCAAAACAAAAACAGTGACCAACCGCTTGCGCATCGTAACATTGGATACTCTCTTCAAACAAATCTCTCCCTCGTATACAAAGGTAGGCTTGTATCCATGTTATGACGGTTGGCAAGCGGATAGACCACTGTCCGGTTTTCTTATGTCGAGAATTCGACAGCAAGATAGTCGTTCTTATTCAGTTTCGTTCCTTTTTTGATGCTTTGTGTCTTGGCGTAGCCGCTGTTGATTGTTTCCACATCCAGCTGGAGCAGTTCACCCAATTCAAGCACTTCACGCATGGACCATCCATTAATATCCGGCATCGTCGGTTCATCCGTGACGATGATGGCGCGCTCGCCTTCCAGAACGGTTTGCCCGCTTTCAACACTCGTTTTGGCAACCTTATCTCCCTCACCGACAACAACTACATCCATTCCAGTGTCTTCTAGCGCTTTCTTCGTAGCACGAGTAGACATGCCTTCAATATCCGGCACTCGTTTTTCAGAAACCTCATTTTTATCGTCCGCTTGGTCCGGACTGATATCCATATAGTGCAGCGCATTTTCCATTACATTTTTGAAGATGAAGGCGGATGGTTCACTGCCAGTTTCCGTTTCACTCAATTCAGGCTGGAGTACAGATACATACATGATCAATTCTGGATCATCAGCAGGTGCCATGCCAAGGAAGGAGAATAAATAATTATTCTTGCCTTGCATATAGCCGCCACCGTTTGGATTTGGTATTTGTGCCGTACCAGTCTTGCCAGCCACACTATAATCATCCAGTTTATACGGTTTACCAGTACCATGTTCGGAAGTTACTACTGACTCAAGTATTTTCAATGTCTCATCGGCCGTTTCTTTCGATATTGGTTTCGCCTGAACTTTAGTCTCATTCTGTTCGACTACTTTTTTCGTGTCTGGATTGACGATTTTATCAATGATATGAGGTGTCACCATTTTTCCATCATTTGCAATTGCACTTGCAGCGGTTATCATTTGAATCGGCGTAGCAGTAGAACCTTGACCAAAGGCGGTACTGATTTTCTCTGCTTCATAGTTGTATAGAATCGTCCCAGGTATCTCTCCCGGCAAGTCAATCCCAGTCTTTTGGTCAAAGTGGAATTTCTTTAAATATTCCAAGAACGTATCTTCACCGATCTTATTTGCAACAATATTTGAAACCGCAACGTTGGAGGACCGCTGGATCCCTTCCAGGTAGCTAATTTGACCCCAGCCAGTATCCCAGTCACTAAACTTGGTCTCATCATCAACTTTAAAGGTTCCCGATTTAAATTTCTCATCCGGATTCCATTTCCCCTCTTCGATAGCTGACGCGACTGTGAACATTTTCATAGTCGATCCGGGTTCCATCGGATTTGAAATGGAGTCATTGTACCAGTTTTCTACATTCTCTGGATCGTTCGGATCATAGCTTGGGCGGTTGCTCATCGCTACAATCTCACCTGTTTTTGGATTCATGACGACTGCACTGATTTTCTTAGGATTCCACTTATCATCCACTTGGGTGAGTGTATCCTCCAGTAAAGTCTGGATTTTCTGATCAATAGTCAGATAGACATTATCCCCATCTTGGGCTGCCTGCACTTCTTCATTCGGATTCAGCAGCTTGTATCCATAACCATCTTGTTCATAGGATATATTCCCGTTTTTACCTGCAAGCTGATCATTCAGCTGTTGTTCAATTCCTGTTAAGCCAGTAATCACACCATCTTGTCGCTGTGCCAGCCCAATTACTTGCGAAGCAAAAGTACCATTCGGATAGAAGCGCTCTGCTTCTTCTGTGAACTGGATTCCAGGCAAATCGAGGTCTTCAATCTTCTTCTTCTGATCCTGAGATAATCCGCTTCCCGCGGAACCGAATTCCACCTGGAACTTGCCGCCGTCAATTCCATCCTGGAGCCGTTTTTTCAGATCATTTTCATCTGCCCCGATGATTTCAGCAATTTCTTCTGCCGTCTTATCCACATTCGTTACATGGATCGGATGTTCTTTATCCGCGGAATACTCTTCACTAACAATCGCATAAATAGAATAAGTTGGCTGATCATACGCCAACTCCATTCCATTGCGATCCAGTATCTTCCCTCTCGTCGCTTCGAGCGTATACGAGTCAGTCCGCTTACTTTCTGCAAATTTCTTTAAATTAACTCCAGCAACTTCACCGGATGCCTGGATGAACAAGAAACGTCCAGCTAAGACAAGAAAGAGCAAGGCAAAAACGGATAACAGGACCATCGCCATTCTCTGTGTTGTCTTGTTCTTTTTCATATTGACAGTACCTTTCTTATTCAGAGACTTTGTTTGCTTCTTTTACTTTGGCACTTTGTACCTTCAGACCTGCATCACGTGCGATATCGATGATGCGCTCCGGCTTGCTCAATTCCTTCACTTCATAAGTCAGATCTGTATTCGCAACCTTCTGGTGGCTGATTTCAGAATCCAGTGCTTCCAAGTCACGGTTCACATTATACGTGGAAGCTGCGAAGGTGACGAAATAAGCTGCTGCAGCCAAGATAACTAGACTGAAAACGGCATATAGAACCTTCTCCCCCGGCGTAATCCACGTTTTCTTATGAACTTTTACTTTTACCTGTCGTTTAGGCTGCTGCTGCGGTCTTTGTGCCGGACTGCTCTGCTGCCAGCTTCTTGCACGTTCTGCGCTCAAGCTTATTCCTCCCCTGTATTAGAATTCGAATTTCGAACTCCACGGTTTTATTTTTTCTGCTACGCGGAGTTTGGCGGAACGGGATCTTCTGTTATCTTCCAGTTCCTCATCACTTGCCAATATCGGCTTTCTCGTAATGAGAGCAAACGGTGCCTTGCTGTCCTCCGGCAAAATTGGGATATTGCGCGGAACCGGCAGCGGTGTGCTCCATGATTTAAATGCCTGCTTACACATTCTGTCCTCCAGCGAGTGGAAGGTAATGACTGAAACTCTTCCCCCGACTGCAACTATCTCTGCTGTCTGCTGCAGCGCATCACGGAATGCTTGTAATTCGTCATTTACCGCAATCCGGATTGCCTGAAAGATTCTTTTGGCCGGATGGCCGCCTTTTCTTCTTGCTGGTGCAGGAATCGCTTCCTTGATCACTTCCACAAGTTCAAATGTTGTTTCAATCGGTTTCGTTTCTCGTCTTTTCTCTATTTTTCTTGCAACTTGCTTGGAAAAATTCTCTTCTCCATATTGGAAGAAAATCCGTACAAGCTGCTCGTAAGACCACGTATTAACCACCTCGTAGGCAGAAAGCGCCTGATGCTGGTTCATGCGCATATCAAGCGGCGCATCGTGCTGATAGCTGAATCCTCTTTCCGCCTGATCGAGCTGTGGGGAGGACACGCCAAGGTCGAATACTACACCATCGACTTCCGTGACGCCTCTTTCCTCTAATTCGCTTTTCAGATGTCGGAAATTCGCCTGGATATATTCGATTCGATCGCCATACTCCGCTAATCTTGCCGCTGTGGCCTCGATGGCTTGCTTGTCCTGGTCAAACGCATACAGTTTTCCTTTATCGGATAACTGCTTCAAAATTACTTCGGAGTGACCTCCTCCGCCTAGGGTGCAATCCACATATGTACCTTCTGGCTTCACATTGAGTCCTTCAATCGTCTCTCTGTTCAGCACACTATAATGTTCAAACAAGCTCTTACATCCTTTCGACTGCCATCAAATATCGAAATCAAGCATATTTTCAGCGATTTCAGCAAAAGATTCCTCAGATTCATCAAAATAGGAATTCCATTCGCTCTCCGCCCAGAATTCGATCCGTCCAGACACACCAATGATGGCAACGTCCTTTTCCAGCTTCGCATATTTCCGGAGCGGTGCAGGGATATTGATTCTCCCTTGCTTATCAAGCTCACATTCGACTGCTCCTGAAAAGAAGAAGCGAGTGAATGCACGGGCATCCTTCTTGGTCAATGGCAGCTTTTTTAGTTTTTCTTCCAGGAGTCTCCATTCCTCCATAGGGTATCCAAACAGACATTGGTCCAATCCTCGGGTCAGTACGAAACGTTCCCCTAAGTTTTCTCGGAACTTGGCAGGTACGATAATACGGCCTTTCGTATCTACCGAATGCTGAAATTCCCCCATGAACATAGACTCCGCCCCCACTTTCCATTTTCATAGTACCACATCCCCCCACATTTCACCACCTCAATATTCACACTTTTTATTAGCATTTTCTCCCTTGCCTAGCGCTTTTTCGGAGTTTTGTGCACAAAAAAAACGTGCATGGTCGTCGACCAGGCACGCTTTCTGTTTCATTATAACGTTACGATATGGTGGGGAGTGGTGAAATCATAGCTTTTCTGCGCTAATTCGCGCCAAATCTCCACTCCATGCATATTCCATATAGGGAAGATACTCCATGTCCGCTCCTGCAGCCCATTTTCCGGGTGAAGCGTACATTGAATATGGTCAAAATGGGATAATGCCACACCATGCTGCTCTTTAATTCTAGCTTCCATACGTCTGACCAGAAAATCGATATCCTCTTCCAAATGACGGAGATTCTTTTCTGCCAGGCTGCCAAGATCATCTGCAATCGATGCCGCACTTCGCCGGAGCGGTGCGTGCAAATCAGCCATTGCCCGCTTCACTTGCTCAGATACAACAGCAATCGGCGGCTGCTGCTGTGCAGCTAGATAATGAATTTTTTCCGCTTCGACGCCAAATGCAATAGCTTTTTCGGGGCGCAAACGATAACGATTGAGCAGCTTTTCTGTCTTGCCATCCAGCATCGTGAAGGAAAGGCGCGGCATGACGGGCGGCATGTTAAAGCCGACTGCCTGGAAACCCGGTTTCAGATTCGCCCAATAGGCGATTTCTCCAGGACCGGCAATGAAAGCAAGCACCGGCAGGAGGTAGTCCTGCATGAGAGGGCGCGTGACAACATTATTGCTCAGTCTTTCCGGCGCTGTTTCCGCAATGAGCAACAGCTCTTCTTCCGTAAAGACTGCTTCATCATTTTTGCCTCGCCACTTACCCTCACTGTCGCGTATAAGCAGCGTTCTTTCACCGTCAATATAACAGAACAGATTAGCATCTTCTGTTTCCGCGCCTAACACATCAGCATAACCCATCTGCTGAAGCTCCTGAGATGCTCCATAAACACCATGGCTTATTTCCTGCTGCTTGTTGATCAGCTCCCGGAAAAATGGTCGCTCTACTTGCCGCAGTGCCTGATCCCCGGAATCCAAAAGCACCAAACCGGTATCCTTGTATAGGAAATGAATGAATTTCGCGAAGAAATCAACGAATGTCTCTGATTGATCCAATATATTACTCACAGTAGAGTGAATATCCTTTGTATATGCTGTCTCCGGCAGGGCAGCCATCACTTCTTGCAAGAAATCATGCATCAAACCGTTATCGAGCACTACATCAGAAGCTGCAATCTTTTCAGTAAGATGCTGTTTCCATTTGATTTTTTTCAACTTGTTACGATTTGGCAGGAAGATGTGATTGATCTCCTCCACATCATGATCCTCACCCGCTATCCAAAACACCGGTATGACCGTCGAGCCCAGTTTTTTACTCTGCTCGGAAGCAAGGGAAATGATGGAGGTGATCTTATGCAGTGTCAATAAAGGACCCGTGAAGAGGCCTGCCTGCTGCCCGCCGACTACAGCCACTGTATTCGTATCAGCTAATTTATTGATATTTTGGATCGTTACCTGATCCGCTCCCCACTCTTTATTGCATTTGAGGAGGAGTTCCACTAGCGCCTCCCTCGGGAACTCACGAGCTTCAAGCTCCTCCAGTCTAGTCGCATAGCTTTCTTGGCGGAATGGAGAAAAATCGAATTTCCCCATAATAGAAGGAAGCTCTGCCCGATAATCGGCCACCAATTTGTTCGGACTTTCCAGTCTCATTGGTTGTATTACCATATTAAGTACTCCTTTATATAACGTCTATGTATTACTGTCTGATAAATGTAACGATGACTCCTGCCACTAGCAGGAGGATGTACAGCGGACCGAACAAAAGGAAGCAGATACGCAGGAAGATGCGCCACACATGCTTAAAGACGATCTCGCCGCGGTATTTGTAATGCATGAGCACAACCAATATGAACAATACCGCAAGGAATCCTATCATATAACCGATCACTGTATGCTGTAAAATGATTTGCAACATAATCATAACAGAAAAGATATAGAATACGGCAGTAGTTTGCACGCTATGGAGAAAAGCATTCCGTCTTTTATGAATGATCCGTCTGGCGATCAAATAATAAATCCAAGTAGCAAGCGGCGGTACCGTGATTGCTGCCGCTAGAAGGTAAGCGATTAAGTGGGTCATAGATTCGTCCTCTCCTGCTGTTTCGTAAGTCCAAGTATACTATAGTAGACAAAATCCGTATAAGGAACAGCCTTTTTTGCATGCTTGCGGATATATCCTGATATGGATTCAATCTCAGTCTGCCTGCCGGATTGAATATCTCTGTGCATGGAGGACAAATTAGCTTTCGTAGCTTGTATGATCCTGCAAACATTTGCCCATTGCTGTTTTTCCTCTAACTCTAGCGCATCTGCAGCTTCCTTGCATAATACCCATGCTATTTTTTCAAAGGCAGGATGTTCCAGCAGCGCACCATTCTCCACCCGATAAATTGCAGTCAACGGGTTGATCACAGCATTCGCAATCAGTTTTTTGCCTAACATCTCACGCCAGTCCTGCTCAAATAAAAACGGGAAATCCGATTCATGGAGCTGATTCACAAGCTTTTCAGCATCATTACCAGTCAGATCTGCCAGACGAATGGCCGCTTTCCCTGTATGTTCTACAGTACGAGAATCCACCCGCAGGGCACCATGTTCGACAGACCCTACGTTGATAGGATAATCGAATTCATCTCCTTGCAAAAAGTCCGTATGAGCCATACCGTTTTGGAGGAAGACGATTGCAGCTTTTACGTGCAGCTTCAACTTTTCCCAAATGGGCTGCACATCATATTGTTTCACACAGACAATCCATACATCTGCTTGCCCCAAAGCCTGCCAATCAGTTGAAGCAAACGTCTCCAATGCGTTTACTTCACCCTTGAGAAGAAGACCTTTCGATGCAATCAGTTCGGATTGTTCTCGCGTTCTAGTCAAAAGCCGCACATCATGGAATCTGCCGAGTTTTGCGGTTATAAGTAACCCGATTGCCCCTCCGCCGATCACATTGATTCTCATGTCCGTTCCCCCATTCGTCCTATACCTAATTGTTTATTTTAGCAAAAGAACAGACAGTATGGATATAAGAAATATAACGCTTGAATTTGTAACCGTTTTCATATATATTGAAAACATAAGTCACACAGCGAAATTTTTTAATACGGAGAGGGGAATCTGTATGACATTTGCTAAAGTGGAAAAATTACCGGTGAATTATAAAACAGCGGAGGATTTCGAACGCTTTGCCGCACAGGGGAACGCAGAGCTTTCCATGCTGGATGAGTTCCAGCTAAGTCTCATCGAAAGTGACGATGATACGCTATTCTACGGAATCTACATGGATAATGAGCTGGCAGCGAGAATGGCGCTTACCTTTGTGAACGAACAACGCGACAATACATTCTATCCGCCAAAGGGATACGTAGAAATCTCCAAACTGGAAGTGCTGCCTGCATACCAAGGAAATCGACTTGGCTCTTCCCTAGTTGAATTTGTGCAGTCCTTTGCAAAACCAGTACGCACTAAGGCAAGAGTAAATTCAGAAGCTTTTTGGGCTAGGCTGAATTTTAAGGATAGCAGCAAAAAGGAAGATAACCTGTCCGTTATGACGTGGCAGCCGACAAAATAAAAAGCCCCAACGGGCTTTTTTAATTTGTCTCAGCTTCCTCGATCACCCAGCGGCATAGCTTTTCCATTTCAATGCATGCATCTTGATACCGTTTAAGCTGATCCTTCAGCTTTGCATTCTCTTCTTTCAATGCCTTAAGT
Source organism: Terribacillus sp. JSM ZJ617 (assembly GCF_044383785.1). Lineage (NCBI taxonomy): Bacteria > Bacillati > Bacillota > Bacilli > Caryophanales > Bacillaceae > Terribacillus > Terribacillus sp. JSM ZJ617. The sequence continues at coordinate 68,089 of NZ_JBISEQ010000002.1, read as the reverse complement.
TCTTCCTGCGGTTCTTTTCTCGGAACTTGGAAATTCTGTTTCACTTTTTCAAGCAAGTCGATTGCTGCTTCCAAGCTGATGGATTCTTTATCATCCTTAACCGGTGCAGCTGCTTTATCTGACACTGGAAGCTGCTGTTTCCGCTGCTGTTTTGCGATTTCGATATCTGTTTGATAATACTGACGGAGTGACGCATTCCAACGGAAGCCACATGCCGCCGCAGTACGGTTGAGCTTTACCGCAACATCACGGAAGGCATCCAGCTGCGTCTTCCCTTCCTGAATAAAATCCAGTACCGTATTTGCCAATAAAACATCCTCTTTATCCGACCATGCATCTTGTCTCGTACTCTTCAAAACGCTTCCCCCCTCTTCTATTCTGCTATCAATGTATGCGAGAGGGAAAAATGCTAGACTAGAAAACAGACGATAGAATATAAAAAAAACATCTATCGGCAATATTGCCGACAGATGTCGTCTTTCTTTCTTACGCTTCAACCACTGCTTTTCCATCGTAATGTCCGCAAGATCTGCAAACGTGGTGTGGTTTTGCAAGTTCTCCACAGTTAGAGCATTCTACCATTCCAGGTACATGCAATTTTTTGTGTGTACGGCGTTGGTTTTTTACTTTTTTAGAAGTTCTTCTTTTAGGTACTGCCACGGTCCTACACCTCCTTCAATCGTTACAATGCTTATTCGTCGTCCTTTTTCAAGAGAGCTTGCAGTTTCTCGAGCCTCGGGTCGATCTTGTCCTGCTGTGCTTCCTCACTGGCAAGCTGCCAGCCTTCTCCTTGTTTCGTGGCATTATCCAATGCCTCCGGATCTTCGGAGAAAACACGGAAAGGAACATCCAATAGGATATTTTCCTCTATATACGGTTTCAAGTCAAGCAGTTCTCCCTCAACAGGGTGAATCTCTGACTCGTCATCCGCGCTTGCATATGGAGACAAAGTAAACAGTTCAGTCGCTTCAACATGAAATTCATACGGTACATCCACCAGCGTACGCGCACATGGAAGAATCATCTTGCCATCTACAGCGAACTTAACGGTTATATCGTTTCCATGCGATGTCGCCTGACCGCTGACCTTCACCGGATCAATCCGACGAATATCATTTTTGCCCTGGATGTCTGACACATCCACTTGCTCTGTAAATTCGAAAGGTTCAAGACCTTTAGCTTTAAGCTTTTGAACCGGAATTTTCACGTTAATTCACCTCATGGCAACAAAAGTAATTGTAAAAAAAAACAGAAGCTTTGTCAATATATTTTCTTTACACCAAGGCAATAATTAGCCTATATTCTTACTAAAGAACATTATCTCTATTGTAACACGTAAGAAAAGCGGAAGAAACCGTTTAGAAACGAAGGAATAAGTGAGGGAGCCCGGAGTGGGTGTCCTTCCCCACATAGGGATTCATCTCTTATCCCGCAGTTTCTGGTTTCTAGAGCCAGACAACAAAGAAAAGCGGAAGAAACCGTTTAGAAACGTAGGGATAAGCGAGGGAGCCCGGATTGGGTGTCCTTTCTCAGTAACAGACTAAACAATACAGAAAGGAGTTCCCCTATGAAAGCATGCGGCCTCATCGTCGAATATAACCCTCTGCATAACGGTCATGTTTATCATATACAGCAGGCGCAAAAATTAACCGAAAGCGATTGTACGATTGCAGTAATGAGCGGGAATTTCACACAGCGTGGTGAACCAGCCATTATGGATAAGTTCAGCCGTACAAAAGCGGCACTTTCTGCCGGTGTCGATTTGGTTGTCGAATTGCCCTTCCTTTTTGCAGTGCAGCATGCTGATTTGTTTGCCAAAGGAGCTGTTTCCATCCTTGATGCCCTGAAAGTGGATCATCTAGTTTTTGGTTCTGAAAACGGATCTATAGAATCATTCCATCATGCACAAAAAGAACGACAAAAGAATCGGACACCTTTTGAGACAGTTCTAAAACAGCAGCTGGAAAATGGCTTATCCTATCCTGAAGCAAATCGTGCAGCATACGAGTTAGTGGGAATCAATTCCGCACTCGATCTTAGCAGCCCCAATAATATCTTGGGCTTTGCATATCTTCAGGCAGCCGAGGTCCTTCATTCGCCAATACAGGTCGATACAATCCGTCGTATTCAGGCAGGTTATCATGAACAGTCTATTACCGGCCCGATTGCAAGTGCCACATCAATCCGTTCTGCTTGGCAGGACGAGAGAACACAACAAGTGAAAGCAGCTGTACCGGAAAAGACGTTTGAATTGATGGAAGCTGAAGAACTTCACAGCTGGGAAGCCTATTTCCCGCTTTTACGCTATCTCATCCTAACACGACCTGCTGAAACACTGCGCCAAATTCATGGGATGGATGAGGGATTGGAATACCGTTTCAAGAAATATATCAATCAGGCGTTGAATTTCCAGCAGTTCCTTTCTCTGATCAAAACGAAACGCTATACATGGACAAGACTGCAGCGCGTCTGTGTGCACCTGCTATCGAATACCCAAAAGGATATGCACCGCGAACCTCTTGAACAGGCAGCGTGCCCTTATATCCGTATTCTCGGCATGACCAAAAATGGACAGGCCTTTCTTTCTTCTAGGAAAAAGCAGCTTGACGTTCCGTTATATACACAATTAAAGGACGGCATGCATCCAGTTGCTGATTTAGAATTGCAAGCAGCGGATGCGTATAACAGTATTTTACCACCTGAAATAGCGGCAGCTTCGCGCAGACAAGAGATATCGCCGCCTATATTCGCATAATAAAAAGGATGCATCAGAGGGATGCATCCTTTTTATTATTTTTCTGGCATTTCTTCTAAGTATTTTTTTGCATCATCAAAGGTATTGACTGGTACAACTTTCATATTTGTATCGATATCTTCTGCTGTTTGTTTTGCCACAAGGTAATTCGAATCTTCGGCACCTTGTTCATTTGGAGCAAAGAAGACGTCGCAGCCTTCTTTATCCGCAGCTACAACCTTCTTGTCGATTCCGCCGATACGGCCGACATTTCCTTCATAATCCACTTCACCGGTTCCGCATATCTGAAGGCCCTTTGTCATATCTTCTTCCTCCAGCTGATCATAAATTTCCAAGCTGAACATAAGACCCGCACTCGGTCCGCCGATTTGTCCGCTCGAGAAGGTCACTTCCGGATCTTCCGTAACATTTCGATCGGTCACGAGTGTGATTCCGATTCCCGGTACCTTGGAATCAGGCAGTTCCTGTAGCTCCAGCTTCTTCTCTAGCTGTTTGTCATCTCGTTCTATCTTCAAAGTGATGGTGTCACCCACATGCTTGGATGTGACATAAGTAGTCAGATCGGTTGCTTCTTTTACTTGCTGATCATCTACAGCTGTGATGTGATCGCCCTGCTTGAGCTGGCCATCAGCCGGTAAATCTTTAACGACTGACACGACATATACACCTTTGAAATCAATTTGCAGGTCTGCCCCAGCTGCCTCATAGGCAACGACAGTAGAAGCTTCTTGAGAGCTCTCCATCTGCATCAGCTGTGCTTGTGTATATTCTTCTTCGGATACACCCTCCGGTATGACATCTTCTAGTTTTTCAATTTGATGATATGGCAGTATTTTAGCCATCGCATATTGGAATGGTGTCGCTTGTCCGCCCCGTACGGTGACTAGATGCATATCACCTTCGCTTTTCTCACTGCCATCTACAGATACAATTGGGTCAAGAGGATCTGCTGCACCCGGCTTGTATACATAATATGGCATTCTGTAAATTCCGGAAAAACAGAAGACGATGATCAGCAGCAGAATAACGAACAGGATATAACGTGTGTTCTGTTTCATATACAAGTTCCCCTTCTGTGCCCGCTTTCTCTACTTATTCAGAAGAAGAAGCATATTTCCCTTTTGAGCACGCGTATAGTTAAGATAGCCTGTACAATCAGGCTGAATTTAAGTGTACTACTTCGAATTAAAGAAGTACAGCTGTCATAAATCGGAGGGATTTTTGTGCAAAAAATGAAATCAGTTCTGCTGGCTGGGGCTGCACTGCTGCTGGCGGTCAGTTTAATTATGTATCCGGATCCATCATTGCAAGCCAGCATACGCGGATTGAATATGTGGTGGGAAGTCGTCTTTCCATCCCTCCTGCCTTTCTTTATCACTGCAGAACTGCTGATTGCGTTTGGGATGGTTCGTTTTATAGGAGTTTTTTGTGAACCGATCATGCGGCCTTTGTTCAATGTTCCAGGTGTCGGCAGTTTTGTGCTTGCTATGGGAATGGCCAGTGGCTATCCATCAGGCGCGAAACTGACAAGCCGTCTGCGCCAGGAAAAACAACTGACGAAAATCGAAGCCGAGCGTCTTGTTTCCTTCACAAATGCGAGCAACCCCCTGTTTATTGTAGGTGTAATTGCCGTAAGTTTCTTCGGGGAAGCCGAGCTTGGCATCCTGCTCGCCGCAGCGCATTACGGAGGTAATATACTAGTAGGTATCTGCATGCGCTTCTACGGCCGATCTGAGCCCCGTTCGACTTACGTCCGGGAAAAAGGGTTGATTAGCCGCGCTTTCCGGGAACTGCATGAAACGCGGATGGCTGATAAGAGACCATTTGGCAAGATTTTTGGAGATGCCGTCGTAAATTCCATCCAAACATTACTCATGATTGGCGGATTCATTATCATGTTTTCCGTTTTCAATAAGCTTTTATTCATTTTGGGCATCACAGATTCCCTGGCATATGGCTTAAAAATGATAACCAGCATTTTCGGTGTTCCAGCAGACCTGGTAGTCCCAATGTTTTCTGGATTATTCGAGATTACAATGGGGGGGCAAATGATCGCACAAGCATCAGGATCCAACTTTTTCTTCCCTGCCATTATCGTCAGCTTCATTCTTGCATTCAATGGTTTTTCAGTCCAAGCACAAGTGGCAAGTATTCTCGCCGAGACGGATATCCGGTTCGCACCGTACTTTTTTGCCCGCCTGCTCCACGGATTCATCGCAGCAGGATTAACAGCTATCCTATATGGACCGCTTTACGCCAGACATCAGGAAACAAGTATCCTTACCTTCCTGCATGAAAAAGCAGCTCCTGACACTTCCGTGGAGCTGCTGCGTTTTCTTTCGTTATTCGGACCTGTTTTCACACTCACCATGCTTTCAATTGGCACACTGATCCTGCTGAGACGCCGGTTAAATTAATATTTTTGCTTGATAGCTTCTTGTACTGGAGGCGGCACTAGCTTACTGATATCAGCTCCAAAGCTTGCTGCCTCCTTCACGATACTGGAGCTCAAGAAGCTATAAGCAGAATCTGCTGTAATGAAGATTGTCTCTAATCCTGGCTCTAAATGCCGGTTGATACCGCTGATCTGCATCTCATTTTCAAAATCACTCACTGCCCGCAATCCGCGGACCAAAACTTTAGCATCATGTTCCCTGGCAAAGTCAACGGTGAGACCTTCTGATTTAACTACAGATACGTTAGAGATATGTCTTACCGACTGCCGTAAAAGCTCCAGTCGCTCCTCTTCATTGAACAGCGGCTTTTTTTTGCTGTTTACTGCCACTGCAACAATTACTTGATCGAATATTGCGGCTGCTCGCTGGATAATATCCACGTGGCCATTGGTGACAGGATCGAACGAACCTGGATACATAGCAATCGTCATCACTCATCCCCCTTGGCAGCTTGATAGATAGTAATAGCAGTAGTATTACCATATTCGTCCTGTTTTACAGCTTGCAATCCAGCTATGAACTCCGGCATGTCCTTCTTCGCATCGTGTTCACAAACAATTCGTCCATTTTCTCCCAGTATACCCGCTTCACTGATTTGCTCCAAAAGACCCTCGTAGGACATCTTTTGATACGGTGGATCCAGAAAAATAAGATCGAACTGTTTCTCCCTTTTTGCGACGGCCTTCAGTGCACGCAGCGCATCATTCCGGTATACTTCCGAGTAGTCTGTCAGCCTCAAGGTTGTCAGGTTCTGTTTGATTGTCTCGACAGCCTTCCCTTGCTTATCCACAAAGATACAGTGTGTCATTCCTCTGCTCAAGGCTTCTATCCCAAGCCCGCCGCTTCCTGCGAATAAATCCAGGCATTCACCGCCTTCAAAAAAAGGTCCCAATACAGAAAATAGGCTTTCCTTCACTTTATCCGTCGTTGGTCTTGTCAATTGGTTCGGGACAGCTTTCAATGCCCTGCCTTTATGCTCTCCTGCAATTACTCGCATTACATTCCACTCCTCCAAAAAAAACGATGTATATTCCCGGCTAAGCCAGTCCATACTGTACTATTGAAGCGGCTATCACGCTAATAGCTGCTTCATGAACACGGAGAAGACTTACGTTTCCCCATAAGCTCTTCCTCCGGTTTCTCCTCTCCCTTTGCCTGTTTGTTTTCATTGGAAACAAAAGGCGCCTGCAGGGCTTTTCCCTGCAGGCTTTTTTTATATACCAATCTTATAATCGTATTCTTTCGCTTTATCCTGTTTCGCATTCTCGAAATCGGTACGGACGAAGGGACGGTAAGATAACGCCGTCTTAGAGACGAATGGCAGTTTATTCAACGCTGCTTCCTTCTCTTCGGCCTCCTCCAGGTTCACATATATCATCGCGTATTTAAGCTTTTTGGACACGAAAACCAAGTGTCCATGCCGCTTCAGCTGCTTAATATTTTTCATATGCTGGAACCATACGACGATTCCTTGCCGTTTTGTCAACATAATTGAAGTTCCTCGCTTTACAGCTTTTTTCTTAGTGTAGCAAAGCCTGCCCCCTGGGAGCAACACAAAAAAACCGGCAAGCCTAAGCTTACCGGAATATTGTCAGGAAGCACACCCGCAGGCGCCGCCGCTTCCACAGCCGCAGCCAGAGTCTTTTAAAGCTGCACCAGATCGCGGGGCTTTGACATTCTTGCTCACAGTTGAAGCAAGTTTGGAACTAATATCATCAAGCAGTTTTTGCAGATTACGCTCTGCTATTTTAAATGCCGCAACGTTGGCATCCATATCCATCTCACGCTTCTTGCTGCGGATTTCCTTCATGATGAAGCTGTAATCAGGGTGGTATCTGCCGAATCGCTGCACTTCCTCATACTGTTCCTTAATAGCCGTGAATGCGTCGATTTTAGCTTTCGTCTCACTATTCTGGTAGAGTGCGGATTGCGCGGAGCTATATGCCGCCATCACTTCCGACTCACGTATCATCATTCCCAATTGCTCGGACTTCTCCAGGAGCTCGACGAATTCCATAGTTGCAAACATAGAACCACCTCCCCTATTATCATACCAAATAATAGGGAAATGAAAAGTGTTTAATCCCGCATTGCTCGTGCCATCTGAATCAGCATGTTCACCATACTCAGCTGATCGCCAAATTTTCCAATACGCTGCGGGACAGTTTTACCGTAAAAATAATTCGCTTGTTTTTCCAAATCTGCGAATGAACTTGGGTCACGTGCTAGTGTACGGTACCATACCGGGTGAAGTCTGACAAAACGGAGCAGTTCTTCCCGGTGTTGCAGCCGTTGATAAATTTCCTGTCGCATCAGCCTTCCTCCTTTTTAGTCCCTATGGAAAAATGTTGGAGTCTTCTTCTTTGAAGGCAGCTGTTGTTTGACACCTTGATATTGCCCGATCAATTGCTTGATATTCTCAAGCGCTCCATTCAAATGATGGATATGTCCTTGGAGTTTTTGCAAATCTAACTGATTAGCCATTCCCATCACCTTGTTGAACATTTCTTTCCCTGTTTCTTCTGATTCCTTTTCAGCTTGCTCTGCATCTGTTTCTGCTTTTGGTTCTGTTTCTGCCTTTGCATTCTGTCCATCTTTATATGCCTGCCAGCTCGGATCCTCTTCGCCCATCAGTACCCACTTTTCATAGTATGGCTGCCATCCGGCGCGTTTCTGCCTAACCTCTTGAATTAGCTTGGGGTGCTGCTCTACGAACTGTCTGAATGCCTGAATAGATGGATGCAAATTCGAATCTGACATTACATTCATCTCCTAACCAGATAAATACCCTCTCTGACCAATGTATGAAAGCATTGGGGAAATGACACAAAAAAACGGGATTCCACAATGGAAATCCCGTTATTGTAAAAGAAAATTCTGCGTATAGTAATAACGATAAACGCCTACCCCAAGCTCTTCATAAGATGGTTCAAGCATTGTTTTGCGATGCCCTTCACTGTTCAGCCATCCAATCATTGCTGCTGGGGCATCTGTATAGCCCGCGGCGATATTCTCACCTGCACTTTGAAATTTGACCTGACCATCAGCAAGCCGATCTCCGAGCTCCTCACCACTTGGCGTCACATGAGAGAAATACTGCTGCTTTTGCATATCTTCACTATGACCAAGCGCAACAGCTGCTACCTGGTCATTCCATTTCAATGGCGGGACGTCAAAATTCGCACGCATCACATTGGTTATATCAATGATTTGCTGTTCCATTCCGCCCTGCACCTGCTGCCATTCTTCGTCTGAGAGCTGCGGCTGCTCAGGCAGCTGGCCTGTATATGTTATGTCATAAGGCCGTTCCATGACGAGCTGTTCATCAGTCAGCACCCGCACTCCTGTCAGTTCATCTTCAAACGTATCGAAATAGAACTGAGCAAACAAACCATCACCAATCTGGGCAAGCGGCTGTATTTGCTGATCCTTATCCTTCAGCTTGAATGTATATCGATTGCTATCATAACGGAAGGACACCTCGTCTTGCAGAGGATAATCCTGTTCGACTTCCTCACGACTTTCTCCAAGCTTCGCCTTTGCAAGGGATGCCTCACCGACAGCAAAGGCAGTCATGACACGTCCATCTTTCACACCATACTGTGCATATGCATCACCTTTATCATATATATACCACTCATATCCATACGAAGACTCATCGATCCGATCTGGTTCGCCCTGATCTTCTTCTAATGTTTCAGGTGCTTGATTGATCCACCGTTCTATATCACCATTCGGTTTTTGGGCAGCTTCCGCCTTTGGCGTTTGCTCTGTATCTCCTGACTCAACCGACTTTGTATCCTGGGCAGGAGCCAGATAATCATCCTTGTTCCAAAAGAACAGCACACCTGCTCCCACAACGAGTAACAATAATACAATTCGTAAGCTTTTCATGCATCCTGCCCCCTTTCCGTAAGTTGCACTCATTATAATACAAAATCCATTCAGGAGATAGTCGACTCCTTCGACAAGCTTCACATACCATCTGCCGGAAGCAGCTGCCCATACGTCCTGAACTGAATCAATCCTCCTACTTGGCCAAGCTTTTTAAAGCCGCATCTTGTAAGGACTTCTTGCTTTTCTTCCTCCTCCGGTCTACAAAAAGCATGTATTGTTTCGATACCATGCTTCAGCAGCCAATCACAAATGCTGACGATCGCTTCGTCTTCATATCTTTTCCCTTGCATCTCCACACGTATTTCAAAATATAACTCAGCTTGAGCTGCATCATGAGAAGGCTGCTTGATAAAAATGTCCCCGACCATTTCCTTTTTATATTTTGTATGTAAGATCCACGGTCCAAAACCGAAGCTTGCCTGTCCAGTAGCGAATTCTTCCAAATATAGAGGCAGCTCTGCCTTTAATGCATTTGTAGGCCAATCCGTAACGTAGGAAATTTCCTGTTCATAAAAGAAGGTAAGCGGGAATCGAACGAGCTGCTTCCCCATATCCAGTGTTATAGCTTTCATCGTTAAACGCGGTGTTTCCATATCCATTTACTTTCCCTCTCCCCGATGCACATTTATGGTTCTTATTCCCGATACTTCCTACTATATAAACACAAAAAAAGACACCTCCAATATGGAGGTGTCTTAAATTAGAAAATCGCAGGAGTTGTGAAGATCACAAGTGCGATAAAGAAAATCATCAAGTAATTCAGGCTGTACACGAACATCCAGGTAGCCCATTTCAGATCATCTTTCATAAAGAACCCAGCTATACCAATTGCAAGCCAGCCGATATTCAGCACACTAGCGATGATAACAAATACTGTTCCCAGTGTAGTTAAATAAAACGGAAGCGGAAGCAAACATGCTGTATAAACAACGATTTGGCGCTTCGTAATTCCAAAGCCATATACGGAAGGCAGCATTGGAATATTCGCAGCTTTGTAATCCTCTGCTTTTTTCATAGCCAGTGCTAAGAAATGCGGTGTCTGCCAGATGAACATGATAGCGAAAACGATCCAAGCCTCTGTGCTCAAACCGCCATCGATAGCAGCGTATCCGATTAGAGGAGGAACCGCTCCGGAGAAGCTTCCAATTGCTGTATTGATTGTATAGCGACGTTTAGACCACATCGTATAAAGTACGACATAAGCAAACCAGCCGAATATACCAATCGCTGCTGCTTGCCATGTTGTCAGGAATAAAAATCCGACGCCGAGGACAGTAAATCCTATACCCATTGTCAGCACGACAGAGAGCGGAATCGTGCCTGTAACTGTCGGACGTTTTTTCGTCCGCTTCATTACATGGTCGATATCACGATCGTAATAGTTATTGATCACACATCCGCCAGCTATGACCAATCCGCTTCCGAGCATCATGTAAATGAACGTCGGGATATGGTCGACGAATTGTTGGTTCGTCATATAGAGTGCGAGCCAGAAACCGCCGAATGCAGTCAATAGATTTGAATTTATAATACCAGTTTTTATAAGCGCCTTAAAGTCTGTCCACAGACTAGTAGTAGAATCGGCCTGTTCAGCACCGTTCAATACTTGTGAAGAAGTTGTTTCGATCTTTTCCACACCAGCACATCCTTTCTGCTTGGTTAAACATAATTCTTGTATTCTATCACACTTTTAACATTGTAACACGTCCAGCTGCAGCAAATAAAACCGTTTTTGACAATTTGCCGAACTAATACCTTATCATATCAGCCATTCCTTATTCATGCGTTTGTACAGGTCATAAAATTGACAAGAAATATGTCCTTCTTTAAATAGATTTCATGTTACGATAAGCTTAATGTTTTTATGTCATAGTTATAAGTTTGTATATAAGAGGTGTTTATTCGTGAAATTATTGAAAATCTTATCTGTGATCAGCACCATAGGTATGCTCTTCATCCTGCTTGGCGGCGCCCTTGTTACCAAGACAGGCTCAGCAGATGGCTGCGGACAAAGCTGGCCGTTATGTGAGGGGGCATTAACCAAGATCACGCCTGAGCTTATCATAGAAGTTGCCCACCGATTTGTTTCTTCCACAATGGGGATCGTCATTCTATTGCTGGCAATCCTCGCTTGGCGCAAGATCGGTCATATTCGGGAAGTTAAGTTTCTGTCCATCATGGCAGTAGCCTTTCTTGTCATACAAGCATTGATTGGGGCAGCAGCTGTTGTTTGGCAGCAGTCTGACACTGTATTGGCACTTCATTTTGGTATCTCACTTATCTCATTCGCTTCCGTTCTTCTGCTGACGCTAATCGTCTTTGAAGTGGACAAGAAGTTCGATGCCCGCGCACTTGTCATCCGGAAAGGGATGCGAATTCAATTTTATCTCCATACAATTTTCATCTATTTGGTCGTATATACCGGAGCGCTTGTACGTCACATGAATGCAAGCCTTGTGTGCGGAGATTTCCCACTATGCTCCAACGCTGATCCTAGTCTCTTTGGATTGAGTACGGCACAAATGGTACAAATGCTCCACCGTGGTGCTGCAATGCTTGCACTGGTCTGGTCCTTCATTATCATGATTCAAGTGATTCGCCGTTACAAAGACCACGCAGTGATGTCCAAAGGCTGGATCATCAGCTTTTGTCTTTTAGCATCACAAGCAGTAGTCGGTGCGCTTGTTGTCTTTACAGCAATGAATTTATTCGTAGCACTTATGCATTCCTTGATTATCAGCGTTTACTTTGGAATCATGACATACTATATCATGCTATCCTTCCGAAGTGCGAAATACGAAAAAGAACAATAAAAAAGGGTCCGCTGCTGTTATAGCACGGACCTCTTTTTTTTATTCAAATTCTACTAGCAGATCCCCAACCTGAATCGGTTCTCCATCTTTCACATAAACGTCTTTGATTTTCCCATCAAATGGCGCTTGTACTGTTGTTTCCATCTTCATCGCTTCTGTAATAAGAAGCTGCTGTCCTTTTTGTACATGCTCCCCGCCAGTAACGAGTGATCTGATAACTGTTCCAGGCATTGTCGCACCAATATGCTTTTTATTTTGTTTATCAGCTTTTGGTGTCGTCTTAACTGTTGCCTGTACCTGTTCATCCCGAACTAGTACTTCACGAGGCTGTCCATTGAATTCGAAGTAGATCGTCCGCATCGCATCCGGCCCTGCTTCCCCAATTGCAACAAGCTTTACGATCAAGGTCTTTCCTGGTTCTATTTCCACTTCGATTTCTTCATCCAGCTTCATACCGTAGAAGAAAGTTGGTGTTGTCAGTACAGACAAGTCACCATAAGCTTCTTTGAAAGCTGCGTACGTTTCAAACACTTTCGGATACAAGGAGTAAGCAGTAACATCCTGTTCTGTAATGTCAGCTTCCACTTTTTCATCCAATTCACTTCGCAGCTCATCAAAATCAACAGGCGGAAGCAGTTTGCCCGGTCGTTCGGTGATTACCTCCCGATCCTTTACAATGACCTTCTGTAATTCTTTCGGGAAGCCGCCATAAGGCTGACCAAGATAGCCTTGAGCGAATTCGATAACAGAATCCGGGAAGTCAAGTGCTGCACCTCTCTCGATGACACTTCTTTCATCCAAGTCGTTTTGAACCATGAATAATGCCATATCACCTACAACCTTGGAGGAAGGTGTAACCTTGATAACATCTCCGAAAAGATCGTTTACTCTTCTGTACATGACCTTCACTTCATCCCAGCGATCGCCTAGTCCAACCGCATTAGCCTGCTGCAGCAAATTGCTGTATTGTCCGCCTGGCATTTCATGCAGATATACTTCAGCATGCGGAGCCTTCATGCCGCTCTCGAAATCACTGTAGCGAGTGCGGACATCTTCCCAATAAGATCCCAGTTCATCATAATTTTCAACATTAATGGACGGCCTGCGCTCCATCCCCTGCATCGCGTGATAGAAGGAGCTTGCGCTCGGCTGAGAAGTAAGGCCAGCCATAGAACCTGCAGCCACGTCGACAACATCTACACCAGCTTCCACTGCCTTCACATATGTCAAAACTCCGTTACCGCTCGTATCATGCGTATGCAAATGGATCGGTAGTGATACGGTATCCTTCAAAGCACTGACAAGATCATATGCTGCCTGCGGTTTAAGCAATCCTGCCATGTCTTTTATTCCGATAATATTAGCACCTGCTGATTCAAGCTCTTTCGCCATCTTCGTATAATAAGCCAGATCATATTTCGTCCGGCTCGGATCCAGGATATCCCCGCTGTAACAAAGCGCAGCTTCTGCCACTTTATTTTGGTTGCGGACAGCCTCAATAGCTGGCTTCATGTTTTCGATCCAGTTCAAGCTATCGAAGATACGGTACACATCAATGCCGGCTTCGGCACTTTCTTTGACGAATTTCTCAACGACGTTATCCGGATAGTTTTTGTACCCTACAGCGTTGCTTGCACGAAGCAGCATCTGGAACAGCACGTTCGGCATTTTCTCACGCAGCTTAGCCAAGCGCTCCCACGGATCTTCCTTCAGGAAACGATAAGCCACGTCGAAGGTAGCACCGCCCCACATCTCAACAGAAAATAGGTTCGGCAATAGTTTGGCAGTTGGCTCAGCTATTGTTAATAGATCCTTCGTTCTTACACGGGTAGCAAGCAGTGATTGGTGAGCATCTCGGAAAGTTGTATCCGTCAGCAAGACTTCTTCCTGCTCTTTCAGCCAGTCAGCAAGCCCTTCCGGACCATGTGCATCCAGAATCTGTTTTGTTCCGTTCTGGTAATCGAGCCCTTTTGCAAGCTTCGGAACTCTCGGATTCGGAAAATCAGGTTTTTCGACTTTTCCGCCGCCATCAAATCCATTGACAGTTGTATAGCCGATATACTGGAGCATCTTCGTTCCTCTGTCCTGACGTTTCGGAAAGACGAACAGTTCCGGAGTTTCATCGATAAAGCCAGTTGTATAATCAGCAGACAAAAACTTGTCATGCAGGATGACGTTTTCCAGGAATGGAATGTTTGTCTTGATGCCTCGAATACGGAACTCGCGAAGGTTTCTTTCCATTTTGTATGCAGCTTGTTTGTAATCCGCCGCCCACGTCGATACTTTAACGAGCAGGGAATCATAGTAAGAGCTAATGACGGAGCCTTGGAAAGCATTACCGCCATCCAGTCGAACACCGAAGCCTCCACTGGAACGATACGCCATTATCTTACCTGTATCCGGCATGAAGTTATTTAGCGGATCCTCTGTCGTTACACGTGCCTGTATTGCATAACCGTTTGTCTTAATCTCAGACTGCGCCGGAATATGAAGACGTTCGTCTTGAAGGCTGTATCCTTGAGCCAGCAAAAGCTGTGTCTGAACGATATCCACACCAGTTACCAGTTCCGTGATGGTATGCTCTACTTGGACACGGGGATTAACCTCGATGAAATAGAATTCGTTATCTGAAACAAGAAATTCAACTGTTCCTGCGTTGAGATAGGAAACATTTTTCATCAATTTAACTGCCGCATCACAAATAGCAATCCGAAGTGATTCCGGCAGACCAACACTTGGAGCTACCTCAATCACTTTTTGATGCCTTCTCTGTATGGAGCAATCACGTTCGTATAAATGTATAACATTGCCGGCACTATCCCCAAGGATCTGTACCTCGATATGTTTTGGATTTTCAATAAGCTTCTCCACATACACTTCATCACTGCCGAAAGCTGCTTTAGCCTCTGATTTCGCTCGCTCATAAGCTTCGGCCAGCTCTTCTGCTGAACGCACGACACGCATACCACGTCCGCCGCCGCCCAAAGAAGCTTTGATAATGATTGGGTAGTTGTGGGTATCAGCAAAGGCTCTAACATCGTCCAGCGTTTGGACAGGTCCGTCAGTACCAGGGATCACCGGTATTTCAGCAAGTAAAGCCTGCTGTCTCGCTTTTACTTTATCCCCAAACATGTCAAGTTGTTCGCTGCGCGGGCCGATGAAGATGATCCCTTCCTCTTCACAGCGTCTGGCAAAATGAATATTCTCAGAAAGGAAACCGTATCCTGGATGAATAGCATCCGCACCGGAGGTTTTCGCAATTTCTAGAATATTTTCGATATCAAGATAGGCATCAATCGGCTTTTTCCCCTCGCCGACCAGATATGCCTCATCCGCCTTGAAGCGGTGACTTGAAGATTTGTCCTCTTTCGAATAAATTGCAACCGTATGTATTCCAAGCTCGACACAAGCCCGGAATACACGAATCGCAATTTCCCCTCTATTTGCTACTAGAACTTTGTTGATTCCCCTTAGTTCGTCCATCGTTCTCCTCCTCTAGTCTTTTCCCTGGTTTGTGTAGTAGTACTAGTGGTGCGGATCCTCTGTCGATTGGAGGGACGTCTTCCCCGCTTGTCCTGCGTAAAGGTGCTTTCTGACACAATCAGCTCTTGTGAACGTACATGCTTGGCGATATTATTCAGAATACCCATGGAGGCGAATAGAATCATCAAGGATGTACCGCCGTAACTGACAAATGGCAGTGTAACACCTGTGATTGGCAATAGACCGGTGATTGCGCCCAGATTGATGAAGGTCTGGATCCCCACCATCGACGAAATGCCTATTGCCAATAACGAACCGAAACTGTCGCGGCATTGTCTGGCGATATAGAATCCGCGCAGCACAATGATTGCGAGCATTGCCAGTACTGCAGCAACTCCGATAAATCCGAGCTCTTCCGCTATGACAGCCATGATAAAGTCTGTATGCGGCTCTGGCAGATAGCCTAGCTTTTGGATGCCTTGTCCCAGCCCGTCCCCGAAAATCCCGCCTGTGCCGATAGCAAGATAGGATTGTACAAGCTGGAAGCCTCCGTCTTGGACGTTCTCGTCACTGAATGGCTGATAAGCTCCAGTGAAACGTGAGATACGTTCTTCGTTGACCATGTGCGGCAATACAGCGAGTATTAGTCCGACACCTGCTGCAATCAATAGACTCAAATGCCTTAAACGAATACCGGCACTGATTATGATCGAGCAGGATATCAGGAATACGATAGAAGCTGAACCAACATCCGGCTGGATCACGATCAAGCCAAGAATGAGGCCTAATGCAATAAGAGGCGGCAATACGCCTTTTGAAAAACTGTCCAGGTATTTCTGTTTTTTGGCATAGACTGCAGAAAGATAGATAATCATAGCTACTTTAGCCAATTCGGCTGGCTGCAGACTGAAAAATCCAAGATCGAACCATGAGCGAGATCCATTTGCTTTTTCCGTAAATAAGACGAGAATCAGCAGGACGACAACTACCAGCAAGATCGGCTTAATCCATTTCTGGAACTTCTGGTATGGAACAAAACAGAAAAACGCATAGATTGGAACAGCTAAAGTAATCCATATCAACGATCTGACAAAAAAGAACGTTGGTGAAGCATCGTATTTGACTACTGCCACTGTATAGCTTGCACTGTAAATCATCACTGCTCCGAAAACGGTCAGCAGCAGTGGGGTGAATAGCAAAGTAAAATCGAAATTACGCAATCTTTTTTTCATTTTAAAGCTCCCATAGTATGTATTTTACGATCGTTACAAACCGCCAGATTCATAGAATAATAAAAAAACCCCGCCGAATAAAAGGGCAATGGGGTTTCATCGTTCGTATGGGATGCCCGTACAAGCAATTGCAGGCGGCCGTAAGCTTTAAGGACGCATAGACCGCTGCGCTGCCTCATGCAGCACATTCAATTGCCTTTCCAAGTTTTCAAGAAGCTCTTTTCCATCTTCTTCTTTTACGAGATTCAATCGAATTGCAAAATCTATCTCACGTGACAAACCAAACATTTGAGTATCGAGTACTTCTTCATAAAGCGGACATTGAGGCATGGTCAAATTGTCCATCTGTACTTTGATTAGTTTAAGTATTTTATCAGCATCCGCCAAAAGAAGGGCATATGCTTTCTCTTGATTACTAACGGTGATCTCAGATATCAATATTATCCCTCCGTTAAACAGACTTCTTCTATACAATTCTAGCGGTAGTCCTGCTAAATTGCAAGACACGTCCAGCTAATATTTTTGTCGAATCGTTGTCAATTGTCACATTCTTTATGTTAAGCTGTATCTATAGATACTACTGGAAAAGGAAGTGTCACTATATGGTAATCACCCTGACAGGCAAAGTGGATTTCCCACTAACACTTGATCCATCCGTCTGGATTTTTGATGATCGCAAAATCCTTTTTGAAAACGCTTTTAAAGAGGTCGAGTCAGTTCCCGCTTCGGAAGAAAAACACTGGGATCGTTCTGTATATCAGCAAAAAATGAAACCGCCTATCAATAAGAGCCTTACTAAGGCCGAAAGAAAGCTGGCACTTGAAAACAGTTATGTTATGCCTATCTCCGATTTCCTCAACACAGCCAGTATACAAGCAGATGCCACGCATGCGGTATTTCTGACAGACACTGGTGAAGAAATTGTACCTTTGGACGAGCTTAAGGAAAGTATGTTTCTGTTCGCAGTAGATGGACGCAGCATCAAAGAAACCGGACCTGCCCACTGTTACCTGCCCAGCAGAAAAGAAGATCCAATCAAAGCCATCCGTCAAATAAAGATCTGCTGAGTTCCTGTTTATAATCTACCGGAAGCGGATATGACTGATAGAGACTTTTTGTAAGATACACACAATAGCATTCCGTATGGTAAACTGGAAAAGTATTATACTCTCCTGAGGTGATAGCATGCGTGTAAAATGTGTACTTTGCGATAAAGTCGAAGAAATAGATGAAGGAAGTCCGCATGCAAAGAAACTGCGGAATCGGCGCAATACCATGCATATATGCAGCGATTGCTCAGACCGTATCTCATTGCGGACGAAGGAACGAAAAGCGACCGGGAACTTCAATTTATACCGGGAAAAGAAGACAGATGAACCTTTAATTTAATAAATGAGGTGAGACGATGTCAAAGGGATTAGCTTTGCTGACTGCAATAATGGTTATTGCTTGCTTCGTAGCAGCAGGCGTGACGATCAGCTATCAAAACTATGGTTTAATGACAGTTGCGATAATCGCCGGTTTCTTCATTATGGGTGCTGGTATCTTCGCAAAAAGAAAAGGACAGTAAAAAAGACGGGCTAACCCGTCTTTTTTATTTCAATTCGATATAATCCTTGATCAATTCCCCGTGGATGCTGCTATTAGCTGCGACTACTGTTGTCTTATTCAGAAAATCGACGGGCTCCCCTGTCGCATCGGTCAGTTTTCCTCCTACTTCTTGGAGGATTACAAATCCACCAGCATAATCCCAGGGCTGCAGACTGAAGGTTAAGTAAGCATCTGTAATCCCCTCAGCCAGAAAAGCCAGCTCCAATGCTGCTGATCCATATGCTCGCGTTCCCATTGCACGATAGACGAGCTGCTGCAGCTTTTCTTCATTCACACGGCGATTGGGACAGAGCCAGAAATGATTGAGCTCTATGATCGATTGATCGAGTGTCTTTTCAGGAAGGTTTGGCAACTGAAAATCATCCTTGAAGGCCCCTTCGCCGCGCTTTGCATGATAGAGTGTATCCTCCATCACATTGTAAATGATTCCTATTTCCGCAACACCATCATGTATAATGCCTATTGATATGGCGAAGTTAGATTTCTGATGGACAAAATTCATCGTTCCGTCAATCGGATCGATTATCCAGACTGTGCCTTTCGTTTCAGAAACAGCTTCTCCAATACCTTCCTCCCCTAACACTTTATGTGATGGGTAGTTCTCGCGTATTTTTTCCAAAAAGAAGGACTCCACTGCTTTATCCATCTTTGTTACAAGATCTTTCGGGCTTGACTTTGTCATGATCTCCAATGGCTCATCCATTTTCTCTTTGATAAGCTGTCCCGCTTCCAACACCCACTGTTGTGCTTGCTTATGCAATGTATGCTTCATTGATTGCTCCATCATGTGGCCCCCATTCTTTCCACTAGCTTATCACAAATAATTCATGATTCGAACCGATTCAATTGCTCGCTGAGTACACGAAGCTTCGCCTTAGCTTCCTTCACTGCTTTGTCATCTTCCTCCTGCATGGCATCATGTAAAGTAACTAGATAATAATCGATTTCAAGACGTATAGCAGGCACCTTCTCTTGAGCTTCCCTTTTTCGTAACGCCTCCATTACATCACGCATCTTCATCTCCTCCTATCTATTTATACCATCCTATCAAGTTGTTTCTTATTACCACTGCAGTGCGGTTTGTAAACCTTTCCTTGCTTGCATTTTACCTATTGGACGGGTATGATGAAGGAAGATTTCTGCAAGGAGTGACATTAATGACAGCATTATTCACAAAAGAAGATTTCGATGTTTTTACGATAGATGGTTTAGATGAGAGAATGGAAGTGCTTCGCAGCCGCCTCTCTCCAAAATTGGAGATGATCGCGACAGAACTAGCTCCGTTCGCAGAACAAGTGACAGACCATGATATGTATGTCCATGTAGCTAAGCATGCACGACGCACGAAGAACGCACCGAACGACACATGGTCCGCTCTTGCATCCAGCAAACGCGGATATAAAAAGCTGCCTCATTTTCAAATAGGGTTGTGGGGTACACATGTTTTCATTCAGTTTGCCCTTATTTATGAAAGCCCGTTAAAGGAAACACTCGGTCAGAAAATGACAGAAGCAAAAAAGCAGATTCTCGAATCCATCCCTTCTCATTACGTCTGGTCAATGGATCATATGAAACCCGATGCTTCTCCTATTTCCGAAGAGTTATACGACAAAATTGCAGATCGACTGCAGCATGTCAAAAAAGCAGAACTAGTATGCGGGATTCATTTGCGGCCTGATGACCCTGCACTTGCTTCTAAGGAAGCTTTCCTTAAGGTATGTCAGGATGTCCTAAAACATACAGCTATCCTTTACGAACAGGCGGCTTACGAGCCCGTATAAGAAAAATCCCTTCCTGTATGAGGAAGGGATTTTTTACATATTTATTTTTGCCCCAGGTGAAGCAGCCTTAGCTTTCTGGACTGCTCTATAGCTGGAATAACCAGAATCCTTTTGAAACTTAGCATCCAGCTGTTTTTCTTCTGATTTTGAAGGTACAACTTTCTTGAAACGTTCATACGCGAGCAGCAGATCTTCCCGTACACTTCCATCTTCATATGTACGCTCCACTAATGAGAAGAAATTCACTACGTCAATGATTTCCTCTTTCGTCCATGTTTCATCAATTGGATAGCTGTAATTCATTCTATCCCTCCTTTTCCCTGGATAATAGTGTAACACGAAAATAACTTTCCATGCGACGCTAGTAATCGTGTCGCAGTTTTGCTATAATTCTTTTGTTTTTAACTTGTAAAGAGGTGTCAGCTAAGATGTTTTCACAAGATCAAGCACCACTGTTCGATGGTGTGCGCAAGCATGCGGCGAACAAACCGTTACAGTTCCATATACCAGGACATAAAACCGGCAAAGGAATGGATAAAGAATTCTCGGAATTTATAGGTGAGAATGCTCTTTCCATCGATTTGATAAATATAGAACCTCTGGACGATTTACATCACCCCCATGGGATGATCCAAGAAGCACAACAGCTTGCTGCTAAAGCTTTCGGAGCGGACTATACGTTCTTTTCGGTCCAGGGAACAAGCACTCCGATCATGGCAATGGTAATGAGTGTATGTAAACCAGGAGATAAGATCATCGTCCCACGGAACGTCCATAAATCCGTGACCAGCGCGCTCATCTTCTCTGGAGCGATACCTGTCTTCGTACATCCTCAAGTGGATGAGAAGCTAGGTATATCGCACGGTATCACTCCGGAAGCCGTAGAAAAAGCATTGGAAGCGAATCCGGATGCAAAAGCTGTTCTCGTCATCAATCCGACCTACTTTGGTGTTGCTGCCGATTTAGCACGTATCGTAGAGATTTCCCACAGTTATGAAGTCCCTGTTCTAGTTGACGAAGCACATGGTGTTCACATTCACTTTCACGATGAAATGCCTGTATCAGCCATGGCTGCAGGAGCAGACCTTGCTGCAACCAGTGTCCACAAACTGGGAGGTTCATTGACGCAAAGCTCCATTTTGAATCTGCGTGAGGGTTTGGTTCGTCATGAACAGGTTCAAACGGTCCTTTCCATGCTTACTTCGACGAGTACTTCTTATATACTTCTCGCATCCTTGGATGCAGCACGCCGCCAGCTTGCCACCAAAGGTCAAGAGATGAACGAACATGCCATCCGGCTGGCAAATGATGCTCGGCAAAGCATCAACGCCATAGAAGGCCTATATTGTGCTGGTGAGGAAATCCTTGGGTCAGAGGCTGCTTTTGCCATGGATCCTACCAAACTGCTTGTGTCTGTAAAACAGCTCGGTATATCCGGCAGCGAAGCAGAGCGCTGGCTGCGAAAAGAAAAAAATATCGAGGTTGAACTATCCGACTTGTATAACTTGCTGTTTTTGGTAACA
Organism: Terribacillus sp. JSM ZJ617; assembly: GCF_044383785.1. Lineage (NCBI taxonomy): Bacteria > Bacillati > Bacillota > Bacilli > Caryophanales > Bacillaceae > Terribacillus > Terribacillus sp. JSM ZJ617. The sequence continues at coordinate 46,538 of NZ_JBISEQ010000002.1, read as the reverse complement.
CCGGCTGATACAGTTGTGGAAATCCAGCAGCTTATAGATGCATTGACAGATTTGGCAGACCTTCGTCAAGCACAGATTTCTGCAGTCGAAATTGAGGTATCTATACCAGAAATACCTGTCTTATCCTTAAGTCCCCGCGATGCTTTTTATGCAGATATAGAAGCAATTCCGCTTGCAGAAGCAGAAGGCCGGATCAGTGCTGAATCCATCATGGTCTATCCGCCAGGAATCCCGATTTTCATTCCAGGTGAAATCATCAGTATCGATAATATCAGCTATATAAAAAGAAATCTGGAAGCCGGCCTGCCGGTACAAGGTTTGATGGATGAATCGATTGAATATATCCGCGTTATCAAAGAACACCATGCTTTCCAATAAAAAACTCCCCGTATGGGGAGTTTTTTTATGAAGGTCGCTCTATTGTATCTGGTTCCACAAGGTCATAGCCTTTATCTTTCAAGCCGGTCACAATGTCTGGTACAGCTTGAGCTGTCCATTCTCTATCATGCATGAGGAGATTGGCTCCATTGCCTAGCAGTTCCGTGTTTACCATGATATCCGCTAAAGCATCACTGTCCTGATACTGGCTTTCCCAATCGTATCCATAAGTCCAGTTCATCACCGTCATTCCCTCATCTTCAGCCAGCTGTCTGCTGTAGTCTGTATTCTCTCCAAACGGAGCTCTGAAGAATTCAGGTTTTTCTCCAATGATCTCCTCAACCTCTTCGTTCACTTTGAGAATTTCCTCTTTTACTTCTTCGTCGGTCAGATCATTCAGATTGGCATGACTGTAGGTATGGTTCCCGATTGCAAACCCCATGTCATGAATTTTCTTCAATGTTTCCTTTTGTTCATCAGTTGTCAAAAAGTGACCGTTCACGAAAAATATTGCTGGTGCATCAGCTTCCTTCAACGATTCAGCTATTTCAAGCGCATGTTTGTCGGGAGCGTCATCGAATGTCAGAAGTGCGACCTGCGGTTCGGCACCGTCAATCGGGACGATGGAAGACACTTCCGAGACTTTATATTGTGGTTCCTGCTGTTCCTGTTTTTCCTCTGCGTTCTGCTGTACTTCTTCTTGTTCTTGATCACCTTGCTTTGTTTGATTCCGTTCAGAAGACGCGCTCTCTGTACTCTCCATATTATTTGACTCTGTACTCGTTTGCTCCGAGCTGGCACAACCGGTCATTAACACGCCGGATAAGCCGATAAGCATGGGAAATACTAAAAATCTCTTCACTGCTATAACCTCCAAATTGACATAGTACTGCCATTATAGAGGAAATATTTGGACTTGTAATGTAAGTAGGTCATTATATGTCGAGATTAGGAGAAATGTACCGGTTAAGGTTTACTAATTTCCCATAACGGGTAGGAACTCCTAGTAGACATTGTTATACTATTCACTTACGCACTCTTATACGAGCTTTAAAGCAGAAAGGAATTTTTTATGAAGAAAACAACAAGTGTATTTTGGTGGGGAATCGGAATTGTGGTAGCTTTCCTTATTTGGGGCAGCATTCCGGAATCTGTACTTCCCAACGGAAATACTGCAAATGTAACGAATACCATTCAAACCTTCCTTATCGATCAGTTTGGCTGGTTCTACTTAATTGCTACTACAATTTTCCTCGGTTTCGCATTTTTCCTCATGTTCTCCAAATACGGAAAAATTACATTAGGCAAACCTGATGACAAACCAGAGTACAGCTACATATCTTGGTTTGCTATGCTATTTAGTGCAGGTATGGGTATTGGCTTGGTATTTTGGGGAGCTTCAGAACCACTCAACCATTTCAATAATCCTCCGACGATCGTAGGTGATGCGCAAACTGCTGAAGCTGGTACAACTGCCCTATCCTACAGCTTCTTCCACTGGGGACTGCATCCATGGGCAACTTACGCAATACTCGCGTTAGCAATCGCTTATTTCACCTTCCGCAAACAATCCAAAGGTGGCGTAATAAGTGCAATTTTGGAACCAATCTTCGGTGAGCGTATACATGGTCCGCTTGGAAAATTAATTGATATCATCGCAGTTTTTGCGACCATCTTTGGTGTAGCAACTTCCCTTGGTCTTGGCGCTATTCAAATTAGTGGAGGACTATCTTATATTTTCGACGGAATAGAACCAACCTTCGGTACAGAGCTGCTCATTATTGTAATTGTAACTGTATTATTCATAGGTTCAGCATTAACCGGCTTAGACAGAGGGATAAAAATACTGAGTAATGCTAATATAATTTTTGCAGTGCTGCTTATGCTTGCAGTACTGTTTCTAGGACCAACTAATTTTATCCTCAATTCCCTTGTTACATCTTTGGGACAGTACGTGCAGCACCTGCCGGAATGGAGCTTACGCCTGACACCTTATGATGCTGACAATTCTTGGATAGGAGATTGGACACTTTTCTATTGGGCGTGGTGGATTGCATGGGCCCCATTTGTAGCGACCTTCATCGCCAGAGTTTCACGAGGGCGTACAATAAGAGAATTTGTCATGGGTGTACTTCTAGTGCCGACAATCTTTGGAGCAATATGGTTTGCGGTATTCGGTGCCACAGGAATTCATATGGAATACTTCCAGAATATCGACCTGTTCAGCGAGATCTCATCACTAGGTGAGGAAGTAGGATTATTCGCAATGCTATCACAGCTTCCTGGCGGTATGATCTTATCCGTATTAGCGCTACTATTAATTGCAACATTCTTTATAACTTCCGCCGATTCAGCTACATTCGTATTGGGTATGCAGACGACTAACGGCGATCTGAACCCTTCTAAAACAATTAAACTTATTTGGGGATTAATCCAATCAGCAACAGCAGCAATCCTTCTATGGGTCGGCGGTGCGGACGGTCTGGGAGCATTACAGACTGCCTCGATAATAGCAGCCTTCCCATTTGCTATAATTCTGATCTTAGTAGTTGTATCACTTATTATCACCTTTAAAAGAGAAGCAAAAAGGCTAAATCTTGACAACAAGCCGAAACAACCGACGAAAAAGACAGGAGATTAACACTCCTGTCTTTTTCCTTTGCAGGATTTCTTTTGAATTTCGCCGAAATATAATCTGCAGAAGGGGTGATTTTATGGAAGAAATACAAGCTGCAATTATTCAAGCTAGAGGAAGCGCATATAAAATAGGAAAGAAAACAGCTGCTGCTTATACTGAGAACCCTATTCTCCAGCAATTCAGCCAGCTCTCTTCCCAGCGAACTAAATATGAAGAAATTAAAGCACTGTTCTCGAATTATGCTCCCCACCTATTAGATGAGCTGCAAGGGTTAGCTGATGGTTTAGGAAAAACACAACAGGAAGCGGCAATATTGTACAGCGGCTATAATATGCCCAGACCACAAGCTCTTGGCTGTTCTGCTTATGTTGATCAGTACCACTACGTACGCAATTATGATTTCAGCCCCTCCCTTTACGATCATTGCCTTAGTTTTATAGCGCCAGAAGAGGCATATGGATCGATTGGCTATAATCTGCAGTTAATTGGCAGACATGATGGGGTAAACGAAAAAGGGTTGACAATAGGCCTGCACTTTGTCAGTAATCAGGGATACCGTAAAGGCCTATCTGCTTGGACTGTTCTTAGAATCGCTCTTGATACGTGCGAAACAACTCAGCAGGTCATCGATCTATTCAAAGAGCTGCCGCATGCAGCTTGCTACAACTTCTCAGTTGGAGATGCAAAGGGTACGCACGCTGTCATTGAAGTCACTCCTGAGAAGGTTTGCGTCCTGTCTTCAAGAGCAGGTTTAAACTGCGTCAACCACTTTAAGCACAGCGATTTAGAAGCATTAAATCGACAAGATATGACAAGTTCCGCTAAGCGGGAAAAATTCCTTCTGAACACTAAAACCTCCACAATGTCACAGCAGGAATTATTTGATTTGTTTTCTGATCCCGCTTCTCCCCTTTTCTTCGAAGACTATAATCGGCTGTTTGGTACATTACATACCTTTGCTTACTCTTTTAAAACCAAACAATTAATGACAGCATTATCTCGAGGTAAACGATTGGAACTAAACATAGAGGATTGGTTTACTGGCAACAACTTTAAAGTAGACAAATTATACGGAGAAATAAAAAAAGAGCCTATCCCCGAAGGATAGGCTCTCTCTTTATTATTTTACGATATGGATAGGTGTGCCGATTGCAACTTCAGCAGCTTCCATAGTGATCTCGCCAAGAGATGGGTGAGCATGGATTGTAAGTGCAATATCTTCCGCCGTAATTCCAGATTCAACCGCAAGGCCAAGCTCAGCAATCATATCGCTCGCGTTTGGACCAGCGATTTGAGCACCAAGGATAACACCGTCTTCTTCACGAGTGATAAGTTTCATGAAACCATCACTGTCGTTAAGAGATAGCGCACGACCATTTGCAGCAAATGGGAATTTAGAAGCTTTTACTTTGTAGCCAGCATCTTTAGCAGACTGCTCTGTATGACCTACAGAAGCAAGTTCAGGCTCGGAGAAGACTACCATCGGAATACCATTGTAATCGATAGCAGATGGTTTGCCGCTGATTGCTTCCGCAGCGATCTTACCTTCGTAAGAAGCTTTGTGTGCAAGTGGCGGGCCTTCTACGATATCACCGATTGCATAAATGTTTTCGATGTTTGTACGGCACTGTTCATCGATTTCGATAAGTCCGCGGTCAGTCATCTTGATACCTACTCCTTCCAAACCTAGTTCGGAAGTGTTAGGGCGACGGCCAACTGTAACAAGTACATAATCAGCATCGATAGTTTCTTCTTTACCTTTTGCTTCATACGTTACTTTTACGCCGTCAGCTGTTTCTTCAACGCCTTTAGCCATAGCTTCTGTAACGATGTTAACGCCTTTTTTCTTAAGTCTGCGGGAAACAAGGGAAGTCATTTGTTTCTCGAAACCGCCAAGGATGTCTTTCAATCCTTCAAGGACAGTAACTTCAGTACCGAAGTTAGCATAAGCAGTACCAAGCTCGATTCCTACGTAACCGCCGCCGATAACAACGAGTTTCTTAGGAATTTCTTTCAAGTTAAGTGCACCAGTAGAATCTAGTACGCGATCAGAGTATTTGAAGCTTGGAAGCTCGATCGGTGTAGAACCAGTTGCAATGATACAGTTGTTGAAAGTGTAAGTCTGAGAGCTCTTCTCATCCATTACTTTAACAGTGTTTTTGTCTACGAAGTAAACTTCACCGCTTACAACGTCTACTTTGTTTCCTTTCAATAGACTGCCAACACCGGAAGTAAGCTTGTTTACAACACTAGCTTTCCAATCCTGTACTTTTGAGAAGTCTACTTTTGCACCTTCAGTAGAGATACCAAGATCTGCATCACCATGAGCGTATTCCGCTTTGTGACCCGCTTGGATCAATGCTTTGGAAGGAATACAGCCGACGTTCAAACAAACACCGCCAAGGTTTCCTTTTTCTACTACTGTTACTTTTTGACCTTCTTGTGCAGCGCGGATGGCAGCTACATAGCCGCCAGGTCCCGCACCTACCACAAGAGTATCTAATTCGATTGGGAAGTCTCCTACTACCATTTCTTATCCCTCCATCATGATTAGTTGTGGATCAGCCAATAGACGTTTCAAGTGGTTCATTGCTGTTTGAGCAGTTGCACCGTCAACGATTCTATGGTCGAAGCTTAGAGAAAGTGCAAGCACTGGAGCTGCAACGATCTCGCCGTCTTTAACGATTGCTTTTTCGGCAATACGTCCAACACCTAGGATTGCTGCTTCAGGGTAGTTGATTACCGGAGTGAACCACTGACCGCCTGCAGAACCGATGTTAGAGATAGTGCTGGAAGCACCCTTCATTTCATTCGGAGCAAGTTTTCCATCACGCGCTTTAACAGCAAGCTCGTTGATTTCCTGGGAAATAGTAAAGATGGACTTGCGATCCGCATTTTTCACAACTGGTACAAGAAGACCTTTTTCAGTGTCAGCTGCGATACCAATGTTGTAATAATGTTTTGTAACGATCTCGTCTGTCGCATCGTCGATGGAAGAGTTCAAGATCGGGAAGTTTTTCAATACAGAAACAAGCGCTTTGGCAACGTAAGGAAGATACGTTAGCTTGATTTCTTTTTCAGCTGCAACAGCTTTGAATTTCTTACGGTGCGCAACAAGCTCAGTTACATCTACTTCATCCATCAACGTAACGTGAGGAGCTGTAGTTTTAGAAGTAACCATCGCCTTAGCGATTGCACGACGGATACCGCTCATTTTCTCTCTGGATTCAGGGTATTCATCACCAGAAACAACTGGAGCAGATTGTTTTTGTTCAGCAGCAGGCTCTTGAGCAGCTTCAGCTTGTGGTGCAGCTTTCGCAGCGCCGCCGTTTTTAAAGCTGTCGATATCTTCAGCTAGTACACGGCCGCCTTTACCAGAACCAGATACTTGTTTGATGTCTACACCTTGCTCACGAGCATATTTGCGCACAGAAGGCATTGCGATGATTAGATCGCCAGATGGAGCTTCGCCAGCTTCAGCTTTAGGACCTTCTTCTTTGATTTTTTCAACAGTTTCGTTGGATTCCGTACCATTAGCTTGGATGGAAGTCTGTTCCTGCTCAGCTGGAGCCGGAGCATCTCCGCCAGCTGCATCGCCAGCTTCGCCATCGAATGTGATAAGTGTATCACCAACGATTGCTACTTCACCTTCACCTACAGAGATCTTGCTTACTGTACCCTCATAAGGAGATGGGATTTCAACTACTGCTTTATCGTTTTGGACTTCGCAAAGTACGTCGTCCTCTGCTACTGTGTCGCCTTCTTTGACGAACCATTTTACGATTTCACCTTCGTGAATACCTTCACCGATATCCGGCATTTTGAATTCGAAAGCCAAAATAATTACCTCCTGATTCTGCTTTTAGAAATTGATTACTTCGTTCGCTTTTTCCACGATGTCGTTATGGTTTGGAAGCCATACTTCTTCTGCTTGTGAGAAAGCAAATACAGTATCCGGTGCTGCAACACGCATAACTGGTGCTTCAAGATGAAGGATAGCGCGCTCTTGGATCTCAGAGATCAAGTGAGCAGCGATACCAGCTTGACGCTGTGCTTCCTGCACAACTACAACACGGCCAGTTTTCTTAACAGATGCAAGAACTGTATCAAGATCGATCGGGCTTACAGTACGCAAGTCGATTACTTCAGCAGATACATTGTTTTTCTCAAGTTCTTCTGCAGCTTTCAAAGAAGCTTGAACCATTGCGCCATAAGCGATCAATGTTACATCAGTACCTTCACGTTTAACAGCAGCTTTACCGATTTCAACTGTGTATTCCTCTTCAGGAACCTCTTCACGGAATGAACGGTAAAGTTTCATGTGCTCAAGGTAGATAACTGGATCGTTATCGCGGATCGCAGAGATCAAAAGACCTTTTGCATCATAAGGGTTGGATGGGATAACAACTTTAAGACCAGGCTGTTGTGCCATAAGTCCTTCAAGGGAATCCGCGTGCAGCTCAGGAGTGTGCACACCGCCGCCGAATGGCGCACGGATTGTGACAGGAGCGTTTTGCGTGCCGCCGGAACGGTAGCGCAAACGAGCCAATTGTCCGCTGATTGCATCCATAACTTCGTATACGAAGCCAAAGAATTGGATTTCAGGTACTGGACGGAAGCCTTCGATCGCAAGACCTACAGCCATACCGCCGATTGCAGATTCTGCAAGTGGTGTATCGAATACGCGGTCCTCGCCGAATTCAGCTTGCAGACCTTCAGTAGCACGGAATACGCCGCCGTTTTTACCAACGTCTTCCCCGAAGACCATAACGTTTTCGTCATTCTTCAGTTCCGTACGGAGAGCATCAGTGATTGCTTGGATCATTGTCATTTGTGCCATGACTTACTTCGACTCCTTTTCTTTGTACACTTCCAATTGTTCTTCAAGGTTAGAAGGAAGTACTTCGTACATGTTGTTGATCAAGTCGGATACTTTCATTTTCGGATAGTTATCCGCATCTTTGATCGCAGCTTTGATTTCTTCTTTCGCTTGGTCGATCACTTTGTTTTCTTCTTCTTCTGACCATAGGCCTTTTGCTTCCAAGTACTTGCGGAAACGTACCAATGGATCTTGTCTTTCCCACTCAGTATCCATTTCTTCTGTACGGTAGCGAGTTGGGTCATCACCAGCCATTGTATGCGGGCCGTAACGGTAAGTAAGTGTTTCGATCAAAGTAGGACCTTCGCCGTTGATCGCACGCTCACGAGCTTGTTTTGTAGCTGCATATACAGCAAGTACGTCCATACCGTCTACTTGGATTCCAGGAATGCCAACTGCAACTGCTTTTTGTGCCAACGTTTTCGCTTTAGTCTGTTTCTCACGTGGAACAGAGATCGCGAAATGGTTATTTTGTACAACGAAGATAGCCGGTGCATCATATACTGCTGCAAAGTTCATACCTTCGTAGAAGTCTCCCTCAGAAGTACCGCCGTCACCTGTGTAAGTGATTGCAACGGATTTCTTGCCGCGGCGTTTCATACCTAATGCAACACCAGCTGCTTGAGTATACTGAGCACCGATGATGATCTGCGGGCTTAGCGCGTTCACACCTTCAGGGAATTGGTTTCCATGGAAGTGACCACGGGAAAATAGGAATGCTTGATAAAGTGGAAGACCGTGCCAGATAAGCTGCGGTACATCACGGTAACCAGGCAAGATGAAATCTTCTTTCTCCAAAGCGAAATGCGTACCAAGCTGGGACGCTTCCTGACCTGCTGTAGGAGCATAGAATCCTAGTCTACCTTGTCTATTCAATGCAATGGAGCGCTGATCAAGGATGCGCGTATACACCATTCTGTGCATTAATTCCTTCAATTCTTCATCTGACAAATCCGGCAAAGCTTCTTCGTTTACAACTTCGCCATTTTCGTTAAGGATCTGAAGCATTTCAAACTGTTCTTCAATACCTTCTAGCGTACGTTTCAAAGCTAGTCACCTATCCTTCCTAGAACTATATTTACTGTAATAGCCTTTCCAAAAACACTGGAAGTACCACAATAGTTTACTGTACCCGCTGCATCCCCTCGTTTAACCGGTTACAACAGAAGTACACAAAACTGTTACATAAATCATGATAACAAATAGTGATACAATTCATGTCCTGTTATAGTTTAGCTTATCTTGCCGGAAAACGTCAACAACTTAGATTAGATATTGCTAAGAATTTATGAAAACGGTATTAAAGAAATCTTCGCAATTCTCTAATCCTCAACTGTACTACACAATATGTTGACACTGTATCAGTACAATTAAAAAAACCCTTTTCCCACTCTGGGAAAAGGGTTCCTCCTTATTGGTTCTTTACATTCAGACCCGCAGCTTCATAAAACTGCTGTTTTTGCTCATTGAATGCCTCTGTCTGAGTATTGAACTCTTCATTGGCCGATTTGATTTCTTCATAACCTGCATTAATCTTTTCGATTTGACTGGTTAATTCATCCTGCGTAATGTCATCTTGCTGGAACATGTCATACAGGGTATTATCTTCATCCAACACTTTCGTATATGCTTCATGGAGTTTGTCATATGCACTGTAACGTGCCTCCATCGTTTCATATAGTTTCTGTGCCTTCTGCTTTGCATCATCGTTTTCCAGCTCATCAATGATAGAATCCACTTCCTCGAATTCAGCTTCCGCCTTATCCAAGCTTTCTTTTTCTTTCGCAAGCGCATCTTTACGCTGTCCGATCACGTCGATTGCTTCTTGGGATTTACTCTTGATTTGGTCCAGTTCATCTGTACCCAGCTGCAAAATTTCATTATATAAGTCCTGTTCTTTCTTTTCCAAATCTGCCAAAGACTCTTGCTGTTCGACATATCCTGATTCCAGAGATACAGTCTCCTCCAAATGATTGTATACCTGCTCCTCCGGCGACGCATTATTACATGCAGTGAGTCCCACAGCGCTCCCCATCAGGAGTATGCCTAATCCTAACTTGCGCAAAACGTATCCTCCTCTGCCATGTTTCCCACAGCTTCTATGTATTCCCCTACATTGTATACCAAACAGAAAATTCGTGAAAGAAATACGATAAACGAGTCCTCAAACTTGTTCTTGTGTCAGACAGACATTCTTGTGATACACTATAGAACGGAAAAGTAACAGTGCAAGGAGTGATCAGCATGATTACCATGGAAGATATTATCCGTGAAGGCAATCCGATTCTAGAGCAAGTTGCAGAAGCAGTGGAACTGCCTGCATCGGAAGAAGATAAACAAACATTGACAGATATGCTCGAATACTTGAAAAACAGCCAGGATGAGGACATTGCGACGAAGTATGATCTGCGTCCCGGCGTAGGACTTGCGGCACCACAAATCGGCATTTCCAAGCGCATGATAGCTGTCTATTTCGAAGATCCTAATGGTACCTTCTATGAATACGGCCTTTTCAATCCGAAAATCGTCAGTCATTCTGTCGAACATACGTATTTGATGAGCGGTGAAGGCTGCCTTTCGGTTGATCGTGAAATCCCTGGGTATGTACCTCGTTATTCCCGGATAACAGTCAAAGCTGTCACATTGGAAGGTAAAGAAGTCAAACTGCGCCTGAAAGGCTATGCAGCTGTTGTCTTCCAGCATGAAATCGACCATTTAAACGGAACGATGTTCTATGATCGAATTAATAAAGAGGATCCTTTCGCACAGCCGGATAACTCTAAACCGATTGAATTATAAAAAAATGCGCACTCTCCGAGAGTGCGCATTTTTTTATATCAACCCAGCCTCTTTCAGGCCAAGCGCAAGTCCGTCTTCATCCACATGGGCGGTCTGGATGTCAGCCAGCTCTTTCAATTCCGGCACTGCATTCCCCATCACAATACCAGTGCCGGCAAATTCGATCATCTCCAAATCATTCAGTCCATCTCCGCAAGCATATGCTGAGTGTACAGAAAGGCCTGCTGCTTCCAGCAACTTCATAACTCCGATTTTCTTGGAACCATCACCAGGCAGGACATCACAGGAAAGCGGATGCCATCGAATGAACCGGACATGGTTATGATGGGAGGAATATTCTTCTTGATCATCTGCCTCACAAAATAGAAGCGCTTGGTAAATTGGTTCATGATGGAAATAGTCTTTATCAATTTCCGGATATGTAAACCCAAGGGACGCCAGGCTGTCACGCACAAATTCATTATCCGTTTCCGAAGCCTTCATGATCGTATCTCCCATAAACACCATCGCATGCTCTTTCTCGGATGCTTCATCATACAAATGCAGCAAATGCTCCCTTTTGATTGGATTACGATAGATGACTTCATCTTCGAAAACGACGTACTGACCGTTATAGCTTACAAAGGAATTAATACCAAGCTCTTTGCGGATTTCCTCAAACATGAACGGAGCCCGCCCTGTCGCTATTGCAACGTAATGACCATTCTCCTTCAATGCCTGAACAGCTTCTTTTGTTGCCTGAGGAATTTCACCCTTTGTATTCAGAATAGTGCCATCGATATCAAGGAATACGATTCTTTTCTCCATAGTACATCCTCCTCCTAGTCGTTCCTGCCCTTGCATCTTTCTTCTCTACTTCTTATAATCGAGTATAAGTTATGCAGGTTCGTCGAAAAATATCTTTACATGAATCCCAAGAGAAAACAACCTTCCCTTCCTTTTATCGGCAGTTTTTTTGAAAGTATGCTGTGTTTTTGTTTTCATCTTAGCGTTTTCATACTATACTGTAAGTAAGAGGGATTGGACGGGTAAACGTTTTTTCTTGCTTTTCTCGAAACGAAAGGAGTTGCTTCGTGTGCTCAAGCGTTTGAAGGAAAAGTTAAAGAAACGGTGGAAAGATTTATTTGGCCAAAAACGACGAGTGCCTACTACGTGCGGACAAGATCTAACTGAATAGCAATACGCCAGCAATTCGGTTCATAAACAGACTTGCTCCGTTCGTTATGGATATAAAGCAATTGTCAACCATAAGAATAGGAGAGATAGATATGGTATTTAAAGTATTTTATCAGGAAAACCCATCCGAAATTCCTGTACGCGAGCGTTCTAAAAGCTTGTACATGGAAGCGGAAAGTGTAAGACAGGTACGTAACACATTAGCAGATCGCGACATCAACATCGAGTTCATCCAGCCGCTCGATGAAGCGCATCTTGCATATGAGAAGCAATCCGAAGACTTCAAATTGGAGCAAGCGAAATGAAATTCGTAAAAAATGACCAAACAGCTGTTTTTGCCATCGGCGGACTCGGAGAAATCGGCAAAAACATGTATGGGGTCCAATTCCAGGATGAAATCATCATCATCGATGCAGGAATCAAATTCCCTGAGGACGAGCTTCTCGGTATCGATTATGTTATTCCTGATTTCACTTACATCGTCCAAAACCAGGACAAAATCAAAGGCTTGTTCATTACTCATGGTCACGAGGACCACATCGGCGGCGTACCTTACCTCTTGAAAGAAGTGAACATTCCGATTTATGCAGGGAAACTTGCAATGGGAATGATCAAAAATAAATTGGATGAGCACGGCCTCTTGCGTAATGCCAAGCTTAACATTTATGGGGAAGATGACATCATCAAGTTCAGAAAGACTTCTGTCAGCTTCTTCCGTACAACACACAGTATTCCAGAATCGTTCGGTGTAGTCGTCAAGACCCCTCCTGGCAACATCGTGCATACTGGTGACTTCAAATTTGATTTCACTCCAGTCGGCCAGCCAGCTGACATAGCTAAAATGGCTGAAATCGGCAAAGAAGGCGTACTTTGCTTACTATCCGACTCAACTAACAGTGAAGTACCAGGATTCACCATGTCTGAACGTGTTGTTGGTGAAAGTATCAGCGATATTTTCAGACGTGTCGATGGCCGCTTGATTTTCGCTACTTTTGCTTCCAATATCCATCGGTTGCAGCAAGTAATTGATTCAGCTGTGAAAACAGGTCGTAAAGTTGCCATTTTCGGAAGAAGCATGGAAACAAACATCAACCTTGGTATCGAACTTGGATTCATCAATGCACCGAAGGAAACATTCATTGATTCGCATCAGATCAATCGTCTGCCAGCGAATGAAGTTGTTATCCTATGTACGGGTTCCCAAGGTGAACCGATGGCTGCACTTTCTCGTATTGCCAACGGAACACATCGTCAGATTCAAATTCAGCCTGGTGATTCGGTTGTCTTCTCGTCTTCACCGATTCCGGGTAACGCAATCAGCGTTAGCCGTATCATCAATATGCTATATCGTGCAGGAGCTGATGTTATCCATGGCGCATTGAATAACATCCACACTTCCGGTCACGGCAGTCAAGAAGAACAGAAGCTAATGCTTCGCCTGATGAATCCGAAATACTTCATGCCAATTCACGGGGAATACCGCATGCTAGTAGAGCATATGAAACTTGGTAAGCTTACTGGAATTAGCGAAGAGAATTCATTCATCATGGATAACGGAGATGTACTGGCATTAGGCAAAGATAGTGCTGCCATTGCAGGTAAGATTCCATCCGGTTCCATTTATGTGGACGGCAGCGGTATTGGTGATATTGGTAATATCGTATTACGTGATCGCCGCATCCTTTCCGAAGAGGGACTAGTCATCGTTGTTGTCAGCATTAATATGAAAGAATTCCGCATCGCTTCCGGTCCGGATATCATCTCTCGCGGATTTGTATACATGCGTGAATCAGAAGACCTTATCAATGAGGCACAAAAAATCGTTTCTGCTCATTTGAATAAAGTGATGGAAAGAAAAACAACACAATGGTCTGAAATCAAAAATGAAATTACAGATACAATTGCGCCGTTCTTGTTCGAAAAAACAAAACGCCGTCCAATGGTACTTCCTATCATCATGGAAGTATAATAAAAAGCCTGAGCTTATCGCTCAGGCTTTTCTTATTTCAATAGACGTTTTACTGACTCCTTCATATTCGGGAGCTCTATTTTCCCGGTGGAGAAGAATTCTTTTATCAGATATTCGGTATATTTCACAGCCTGCTGGTAAGAAATTTTCCCTGGCAGCGGCGCCATATCTTCAATCACCACATCAATAATCGCTGGTTTATCGGAGAGGAATGCTTGCTTGATACTCGTCTCCAAGTCTTCGAATTTTTCCACTCGATAGCCCTCGCCTCCGCAGGATTGACCGAATTGAGCGAAATTCATTTCTCCCATATCAATTCCGTAGTTGGATGAACCGATCGTTGCCTGTTCGAATTTGATTAAACCAAGCTGACTGTTATTAAGGACGATCACTTTCACTGGCAGATCGTATTTTACCGCAGTGACAAAGTCCTGCATATTCATGCTGAAGCCGCCGTCCCCGCATATGGCTATTGCCTGCTTATCGGGATATGCCATTTTGGCAGCAATTGCTCCAGGCAGTCCGCAGCCCATCGTTGCAAGTCGTCCTGAAACAACAAAATCCTGCTGTGTCAAAGGCAGATACCGTGTAGTCCAAACAGTTACATTGCCTACATCGGATGAAATGACAGCATCTTTATCCATATTCTTTTCTAAAGCATACATAATTTGCGGAGGCTGGATTGGTGATTCCTCCCTTTTCTTCTGGAGTTGAAGCTGTGTATGCCATTCTTTCATTTTAGCTTGGTATTTTTCGATATAATCCGTCTCAGCCTTTTCCTCGGCAGCCATTGTCAACTCTTCTAGCACTTCTTTTGCATCTCCCGGCAAACCGACCTCGACAGGATAGATACTTCCAATTGCGCTTGCCTTGTTATCAATTTGGATTGCTGGCAAATTGTCCGGCAAGAACGAACGATACGGGAAGCTTGTACCAACAAGCAGCAGCAAATCCGCTTCATTAATCGCCTCATAAGATGGTGTAGTCCCTATCTGCCCATGCTGCCCCAAGCAGTAACTATGATGGTCAGGAATGATCCCTTTGGCCAGAAGGCTCAAAATAATCGGAGACTTGATATGCTCTGCAAATGTGAGCAGCTCCGTACGGGCGTGTTTTGCCCCTTTTCCCGCTAAAATTATCGGTTTTTTTGCTTTATTGATCAATTTGACTGCTTCCTCAAGATCTTGCCTAGCAGGAGCAATTCTTGGTTTTGCATAATTGGCAGATGTTTTCCCGGGCTTTTCCGGGTGCTTCTCGGCGAATAGATCATCCGAGACTACAAGCACACTGACTCCTGAATTGGCATACGCTTCCCGGATTGCTTGATTCAAAAGATCAGGCAGCTGTTCAAATGATTCTGCCCTTTCATTGAAAACAGCGACGTCTTCAAACATCTGTTCCAGTTTTACTTCCTGAAAAGCTCCAGTACCCAGCTCATTGCTAGGCACTTGTCCGACGATAGCTAAGACGGGTGCTTTGTCTTCCCGCGCATCATATAATCCATTAAGCAAGTGGACTGCTCCAGGTCCTGCAATCGACAGACATACCCCAAGCTTACCGGTAAGCTTGGCATAAGCAGCAGCAGCAAGTGCTCCTGCTTCCTCGTGACGGACTTGAATGAATTTTAATTCGTCCTCTTTCTTATGTAGATCACTGATGAATTCATTTACCGAATCGCCAGGTATGCCGTATATATGATCTACACCCCAATCGACTAATTGGTCAGCAAGTACTGCTCCGGTTCTTCTTTCAAACATGATAACATCTCCCGTTTCATTTTTTTCCTCCTTTTATATGTAACCTTTTTAGGACATGAGAAAACCCAAACAGTTGAACTGTTTGGGTTAAGGGTTCAATCATCTGCTAGAGAACGCTCAAAGCGCGCCAAATCACGATCTGCACCAATGACAATCAAGACATCTTCAGATTCAAGCTCCGCATCTGGTGAAGGGCTCACGTTTATATCACTAGCCTGCTTTATAGCAACTACGTTACAGCCATATGCAGCTCGGATATCAAGCTCTATGAGTGATCTGCCAGCCATTTTCTTACCTGCACGCACTTCTACGATACTATGTTCATCACTGAGTTCCAAGTAATCGAGAATGTTGTTGCTAATTATTTTATGGGCGATTCTTCTACCCATATCACGTTCCGGATGAACAACATGATCGGCGCCTATTTTGCTCAGTACTTTTTCGTGATAATCATTTTGAGCTTTGACAGTTATCTTCTTAATACCAAGTTCCTTAAGCATTAATGTTGTCAGAATACTCGCTTGGATATTCTCCCCAATTGCCACAATCACATGCTCAATATTACGGATACCAAGTTCTTTTAATACTTGTTCATCCGTCGTATCTGCAATCACAGCATGAGATGCAATATTGCGAAATTCATTTACTTTATCCTCTTCGATATCAATGGCGAGCACGTTGAATCCTTCCCGGCTCAATTCCATACAGATGCTGCCTCCAAAGCGGCCTAATCCGATTACTGCAAACTCTCTCTTCATCGTTCTTCCTCCACTATCCTATAAACTAATCCTAGTCTATCACAAACAGTCAAGGTTGTATTATTTCTTTCCTTTTACATACTCTGCATCGAATAGGAACATCCGCATGACGAGGATCAATGATGGGATCAGCATGAGTAAGCCTCCCCCGAAAGCAAGCAGCAGGGCAGTACCCATTTCCGGAAGTGTAGCATCAGCTGTCACTTGAATCTGATCATATAGAATATACGGCATATGACCGATCCCATAGCCAAGAAGAGCAAAGAAGAATTGCAGCATCACACAAATGAAGGAAAGACCATAGTTTCTTTCTTTATAAATGAAATAAACCGCACCTAAGAAAAATAAGACGGACAGGCCGAACATCCACCATAAGTCGAGCATATTATTATAATGTTCAGGATTCTGCCTGCTGATAGCGATAAATGCCGTCAGGCTTGCAATAATCTGCGGAGCAGACCAGAAAAGCGCATATGACCGCAATATTTTCCGTGCAGGTTCATCCCCTGCTTTATTGGCATAATAAGTCAGGAAGTTGGCACTGATATACAGTACAGAGACGATCGCCAGGAATACAACCGCCCATGAGAACGGGTTTGTTAGAAGCTCTGTGTAACGTAAATGGACACTTCCGCCCTCCTCGCGTAAAAAGCCTCCTTCTGAAATCGTCAGTCCTGTTGATATGGCTGCTGGTATCAGTAAACCGCTGGCACCATAAAGGAATGTGTACAGCAAGCTGCTGCGTGAGCCATAATTCTCAAACGCATAGAAGGATCCCCTTATACCAATCAGGACTAGAATGATCGATCCTGGTATAAGCATGGCGGATCCGTAATAATAACCCGCATCCGGAAAGAAACCAGCTAGTCCATAATAGAAGAAGATGAAGAACACATTTGTGATTTCCCAGACAGGAGATAGATAACGGGCAATCAGACGGTTTAAGATATGGTCTTTCTTTGTCTGCTTGGCATAGTAAGCAAAGAAACCGGCCCCAAAATCAATTGAAGCGATAATCAGGTAGGCGAACAGGAAAAACCATAAGGCCGATAGCCCTAATACTTCGTAGCTCATCGCTGATCACCTCCAAATAACGTATCTGGAAACCGCTGTTCCCATTCTTTCTGGATTGGGTTTTTCTTATAAAGTCGGACAAGTATCAATGTAACAAATGTTCCAAGCAGTACGTATAAAACTAGGAACATGGCAAAGGCATAATGCACATATGGTGATGAGACTGCCCCTTCTGCAACTCGCAAGTACCCGCGCATAATCCACGGTTGCCGCCCTACCTCCGCATAAATCCAGCCAAATTCAAGTGCAAGCAAAGCAAATGGAGCATTTACTACAATCGCACGCAACACCCATTTATTATATTGATCCCTTTTCTTCCAGAACATGAACAGCAGGAAAAGCATACTGATCATGATGCTATATGCTCCAAGTGTGACCATCAAATCAAACATATAGTGAATCCATAATGGAGGTATTAAATCAGCATCGACCCTATCCAGTCCAATGACCTCACTGTTAAAATCACCGAAGGACAAAAAACTGAGTATCTTCGGCAAATGGATTGCCCCCTTGATTTCATTATCCTCCGTCAGCCTACCGAAAAGAATCAGGTCAGCACCCTTTTCCGTTTCGAAATGCCATTCAGCCGCAGCCAGCTTCTCGGGCTGATAAGTGGCAAGAAATTTAGCAGATGTATCGCCT
The DNA here is from genome assembly GCF_044383785.1 of Terribacillus sp. JSM ZJ617. Classification (NCBI taxonomy): domain Bacteria; kingdom Bacillati; phylum Bacillota; class Bacilli; order Caryophanales; family Bacillaceae; genus Terribacillus; species Terribacillus sp. JSM ZJ617. The sequence continues at coordinate 28,468 of NZ_JBISEQ010000002.1, read as the reverse complement.
GCAATTGCGGTGAATATGGAGAAAATTAATGTCACGATCATCGTGAGTTTCAATGCTTTTTTATAGTATTTGTTATTGCCGTATTTCAAGATGAAGAAAGCTGTGATTGCGGCAAGAATAGCAGCACTGGTCATATACGAAGAAGTAAGAACATGAAATACCTTCGATGGAGTGGCCGGATTCCAGATCGCCTTTAAAGGCTCGACTGACGTTATTGTCCTGCCTTCAAGCGTGAACCCTTGCGGTGTATTCATGAAGGCGTTCACGCTAGTTATGAATACTGCGCTCATCCCTCCGCCAATAATTACCGGCAAAGAAAGATACCAATGTGTATATCTTCCTTTGAAACGATCCCAAGTATAAATATAAGCACCGAGAAAAATAGCTTCAAAGAAGAATGCAAAAGTCTCCATGAAAAGGGGCAGACTGATGACATGACCTGCAATCTGCATGAATGTAGGCCACAGAAGAAACAGCTGCAGACCAATTGCCGTACCAGTTACTACTCCGACAGCTACAATAATGACGAAGCCTCGCGTCCATCGCCTTGCGAGCAGAATATAACTCGGATCCCTCTTCCGTATACCAACATATTCAGCAGCGCTGATCAACAATGGAACACCCACACCTATTGTCGCGAAGATAATATGGAAGACAAGCGTCATAGAAGTAAGCATCCGGGCTAAAATGACACTATCATAAGCAAACAATGTATATCCCTGCTTTCTGTAAAGATAATCGCTCCTCTTGTTATGCCCAGAGAAATAAAAATTACCCAAAAGAAAGAGCGTACCTCAGCTGAGATACACTCTCTTCTTATTTTTCGTCTGATTGGAATTGTGTTTTTACGAGTTCGTAATATTTGCCCCTAGCATCCATCAACCTCAAATGGTTTCCTTGTTCCAAAATACGGCCTTGTTCCAGCACAATGATATTGTCTGCTTCCCTTATTGTGGATAGGCGATGAGCAATCATAATAGCTGTACGCCCTTGGAGCAAGGTTTTCAAAGCATGCTGTATTTTTAGCTCAGTTTCCGTATCAATACTGGCAGTGGCTTCATCAAGGATGATGATTCTCGGATCAGCTAACATAGTCCGTGAAAATGACAGCAGCTGCCTTTCTCCAGCTGACAGGATATTTCCTCGTTCTTCCACTTCCGTTTCATAGCCATCAGCCAAGCGCTGGATGAAATCATCCGCTCCGACAATGCGTGCAGCTTCTTTCACTTGTTCGTCCGTTGCTTCCGGATTACCAAAGCGGATATTCTCCATAATCGTACCGGAGAAGACGAATGTATCTTGTAAGACGACACTGATTTGCTGTCTTACATCCTGCAGCTTCACATCTCGTAAATCCTCGCCGTCTATTTTTACCGCCCCAGCGGTCGGATCATAAAATCTGCTGATCAAATTCGCGATAGTAGATTTCCCTGAACCCGTATGACCGACGAGTGCAACCGTTTGACCTGCTTCCATATGCAAATCGATTTCGTGAAGTGCGATTCGATCAGAATTATAGGCAAACACAACTTTCTCGAAACGGATATCTCCCTTAATATTCGGGAATGGCTTCGCATCCTTCCGATTCTCGACATTCGGTTCTTCATCGAGAAACTCGAATATACGTTCAGAAGATGCCATCGCTACAAGCAGCTGATTATAAATCTGTCCTAAGCGGGAGATTGGCTCCCAAAACATCCCTAAGAAGAAAGCAAAGGTAACGAAAGTACCGATTTCAATCTGATCAGATAAAATCAAATGAGCACCATATGCGATCAGAATAACTGTACCGACAGCATTACTCATCTCTACGAAAGGTCCAAAATACGCACTCTTTTTCGTAGCAATTCGTTCACTTTCAAAATTATCCCGGTTAAGCGCTTCGAAATAATCTGTGTTCTCCGGCTCCTGGGCATAAGATTGTGTTACACGGATGCCTTGTATTGCTTCATTCAAATGTGAATTCATGCGTGATTTTTGCATCCTTACTTGCTGCCAGGAGCGCCTGATGCTTCTTCTGAGTCTCGTTGAGATAAAGAACATGAGTGGCAGGATAATGAGAACTGCTATTGCCAGCTTCGGACTTAGGAAGAACAATATAGCTATGATACCGATCAGCATAACGGAATCGGTCAATAGGTTGATAATGCCGTTTGTGAACAGCTCCTGCAAGGAGTTAATATCATTAAGAACCCGAACAAGAATAGATCCAGCAGACCGTGTATCGAAAAACCTATGCGACAGATGCTGGATATGACTGAATAACGTTTTCCGCAAATCGTAAATGACATGCTGTCCAAGGATGTTCACCCATTTGATCCGCAGTATATTGGCAACATAGTTGAGCACATACAGTAATCCGATACCAGCTACCAGATAGATAAGGAAGAGGATATCCCCTGATGCGATAGCCATATCTATCGCAACTTTACCAATAAGAATTGGAATGAGCAAACGGATAAGTGTGGACAGCAGCATTGTAATAATCGATCCTAGCAGAAGTGTCCTGCTGTATGGTTTCATAAAGCTAAGCAGCCGCCTGATTTGACCCCAGTCGAAGGGCTTCTCCATTGCCTGATCCTGTGAATAATGAAATCTGTTTGTATGCTTTTTCTTAGTATATTGCAGGTTTTCCATAGTCTCCCCCCTTACTGTGCTGAACGCATGATTGCTTTTTGATCCTGATACTGAATATCGTAGATTCGTTGGTATAAACCGCCATTTCGCAGGAGGAAATCATGCGTTCCCCGTTCCGCGATTTCTCCTTCATCCAGCACTAGAATCTCATCGGCATGCTTAACCGATGAAATACGATGGGCAATAATGAACGTTGTACGGTTTTTCATTACTTCCTTCAATGCTTTTTGTATCTTCACTTCTGTCTGCATGTCAACGGCACTAGTCGCATCATCCAGAATCAAGATGCTTGGATCGATCAGCAGTGCACGAGCAATTGCGATACGCTGCTTTTGGCCTCCAGACAGTCCCATCCCCCGTTCACCAAGCAGTGTGTCATACTGATCAGGCAGCTCCATGATAAAGTCGTGGGCTTGAGCTCGTTTAGCTGCCTCCACGATTTGGTCGAGACTCACATGATCCGGATTTCCGTATGCAATATTCTCCTTGATTGTCGTAGAGAATAGAAATGCCTCTTGCAATACGAACCCAATATGCTGTCTCAGCGTTCTTAAATCATAATCCTGTACAGGCTTGCCATCTATGTAGATATTGCCTGATGTAGGTTCATAAAAACGGGTCATTAACTGGGTGATACTCGTTTTTCCAGATCCAGTTCCGCCGACCAGACCGATAATTTTACCTGGGGGTGCATCGAAACTGATATCCTGCAGAGCCATGTCATCATCCTTTGCATACTGAAGAGAAACCCTATCAAAGGTTACATGCCCGTTGATCTTTCTTGTGCCAAGCGGCTGGTCCAGCTGTTTAATATCCTCTTTTGCCTCCAAAACTTCCAATAGTCTCTCCCCCGATGCCTTCGCTTGAGAGAACATATTGATTATGAAACCAAGGTTCGCGAGCGGTCCGAGGATATACGAAACAAGACTGAAGAAAGCGACAAGTGCGCCTAATTCAAGCTGTCCGGAAATCACAAGATATCCTCCATAAGAGATGAGGACAACCATGCAAATATTACCGATTAATTCCATGAGCGGAAAAAACTTTGCCCACACCTTTGAAGTGAAAATATAGTTGTCCCGATAGGTTGAATTATTATCTGTGAACCGATCAATCTCAAATTCTTCACGGGATAGGGATTTTACTGTATTCATCCCGCTGATATTTTCCTGCACACGTGTATTGAGCACACCAAGGGACGTTCTGATATTACGGAAAGCAGGATGAACTCGTCTGTCGAAACGATAGACAACCACTGCCAAGAACGGCATGGAAACCATCGTAACAAGTGCGAGCGGTATGCTATATGCAAACATGACAGCAAGACTGATCACGATTAGCAATACAACACGCAGGAACTGACCTACTCCTGCCGATAGGAAGAAACGGATACCCTCTACATCCGCGGTCAATCGGGACATGAGATCTCCTGTGCGTGCGTTATCGTAATACGTGAAGCTCAGTCTCTGCAGTTTCTGATACAGACTATTCCGCATCTTGAATACAGTCTGAATACCGAATATATCCCCTAAATACTGCTGCAGGAAATTGGCTATTCCTTTAATGATCATCAATAAGACGAATCCAATTGAGATAATCGGAATAAGATTGTACTGATTACCCAGTACTACGTCATCAATCGTTATTTGCAATATGATGGGATAGACAACCGTAATGGCCGTCACAATGGCGATGAATAGAAGCGATAAGTAGAAGTTACGCCGGTATGGCCAATAAAAATCCTTCAATTTCTTGAATATATGCAAACCCTTCTCCCCCTCCAAGATTAGTCGCATGTTCTAATATATCGGGTTCCGAACTAATTTACCAGCTTAAATTAACGATTATTTAAAAAAGTTTGAATTTATGTTAAATAAAAAAAGCATCGTTTACACGATGCTTCGATAATGGTCTTGCAAGAATTTTACATAACGCTCCAAATCCTTTATCTGCTGAAAACTAGCTTGCGCCAACTGGGCACTTCCGCCGCCCTTGCCACCGAATTCAGAAAGTGATGTACGGAATAAATTCCCGCTATGGAAATCATTCAACTTGTGCGTCATTACCAGTTTTCGCTCCGCAGTGTCTGTCAATATGACAAACTTCTTGTCTGCTTCCAGCAGCTTGGCTGCCATTCTCTGCAAAGCCTTTATATTTTTCCCTTCATATGAACGAACTACAAAAGGGGTTTCTGTTTGGATGAGCTCTTGTAATTCCAATGCCTCTAGTCTCCCTTCCAGCTCCTCCGCTCTTTTAAGAGCAGCTTGTAAATCAGCAGCTTGCTTCTGAATTCTGTCGAGAACTTCCTGGCTGTTTGTTTGGAATTGATCTGCAGCTTTTTCTACAATGCTAAACATATTGCTTGTAGTTTCTAAGGCTCGCTTACCGCATTGGAAATAAATACGCTGCCCTTGTTTTTGTTTTTCGGTCTTAATGATTTTAATCAATCCTATTTGTCCAGTGGATGAGACATGTGTGCCACCGCAAGGATTATATTCGACACCATCAATCTCAACGATTCGAACATCTTCGGTAACAGACGGCTGCTTGACAACAGGCAGTTCAGCCAGCTGTGCAGCTGTCACGCAGTAACTGGAAATCATGCGGTTATCATAGATTAGTTCATTCACCTTTTGTTCTGTCAATTGCAATTCAGCTTCCGTCAGTTTGTCACCAGGTAAATCAATTGTGACAGCTTCCTGACCTAAATGAAAACCGATTGTTTGACGATCTAAGACGAGTCGAAAAGCAGCAGAAAGAAGGTGCTGTCCTGTATGCTGCTGCATCAAATCGAAGCGATGATCCCAATCTATCCGACATTCGACTCTACCTTTTATACTTGTCTCCAGACCATAGTATGGTACACCATCCTTGCTTTCGACCGCTTTGACTTCTAAATCCGCTATTGTTCCGCTATCAGCAGGCTGACCGCCGCCTCCAGGATAAAATGCTGTTTCCTTCAGCGAAACAAAATATAGTCCATCTTTTTCGTATGTATCGTCAATTTCTGTCGCCCACTTTTCACAAAAAGCGTCTTCTCTGTATAGCAGCTTGCTCATATCGATCATCCTTTATTTTCTGATAGAGCAAGCTTACCATGAATCACTTGTAAGTAGAAATCCTGCTGTACTTATCTTAAAGCATCCAGCTGATTGATCAGCATTGTCGTGAAATTACCGCCAGTCTGTGCATGTCGGATTCTTCCCAGTCTGTCCAGCAAGACAATACTTGGCAGCTTTTGTACTCTGAATGTATTTTTCATCTGATGCCTTTGATCGAGATAGACAGGAAGATCTATATTTTTTTGAAGTACATAGTCATGTATTGTTTGTATATTCAAATCAGATGTTGAGCGGGGAACATGAACTAGCATGATATCAAAAAACTGTTTTTCATATTTTGCAAAATCTAAGAAAACAGGCAGTTTTTCTTTACAGATTGTACAGCTGATTGACCAATAGTAAATAATAAGCGGCCTATCACCGGCTTTTTGCTGAGGTGGATAAAGCCAATTTGCTTCATGCTGGTCAATTGCTTCCGGTAGTTGTGGTATCACGCTTACACACCCTCCCTCTTGAGAACCTCATCGCCAGGCTGCCAATTCACACCACATGCCTCTCCTGTTTGAAGAGCCTCCAAAACTCGCAGCAGTTCTGATGTCTCCCTGCCAACCAAATCCGCATGCATTAAATAATAACAAATCTCACCTGCCGGATTAACGATGATTGTAGCTCGTACAGAGGTGTAGCTTTTCCCATCCAGCACACCATAAGCTTGAGACGCGTCACCTGTAAAATCAGAAGCTAAGGGATATGTTACATCCTGTATTCCATTCTGGTCCCGTGGCGTTTTTTGCCATGCAGCGTGGGACATTAAACTATCTGTAGAAATAGCAACTACCTGTGCATCCAATTCACGGACTGTTTCAATCTGATCTGCTAGATCGTTCAATTCAGTAGGACAAACTGTACTGAAATCACGAGGATAAAAAAAGAGCACAAGCCATTTATTATCATCGCTATACTGTTTTAAGCTGATGGTAGCTGTCTTGCCATCAGGCATGACAGCTGGCAGCTCGAATTGAGGTGCAGCACTCCCAATCATAGGCTCTCCCCCTTCACTAATACCTTTGTCACTATATGCTTATAAGCTGCATATGTTACAGAACGTTTCATCATTTACTGGACAGGGTACTCTCCTAGGAGCAGATAATTGTAAAAGGAGACATGGTATGAACTTTCTAACAGACGGACTTCAATTCAACTACGATGGCTTGATCGAAAAAACCGTGTCAATCGGCCTGCAGCTGCTGCTTATCATTATCGGTTACTTCGTTTTACGAGCAGTCGGTAAAAAACTGATCAGTACGAGCTTGAATAAAGCAAGTTCCAAACAGCGTATTTCAACAAGCAGAATGATGACTTTAGAAAAACTGCTTATCAATACATATGGGTATACCTTGATTTTCCTTCTCATTGTCATGGTATTTGGAGTATTCGACATTCAAATCGGCCCGTTGATAGCAGGAGCTGGGATTATCGGTCTTGCCATCGGATTCGGAGCCCAAGGTTTAGTGAGTGATGTCGTGACTGGATTCTTCATCCTTTTGGAGCGTCAAATCGAAGTTGGAGATGTTATCACTACATCAGGGTATAATGGTGTTGTAGAGGAAGTCGGATTACGGACGACACAGGTGAGAAGCTTTGATGGTACGTTGAATTTCATTCCGAACCGTAATATCAACGGTATAAGCAACCATTCGCGCGGAAATATGCGTGCTATGGTCGACATCGGCATCAGCTATGAAGATGATATTGATCATGCTCTAAGAGTGTTACAGGAAATTTGTGCGACCTTCCAGCAAGACGAACGTTTCCGTGAAGGGCCAGATGTTATAGGTGTACAGGAACTGGGCGCATCAGAAATCACCTTGCGGATCATAGGTCACACAGCCAATATGGAACAGTATGGAGCAGAACGCGATATGAAGAAGGCAATCAAAGAAGCCTTCGACAGAGAAGGCATCGAGATTCCTTATCCGCATCAAGTTTTTCTCCAGCGAAAAGAAGAAAGCGCAAAGCAATAAGCTTTGCGCTTTTCCTATGCGTGATTTATATAAGCCAAAACAGCTTCTACCCCATAGTTTAATGCCTGTTCATCAGGCTGCAACTTGCTATGGTGCAACCCATAAGGAGAATTGACTCCCAACCAAAACATAAAACCAGGAATCTCCTTCAGCATATAGCCAAAATCCTCTCCAGTCATTGCCGGCGGAGCTTCTTTATACGTTAAAGACGTTTTTTCTATAACTTCATGAAATGCTTCCACTTTAGTGCTTTCATTGTATACCTGGTAATAGTTCGAGCCATAATCGATCTCGATTTGACAGTTGTGACTGATTTCCATTCCTCTTGCCTGCTGCTCGATATGCTGTTTCACCAAGTCGATAGCTTCCGGATCCATCGTTCTGATCGTTCCTTCCAATCGTGCTGTCTCCGCGATTGTATTCTGCACAAATCCACTTTCCATCTTCCCGATTGTTATGACTGCACTTTGGAGCGGATCCAAATTACGCGCCACGATACCCTGCATATTCGTCACAAAAGTACTCGCCGCTACAACCATATCCTTCGTCAAGTGAGGATATGCAGCATGTCCGCCTTTTCCCTTGAAATCAAGAAACAGTTCGCTTGTATTAGCGAATAACAAGCCCGATCTGGAGGAAACAGTACCTACTGGCAGCTCAGGAGCGATATGAAGTGCGAATATTTCATCCGGCCACCACTCTTTCAAAATACCGCTTTGCATAAGTGGCAGAGCTCCTCCCGGACCTTCCTCTGCAGGCTGAAATATAAAAACAATGTTTTGCGCAGGCTGGTTCTTGGCACAAGCAGTCAATGCTCCTAAAGCGATTGTCATATGCAGATCGTGCCCGCATGCATGCATGCGGCCTTCATGCTCCGATTGATATGGCAGTCCCGTAGCTTCGGTAATTGGCAGTCCATCAATATCCGTACGATAGGCAATAGTTTTTGATCCTGCAGAACCGGTCACTCGTACGATAATGCCAGTCCGCCATGTTTTTATTTCTAAATATTCCTGTGGAAGTCCGTGAATATAATCCAGCAAATATGCTTGTGTTTTTTCTTCCTGAAATCCAAGCTCAGGTATACGATGCAAATCCCGTCTGATTTGTATCAGTGTATCTTCCATGAAATCACCTGCTTTATTTGATAATAAAAAAAGGAGCAGCAGCTGCTCCTTTTCCTTATTAGTTCAGTTTGCGAAGTTCCTGACGAATCTCTGTTTTTGATTTCGTCTGGTCATCGATTTCCTTCAATACACGCGCTGGTGTTCCGCCAACAAGTGTGTTTGGAGCTACATCTTCTGTCACGATTGCACCAGCAGCAACAATCGCTCCTTTTCCAACTGTAACGCCTTCCAATACAACAACATTGGCACCGATGACAACATCATCTTCGATTACAACTGGTTTCGCGGATGGTGGTTCAATAACACCTGCCAAGACAGTACCAGCTCCAATGTGGCAGTTCTTACCAACAGTTGCTCGTCCGCCCATTACAACGTTCATATCGATCATCGTACCTTCACCAATTACAGAACCGATATTGATAGAAGCGCCCATCATGATTACTGCGCCATCACCGATTTCCACTTGATCACGGATAACAACACCTGGCTCGATGCGGGCATTGATTCCTTTCAAGTCCAATAGAGGAATCGCGGAGTTACGGCGGTCATTCTCGATGACGTAATCCTCGATTGCTTCTGTATCTTTCAAAAAGCCTTCCAGCTCGCTCCATTCACCGAATAGAACTGCTGTGTTCGCTTCTGGGAAAGCTTTTACACTTTCTGGATAAGATAGCGCGTCCAGGCCTTTTCCTTTAACATATACTTTAACTGGTGTAGATTTTTTACTATTCGAAATGAAAGAGATGATTTCATTTGCGTCCATCATTTTCACGGTTTTTGCCTCCTATGTAACAACGTATGGAATTACTTTATCAAAACTTTTACTAATCAACAAGCTTTTTCACCATGCTTGGCTTTTCACCGGAGCACGTCCTCAGACATTGGTCTTATCGCCGGTTGGATGGTAATGCACTTGTTCGTGCAAATACCTATTCATCTTTTTAAGAATCGCCCTTCGAGTCAGGATTCCCTCGAAGTATCCTTCCTCATCAAGCACACAAAGAAAAGCCTGATTCACTACAGCCTTCAATGCTGTCAGAAAAGAATCCGATTTCTTCAATACAGGTACATCTGTCAGCATCGTTTCCGACACTTTGATTTCTGAAAGCTTCTCCATCTCGAATCTCTCCATTCCGAGAACTTCATTCAGGATTGCTGTCTTCGATACCATGCCCTGCAGTCTGTACGTATGATCAAGTACGGGAATGACAGAATAACCTGATTTAACAAGCACGAGCAAAGCGTGCTCCAGCGGGTTATTCAATTGAACATGAGCAACTTTTTCAGACTCGATCATCAAGTCCTCAACCGTTATGCCGGTGAGTTCCTGCAACTCTAATTTTGCCATTCGATCTCTCCTTTTGTCAGCGGCAATAGAAGGAGGTCAATCACCTATATCAGTTTACCACAACCCACTGCCGCCTTCCAATTTCGACATCGTTTTCAATGTGTCACACTTGGGCAGCTGTACCATAAAATATTTCCAGGATTGATTCGGTTTTTATGGTGTAATGCTAGAAAAAGCTTTATACTGAAACAAAGCAGAAATGAGGTAAATAATTGGAAACTTATATTTTCACGAAAAAAGAAGAAACAGCCCACTCTATCACGCATGGGTTCGGGGCTTTACTGAGTATTGCAGCACTAGCGGTTGCAATTGTCTTGGCAAGCTTTACGAAGGATCCTTGGGTCATTGTATCTGTCACCATATATGGTACGACAATGCTGCTCATGTATCTCTCTTCGACAATCGTTCATGCTTTGCCTGAGGGAAAAGTGAAGGATATTTTCCAGATTATCGATCACGCAGCCATCTATCTTTTTATAGCTGGTACCTATACACCCTTATTGCTGATCAGCCTCAGAAGTTCGCTCGGATGGACGATTTTTGGCATCGTTTGGGGAATTGCACTTGCAGGTATCATCTTCAAGATTTTCTTCGTCAAGAAATTCTTGATCATGTCTACGGTTTTCTATCTCTTGATGGGCTGGATGATCGTCTTAGTCTGGGAACCAATGCTTGCGGCGATGCCGCAACAGACGATTGTTTATCTGGCTGTTGGCGGCCTTTTCTATACAGTAGGTGCTGTGTTCTATGTTTGGCGAAAGATTCCCTACCACCACGTTGTATGGCATTTGTTTGTACTGGCGGGATCTGCGTTCCATTTTTTCGCCATTCTTTTCCTCATTTAAAGACAAAAAAGGCATTCTCCCCATTCATATAGGGAAGAGTGCCTTTATTAACGGATAAAAGAAGGTGCATGTTATGAAAAAGACCTGGATTTCAGCTGCTGCGGGGACAATCATTAGCGGAGCTGGCCTTGGATATGTGTATGCTCGGCATATAGAACCAGCAAAGCTGGTAACTAAATCATATACACTTACTAGTGAAAGACTCCCGAAATCCTTCGATGGACTGAAAGTTGTTCAATTCAGTGATTTGCATTTAGGTTATCATTATTCCATCAGAAAGCTTAGACGTTTAGTCCGGCACATCCAGGAACAGCAAGCAGACGTCATTGTATTTACTGGCGATTTTGCTGATCGTCCGATCCGGCTGAAATGGAAGCAAGAGATTGTTGATTGCCTAACGACTCTTAAGGCGCCATTCGGAAAGTACTGGATTTATGGAAACCATGATTATCGTGACGAAAGTGAAGCAATTGTTGCGAAATATATGAAAGCAGGAGGATTCACCGCCCTGCATAATACAGCTACATTCCTAAAACGCGGACAAGATCATATCGTGCTGGCTGGTATCGATGATGTCATACGGAGCACTCCGAACCTGCATGCGGCAACACGCCATAGCGATGAAGACTCTTTTACCATCTTGTTGGCACACGAACCTGATTTAGCTGAGAATGTCAGGCATTTGCCGGTAGACGTTCAATTATCCGGCCACTCTCATGGCGGCCAAGTAAGAATTCCTTTTTACGGTGAGGTAATAGTTCCTCCATATGGCAGACGATACGTAGATAGTCATTATGAAATCGGCACGCGGCCATTACATGTTTTCGTCTCCAGAGGTGTCGGCACGACTAGGATGCCTATCCGTTTTGCATGTCCGCCAGAAATATCAATACTTACCCTGAAGCATGGACAGAAGCATGTCGATCTTAAATAAGAAAGAGCTTGCCAATCGTACAGCTTTTCTGTACGATAGTACCATTCTCCGATAGGGTCAATTCCTGCAATAGGAGGTTTACTCGCATGAAAGTGAACTGGACATTAGAGGATATAGCAAAAGCGTTGTTCGTAGTCAATCGGCACGCAAAAACAGCTTCTGATCCAAGCCACTTATACCAACTAAAGAAACAAACAGTAGCGAAACTGCTGGAACAGAACAAAGCAAAGAAAATTGGCCTGCATTTCTCTGAACACCCAAAACTCAGCAGACAGCACTCTACTATGCTGGTACAAATAGCAGACTATTACTTTCATATCCCGGCTGCAAAGGAAGATTTCAAAACACTGCCGCATCTCGGAGAATTGGACAAGACTTTTCGGAATCCGAGACCAAACCTCTCCCTTTCCCAAGCAAAGCGGATCCTTTCCGGCTATTTGGATTTGCCACAGCAGGATATCAGACCAAAACAGCAGACACCTGTCAGCAGATCGGCATATTATACGCCATCCTCACTTGGTCAGTTCACCTGGCCTGACAAGAAAAAGCGTCGCAGCTAAGCTGTGCGCTTTTTCTTTTTATCTCCTAAAATAGCAGTTAACTTAAGCAAGATAAGCATGCTGCAAATAAAGGTCATAACTAGAAGCAGTCTTCCTTCTAAATCCCACTCCAGCAAGTCATTGCGATGCAGGTAGCTCAATGCAGCATGCACACATAATACAGATAGTATGGAGTACCACTGCTTCCTCACCAGCCATCTGATACAGAAAAATATAACTGCAAAAACGGACAGAATGCTTAACAGTCCAACAATTGGTATAATCGTCATCACCATCCCTCCCTTACTTAGTTTCGACTAAAATTAATTTACCTAAACAAAAAGGAATCCCTTCGAATTGGTTGGGATTCCTTGTCCTCTTGCGCTATGGTATAATGTATCAATCGTTATTCCATGTGATCAGTCTGGATTCCGTATCTATCATCCAGCGATTCTTCAATTTTAAGCATTGCCTGATCATCCTGTAATAACTCATTTTTGTTTTGCGTGATCAATTCTTCTAAAGAAAGCTTGCGGGGTCTCATCAGTCATTAGCCTCCCTAAATATTTTCCTTTAGCTATTCCCAATACTATCACGTTATAATCAAAATTGTTTGAACATTATGTTAAGAAAGTATGACAATGGAGGATTTCAGATGGAACATCTTATCAATCCACGCGTTACAAACATACAAATATCAGGCATTCGCCGCTTCTACAACTTGGTGGCAGATAAAGAGGATATGATCAGTCTGACAATTGGCCAGCCTGACTTCCCTACCCCGCTTCACGTCAAAGAAGCAGGAATCGAAGCAATCCGATCTGATAAGACGACGTATACACCGAATGCAGGGCTATTACCTTTGCGTGAGGCAATCAGTGCATTTTACACAAAATATGCTCCAGTGTACAAAGCAACAGAAGAAATCATTGTCACTGTCGGGGCATCACAAGCAATTGATATTACCCTGCGGACTATCCTGCAGTCTGGGGATGAAGTAATCTTACCCGGTCCCGTTTATCCTGGATATGAGCCGCTTATCACATTAGCAGGAGGAAAGCCGGTTCTTGCAGATACAACCGAGAATGGATTCAAGCTTACAGCATCCATTTTAAAACAGTATATTACACCGAAGACGAAATGCGTCATCCTTCCTTATCCATCCAACCCGACTGGTGTGACACTTACATATGAAGAACTGGAAGAGATAGCTGACTTTTTAGCCGACAAAGAGATATTCATATTGTCAGACGAAATATACAGTGAGTTGACGTACGATGATGCTCATGTTTCAATTGCCAGCTTCCCGCAGGTAAGGGAAAAGAGTGTCATTATTAATGGCTTGAGTAAATCCCATTCCATGACCGGCTGGCGAATCGGCTTTACATTGGCACCAGCATGGCTGAGCACCCATATGCTCAAAGTGCATCAATACAACGCCACTTGTGCGACTTCCGTCAGCCAGTACGCAGCAATCGAAGCGCTGACGAATGGTCTGGGAGATCCCGTCAACATGCGCGATGCATATCGAGCGCGCAGGGATTACTGCTTGGAGCGATTGGAAAACATGGGTTTGACTGTTGAGAAGCCAAATGGGGCGTTTTACATTTTCCCAAAATTCCCGATCAAGAGCATGACCTCATTGGAACTTGGTTTGGCACTAGTGGAAAAAGCAGGTCTTGCTATTGTACCAGGAGATGCATTTTCTCACCTTGGTGAAGGGTATATGCGGCTTTCTTATGCATACAGCATGGAGCTGCTCCAGGAAGGAATGGATCGTCTGGAGCGTTTCCTTTCTTCCAATAAATTAGCATAACAAAAGGACAGGTTCGGGAACCTGTCCTTTTTATATCTTTCTTTTTGCTTCATATAGATTCAGCAGCTTGTCCAATTCCTGGCTTTTAGCGATTGATTCACTGCTTGTAAACCCTTTCTCAAATGCTACTTCCGCCATTTGCTCACGCAGTACCTCAATCTGCTGCGTCAGCCTGTTAAGATTGATTAGTTTGTTGGAATGCTGCAGACAATATCTGGCGTGTTCAGGCAATATCATTTGATCACCATTATCCCTCATTAGTTACAAATCTTTTCCATTACTTATCATGCCAAAAGTTCGAATGAAAGTAAAGTTTATCAAGCACTTTTCACACTTTTTACATAAGTAACTGACACGTTTCCTCCTTCTCTCCTATCATTCGTCAAAGGCTGATAGAACAAATTATATCTTTAGGCTTACGAGCATGCGTCATTTCTTCTTTGTTGCGTTTCCGCATAATACGAAACGGAAATAGTATTCGGAATTGGGCTAACGTCTATACCCCTTCACGCCCTGCGCCATATAGTAAGGTGTAAGCTTTAGGAGGTGAAACAGAATGGGTTACGGATACGGTGGCTTCGGCGGTTTCGGCGGAGGCGGTTACGGTGGCGGTTGTGAAAACAGCGGCGGTTACGGTGGCGGCTACGGCGGAGGTTGCGGCAACGGTTTTGCTTTGATCGTTGTACTTTTCATCTTGTTGATTATTGTTGGTGCAGCATTCTACTGCTAATTCCAACAGAAAAAAGACGGCATCTTAGGATGCCGTCTTTTCTTTCA
The DNA here is from genome assembly GCF_044383785.1 of Terribacillus sp. JSM ZJ617. Lineage (NCBI taxonomy): Bacteria > Bacillati > Bacillota > Bacilli > Caryophanales > Bacillaceae > Terribacillus > Terribacillus sp. JSM ZJ617. The sequence goes on along the minus strand of NZ_JBISEQ010000002.1, from coordinate 13,359 downwards.
TTAACCGATAATGATACGTTCTTTCGGATAGTGGAAGTTCGCTGTCTGCGAATTCCGCTGCAAGGAATACAAGAATGTCAGGATGCCGACTCTCCCAAGAAACATGAGCAGCATCAAAACAATTTTACTTGCATCACTCAACTCCGGTGTTATACCGAGACTCAAGCCGACCGTTCCGAATGCACTACATACTTCAAATAGCACCTCAGTAAGCGAAAACGGCTCTATGGAGGCAAGTATTACAGCTGAGGTGAATACTAAAATCATTCCGAAGATAGTCACGTTGATTGCTTTGTATAAATCCTCCGGGTGAATCTCCCGCCGGAGGACCGTAATTTGTTTGTTCCCTCTGGCAAAGTGGTAAAGCGCAATGACCACTAATGCCAAAGTGGTAGTGCGGATACCTCCTCCTGCGCTGCTTGGGGAAGCCCCGACAAACATTAGTGCAGACATGAACAGCTGATTCTGTTCAGTCAGCTGCGCGATATCCATTGTTGCAAGCCCTCCGCTTCGTGTGGTCACCGATTGGAAAAGCGAGTAAAACAATACTTCATGCCAGGATTTCCCCACGAAGAAGTTCCTGGAATCAAGCAATGCAATAATGATTGCACCAGCAAAAATAAGTACCATGAAAGTGATTGTTGTCAGCTTCGCGAACAAGGAAAACCGGATAAAAGCGCGTTCATCCTTCGAAGCAAACATATACTGCTTCACCTCGATCAGGACTGGAAAACCGATTGCACCCAGGACGATAAGCAGCATATGTACGAACTGCACAAAGTAATCATGCCGAAACGGAATGAGTGACTGTCCGGTTATATCGAAGCCTCCGTTTGTCGTAGCGCTTATTGAAGCAAAAAGCCCTTGAAAATAAGCTTCACCTGCCGTTGGGAAATATTGCAGATAATACGTACCTAAAACTAGGAATCCAATCAATTCTATTGTCAGGACAACAACTAGAATTTGCCTCATAAGATTAACCGCTCCACGAAACGATACCTGATTCTGATCAACCATGATCAGTCTCCGTTCCTTGAAACCGATTTTCTTACCGAACAGCAGCCATACAAATGTTCCTAGTGTCATGACGCCAATTCCGCCCAGCTGCATCGTGAAGGCAATCAAAATGATGCCTGTGGTGTTGAAATATTCATGTATCGGAACAGAAGCAAGTCCGGTCACGCTGATTGCGCTGACAGCCGTAAATACTATGTCAATGAAGGAAATATTTGCTCCTTGTTTATGAGCCACCGGCAAAGCCAGTAAGCAGGTAGAAATCACTACTGCCGCTAAATAAAATAAGATGATCAATCTGGTTGGCGAAATGTTATTCAGCCATCGCCAACGCGGGTCATAGGTACGCATACAAGAACTCCTTTAAATGCACGTTTCAAATGTATTCTATTATAGCAGGCATGATAGAGAATAGCTCGCATTTTCAAGCGCGCTTACTCTATCGAACCGGCTCCGCTTGTCAATATCTCTTCCTCTTCCATTCCTTCTTCCCTCATTCTTTTAATAGAAGCGAGCAGTTCCATTTTTTCTTCCCTCGCAAGCGTGCCCTTCATGATTACATTTCCTTCTTCACCTAAATCATTCACTTCCTGTACTTGGACAAGGAACATAGCTGGACGGTTTTCTGGTTTCGTAATTCGGACCTGGGCAAGCAGTACTTTACGGTTTTCAGACAATACTTGTACGCTTTTTAAATCATTTTTCCCCAGTACCGCTTCCAGCACCCATTCGTTATCCTCTTCCTTATTGATGATTAAACCTTCGGACAGTTTCATTTCTTTTTCTTTTAAATTTCCTTGTTCTGTCGTATATAGAGTAAGCTCTACCAGTTTGAATGTTTTCACAGATACCTCTCCTTTTAACATGTCCAATTATGTCTTTTTCTCTATCTTATCAGAACTTTTCCAATCCGTATGTATTGTCTGCAACGGATGTTTTCTATACGTAGGGCCAGGGTACAGAATTAGGATATTGCCAGGAAGGATGATACTATGCATAAACTGGATTTGATTGTAATAGGATCTGGCGTTAGTGGCCACAGCACGGCTTCAGCAGCCCGAAAAAAGGGCTGGACTGTGGCCGTTATTGATGATAAGCCATTTGGCGGTACATGTCCTCAATGGGGATGTGATCCGAAGAAAGTGCTGATAGAAACTGTCAGAATCCAGGATGCTTTTGATCGGATGAAGAATTATGGTTTGACTGGAAATGCACAGCTCGATTGGAGCAAGCTTCGCGAACACAAGGAGACGTTCACGGAACCTATTCCTAAAATGACAGTCGAGGAATTCAAAAATGACGGCATTGAGGTGTACCAAGGACACGCACAATTCATCGATGACCATACTGTACAGGTCAACGGAGAGAAACTGCAGGCTTCTTATATTCTAATTGCTTCGGGAGCTTCCCCTGCCAGACTTCCCGTAGATGGATTTGAACATCTGGTTTCAAGCGATGCTTTTTTCGAACTTCATGAGCTTCCCCAGGAATTGGTGCTGATCGGTGGAGGATATATCAGTTTTGAATTCGCACATATTGCTGCGCGCTTCAATAGAAAAGTAACACTCATTCAACGCGGGGAACGTCCATTGAAAGGATTCGACGAAGATGTCGTCAACCATTTGGTCGATTACAGCAAAAAGCTCGGTATCGATATCAGGACCAATACCGAACTGGAATCTGTTGAAAAACAAGGAAACAAATTCATCGTTTCCGTGCGTTCCGGAAACCAAACGAAAAAGATATCTGCTGATATTGTAATTCACGGCGCTGGCCGAACACCGAATGTGCTAGAAATGGGATTAGATCAGACTTCCATTTCCTATAGCAAGAAAGGAATCAAAGTGGATAAAAATCAGCAGAGTATATCTGCACCGCATATTTACGCTGCAGGTGATTGTGCAGATGATGGTAAGCTGCCGCTTACACCGTTGGCTTCAGAAGCTGGTAGCCGTGTTATTCATCACATGCTGGAAGGGAAACAACAAGATGAATTCAATCATGTTCAACCTTCCATTGTTTATACGATACCCGGAATTGCTTCAGTTGGCATTTCAGCTGACGAGGCGGCAAAAGCTCAGGACAAATATACTGTCATCAAACAAGATTTGAGCTCTTTCTTTACAAACAAGATAACGAGGCTGGAGGAAGGATTCAGCAAGATCATTTTGGACAAGGAAAAACAGGTTATCGTCGGTGCACATATATATGCTGCCCATGCTCAACACTTGATTAATGTTTTCACTTTGGCAATTGAAATGGAAGCACCTGTACAAATGCTGCAATCCTTGCTTTGGGCTTATCCGACTGCAGAGAGCGATATCCCAAGCATGCTTCAATAACAAATAGAAAACCGCCACATTTGGCGGTTTTCTCATGCTTTATAAGCTTTCACATAATATACTTCTTCATTTAAGTCCCCTTTAGATACTTCAAACCCTGCCTTCTTCAATTTGTCTGCAAGCAGATCTGCGCTGTGATCTCTACTGTAGCCGAGCGCTATCATGATACCTTTTTCAATAGTCACTCTGTACATTTCCGCCGCTGCCTGCTCTGGTTCATCTAAGCTATCCAGCACGAATGCTGCAAGTCCACGTTGAAAGGAAGCGTCGGGGAAATTAAGAAGCCTGTCTAATCCACTCGGCATCCGGTCGATATTCGTTAGTGTCTCTTCTTCTGCACGAAGTGCTAACTCTTCCAATAAATTTTCATCTTTCTCAAGAGCTGTAACGCGATCCTTTGTTTTATGAGCAATAGGAATAACCAAATTACCATTACCAGCACCGAAAACTATCACTTTTTCTCCGCCCTCAATTTCCAATAGCTCTAGCACTTCTGCTGCGGAAACTTCTGTTGTCTTATTCACCATATGACTCTCTCCTTTTGAATCAATTAGTTCTGTATTGCCCTTCCAATACAAAGCTAAACGTATCTCCCCTATGCTCTCACGGATTAACATTTTCTATCCTTCATTCAAAAAGGACAGCTGATACATCCAGCTGTCCTTTCAACACGTATATTTATCTGTTTGAACTTTTCGGTCAATAAAAGCACATAGATCCCCTATTTTAGGAAAACGTTCAAATTCCATATTAGCAGGATTTTCTGCATCAATCAGCGGGATCTCCCAATAACGCAGCAAGTCATGATAACTTTTCAAAAAAAGTTTGCGATTCCCATTGAATATCTTATACAGATCGGAATCTGTCGTTTTAAAAGCATACTCAGGAAGTAGCTTCTCTGTATGCTTGTCCACATATTTAACGACAGTCAAGTATATTTCGTATTCGATACCTTTCATTTTGGCAACCTGACATAAGCATCTTTTAGTCTTAAACTGGTCCAAATCAATGATATCTGCCATATTGTTTCCTCCTCACCAGGACTGGAAACTTCGATTTTCTCTTTAGTTTATCACAACATACAGCGTCTGTAAGCCGAATTTCAGATAATAGACATACTATATTGATTGTTTGTAATTAATATTGTTGGTTTTATTTTCTAGCCAGCGGGTAGACATTTAGTACATCAAATTAGCTAAAAAAGGAGAATTCAACTTGAAACCATATTTAAAAGAGTACACGAACGATGAAAAGCTGCAAGAAGACATTCAACTTTTAAGCACAAAAGGCGTAAACAAAGATAACATCTATGTATTGTCACATGATGATGACAGAACAAAACGTGTATCCAGTAAAGTGGATGCCAATACGATTGGGTTATCCGAGATGGGTGCTAAAAGTGCTGTTGGTAGCATGTTCAGTAAACAAGGCGATGAACTTCGTGCAAAATTGAAAGAAATCGGTTTTTCCCAAGAAGAAGCCGAGGATTTTGAAGAGGATCTTGATGAAGGTAAAATCTTTTTGATTGTAACTGGAACAGATAACGTCGAAGGCTTGCTTATCTAAATGAAAAGGCACTGTCATGAGACAGCGCCTTTTCTTATTTTTTCGGTAAGATAAGTTTTGGCTGAGCCAAAACGAGAATGAGAATAACTATAATGCTGGCTACAAAGCTTGGCAGCAGGTAAGAGCCATTGTATATGAGCGAGTAAGCCCAAACAGTTTGTCCTGGTGCAGCTGCAGATCCGAAGAAGACCATTCCACCTACAAAATGTGCTGCAAATCGACCTATACTGCCAATCAATGTTCCGATGATCAACATTCCTACAAGCTTTGTGCGGTTATTTTCTTTTGCAGCCTTACGAGCGGATCCAGCTGTGACAGCAGCCAGCCCAACTAAAGTGAAGGCTAGAGGATAATCCATAAAACCCTGGACAACATGTATTATATAAGGACCGGTAACTAATTGCAGCAGTCCGACTACTAATCCTGTTGTAAGTCCGCCTTTCCATCCCCACCGAAACGCCATTAAGAAAATTGGGACCATCTGCAAGGAGATACTCCCTCCCTGCGCCCATGCTTTAAATGAAAATAAATCCAATACGAATGCAAGTGCGGCGAATATCGCCACCTCTACTAAAAATAAAACCCTGCTTCTTGATTGCATATTTTTCTCCCCTAATAAAGAATGCAACAAAAAAACAATGCTGCAGTGGGATTCTTCCGATGGCCCAATGTGCATTGTTTCCCCATCAAAGAAGCTACATCCCTACGCGAGTGCTAACTCACAGGTTCGAAGGGTCTGGACATACGTCCATCTCAGCCGAAATGGCTCCCCCTGCAGGCTTTTTTGTACCGTTTTGTTTTCTGTTGTCCATCTATTATATAGAAAAATGACAGCGTTAGCAATAATTAATAATATTTCCTATAAGTGAAATATTACCCAAGTGCTAATTTTAGCAATTTTATTACTTTTACTTCATCTAACGAAATTGTTTGAATTCGAGAAAAACTATGACGTATAATGGACAATGTTCTTTAAAAAGGGAGGATTTAAAATGGATACACCAGCTACAATCCCACAAGGGAAGAAGCATCCAAAGGGATTGTATCTTCTCTTCTTCACCGAAATGTGGGAAAGATATAGCTACTATGGTATGCGTGCAGTTTTAATGCTTTATTTAACTGCTGCAGCAATTAGCGGCGGATTGGGCATGAATACGCAGCAAGCTGCATTAATTTATGGTTTGTACACAGGAATTATATACTTTACGCCAATTATTGGCGGTTACTTGACTGACAAGTATATCGGCCTACGTACCGCTATCACTATTGGTGGCGTAACAATGGCGATCGGAGATTTCACAATATTCCTATTCAACAATCAGTGGGGATTATATATCGGTATGTTGTTCCTAATAATTGGTAACGGCTTTTTCAAACCGAATATCTCAACACATGTTGGTGAGTTGTATCATCCGATGGATAAACGTAAAGATGCTGCATTTACCATCTTCTACATGGGTATCAACATCGGTGCATTCTTCTCTCCTCTAATTGCAGGATTCCTTGCTGAGGATCTATTCCACACAACTGATGCTGCTGGAATTGAACACTTTGGCTTCAAATGGGCATTCTTGGCATCTTCTATTGGTATGGTTATCGGTCAGTTGATCTTTAGCTTGTTAGGTAAGCGTTATTTAGGTGATATTGGCACAAAACCTGCGCGTACTAATATAGCTGCGGGAAGCGTTCCTGCAAAAATGACAGCTGCTGATAAGAAGCGGACAGGTGCAGTACTGATTCTAGCTGTATTCATCATCTTCTTCTGGGCTGGCTTTGAACAAGCTGGTACTTCCTTAACACTATATACGAGAGATTTTATTGATCGAAGTATTGGCGGTTATACGATACCTGTATCCTGGTTCCAATCTGTGAACCCATTGTTCATTGTCATCCTTGCACCAATCGTTTCTGCAATCTGGTTGAAATTAAGTAAATCAAAACGCGGAGATTTCCGTACAACGACAAAAATGTCCATGGGTATGATTCTATTGGGATTAGGGTTTATGATTTTAGTACCAGCAGTGCTTTATACAGGTAGTGACGAAGGGAATATCGTTCACAGAGCTAATATTCTATTCATCGTCTTCACTTATCTGTTCCATACGTTAGGCGAACTATGTCTGTCACCCGTTGGGCTATCGATGGTAAGTCGAGTAGCACCGGTGAAAATCGCTTCTCTATTGATGGGTGTCTGGATGGCCGCAACTGGTATTGCCAGCCTTATCGCTGGACAGCTTGCTGCATTGACAGAATCACTTGGTTATGTGGAGATATTCAGTGTAATCGGTGCAGCAGCGATTGTAGTAGGTATCATCCTGCTAGCAGTCTCCAAAAAACTGCAATCTATGTTGGATGCGCGTGATTAATCCAAAAAACACAGTTCCTTCACTCCAAGGAACTGTGTTTTTTATATGTATTCCTTTTCTTTCGCTATATAGACTGCTTGGGATCGATTTTGCGCTCCAAGTTTATCCAGTAGTTCCGAGAAATAGTTCCGGACAGTTCCTGGTGATAAAAATAGTTCCGCTGCAATTTGCTTTGTGGAGAACCCTTTTTCAGCAAGGTGGAGAATTTCCTTTTCACGTTCACTTAATGGGTTATCGATGCCTTGTACGAATTGATAAGTTATCTCTGGACTAATTACCGCGCGTCCATGATACACAATATCTCTTACAGCATGTGCAAGCTGATCACTAGGTGTATCTTTCAGCAAATACCCCTCAACCTTCAGCTTCATAGCTTCCTTTACATAAGCAGCCGTAGAAAAGGTCGTCAGCATCAAAACCTTCTCTATGCGACTGTTTTGCCGCAATTGTTTGACCACTTCCAAGCCATTAAATTTTGGCATTTCAATATCGAGGATTAATAAATCGAAAGTTTGCGTTTCAAGTGCTTGCAAGACTTCCTCACCATTGGCAGCTTGATTAGTGACAACGAAATCATCCTCTAAATCGAGCATCGCAGCCATGGCACCTCGAAGCATATTCTGGTCATCCGCCAATAGCATACGAATCATTACTGTTTCCTCCTTCGGTTTGCATAGGAACTTTTACTATCATGTGCAAGCCGCCATTTGGCCGCTCATGAAAATGGGCTTCCCCCTTCATTAAGCTGACACGTTTTCTAATTCCAGCCAAGCCGTTTCCTTCTTCTGCGAGCGTATTATTATAGCCGCCATTGTCCTCTACCTGTAAATGCAGAACGTTTTTAGTTTGTATGACCCGGATTTTACAGAACGTGGCGTTACTATGACGTATGACATTGGTGACAGCTTCTTTGAGAATATAGGCAAGCATGGTTTCCTTTGAACTGTCTTCTATTGAAGATAGTTGTTGTTCCGATTCAGAAGCAATACCAGCTTCTTTTAATCTAAGCTGCGCTGCCTCGTACTCTTCCTGCAAGGAAACAAGACGCATATCGCTGACAATTTCACGCATTTCCTGAAGCAAGGATCGAGACAACTGCTGGATATCATGCAATTCTTGTTCTGCCCTCCCCGGGTTCTGGAATAATAGTTTTTTTGAGATGTCACTTTTTACTGAGATTGTGGATAGCGTTTGTCCTACCGTATCATGCAAGTCACGTGCAATCCTATCCCGCTCACGCTCCTTGATCAATTCTTCCACTTGCTTTTTTGTGTCAGTAAGCTCCTCATTGACTGCTTCCCATTTGCGGTACCACTTTTCTTGAACTTTCCAAACTGCTGGTGTAATGAGACTAATCAGGATACCAGGAGAAATAAATCCCCAGGTCCAATCGTGAATCCCATATATATCCGTGAAAAGCATGATGCCTGTTACTGCATTAACTGTCATATATCCAATCCAAAATTTTGCTGGACTTTTCAGTACATAAAGCATATTAATCGCATACAAAAGCAAGTAGAAAAAAGTCTGTTCAATAAAAAAAACTAAATATGCAACTAGTATAGTTAAGATGATTGCTGAAGAAAAAGTCCTTTCCGGCCGCCAATAGATCTCCCTATAACAAAAAAAGATGATAATCATTACTAAGAGAGGGAACCAGAATCGAAAACCTTGCTCTCCAATCAAATATAATAATGTGAAATAATAATAGGCAAGCCAAAGATGAGGTATATAGCCATCTTCTTCCGGAAACAGTCGGAATCTCTTCACGTAGTCAGCTCCTTTGCCTGTACTGCAAAATTATCGCTCCTATAAATAATACCAAAAAATAACAGGTGAGGATTATGATATTGAAAAGTTCAATACCCTCTCCTGAGGCTATATTCCGCGCACCCAATGCAAACAAGTATGATGGCAGCCACTCTCCAATCATTTGTACCCAGTCTGGAAATGTTTGCAGAGGCATCCAGAGACCACCTAAAATAGCTAGTCCCAACACTACTATATTAGCTGTCACAGATGCTGTCTCAACCTTTTTCGTCTGAGCAATTAAGATTCCGATTGTTAGAAATAGAATTGAACCAGCCAGCAGCCATATACTTGTTATTATCCATTCTTCCAAAGGACGATTGAATTGTTTCCATGCATTTATAATTAAGAAAAACAACGAAACAATGACTGCGTTCAGTAAAAGCTGCGTTATAATACGGGAAATGAAATACTGTGGTGGTGTAAGCGGATGGGTAAACAAATAGTCCATCCAAGTTTGCCTTCTATCATACATAATTTGAATGCCAAATGTTTGCACAGAAGTCACTACCAAACTGTAGCAGGTCATGGATATGAGAAAATAATAATCAAAGTCTACTCCGTCGACAGTTGAACCTCTATTAATATAAGTGAACAATGTATAAAAGACGAAAGGCATAAATAAAGAGAAACAGAGAAAGTATTTATTTTTTATCATTCTTTGGACTTCCATCACTACCGTTTGAATAATAGCTTTCATATACCACCTTCCTCTCTTTCCAGGCCCTCTACATACTGCTCGAGAGTATCGCCTATTATCTCAAGCTGTGAAAATTTGATACTTTTCTGGATCAGCAATTCCAGTTCATTATCAGCATCCTCCGTTAGCTTTCGATATAATCCATCCTTCTGGATATAACCCATCGAGAACAGTATTCTTTTATTCTTGGAATGTGTTCGGAAGCTAATTGACTTTCTGTCCATCTTTATTTCTTTTATAGGACGGTCTACTTTTATAACGCCATCCTCCAGATACAACAATCGTTCCGCTAGCTCTTCTGCTTCTGATAAAATATGAGTCGTTATGAATACACTCATTCCATTCGAGCGTACATCAGACAACTGCCTGCGAAATTTCCGTTTAGCTTCCAGATCCATACCAGCTGTCGGTTCGTCCATAATTAGAAGTTTTGGCTTAACTGCAACAGCTAGCTGGAATAATAGACGTTTCATCTGACCAGTACTTAAATTTTCTGCCAGCACCTTCTTTTTGGATTCTAATCCTGCATCTCGTAATACTGCCTGGATCTGCTTTCTCTTACCATGCAAAGAGAGCATATATGAAACAAATTGATAGAGCGTTAAATTCCCGATCATAGAAGGTGATTGTGGTACGTATCCAATATGAGGTCTTTTGCCTTCCCAATTCATACTTCCTCGATCTTGTTTCAGCATTTGTAAAACAATTTTTATTAGCGTAGACTTGCCAGTTCCATTCGCGCCCAACAGGAGAATACTCTCACCCTCTGTCATTTGAAATGTGATATCTCTTAGTACCAACTGCCCATTAAATGATTTACTGATATGATCTATCTTTAGCATGACCCCACCTCCTGCTATCAGAATATCAAGACAGACTGCAAGGAGTAAGAAAGTAATGTCATAAGAAAAGATGACATTTGTCATAAAAAAAGACCACTCCAGTGAGTGGTCTTCCTTCGTTATTCTGCAGTCAATCTCAAGAATTCCTCAATATCCTGCTTACAAACTTCGATAGCTTTAAGCCAGAAAGCCTTGTCCGTTAAGTCTTCCTGCAAATGCTTCATCGCCAAGTCTTCTACCGTCATCCGGCCTGTGTCCTCAAGCAAAGCATTGTAGGAACGCTCGAAGTCTTGCGGATTTTCTGCTGCTTTTGCGTATATACCAGTACTAAACAAGAACCCGAATGTGTACGGGAAATTATAAAACGGTACGTCAGTCGCGTAGAAATGCAGCTTGGATGCCCAAAATGTCGGATCATACTCATCAAGCTGGTCATTATATGCTTCTTTCTGAGCTTCGACCATCAACTCGCGTAAGCGCGCAGCAGATACTAATCCGTTCTTACGTTCTTCATAGAATCTTGTTTCGAACAAGAACCTTGCGTGGATATTCATGAAGAATGCAATGCTGCGCTGAATTTTTTCTTCAATTAATGCGATTTTCTCATCCTTCGTCACAGCTTCTCTAACTGCTGCATCGGAAACAATCAATTCAGCCAATGTCGAAGCTGTCTCAGCCACGTTCATTGCATATTCCTGGTTCAACTGTTCCACATCATTCATTGCGTAGCTGTGATAAGCATGACCTAACTCATGCGCTAGCGTAGATACATTGGAAGCAGTACCACTGAACGTCATGAAAATCCGGCTTTCCTTTTTGTCCGGGAAGCTGGTACAAAAGCCACCAGGGCGTTTGCTATTGCGGTCTTCTGCTTCAATCCAACGCTTTTCGAATGCTTTCTGGGAGAAATCTGCCATTTGGCTGCTATATTTCCGGAAATTCTTCACTATGAAGTCAGCTGCTTCGTCATATGAAACATGTTTTGTCGCAGAGGAGAGCGGTGCATCGATATCATACCAGCTCAATTTTTCCAGACCGAGGATTTCCGCTTTGCGCTGCAGGTATTTGACGAATGAATCCTTCTCATCCGTGATCGCTCCCCACATAGCATCCAGTGTTTCTTGAGACATACGGTTATAAGCCAACGGCTCTTTCAGTACACTGTCCCATTTTCGATGCTTGTATGTCTGAAGACGGAAACCTGCTAGATGATTAAGCGTTTCAGCAAAGAAATCTTCTTTTTCTGTCCAAGCTTCCTGCATTCTAGCGAATACATGCTGTCTTACTTGGCGATCTGGAGCATCCAATTTATTGGCAGCTTGACCAACAGAATAGGATTTCTCTTCTCCATCGATTTCCAATGGCACTTGGATGCTGCCGACAATCGTATCGTACATACCTCCCCAGCCATGGTAGCCATCAATCGCCAAATCATTCAGCAATACTTCCTGTTCAGGCGACAGCTTTTCAGCAGCCTCTTTTCTGCGCTCATCAAGCACAAATGCATAATCTATCAATTCCGGCTGCTCAAGCATCTGTTCCCACGTCTGCTGCGGCACTAGTGTAATAACTTGATCTACACCAGTAAGCGTTCCGCTGTAGGCTGCCATAAGTTCATCTTTCTTCCCAGACCATTGCTTTGCTTTTTTGTCTGTAACATCCTGTGCAACGAGACATTCAACGAATGCAACAACCTCGAATACATGTTTAGCAGAAGTTTCCCACTCCGCTACGATACGCACCAAGCCAGCAGTATCTTCAGCCTGATCTGGAACATGGAAGGCTTCCAAAGCCTGTTTCCAATCTTGTAAAGCTTGGTCTGCTTTCTCTGCGAATTCAGCTAGCGCGGCCGAGTTACTGCCCCCAGGGAATATCGCATCCAAATCCCATGTTTGTCGATATTTATTCGTCATATGTATACCTCCTTAAACTACCTTTCTATTATACGCCCCGAGCTATTGACTGAAAAGTTTTAGTGTTCGCTATTTTTCGGCATTGCAAATAAAAAATCAAGACCATAGCTTTAGTTGCTATGGCCTTGGTTCTATTAAACAAAGCGTGTACCGTTCAGATTACGCGTCTCAGCCGTGGCAGATGTAATATTTGTACCTGGCACAACAGTAATGCTTACCGTATAGGTAACTGTTCCAGTGGTTGGTACCACGTCAACAAACGTATTCGGTACCAAGATACGAAATGTCCCTGCTGCTGTACCAGTTCGACCAATGCTTACCTGATTCAGAGTGGTTCCATCTCTTCGGAGTGTAGCAGTTATAGTAACTGACCAGTTGGCAGTGGTTACTACAGCAATTTGTACATTAAAATCTAATTTCACATTGTTCCCCGCCACTACAGCCGGAGTAATTGTATTAACTACCGTATCGGTATTAAGAGGAATAGCAAGAGCTGTGGTTACCTGGTTTGCTGCAAGAGCGCTAACTGAAGGCAGTGCACTACCTGTGGAGCCGGTTGGTCCGGTAATTCCTGTGGTTCCGGTTAAACCTGTCGGGCCAGTAACTCCGGTTGCTCCTGCTGCTCCCGTTGGACCGGTAATTCCTGCAGGTCCTGTTATTCCTGTCGCTCCCGCTACTCCCGTTGGACCGGTAATTCCTGCAGGTCCTGTTGTTCCTGTCGCTCCTGCTGCTCCCGTTGGACCGGTAATTCCTGCAGGTCCTGTTGTTCCTGTCGCTCCTGCTGCTCCCGTTGGACCGGTAATTCCT